>WGCA01000018.1 GCA_015494065.1 Thermodesulfobacteriaceae bacterium | reverse complement strand
TGAGAGCGCTCCTGCAGCAAAAAATGCTGACGGCCCTTTGGGCTCGTGCCCTGGTGGGGCGTGAAGCCCTGGCCTTGATGGCCCTCCTAGGATCGCCAGCCAAAAAGGAAGGGCTTGGTTTTCTCTTTTTGCAGGGTGCACGTCGTAGGATCATGCTGACCCAGATAGGCTGGCTGCCCCTCATTTACTACGCCCCCCTGGCCAGCGGGGCCACCATGCTTTTGGTCTGGTGGTTGCGCCGCAAATGCGCAAGGCATTTCGGGGGCCTTACCGGCGACCTTTTGGGGGCCACCCTTTGTCTTTCCCAATGGCTATTTTTGGCAGTCTTTCTTGTTGGCGCTGCTTTTAGGCCGTGGTAGAAAGGAAGGGGAGGCGAGGATGAGAAGGCCGCGTATCCTGATCGTGCCGGTAGGGAAGGCGGTGGGCCCCTGGCTTGAACGGCTCATGGGCCAGTTAGCAGAGGCCTTTATCGCCCAAATTGAGCTGGCCAAACCCATCCCTTACCCTTTGCCCGCCTTTAACCCTGCCCGGAAACGCTTCTTCGCCCATCTGATCATAGATTATCTCCGGGAAGTGGCGGGTAACGTGGACTTCGTAGTGGGGTTGACGGACGTGGAACTCTATTCCGTCCATTGCAATTCGGTGATCTGCGAGACCCATTTTCAGGCCCGTTCCGCGGTAATCTCAGTGGGGCGTTTGCGGGATTTTCTTTTTGGTGAAAAACCCGAAGAAGTCTTCTACCAGAGACTTTATAAAGAGATACTCCGGGCCTTGGGGCACATGATGGGGTTACCTCCGTGTCCTAACCCCCACTGTGTCATGTATCCCTCCCTTTCCCTTTACGAAACAGACCTGAAGTCGAGCTCCTTTTGCCCAGAATGTTTGCTAAAACTTAGGTTGCGCGTAGGACCTCTGCCTTTCCTGAGGGAGTCGGGTTGATAGGGGTTTTTGATTCCGGCATCGGCGGGCTTACCATCGTCAAAGAGCTCTTAAAAAAACTGCCAGGGCTCAGTTTGATTTATTTTGGTGATACTGCCCGCACTCCTTACGGCACCAAAAGTCCTGAAACCATCATCGCTTACGCCATACAGGATACGGAATTTTTGCTGGAACACGGAGCCAAGCTCATCGTTGTCGCCTGCCATTCCGCCTCCAGCGTGGCCACCGAGAGCCTGCGTCAGAGGTTCCCCGAGGTACCTATCTTTGAGGTGGTGACCCCGTCGGTAAAAAAAGCCCTCCAGGTGACGCGCAAGAAAATAATCGGGGTGATAGGGACTAGGGCCACTATCTCAAGTGGCATTTATCAACGAAAAGTAGCTGAGTTAGATAAAGAAGTTAAGGTTTACGGTAACGCCTGTCCCTTACTGGTACCCCTGGTCGAAGAGGGATGGATTAAAAAGCCAGAGACGAGACGTATTGTGAAAAAATGTTTGATCCCTCTCAAGATGCGGGGCATTGACACCCTGGTGCTGGGTTGCACCCATTATCCCGTGCTCAAGCCGATAATTCAGGCCAAGGCCGGCAAAAGGGTGACCCTGGTAGACCCGGCAGAAGAAGTGGCGGAGCAGGTGGCCGACTTTCTGAAAAAAGAGCCTGTCATACTAGACCAGCTCACCCGCGGAGAGGAGCACAAGATTTACGTTTCGGATCTGACCGAGTCTTTTGAAAGGATTGCCCGGCTCTTCATGGGGCAGAAGGTGAAACTCCTTAAAGCGGACTGCGAAATCAGCCACGTTATAAAGCCGACGCCTTTCAAGGCTAGTCACATTTAGAATAGCCGCAACTACGGCACAAGAGGCAGCCGGATTCCATCTCAAGCGGGCCCCCGCACTCCGGGCAGGGCCCGAGGGAGGGTTTTTCTTCAGGCCTGATCTCGACGTTTATGGCCTCCGCAAGCACTCTGGCGATGGCGTCCGGGCAGGAAAGGACGGGTTTTCCCTCTTCCCAGGTGGGGGCCGGGCAGCGGATACCTGAGAGTTGTTTGATGATGGCCTGGGGGGCCACGCCAGAGCGCAAGGCTAGAGAGATGAGGCGGCTGGTGGCTTCTATCTGGCAGGAAGCGCATCCGCCTGCCTTGCCCATGGTGGCGAATACTTCGCAAAGGCCTTTTTCGTCCCAGTTCACGGTGACGTAAAGATTGCCGCAGCCGGTGCGAATCTTACGGGTAAAGCCCTTGGTGATTTTAGGCCGGGGTCTCGGGACCACCCCTTCTTCTTTTTTCAAGACCAGCACCTGGCGTGGCCTGCTCCCGTAGCGGTAAACCGTGACGCCTTTAAGGCCCAATTGGTGGGCCAGAAGGTAGGCCCGGCGTATTTCTTCCTGGGAGGCCTCGGCGGGGAAGTTGATGGTCTTGGAAACCGCGTTGTGAACGTGGCGTTGAAAGGCGGCCTGGATCCGTAAATGTTGTTCGGGAGGGATGTCAAAAGCGGTAACAAATAATTTTTTTATTTCTTCAGGGACTTCTTCCAGGTGTTGGATGGAGCCCGTCTTTAAGGCTTCGGCGATAATCTTTTCCTGTTTTTGGGGCTCTATGCCGGCCCGGCGCAAGGCCTCTTTAAAGAGGGGGTGTACTTCCTTGAGTTCTGTTCCGTCAAGCACCTTGCGCACGTACGCCACGGCGAAAAGGGGTTCAATCCCTGAGGAGCAGCCCGCAATGATGGAAATGGAACCCGTAGGGGCGATAGTGGTAGTGGTGGCGTTGCGCATATAAGGGGTCTTGGGTGAGTCCCAAATGCTCCCTTTGTAAGCCGGGAAATTGCCCCGGCTTTCCGCAAGTTTGGCGCTAGCCAGACATGATTCTTGGCATATAAAACTCATGACCTCTTCGGCCACTTTTATGGCCTCCTCTGAGGCGTAAGAGATTCCTAGTTTGATCAAAAAGTCGGCAAACCCCATCACCCCGAGGCCTATCTTTCGCGTCTTCTTAGTCGTTTCTTCTATTTGAGGAAGGGGGAAACGGTTCACGTCTATTACGTTGTCCAGGAAATGGACGGCCAGGTGTACGGTTTCTCTCAAACGGGCAAAGTCTATAGCGCCGTCTTTGACAAAATGGGCCAGGTTTATAGAGCCGAGATTGCAAGATTCAAAGGGGAGTAGAGGTTGTTCCCCGCACGGATTGGTGGCCTCGATTTTTCCCAGGTGTGGGGTAGGGTTTTTCTCATTTATGCGGTCGATGAAGATTATCCCCGGATCTCCCCGCAACCAGGCGTTTTCAACCAGGAGATCAAAGAGGCGGCGGGCGGGAACCCTTTTGACCACTTCCCCGTTGCGTGGGTTGATGAGGGGAAAATCCTGGCCTTCTTCCAGGGCCTTCATAAAGGTGTCGGTCACGGCGACCGAGATGTTAAAATTGGTGAGCTTGGTGAGATCTCTTTTCACCACGATAAATTCTTCAATATCAGGGTGGTCCACGCGTAGGATCCCCATGTTGGCCCCGCGGCGAGTCCCTCCCTGTTTGATGGCCTCGGTGGCGGCGTCGTAGACCTGCATGAAAGAGACGGGGCCACTTGAAACCCCGTGGGTGGTGCGGACGATATCTCCCTTGGGCCTCAGTCGAGAGAAAGAAAACCCGGTCCCTCCGCCTGACTTATGGATAAGGGCGGTATATTTGAGGGTTTCAAAAATGGATTCCAGCGAATCTTCGATGGGCAGGACAAAACAGGCTGAAAGCTGGCCAAGTTCCCGGCCTGCGTTCATCAGCGTGGGGGAATTGGGCAAGAAATCAAGGCTCGCCATCAGTTGATAAAAGCGTTCTTCGGTCTCTTTCAGGTCTGCTTTTTCGTCATAGAGACGATCTGCGGCGGCCACCGTGCGCGCTACCCGGCGAAACATTTCTTCAGGGGTCTCCACTGGTTGGTCCTTTTCGTCGCGGATAAGGTATCGTCTCGCCAGGACGATTAAAGCGTTTTGGGTAAGGGGAAGCTTCGTCTCGGGTAATTTCATCATAACCGGCAAAAATGCTTTTTACTTTTATAGAACTTATTATCCTACCCGGCAACCATCTTCATATCTCTTTCCATTTAGGAATTTTACATATATGGTCAAAAGTATGTATAATGAGTTATGCAATTTGAATGGGATCCGGAGAAGGCTCGAAAGAACCTACGCAAGCGAAGAGGGGTTCTACTATGAGAACAGAGTATGATTTTTCCAAACTAAAAAGGCGGAAGATCAAAGTGACCATAAATCTTGACCCTTCGGTGGTCAGATACTTCAAGAAGAAGGCCGAGGAAACGGGCATTGGATACCAGACTCTCATCAATGACGCCTTGCGGCGCATCGTGGAAAGAGACGAACTCTTTGAGGAGATCAAAAACCGGCTTCTTTCTGATCCGAACTTCATAGAGACCCTTGGCCTCCGTCTTCGGGAACGTCAGGCGGCCAGCTGAAATAATGCGCCCTGCCACTTAATAATCTGAACTGACACAAGCTCGATTTCGTTCAGGCCGGAAATTTTCGAGGATGACTACCCGAAAAATTGCCTGAGGATTGCCTGCAAAAGGTTTGATATTCGTGGGATCCTTGGTGCCCGGGGCCGGACTCGAACCGGCACGGGGCGCAACCCCAGGGGATTTTAAATCCCCTGCGTCTACCAATTCCGCCACCCGGGCCATCAAATGGAGCCGGCGAGGGGACTTGAACCCCTGACCTGCGGATTACGAATCCGCTGCTCTACCAGCTGAGCTACGCCGGCTATCAATTTAATGTAGCAACAGGGAAAAGGAGAATCAAGCACCAAGCTGTGGCAACAACGCCCGATCAATGACGTCCGATAATGTACATTATGTAAAATTATCGATTTACGTTTTGGCCTGACCGTGTTGATGTAGAGCAAAGAGACCCCTACCATTAGGGAGCTGCCATACGAAACAAACCTGTCCTTTTCGAGATAAAGATTTCCTGGACCGAAATTAGAGGATGCTCATGCATTCCTGCATTGCCGATTTTGGGAAGATTTATGGCACAAGTAATTTTTATTAACTGAAACTTAGAAACAATTAGTTCTTGGGGGCTAAAACCCGCCTTCTTGGTCTTTGACATTGTTCTTGGAATTTTATATCCAAATATTAACGATTTTCTTAGATTATTTGGTCTATTATTTGGTCTGAGGGGAGAAAAGAACCAGAACCTAGCCAAAAGTATAATTTAAGGAGGAAGCCATGGGTGAAGTTGATCTCAAGAGTATCAAGCCAGACAAGGTAGTAGACGCCAGGGGTCAAGCCTGTCCGGGGCCGCTTCTTGAGGCTAAAAGGGCCATTGCGGACCTTCCCCCGGGGGCCATCTTGGAAGTGCTTTCCTCGGATGAGGGTACCAATGACGATCTCCCCCTCTGGGCGGAAAATGCTGGACATGAATTTTTAGGAAGCATTGAGGAAGCCGGCTATTGGCGGCTCTTTGTGCGTAAAGGAGAAGGCTAAAGGGGCTTTTATGGAAAGGGAGATAAAAGTCCTGGTTTTTTCTACTAACACCATTTCCGATCCGGGTATTGATCTAGCAGGGGCCTCACACCTAGATTATCCTACTGGGGTCTCAGTGATTTCTGTCCCCTGCTCAAGCGGTATTGACCCCCGCTGGATCCTCTACGCTTTGAAAGACCAATGTTTTGACGGGGTGTTCATCGCCGCCGACGGAGAGGATTGTCCTTTCCTTTCAGACTGCACCAAGCGTACAGGAGAAATAGTTAACCGGGCCCAGGCGCTCTTAAAGGAAAACGGCCTTGACCCTAGACGCCTTAAGATGGCGGCTATCTGTTCGGTGTGTGCCGAACCCTTCGTGAACCACATTAAAAAGTTTGTGGAAGGCCTTAAGGATTTGTCATGAGCCAGGAAAGCAAGCGCTGTGATTGTCTGGTAATCGGGGGCGGGATCGCCGGCATGGAGTCGGCGATCACGTTGGGAGATATGGGCTTTGAAGTGGTCCTGGTGGAGAAAGAGGCAAGCATTGGGGGAAAGATGATCCTTCTAAGCAAGGTCTTCCCCACCCTTGACTGTGCCAGCTGCATCTCCACCCCCAAGATGGCCCAGACCGCCAATCACCCCAAGGTAAAGGTTATCACTTACGCTGAGGTCAAAAAGGTAGAGAAGCTACAGAGAAGGTTCAAGGTCACGGTAAGAAAAAAGCCCACTTATGTGGACCCAACCAAGTGCACAGGTTGCGGGCAGTGTGAGACGGTTTGCACGGTGGGGCGGCCTGATCAATTCCAAGACGGCCTAGTGGCTCGCAAAGCCATCTATATTCCCTTTCCTCAGGCGGTGCCCAAAAAGGCTGTCATCGAAAAGAAGGCCCTTTCACCCTGCAGCCAAAGTTGTCCTGCAGGTCTCAGGCCCCACGGTTTGGTGGCCCTTACCCGGGCGGGAAAGATAAGAGAAGTCTATTTCAGGGCTTTGAAAGACAGCCCCTTTCCAGGAATTCTTTGCCGGCTCTGTGCGGGTTTTTGCGAAAGCCGTTGCACCAGGGGAAGGCGGGACAGACCCCTTCCCATAAGGAACTTTGTGACTTATGCGGCAAGGACCTTCTTTAAGGAAGATGGTACCCGGCCCTCTTTTCCTAAGCCCAAAGGCGAAAAGGTTGCCCTCTTAGGTTCGGGGCCTGAGGCCCTGACGGTGGCTTATTTCCTCGCTCGTCGGGGGTATGTGATAAGTGTCTTCGACGAAGAGGTGGGTAAGATTTTTGCCGATTGGGGGGCTCCGACTTGGCTCCTTAAGGAGGAGCTTAAAAACCTTGAGGCAGCAGGGATAAGCCTTGTCTCTGGCAAGCCCAAGTCTCCTGCCACCCTCAAGGAGGAGGGCTTTAGGCTGGTTCTTAATTTTCTGTCCTCCGAAGAAGGAGAGGAATTTTTCCTGCGTGAGGTTGAGGAAGGTGTATTTCAGGTAGGAGGTCTTATCGGAGAGGCCGAGAAGATCGCCCTTGCCGTGCGGAAGGGTCGAGAGGTGGCCACCCTTTTCGGTGACTTTCTAGAGGGAAAAAAGACTAAAGAGGAGCTCCTTGAAGCGAGTTTTGCTCCTCCCAAACTCCCTGCGGGGACCCCTTTGAGAAACCTTTCCTTTATAGATGTTATTCAGGCCCAAGAAGAGGCACGCTGTTGTTTAGATTGTGGGGTGTGTTCTGAGTGTCACCAGTGTCTTGAAGTCTGCCCTGCCAAAGCCGTTGATTTTTCCATGAAGCCTGATGAAATCATCTACGAGTGTGGGGCCGTAATTTTGGCCACGGGCTTTAAACTTTTTGACCCGAAGGAAAAGCCCCTTACTGGTTATACTTGCTACCCTAACGTGATTACCGGGATGCAAATGGACCGTCTCCTCGCCCCTACCCGGCCCTACAACTGGGTCTTAAGGCCTTCGGACGGAAAACTTCCCGGAAACATCGCCATTGTGCTCTGCGTGGGTTCTCGGGACCGCACCGGAGGGACCAGGGCCTGCTCCCGTATCTGTTGCATGTATTCCATAAAGCAGGCCCAACTTATTATGGGGGCCCTGCCTATCGCTGAGATCACCATCTACTACATTGATATTCGTGCCTTCGGGAAGGGCTATGAGGAATTCTTCCAGCAGGCCAAGGCCATGGGGGTTCATTTCGTAAAAGGAAAGGTGGCCCGGATCGAAGAAACTAAAAATAACGATCTTATCCTCTACTACGAGGATATGGAGGGGAAAGGCGGCTTGAAGAAGGCGCGCCACGACCTGGTAGTCCTCGCTACCGGAGCCCTGGCTCAGACGGAAGTGATAAAAAACTTCCGGGATGAAGGGCCACAAAGAGACGAATTTTCCTTCATCCAGGAAAGAGATGAAGACCTTGAGCCGGGGTGTACCAGTCTTGAAGGAGTGTTTGCGGCGGGGGCAGCTTGCGGCCCGCGGGATATTCCCGATTCTGTGCTCCACGCCGGGGCTACGGTGGCTCAAGTAGCGGCCTATCTTAAAAGGGTGGGATGGAAATAATGGAAGCCAAGATCGGCGTTTTTATTTGTTACTGTGGGGGAAATATTTCAGACTACGTGGACTGTGAAAGGGTACGGGAGGCTGTTTCCAAGGAACCGGGGGTGGTAGTAGCCAAGACCTTCATGTTCACCTGCTCAGACGCCGCCCAGGAGGAGATGATCGCTGATATTCGCAAAGAGGGACTGAACGCCATCGTGATTGCCTCCTGTTCGCCAAAGCTTCACCTTCAGACCTTCCGTAACATGGCCCGCAGAGCCGGACTTAACCCATACACTTACGTTCAGGTAAATATCAGGGAGCAATGTTCCTGGGCCCACACCCACCATAAGGAGGCCGCTACCAGAAAAGCTATCCGTCTGGTACGGGCTGGGATTGCTAAGGCGCGGTTAAGTATTCCCCTAGAACCTATCAAAGTGAAGACTACACCAGCGGTGCTGGTAGTAGGAGCAGGAGTGGCCGGTATGAGAGCGGCCCTTGCGCTCGCTGATATGGGCCTTGAGGTCCACGTGGTGGAAAGGGAGAAGGCCGCAGGCGGTTGGGTTAAGAAATGGGCGAGAGTCTTTCCCAGTGGTCGTCCGGGGGAGGAACTGGTAAACACCCTTTTAAAGGGCTTTGAAGAGCGGGAGAACATCTACCTTTATCTTGAAACCGAAGTAGTGGAAAAGAGAGGAAGCGTGGGGCAGTTTCAGGTAAGGCTTAAGGGCCCCCAGGGGGAACAAGAAGTAGAGGTGGGGGCCATCGTGGTGGCCACCGGCTTTTCTCCTTACGTGCCCAAGGAAGGCGAGTTTGCTTACGGAGCCTCCGGGGTCCTAACCCTTCAAGAGTTACACGCCCTTTTGAAGAGAGGAATTGAGGGCCGCTTCGTCTACGCCGGCCGGGAAGTAAGAAATGTCGCCTTTATTTACTGTGTGGGCTCCCGAGAAAAAGAAGGGCATACTTATTGTTCTCGCTATTGCTGTACGGCAGCGGTATACCTTGGCCTCCTTCTCGCGGAAAGGTATCCAGAAGTGAAGCAATTTCATTTTTACCGTGATATGAGGACTTATGGCAAATATGAGATCTTTTACCATAACTGTCTCGAAAAAGGAGCCATTTTTTTGCGCTTTGAACCGCCTGATGTCCCGAAAGTAGAAGTGGCTGGCGAAAGATTTTTTATCCGGGTAAAGGACCGGCTCACCGGGGGAGAGGAAGTGGAGGTTCCGGCAGATTTGGTAGTCCTGGTGACGGGCATGGTCCTTAGCCCGAACGAAAATCTTGTGAATGTCCTTAAACTCCCCGTGGGAAAGGATGCTTTTTTTAACGAGGTACACCCGAAACTCCGTCCGGTTGAGACGGTGATTGATGGTCTTTTTATCGCCGGGGCCTGTCAGGGGCCCAAAAATATCGCTGAAAGCGTGACAAGTGGCCTGGCCGCGGCGGCCAAAATTGGGGCCCTTCTTTTACAGAAGGAACTTCGCCTGGAGCCTCTGGTGGCCCACGTGCTTAAGGACAGGTGTACCGGCTGCGGAGAATGTGTGGCGGCCTGTCCTTACGAGGCCTTAAGCCTCAAAACAGAGGACGGAAAGCAAATCGCTTACCTAAATCCGGCCCTATGCAAAGGAGAAGGGGCCTGTGTACCGGTCTGTCCTGAAGAAGCCATAGAAATTTGGGGTTACGGGCATGAACAGATCCGCTCCATGATCCAAGGTCTATGTAAGGAGGATTTATGAGGTGTGCCAGGCCCAAAGGAAGCCCTGAGCTTTACCGAGAGATGCCCTTTTGGCAGCGGCAGATCCTGGCCTATCTGGCCGAAAGGCCGATGAACGTGCCTGAGCTGGCTGAGGCCTTGGGGCTTCCCGCGTATGAGGTAATGATGCATCTTCACGCTATGAGGCGCTACGGCCTAGTGAAGGAGGCCCCCAAGGCCAGGCGGGAGAGATATTACCGTTACCAAGTTAAGGAGTAGGGATGATCCAGGTAGACGAAAGGCTTCTTGAAAGGATAGCCAAAGACAAGGACTTTAACGCTCAGGCCTGTTTCAATTGCGGCACCTGTTCGGCCCTCTGTCCGATGGGGCTCGGCCTCCTTCCACGGGAACTATTTCGTTATGTGCTTTTAGGGGCAAGGGATCGGCTCAGGGAACTTTCGGATGTAATCTTTTCTTGCCTCCTTTGCCGGCTCTGTGAGGCCAATTGTCCACGGGGAGTACGCATCACCCACAATATCAGAACCCTTAGGAGCTATTTGGTAAAAGATGAATACCGCATCCTTTAAAGAGGACTATAAGAAGGACATTTTGGCGCTTTTGGCTCAAAACCTGGGGTTGCGGGGGAGTGTGCTTCCTCTTCCTTCCCGCTACTTCACCTCGTGGGCCAAGGGCCTTGGTCTTCATCGGGGAGGAGAAGTGGTCCTCTACACCGGGCATATGTATCAGCTGGTGCCGGTGATCCGTCTAATGGAGGAGCAGGCCAAAGAATTGGCTCCGGAGAAACGGGCCCGACTGGCCCGGCTGGCACGGTGGATAAACCCCGTGGTCAACGTGAGCGCCTTCTCTCGCTTCATGGTTTCCGCGGCGGCACGTAGTCGTTATGAAAGATGTCTACAAAATATAGTTTTGCTCCTTCGCCTGACTGGCCTTGAGCCTGGCTATCTTTACGGGGTGGAAAAATACGCTGGGGCTCTGGCCTTTGACCTTGGCCTTGACGGCCCCTTTGGGAGACATGCCGCAAGGGTTGCAAGACGGCTGAAAGATAAGGGGGTTAAAGAAATCATCACCGTTGATCCCCACACCACCGAGGTCTTCAAGAACGTCTATCCCAAAGTGGTCCCTGGCTTTGATATCCGAGTACGCAGCTACCTTGAGGTACTTGCCGAAGCCAATATCGAGGTTCGTCTCCCCTGGGAGGAGAAATTTGTCTTCCATGATTCCTGTGTTTATGCCCGCTATCTGGGCCTAATTGATGAACCGCGCAGGCTCCTTGAAGCGGCGGGAGTAAAGGTACTTGAGCCAGATCAGAGCCGGGAGCTTACCCATTGCTGTGGAGGGCCGGTGGAAAGCCTCTTTCCTGAGAGGGCTGAAGAAGTGGCTCGGGCGAGAATGGAGCAGTTAACTTCCCTTGGTCGTCGTATCATCACCGCCTGCCCTATCTGTTGGTTGAACCTTGAAAGGGTAAGGGACCCACGGGTGGAGGTCTTTGATATTTCAGAAATTCTGGCGGCGGCCTTTTTAGGGAAAATTTAAAAAGACCACAAGGAGGGCATCATGGCGGAGAAAATCGCCGGGAAAAAGCTCGTAGTAATCGTTACGGCGGGTCCTGAGGACCCGGAAAAGGCCTCTTTTCCCTACCTTCTGGCAAGCACAGCCCTTACTATGGATGTCCAGGTTACGGTGGCTGTCCAAGGCAGGGGGGTCTATACCGTTACCAAAGGCGTTTATGAGACCATCAAGGCCCCGGGAATAAAACCCTTAAAAGAACTGGTAGACAGCGTAACCAAGATGGGAGGCAAGATCCTCGTCTGAATTCCCTGTATCGAAGAGCGCGGGATCGCTCGCGAACAATTAGTAGAAGGTTGTGAACTCATTAAGGCCGGGCGTCTGCTTCACGAGGTAATGACTGCCGACCAGGTGGTCACCTATTAATCGCGGGGCTAGGGAACCCTGGCCCTGCAATTTTTTCAAATGGTTACGCCTTCCCCCTACTCCGTTTCGCCTTCTTGCCCATTTTTCGCCTCCCGAACTTATTTTTATTGAGATTTTTTCTCAAAATCTTTTGTCAAAGTCAACTGCTCTCAGAAATAAGGATTTTCTCCTAGGATTTAGCTCTAGATTTCTTTGACAAGGGAGGTGGTCGCGGTTTATTTTGGATTTAAACCTGGAAGAGGGAGATAAGATGCCCCAAACCCATCCCCTATTATTACGGCCCTCGAGAGAAGCCAGACTTAGAGAGATATTCGAGAAGGAATTGGCCTTCGTAAACCTTGATCTTTGCCTCACCTGCGGAATGTGTGCTAGCGGTTGTCCGGCCGCCGGGATAGATGGGCTTGATCCGCGTAAGTTTCTGCGTTTGATCATGTTTGGTGCGGACGAGGTCTTGCTTTCCTCCCAATGGATCTGGGTCTGTACCCTCTGTGACCGCTGCCGTTACGTATGCCCTATGAATATCAATATCGCCCGGATGGTCTATCACATCCGGGGGATGGTTCCCAAAGAAAAGAGGCCTCCCAACCTTCAGCGCTCTTGTGAGTTACAGAAGAAGGTGAATTCGACCGGCATCCCGAACGAAGATTTCGTTTGGGTGGTAAACGACGTCCTTCAGGAAGCCCGCCAGGAACCAGGCTGGGAGGACCTGAAGGCTCCGATAGACAAAAAGGGCGCCGAATATTATCTGAACCAGAACGCCAAAGAACCTACGGTAGAGCCCGAAGAGATGGTCCCCCTGTGGAAGATCCTGCACGTCGCGGGGATTGACTGGACCTATTCTTCCAAGTGGTGGGATGGGGCCAATTATTGCCTCTTTACCGGAGACCCGGAGGATTGGGAATATACGCTGCGCAAGCAGGTGGAAACCGTCGAGGAGCTTGGCTGCAAGTATTATATCAATACCGAGTGAGGGCACATGTTTTACGCGGTCCTGGAAGGGCTGCGTCGCTTCAAGATCCCTCACCGCTTCAAATTCGTAAGCATTATCACTTTATACGCCCAGTGGATTAGGGAAGGTCGCCTTAAGGTTGACCCTTCCTGGAACAAGGAAGGCCTTAAAGTCACCGTGCAGGACCCCTGTAAACTGGTTCGTCAGGGCCTGGGAGACGAAGTGGCTGAGGATTTGCGCTTTGTGATCAAGGCCGTGGTGGGCGAAGAAAATTTTGTGGACGTCTACCCCAACATGTCTAACAATTATTGTTGCGGCGGGGGTGGAGGAAGTATTCAGGCGGGTTTCCGGGAAAAGAGGATGCGCTTCGGCCGCTACAAGTTCGAGCAGGTGGCCAAAACCGGTGCGGATATCGTGGTCACCCCGTGTCACAACTGTCATACCCAGCTCATCGATCTGGCCAATTACTATCAGGGGAAATTCAAAGCCGTGCACCTCTGGAATTTAATCGTGAAAGCTTTGGTACGATAAAAACCAAAATTAGGTTTCATTTTTTATGTTGAAGTTCAAAGATCGGGAGGCAGGCCATGGGTAAAGGGGCGGTGTTGGTGGTGGGAGGAGGAGTGGCGGGGGTGCAGGCGGCGCTGGATCTGGCTGCCGGTGGTTTTTACGTCCACCTGGTTGAGCAGGGGCCGGCCATCGGCGGCGTAATGGCCCAGCTTGATAAGACCTTTCCCACCAATGACTGTTCCATGTGTATTCTCTCTCCCAAATTGGTGGAAGTGGGGCGGGAGTTAAACGTCAACCTCCTTACCCTTAGCGAAATATTGGAGATTAGCGGGGAGCCTGGTGATTTTCGGATACGCATACGCAAACATCCCCGCTACGTGGACGAAGATAAATGTATTGCCTGTGGACAATG
>WGCA01000017.1 GCA_015494065.1 Thermodesulfobacteriaceae bacterium | reverse complement strand
TGAGAGGAGTGGGTAAGGATGAGGTGGAGCGTGGGCAGGTATTGGCGCAGCCTGGGAGCATAACGCCGCACACGCGTTTTAAGGCGGAGGTATATGTATTGACGAAGGAGGAAGGAGGGCGGCACACGCCGTTTTTCAATGGATATAGGCCACAGTTTTATTTTCGGACGACGGACGTGACGGGGGTAGTGCAGCTGCCGGAGGGTGTAGAGATGGTGATGCCTGGAGACAACGTGGAGTTAGAGGTGCAGTTGATCAAGCCGGTGGCGATGGAGGAGGGGTTGAGGTTTGCGATACGGGAAGGTGGGCGCACGGTAGGTGCCGGTGTAGTCACCAAGATTTTGGAATAGAGGGTTAAGCGATGGCAAAATCTGACGTGCGCGTTATAATCCATCTGCAGTGCACGGAGTGTAAGCGGCGGAATTATACGACCACTAAGAACAGGCGTAACACGCCTGATCGTTTAGAGCTTAGAAAATATTGCCCGTGGGATCGTAAACATACGGTTCACCGGGAAGTTAAGGGTAAATAGCGCAGGCCAGTAGCTCGAACGGCTAGAGCACCGGACTCCAAATCCGGGGGTTGGGGGTTCGAATCCCTCCTGGCCTGCCATTTTTCTTGTTTAAAGGAAGGTAAATGGCCAAGAGAAGGACGCGCAAAAAAAGGGCCTTAAAGTTGCCACCGGAGGCTGAAAAGTCAGCCAAGGTGGTTCCCCTGCAAAAGGAAGCCAACTTTATCACGCGGGCCAAACAATTTCTCTATGAAGTGAAGGTCGAATTTAAAAAGATAACATGGCCGTCGCGTAAGGAGACGGTGGCCACCACCACGGCGGTCATCAGTTTTACCTTGTTCATTGCTTTCTATCTCGGCATGGTGGACGCGATCCTTTCAAAAATTGTTCAATGGTTGGTTTATTAAGATGGCGCAGCAGTGGTACGTAGTGCACGTTTTTGCGGGTTTTGAAAAAGAGTTAAAGAAAAAGATCGAAGAAGCCTTAGAAGAGGCGGGTTTTAAAGATAAAGTTTCAGAAATAGTGGTTCCGCCGGAAAAGATCATTGAAATTATCGGTCTTCCTTCAGGGCCGGTGGCGCGCAAATTTTATCCTGGTTATTTATTGGTCCGCGCTGAACCGGATCCAGAAGTTTTTGAGGTCATACAGAAGGTAGACAAAGTGGTGGGCTTTATGGGGGGTAAGAGCCCGCAACCGTTGCGGGAAGAAGAGGCCCAGAAGATTCTTGAACGTCTGCGGGTGACAGAGATCAAGCCCAAGCCCCGTTATCAGTTCGAACCCGGGGATCGGGTACGGGTGATTCAGGGGCCTTTCGCTAATTTCCACGGGGTGGTAGAAGAGGTGAAACCAGATAAAGGGAAGGTGCGGGTTTTGGTGAGCATTTTTGGGCGGGAGACGCCCGTGGAATTGGAATTTGCGCACGTACAGAAAATTTAAGGGGTGAGGTAAGATGGCCAAGAAGGTAATTGCGGTAATTAAATTGCAGCTTCCGGCTGGGCAGGCCAATCCTTCTCCTCCGGTAGGACCTGCGCTTGGTCAGCACGGTGTAAATATTATGGAGTTTTGTAAGGCCTTTAACGCCAAGACCAAAGGCCAGGAAGGGATGATCATTCCGGCGGTTATTACCGTCTACGCCGATCGTTCCTTTACTTTTATCCTTAAAACCCCACCGGCTTCGGTCCTTCTCAAAAAGGCGGCGGGGATTGAGAAAGGGGCTTCGGACCCCAAACGCCAGATCGTGGGCAAGGTTACGCGGAAACAGGTGGAGGAGATTGCCAAGATAAAGATGCCAGATTTACAGGCAGCGGACCTTGAGGCGGCTATGCGTACCATTGAGGGTACCGCTAGAAGCATGGGGATAGAAATAGTTGAGGGGTAATGAGCTATGGCGCGAGGGAAAAGGTATAACGATGCGCGGGCCAAGATAGATCGTACCAAACGGTATAGTTTCGAAGAGGCGGTCAAACTGGCGCTAGATACCGCCTACGCCAAATTTGATGAAAGTGTAGACGTGGCGGTGGTGTTGGGGGTTGATCCCCGCCACGCGGATCAGATGGTACGCGGTTCGGTGGTCTTGCCCCACGGTACCGGCAAATCCCCCCGGGTCGTGGTCTTTGCCAAGGGAGACAAAGCCAAAGAAGCTGAGGCCGCGGGCGCAGATTACGTGGGGGCGGAAGATTTGATCAAGAAGATTCAAGAAGGTTGGCTTGATTTTGATAAGGCCGTGGCTACTCCTGATATGATGCCGCTGGTGGGACGGATCGGAAAAATTCTGGGGCCACGGGGGCTCATGCCCAGCGCCAAAACCGGCACGGTAACCTGGGACGTAGCCAAGGCGGTCAAGGAAATCAAGGCCGGTAAGGTGGATTTTAAGGTCGACCGGGCGGGCGTGGTGCACGCCCCGGTGGGCAGGGTGTCTTTTGGGCCGGAAAAGATATTAGAAAACTTGGCGGCCTTCTTTGACGCTCTGATTAAGGCCAAACCCTCGGGTGCCAAAGGGCAATACATAAAAAATATTGCTATTTCCACCACGATGGGCCCGGGGATTAAGGTTGATCCGGCGGACGTCAAAAACTTGCTGGAAAAATATGGTCGTGATTAAAGGTTAGTGATTTCCCGGTCAGGGTCCCCCGGGAGGTCACAGGCCGTTTAGGCGGCCAGTCAAAGACAGTAGGTACACCCAGGGTGTTTAATCGGAAGGATAGCTTCCGGCCTACCGAGACCGTGGGTGGCCTCTGCCTTTGACATACTAAATGTCAAAGGAAAGGGGGGAGATGTTTGTTAACACGTAAACAGAAAGAAGAGATTGTCCAGAAGCTCCGCAAGGAATTTGAAGAAGTTCCCGCCGTTTTTGTGACCACCTTTCACAAGATGACGGCCGAAGAGAGTAATCAGTTGCGTAAGGCTCTACGTGAGGCGGGAGCCCGTTATCAGGTAGTCAAAAACACGCTGCTGCGGCTGGCCAGTAGTGGGACCCCTGCTGAGCCCTTGCAGCAGTTTATCGAGGGGCCTACCGGGGTTGCCATCTGTTACGAGGACCCGGTGGCGGTCGCTAAAGTTTTGGTGGAGTTCGCCAAGGAACACGAGAGTCTGATCAACCGTGGTGGAGTACTTGGGGGCAAACCCCTTGAGGCCTCTTCCCTTGAGGCCCTGGCTAAAGTGCCTCCGCGGGAGGTCTTGCTGGCGCAACTCCTTGGTCTGTTACAGGCGCCTATGGCCCAGTTTGTTCAGCTCTTAGCGGCGGTGCCGCGTAATTTCTTGTACGCCTTGAACGCTATTAAAGAAAAGAAGGCCGCAGAGGCCAGCTAAATTTTGAGTAGGAGGAGAAAAGATGGCGGTAACTAAGGAAGAAGTAATCGAATTTATCAGCAACATGACGGTCCTTGAACTGGCCGAGTTCATCAAAGAACTGGAAGAGAAGTTCGGGGTTTCAGCCGCGGCGCCGGTAGCGGCGGTAGCAGCGGCTTCGGGGGCAGCCCCTGGGGCTGAAGCGGCTCCGGCGGAAGAGAAGACGGAATTTGACGTCATTTTGGCCGGGGTAACAGGGAATAAAATACAGGTTATCAAGGAAGTACGGGCTATTACCGGTCTTGGTCTGAAAGAGGCCAAGGAGTTGGTTGAAAGCGCGCCCAAGCCGGTCAAGGAAGGGGTCTCTAAGGAAGAGGCTGAGGAACTCAAAAAGCGTCTTGAGGAGGCCGGCGCTAAGGTTGAAATTAAGTAAAAATTAGGGTTTTATAGTATATAAGACAGGGACCTCTCCTCAAAGAAGGAGAAGGTCCCGTCTTGTGTTTATATATTTTTGAGGGGAGGCAAAAAGCCTATGTCAAACGAGCTTACCATTATTCCTGGGCGTGTGCGCAAAAACTTTGGGCGGGTAAAACCTTTGCTTGAGGTTCCTTATCTCATAGCAATCCAAAAGGAATCTTACAAGCGTTTCTTGCAGGCGGACGTGGCACCGGAGGCCCGGGAAGACGTAGGGATTCAAGGGGCCTTAAAGAGTGTTTTCCCCATCACGGATTATACGGGGACCTGTGAATTGGAATTTGTCGACTATACCATCCTTCCCCCGAAATATAGTCCCGATGAATGCCGGGAGAAGGGGCTTACTTACGAAGCCCCTATGCGTTTAAGGGTTAGACTCCTGACCTACGATGTTGATCCTGATACCGGGGACAAGAGTATTCGTGACATCAAGGAGCAAGAGATCTATTTCGGTACCGTCCCTTTGATGACCGAAGACGGCATTTTTATCATCAACGGTACCGAAAGGGTGGTAGTGAATCAGCTTCAGCGCTCACCGGGGATATTTTTCGATCATGACAAGGGAAAGTCTCATGCCAGCGGGAAGGTCCTTTATTTCGCGCGGGTGATTCCGGTGCGGGGTTCGTGGCTTGATTTTGAGTTTGATCACCGGGACTACCTTTACGTAAGGATTGACCGACGGCGGCGTTTTCCGGTGACCACTTTCTTAAAAGCCTTAGGGCTTAGCACCGAAGAGATACTCACATATTTCTATCCCGTTGAAAAATACCTTATTGCCGAAAACCGCATTGAAAAGAAGATAGATCCCGAAATCTTGCTCGGGCAGAAGGCCCCCCTTGATATCCATCATCCAGAGACCGGAGAGGTAATCGTTAAGCGTGGGCGCAAGATCACCAAGGCTGCCCTGCGTCGTCTGCAGGAAGCGGGGCTTGAGACCATTCCCGTGCCGGAGGAAGAATTTATCGGTAAGGTAGTGGCCCGGGACATTATCGACCCTGCCACCGGTGAGGTAATTGTCTCTTGTAACACGGTTATTACCAAAGAGATCCTGGAAAAGCTCAGGGAAGCAGGAATTACCGAGGTCGAATGTCTTTTCATGGACATTTTCCGCCACACCCCCTGCTTACGGGATACCCTTACCCTGGATAAGGCGCATACCCAGGAAGAGGCGCTGGTAGAAATTTACCGTCGGTTAAGACCTTCAAGCCCAGCCAATTTAGAAGTAGCGCGCGCCTATTTCCACTCCCTCTTTTTCGACCCCAGCACCTATGATCTCTCTGAAGTCGGTCGCTACAAGATGAACAAGCGGCTGGGGCTTGATATCCCCATGAACGTCCGGGTGCTTACCAGAGAGGACATTCTGGCCATTTTGAAACAACTTATCGAGCTCAAAGAGACCCAGGGCCCGGTGGACGATATCGATCACCTGGGGAACCGTCGGGTGCGCTCGGTCGGAGAGCTGGTGGAGAACCAGTGCCGGGTGGGGCTGGTGCGCATGGAACGGGCCATCAAAGAAAGGATGACCCTTCAGGACGTTGAGGCCTTGATGCCTAACGACCTAATAAACCCCAAGCCGGTTACCTCTGCTTTCAGGGAATTTTTCGGCCAGGGCCAGCTTTCCCAGTTCATGGACCAGACCAACCCCCTTTCCATGATGACGCACAAGCGTCGTCTCTCGGCTTTGGGTCCCGGGGGTCTTACCCGGGAGAGGGCCGGTTTCGAAGTTCGTGACGTTCATCACACCCACTACGGGCGGATTTGTCCCATTGAGACCCCGGAAGGGCCCAATATCGGTCTGATTGTCTCGCTGACCACTTACGCTAAAGTGAACCGTTACGGTTTCATTGAAACTCCTTACCGCAAAGTAGTAGACGGAAAGGTCACCGACGAAGTGGTCTATATGAGTGCCCTTGACGAGGGGGATTACGTCATTGCCCAGGCCACCATAGAAATTGACAAAGAGGGGAACATTATCCAGGAGATGGTGCCGGCTCGTAAGGCGGGTGAGTTTATCATGGCCCGCAAGGAAGACGTCAACTTCATAGATCTGGTACCGGCCCAGGTGGTGAGTGTTTCCTCTTCTCTTATTCCTTTCCTGGAGCACGACGACGCCAACCGGGCGCTGATGGGTTCTAACATGCAGCGGCAGGCGGTGCCTCTGATAAAGACCGAAGCCCCCTTGGTGGGGACCGGCATGGAAAAGATAGTGGCCCGGGACTCCGGGCTGGTCATAATGGCGGAAAAAGACGGGGTGGTGGAGGATCTTGACGCCACTAGGTTGGTGGTGCGTTACGAGAGCGAAAACGGTGATGAAATACCGGAAGTCAAGATTTACAAGCTGATCAAATGGCGTAAATCCAACCAGAACACCACTTTTACCCAAAAGCCGGTGGTCAGCATCGGCCAGCGGGTGAAAAAGGGCGAAGTGCTGGCTGATGGTCCATCCTGCAGCAAGGGAGAGATTGCTTTGGGGCGTAACGTTTTAGTGGCCTTTATGCCCTGGCGGGGATACAACTTCGAAGACTCCATCGTGATTTCCGAACGCCTCGTCCGGGATGACGTCTTCACCTCTATCCACATAGAAGAATTTGAATGCGTGGCCCGGGAAACAAAACTGGGCAAAGAGGAAATCACTAGAGACATCCCCAACGTGGGGGAAGAGGCGCTCGAGCGCCTGGATGAAAGCGGTATTATAAAGATTGGGGCTTACGTAAAGCCCGGAGACATCCTGGTAGGAAAGGTGACTCCTAAAGGGGAAACCCAGCTTTCTCCGGAAGAAAAGCTCCTGCGGGCCATCTTCGGGGAGAAGGCCAGCGACGTCAAAGACACTTCTTTGAGGGTGCCCCCTGGCATTGAAGGGATAGTGGTAGACGCCAAGGTCTTTACCCGTAAGGGGATTGAGAAGGACTCCCGGGCCAAGGAGATAGAGGACCGGGAGATAGCCAAACTCTTGAAAGACCAGGAAGATTTTCTGGAGGTCCTGCGGCGCAGCACCCTCAAGCGCCTGGAAAAACACCTGACGGGTAAGAGTGCCGCGGCTACCATCGAGGTGCGGGGAGAGAAGATTATCGAAAAAGGCGAACCCATTACCGCCGAAGTTTTGGCCAAAATTCCGCTGGCCAAGGTACGGGAACTTGCCTCTGGTGGGCGCAAGAAAGATGCCGTAGTAGAGGACATCTTGCGCGATTATGAGACCAAGGAGGCTGAGATCCGCAAACAGTTTGAAGAACGTATTAACCGTTTGAAGAAGGGGGATGAGCTGCCTCCGGGGGTGCTCAAGGTCGTTAAAGTTTACGTGGCCATGAAGCGGAAGCTCCAGCCAGGAGACAAGATGGCCGGGCGCCACGGGAACAAAGGGGTGGTGTCCAAGGTGGTCCCCATCGAGGATATGCCCTATCTGCCTGACGGGACTCCGGTAGACATGGTCCTTTCGCCCCTGGGGGTGCCCTCTCGTATGAATATCGGGCAGATCCTGGAGACCCATCTGGGCTGGGCCTCCCGGGAACTCGGGCGCAAGGTGGCGGAACTGGCACAGGCCTATCAAGTAGAAGCGGTAAAACAGATGCTGGCCGAAATTTTTAGTCCGGAAGAATTTGAACAGTTCCTCAAAGACAAGACCGATGAGGAAATCCTTGAGTTTGCAGCCCTTTTCAAAGACGGTATCCCGGTGGCGACCCCGGTTTTTGACGGGGCCAAGGAGCCTCAGATCAAGAAGTGGCTGAAATTGGCGGGTCTTTCGGAAACAGGTCAGACGGTGCTTTACGACGGTATGTCAGGTGAACCTTTCCGGGAGCCGGTAACGGTGGGTTATATGTACATGCTAAAACTGCACCACCTGGTGGACGATAAGATCCACGCCCGTTCCACTGGTCCCTACTCCCTTATCACTCAGCAACCCTTGGGTGGTAAGGCCCAGTTTGGTGGGCAGCGCTTGGGAGAGATGGAAGTCTGGGCGATGGAGGCTTACGGTGCGGCCTACGCCTTGCAGGAGTTCCTTACCGTCAAGAGTGACGATGTGACGGGTCGGACCCGGATGTACGAGCGTATTGTCAAGGGGAATAACTTCCTGGAGGCCGGGCTTCCTGAAAGCTTTAAGGTGCTGGTCAAAGAGCTTCAAGGGCTCTGTTTGGACGTGGATCTGATTGAAGAAGAATAAAATTTAAACCTTTTGAGGGGTGAGAGATATGGAAGATCTCCTTTCTTATTTTACCAAGCCCAAAGACCCTATGAGCATAAAGGCGGTGAGGCTTGGGTTGGCCTCTCCGGAAAAGATCAGGGAATGGAGCCACGGGGAGGTCAAAAAACCGGAGACCATCAACTACCGGACGTTAAAGCCCGAAAGGGATGGGCTTTTCTGTGCCAAAATATTTGGTCCGGTTAAGGATTACGAATGCCTCTGCGGCAAATACAAACGCATGAAGCACCGGGGGGTTATCTGTGAGAAATGCGGGGTGGAAGTTATCCAGAGCAAGGTGCGGCGGGAACGGATGGGTCACATCGAACTGGCCGCCCCGGTAGCCCATATTTGGTTTCTGCGCAGTATCCCCAGCAAAATAGGGGCCCTGCTCGACATGACCTTAAAGGAGCTTGAGAAGGTCCTCTACTTCGAGAGCTTTGTGGTGACGGAGAGCGAAATCCCGGAAGTTCCGGTAGGGAAGATCTTGAGCGAGGAAGAGTATCAGAATCTTTTAGCCGTACACGGGCCCCGGTTTAAGATCGGCATCGGGGCCGAGGCCATCAAGATCCTCCTTCAGAACCTCAATCTGGACGAGCTTTCCAGGGAACTCCGGGAAGAAATGGCCAAGACCCGGAGTGAAGCCAAGCGCAAAAAGCTTGGCAAACGGTTGCGGATTGTCGAGGCCCTTAAAGAGTCAGGTAACCGTCCGGAATGGATGATTCTTGAGGTGGTACCGGTTATTCCCCCTGACCTGAGGCCGCTGGTACCTCTTGAAGGGGGACGTTTTGCCACCTCTGATCTGAACGATCTTTACCGGCGGGTGATCAACCGTAACAACCGTCTCAAACGGCTTATTGACCTCGAGGCCCCGGATATCATCATTCGCAACGAGATGCGCATGCTCCAGGAGGCGGTGGATACCCTCTTTGACAACGGCCGACGGGGGCGCCCGGTAACCGGTCCGAACCGCAGGCCGCTTAAGTCCCTTTCCGATATGCTCAAAGGGAAACAGGGGCGTTTTCGGCAGAATCTCCTGGGCAAACGGGTGGATTACTCGGGTCGTTCCGTGATCGTGGTTGGTCCGGAGCTGCGGATGCACCAGTGCGGTCTGCCCAAAAAGATGGCGCTTGAGCTCTTCAAACCCTTTATTTATCACTGGCTGGAAAAGAACGGGCACGTCACCACCATCAAAAGCGCCAAGAAGATGGTGGAGAAAGAGGATCCCCTTATCTGGGACGCCCTGGAGGAGATCGTAAAAGAACACCCGATTATGCTGAACCGGGCCCCTACCTTGCACCGGTTGGGGATCCAGGCCTTTGAGCCCATCCTCATCGATTCTAAGGCCATCCAGCTCCATCCTCTGGTCTGCGTGGCTTATAACGCCGATTTTGACGGTGACCAGATGGCGGTCCACGTGCCCCTTTCGGTGGAAGCCCAGACGGAATGCCGGGTCCTGCTCCTATCCACCAATAATATCCTGCTCCCGGCCAACGGGATCCCGGTGGTCTACCCGACCCAGGACATGGTCTTGGGGCTTTATTACATCACGGAAGAACGTCCCTTTGCCAAAGGAGAGGGCAAGGTTTTCGCAAGCCGTGAAGAAGCCATCCTGGCTTACGAAGAGGGAGCCGTTGACCTTCAGGCCAAGGTTAAGGTCCGGATGAACGGCAAGCTGGTGGATACTACCATCGGCAGGGTCATCTTTTCCACCATTGTGCCGGAAGAAATCAAGTTTGAAGAATACAACAAACCCCTGGCCAAAAAGGCCCTACAGAAACTCATCGATCTTTCTTACCGGCGGGCTGGAGCGAAGAAGACGGTCATCTTTGCGGACAGGATGAAAGACATGGGCTATTATTTCGCCACCAAGGCTGCGCTCTCTATCTGTGTGGATAACCTTCACATCCCCAGCCGCAAGAAGGAGCTCCTGGAGGAAGCGGAACGGAAGGTCCAGGAGATCTGGCGTCAATATCAGGAAGGTCTCATTACCGACGGTGAGCGTTATAACAAGGTGGTAGACGTTTGGGCCACGGTAACGGAGAAAGTCACGGAAGAGATGATTAAAGAGATGGAAACCAAGGAATACGTGGGCCCGGACGGCAAGAAGGTGGTTGGTCCCAGCGGGAACCCGGTCTATATCATGGCCTACTCTGGGGCCCGTGGTTCTAAGGACCAGATTCGTCAGCTCGCTGGTATGCGGGGTTTGATGGCCAAACCCACCGGCGAAATTATCGAAACCCCCATTAAGAGTAATTTTAGAGAGGGGCTTTCGGTATTGGAGTACTTCATCTCCACCCACGGAGCGCGTAAAGGGTTGGCTGACACCGCCCTTAAGACGGCCAACGCCGGTTACCTTACCCGTCGTTTGGTGGACGTGGCCCAGGATTGCACCATCACCGAAGAGGATTGTCAGACCATTGACGGTATAGAAGTCGGCCACCTGATTGAAGGCGGAGAAATCATCGAACCGGTGTGGGACCGGGTATTGGGAAGAGTGGCTTTGGAAGACGTGGTAGATCCTGTGACCGGTGAGGTCTTGGTCAAGGCCAACGAAGAGATTGACGAAGAAGCGGTGGCGCGGATGCGGGACGCGGGTATCGAAAAGGTGACCATCAGGTCGGTATTGACCTGTCAGAGTAAATATGGGGTTTGCGCCAAGTGTTACGGTCGGGACCTGGCCACGGGGCGCATGGTGGAGATCGGGGAGGCTGTAGGGGTAATCGCGGCGCAATCCATCGGAGAGCCGGGGACTCAGCTTACCATGCGGACTTTCCACATCGGTGGTACGGCCAGCAGGGCGGCGGAGCAGAGTGAACACCGGGCTCAGAGCCAGGGGATCGTCAAGTTTGAGAACCTGCGCACCGTACGCACCGAAGAAGGGTACCTCATTGCCATGAACCGCCAGGGTGAAATCGTGATCATCACCCCGGATGGGCGTGAGAAAGAGAGATACCCCGTGGTTTACGGGGCACGCATCCTGGTGGAGGAAGGACAAAAGGTCAACCCCGGTGATCTCCTGGTGGAATGGGATCCGTTTACCATCCCCATCATTACCGAGGTCTCAGGGAAAGTGAAATTCGGGGACATTATCGAAGGGGTGACCGTGGACGAAAAGACTGACCCCATCACCGGTAAGGTCTCCATTATCGTTAGAGAATATAAGCACACCGACTACAGGCCCCGTATTTCAATCAAGGACGAAAGGGGTCGTACCATAAAGATTCCAGGTAAGGGCTACGCCCGCTATCTCCTCCCGGTAGGGGCTATCCTTACCGTCAACGAGGGAGACGAAGTAAAGGCGGGTGATATTATCGCCAAAATTCCGCGGGAAACCACCAAGACCAAAGACATTACCGGTGGTCTGCCCCGGGTAGCGGAGCTTTTTGAGGCGCGTAAACCCAAAGAGTTTGCCATCATCAGTGAGATCGACGGCGTGGTCCACTTTGACAAAGAGATCAAAGGGAAGCGTAAGATTATTATCCAGCCCGAAGTCGGGGATCCCAAAGAGTATCTGATTCCCAAGGGGAAACACATAGCGGTACACGAAGGCGACTTTGTGCGGGCCGGTGAGCCTTTGATTGAGGGGTCGCCCAATCCGCACGATATTCTGCGGGTCAAGGGAGTGAAGGGGCTGGCCCGGTTCCTGGTGGAGGAAATTCAGGAGGTTTACCGGCTCCAGGGGGTGCGGATCAACGACAAGCACTTTGAGATTATCGTGCGCCAGATGCTGAAGAAGGTAAAGATCAGGGAAGTGGGAGACACCAATTTCATGATCGGAGAGCTGGTGGATAAGGTGCGGTTCCAGGAAGAAAACGAACGGGTCCTGGCCCAGGGTGGTCGGCCGGCGGTGGCCGAGCCCCTTATCCTCGGGATCACGAAGGCCTCTCTGTCGGTAGAGAGTTTCCTGGCTGCGGCCTCTTTCCAGGAGACCACCAAAGTGCTTACGGAGGCCTCCCTAGCCGGGAAAGTAGATTATCTAAGGGGCCTTAAGGAAAACATCATTATCGGCCGGCTCATCCCGGCGGGTACAGGGCGCGTCTACTACGATATGAAGGAGAAGAAAGCCTCTTCCGTGGAAGGAGTCCAGGCTGCTTAATACAAAAGCCCGGGCCATGCCCGGGCTTTTTATTTTTTAAAGTCGGGCTTCCTTGGGCAGGTAAACGCAAAAGATGGTCCCTTGGCCTACTGTACTTTCCACCTCTACCCTGCCCCGGTGTGCCTTGATTACGTGTTTTACGATGGCAAGCCCTAAGCCGGTTCCCTTCTGCTGGAATTTTCCCCGGTAAAAGCGTTCGAATACGCGCTCTTTTTCCGAATCAGGGATCCCGGGGCCCTGGTCCTTGATACTCACTTTCCAGTAAGATCCTTCTTCTTCCAGCCTGATTTCCACTATTCCGCCTCGGGGGCTAAATTTGATGGCGTTTTCGATAAGATTAATAAAGGCCCGCAGGAGATCGTCAAAACTGGCCCGGGTAAGGGCCATTTTCTGAGGCGGGGTGAATTTTAGCGTGACGTCTTTTCTGGCGGCTTCTGGAAAAAGGGTCTCAAGGGCCGTCCAGATCACTTCTTTTAGTTCTACGGTTTCGAAATCCTCTGCGGGGATACCCTGTAATTCTAGGCGAGAAAGTACCTGAAGGTCTTTCAAGAGTTTGCTCAAACGCTGGGCGTTTTTGAGGATGATGTGGAGGTCCCCTTTTAGTTCTTCAGGGGCCTCTTCCAGGAGGTTTTCCGTGTATCCCTCAATGGCCGTAAGAGGGGTGCGAAATTCGTGGGCCAGGTGGGCGATAAAATCCCGTCTTACCTCTGAGAGCCGTTTAAACGGGGTGATATCTCGCAAAATCAGGGCGGAAGACGTGCTATCAAGCGGGAAGACGTTTAGTTCAACAAAACGGTGGGCGGGCCAATAAAAGTCCTTTTTTATTTTTAGCTCCTTTCCTTCTTTTACGGCCGTTTCTATATTTTGGTCCCTTAGTAAGTCAAAGAGATTTGGAGGGGTCCCTGGTTTAAGTCCAAAAAATTGCCGGGCCTTTTGGTTTAGCCACGAGATGTGCCCTTCTTTGCGGCAGATTATTATTCCTTCTTCCAACTGGTCTAATACCGGGTGCACATCAAAGGCCCGGTGCGGAAAGGTTTCTTCTCTTTTTTCTGCAGGAGAGGGGGCGGCGGACCGTGGCCGCCTCAATCTAAATAAGATCACCAGGGTCAGGGCCGAGAGTGCGGCCAGGACCAGTAATAGAACCAATTTAGTTTCTAAACCGATAGCCAATCCCCCAGACCGTCTCGATATATCTGGCGGCACTTCCCAGCTTTTTACGCAACCTTCTTACGTGGGTGTCTACGGTGCGCGCGTAGCCTTCAAAGGTGTAACCCCAAACCTTATCCAAGAGCGTTTCCCGGGAAAGGACCTTCCCCTGGGCCTGGGCTAAGGTGAGGAGTAAATTAAATTCCGTCCGGGTCAATTTTACGGGCTTGCCTGCGACCCTAACTTCCATGTGCTCAGGAAAGATTTCCAGTTCTCCAAACTTCAAAACACTTGAGGGTGGGGTCTGACTGCGTCTTAAGATAGCTTTTACCCGGAGGGCCAATTCTCTGGGGCTGAAGGGTTTTACGATATAATCGTCAGCTCCCATTTCAAAACCCAGGATACGGTCTACCTCTTCTCCCTTGGCCGTGAGAATGATTACGGGAATCCCTTTTTCTTCCCGAAAACGCAAGCTTTTACACAGTTCCAGGCCGTCTCCGTCAGGTAACATGAGGTCAAGGATGATCAGAGCCGGCAACTTCTGGCTGATTATCTTTTGGGCCTCGGAAAGGCTGGTGGCGATGAGGGGCTCAAAGGATTCTTTTTCCAGGGTGCGGGCTATTAACCTTGCAATATCTTCTTCGTCTTCTACGATAAGGATTTGAGCAGACATATACGGAGGCTATATGTTTACGGGTATTGTAGAAGGCCTGGGAGAGCTTGTAAAGATAGCCGGATTGGCGAAAGGTAAGCGTTTTTTTATCAAGGCTCCCTTTGATTTGAAAGATACCCGGCTGGGGGATAGCATTGCGGTAAACGGGGCCTGTCTTACGGTGACCGGAATAGAAGGCCAGGTTTTCAGCGTGGACCTTTCTCCCGAAACGCTTTCCCGCACCACCCTGGGGGAACAAGGGGTAGGGGCCAAGCTTAATCTGGAAAGGGCCCTGCGTCTGGGAGACCGCCTGGGGGGGCACCTGGTCACCGGGCACGTGGATGGGATAGGGCAAATAGTTTCTCGCAAGGAGCAAGGAGATTTTATTTTTTTCACCCTTCGCATCCCGGAGGGACTCTCTAACTACGTCGTTGACAAGGGTTCTATCGCCGTGGATGGGATAAGCCTTACGGTCAACAGCATCGAGGGAGATTTGGTCCACCTAGCCATTATTCCGCATACCGCCAAGCTCACCACCATGGGTTTTCGGAGAGCCGGGGACCGGGTTAATATCGAGACCGACCTTATCGGAAAATACGTGGCCAAAATCCTTTCCCCTTATCTTCCCACCCGCAAATTAACCCTGGAATTCCTCAAAGAACATGGCTTTGATTGGTAAATTATTTGCCACACCTGGCTCTCTTTTCGCTTCACCCCTTACGTTACACCGCCAGACGACGGCTATCTCAACGTACGGGTCAAATACACCTACGCCCAGGTAAAATAGCCTGACCTAGCCTTTCTTTCTGATATCAAAAAAATTGAAATCGGGTAGGGTCATTTCCCCTGGTTGGTGCTGACCGTGGAATATTCAACCTCTTTTGGCAAAACTTCGGGAAATGGGTGCGTCCAGACGGCCGCGCCCTGGACACCGGGCTCTGTTCGGTGTTTTTTTAGACGTTACGCTCCCGGTATTCAAAGAAAAATGATTTCCGGCTCCAAACGGTATTGCAGATAGCCTTTTAAAAGAGCGGTTCTTATGAACGTATTTCAGTCCCTTGCTGCAGGGATCCGTTCCCATTTTTCAAAATGAAAAATGGGAACGGATCCTACAAGACGAGTGTTTAATGACCTCGCACCCTTTTAGCGCCTCTCTTTTCGTGTTTAATGAAATATTACATGACGAATCAAAAGCTCCTTTGGGCCATCGAAGCGGTGCTTTTTGCCGCGGGGCGGGCGGTGAGTCTGAAAGAACTTGCCCACATTCTGGAGGTGTCTTCAGAGGAGGTAAAAGAGGCGCTAAAGGCCCTTCAGGACCATTATCAGGACCGGGGTGTTACCTTAAGAGAAGTGGCGGGTGGGTTCCGGTTTGAAACCCGGTCCGAGTTTGCCCCTTATATCCGCAGGCTCAAGCTGGGCAATCCCCCGCGCCTTTCGCGGGCTGCGCTTGAGACTTTGGCCATCGTGGCCTATAAGCAACCCATCACCAAGGCGGAAATAGAGGCCATTCGGGGGGTTGACAGTGCAGGGGCCCTTAAGAGTCTGCTTGAAAAGGGATTGATAAAGATAGCCGGCCGCAAAGAGGTGCCGGGCAGGCCCTTGCTTTACGCTACTACCAGGCGATTCTTGGAAGTTTTTGCCTTAAAAGATCTATCTGAATTACCCAGTCTAAAAGAGCTGGAGAAAATGTTTGATGAAAGGGATTAGACCAGAGGTTTGGGAAGAGAGCGAGATTATTCGTTTCTCCGGCGAAATTCCCGAGGTGGCTTACTGGAATAGCATTTATTATTTAGAAGATGACCCGGAAGGTCCCCGTTTAAGGTTGAATGACGAAGAGAAGCGCTTGCTCAAAAGGGCGGTTATAGAGAGATATTTAACCATTATCTTGCGGGACCTTACCGTAGCCAATATCGGTAAGTCACACTACCGCGGTTTGGAGCGGGCCATGGTCAATTGGGGGCGTTTGTCCCTTTTTGTTAGGCGGGAGGGTTTTTCAAAAGAGGCCGTCCGCCAGAAGGTGCTCGAATTCTTGCGCCTTTTTCTGGATGAGCTGAAGGAAAAAGGCCTCGCTTTAGAGGTGAATAGGGCGACGGTAGAAGATTTTATTCGGAGCCTTTCCTTTAGCCCGCAGGCACTTTTATAGGAGGAGTTTATGGTTTATCTGGTTTACGTTACGGCTTCCAACCAGGAAGAGGCCAAAGACCTGGCCAAAAAGGCCGTCGAAGCAAAGCTTGCCGCCTGTGCCAACGTTTATCCTCAGATAACTTCTTTTTACTGGTGGGAAGGGAAGCTTAACCAGGATCAGGAAGCCTCCGTCATTTTTAAAACCTGGGCGGATAAGGTCGAAAAATTAATTGAACACCTTAAGGAGTGGCATTCTTATTCGTGTCCATGTGTGCTTGCTTGGCCGATAGAAAAAGGCAACCAGGCCTTTATCGCCTGGGTTGAGCAAGAAACCCGTTCTTAAGGAGGAAGACATGTCTCCATTAAAACACGCCCTTTTGGGAATACTCCTTTTTTTCGTTTTGGCCTGTACTTCCACCCAAGTGCAGACCCAGGTTGATACCACCGGTCCTGCGCCTGGCCAGGTTTTGACTTACACCGGCCCAAAGGCCAGGATTGCGGTCGCCAGTTTCAAATGTAAAGCGGCCAAGTGTTCGGGCCAAATCGGAGAAGGGATCGCCGACATGCTGGCCACTGCCCTTTTCCGCACCGGGCGTTTCATCGTGCTGGAAAGGGGCGAGGGGCTCAAAGCCGTTCAGGAGGAATTGAGCCTGGGCCAATCCGGTTACGTAAGACACGGAGCCGCCCCTCAAATTGGTCAGATGGAAGGGGCGGATATCCTGGTGATCGGGGCCATTACCGCCTTTGAGCCGGAAGCTTCGGGCCTGGGGGGTGGGGGTATCGTGGTCCCTTACAAGATTCCCTTCCTGGGAGGGGCCAAGTTTAAAAAGAAAGAGGCCTATATCGCCGCTGATATCAGGCTGGTAGACGTGCGTACGGGAAGGGTGATCGCCGCCACCACCGTGGAGGGCAAAGCTTCTTCCTGGAAAGTGGGCGGTCTGATGGGGGGCGTGCTTGGTGACGTGGCCCTGGGAGGCGGTCTTGAGGCCTACAAGAATACTCCCTTAGAAAAGGCGGTCCGGGTAATGCTTTATAACGCCGTTGAGGCCATTTCCCGGATGGTCCCCGAAAATTACTACCGCTGGGGCGAAAACACCCCTAATTACAACCAGCCGCCGGTCACCTCGCAGCCTGCCGCTTCTGCCGCAGGAGGCGTTTCCGCGGCGCCCAAACCTTCTGGGGCGATTATCGGGGCGGAAGAGAGCTTCAAACCAGGGCGGATGGTCCTTTTTAAGGAAGATTTTTCTCGTTATCAGATCGGTGATATTCCCGAGAGCATGAAGCTTAAAGGACAGGCAGAAGTGGCCATGTTCAGCGGTAAAAAATGGCTCAGGGCCTTGAGTGATAAGGTAATCCTTTCCAAAAAGATAAAACTTCCCGCTAATTTTGCCGTGGAATGGACCATTTACTTCAGTGGTTCCTACACGGGCATGAGCCAGGCCTTTTACCTAGGCCCTTACCGGGATAAATGGGAGCCTTCAGAGATCTTGCACTGGGCTTCTGACTGGGCTTATCCGCGTTGGCGTAACCAGAGTATCAAGACGGTCAAGCTACAGGCCGGCAACCCCTACCATTTTGCCGTCCAGCAAAAGGACGGCCGTTTGAAAATTTTCGTAAATGGCAAACGGATCTACCAGGAGAAGGTGGCCCGTGGTATTTTAGGAAAGCTCTCTAACCGTGACCAGATAACCTTTTATCTGGGTGGGGCGAATCCTGCCGAAGGAAGGGAAATTTTAATTACCGATATCGTGGTAACGGGGTATTAGCCATGGAGCGCGAGGTCCTCGCACAGAAAATAAAAGGGCTTCTTTCCCCTGAAAAAGTAGAAGAATTTTTCGAAGCCTTTTATTTTGGAGAGGAACCCGCTTACCACCTGGAGCTTGGTCTGAGGGATTGGGATCTTGAAAAAGGGGTCCTGACCTTGGAACTGCGTCTTATCGCCCGTCCGGGAAAGTGTTTGGCCTGTAATTTGACCTCGGGCCTGCCGGATGTTTTCCGCCGTCACCCTATTTTGAATCTGGCAGGGGTGGCGGAAAACGCCGTCCGTTTACTGGGGGACGGTTATGCACTCCAGGCCTGGGAGCTTGGCTGGACGGAGCAAATAAACGCCGATTTACACGTAGTGCCCTTCATAATTCGGGTCAAGAAAAAAGAGTAGGGACTAAAGGGGGCTTTTCTGTTCCAGAAAGCCCCCCTCTTTTCCCGCCAATAGATAGGTATCGGCCCCGATCAAAAGGGGGTAATTATGGACCCCGTGCCCAACGGGTATCTCGGCCAGAGTGGGCCCCCTGAAATATTCCGAGACTATTTCCTGAAGTTCATGGGTCTTGATCCGGTCAAAATCACCCAGTAAAAGTCCTTTTATCTTTTCGAAAACACCGGTGAGATACAATTGGGTCAAAAGGCGGTCCACCCGGTATAAATCTTCGTTAATCTCTTCGAGAAACAGAATTTTTCCTTCCAGATCCGGGAACCAGGGGGTACCCACCAGACTTACCAGCGAAGTAAGGTTTCCCCCAAGCAGTGCCCCCCGGGCTTCTCCCGGGTGCAAAGTCTTTCCTTGAAGACGGATTTTGGCCCGGCGAAAGAGGCAGTTCTTCAGGGCCCCTAACGCGCAAATGCTGGTTTCGTAAAGAGAAGAAATGACCGGGGCGTGAAGGGTGATCATACCGAAGCGATGATAAACATAATTGAGAAGGATGCTGATATCACTGAAGCCAATGACCCAGAAAGGTCGCTTAGGAGAGGCCAAAATTTCGTCCAGAAACGGAAGGAGCCTGAGACAACCGTATCCGCCTCGACTGGCCCACAAGACGTCAAAATTCCCCCAGCAACGGGCCAGCTGCCCCGCTCGTTCCTGGTCCCGCCCGGCGAGATAGCGACAGGGAGTCTCTTGAGGGAGGTATATTTCAAGGCCCCAGGCGGCCAGAAAACGAATTCCCTTCTCCAACAGGCCGGACTTGGATTTGCCCGCGGGGGAGATAACCGCCAAGCGTGCCTTCGGGCCAAGGGGCGGAGGGAAGATCATCGGTATTTTTGGAACCAAAAGAAGAGTCCTTCCAAGGTGAGATTGGGTTCCACTTTTTCTATCTGGTAGGAGAGTTTTTGCATCACCGGAGCTAGACCCCCGGTGGCTATGATACGTGGTTTTTTCTCAAATTCAAGGGAAAGTTTGGCTACCAGGCCGTCGGTTAAGGCCGCAAACCCCCAGAGGATTCCGCTCCTCAGGGCCTCAAAGGTATCTTTACCGATGGCCTTTTCTGGGGGATGCCAGAGATCCACTCTCGGTAACATGGAGGTCTTTTGAAACAAGGCCTCGGCCGCCAGGTGTATTCCCGGCGCAATTGCTCCCCCGAGGTATTCTCCTTTCTCGGAGACACAGTCAAAGGTGGTGGCGGTCCCGTAGTCTACGATGATGAGCTGGGTGCGGTATTTTTGCCACCCCGCCAGGGCGTTTAAGACGCGGTCGATGCCCACTTCCGCCGGGTTTTTGAGAAGGACGGGGAGGCCCAAATTTTGGGGCGAGGGTATTTGGGGGGCGTAACCCAGATATTTGAGACACATCTCCTGCCATACCAGGGTGAGCGGGGGGACGACTGAGGCCAGGAGAACGTGTTTGATCCTTTTAAGCTCAAAGCGTTCCAGCCTGAGGATCACCTCCAAAGAAGCTGCTAGTTCGTCCGGGGTAACCCCCAGGTCCGTACTCAAACGGAAACGGGCCTTTATTTGGTCCTCTTCAAAGAGGGCGCAGGTGGTATTGGTGTTGCCTATGTCGACCGCCAGGATCATTAAACTCCCTCGTTTTCTACGTGCCAGATAACCCAGCCGTCCAGTTCCTCGCGGGCCTTAATTTTGGCCCGTAACCAGAGGGCTTCTTTAAGTTCTTTTTCCATGGAAGGAGAAAAGCCGGAGAAAAGATAGTGCCTGGCTGTCCAGAAAGAGGGCAGACCGAAAAGATCAAGGAGGATGCCCTTGAATAAATTGGCCACTACTAGCTCTGCGGTAAGGGGAAGCATCTGACGTACGTCCGCCCGTCTTACCTCAGCCCGTTCGGAGAGCTGATTGAGGGCCAAGTTTTTCTCAGTCAAGGCCACACATAACGGGTTGAAATCCACGGCCAACACCTCGGCGCCCAGGTGGGCCAGGAGAAGGCTTAAGAGCCCGGCCCCGCAGCCAAGATCCGCGGCTTTATTAAAAGGGCCAAATTGCTTCCAGAGGGTGTAGATCCATTTGAGGGAAAGTTTGGTGGTGGGGTGGTTGCCAGAGCCGAAGACCACCCCGGGATCAAAAACAAGCCCCGGGCCCTCTTGCCAGACAGGTCTTAAAGTAACGTCCCCGATTTTTAAGGGACCCACTTTTCTCCCCTCACCCCATTCGTCGTAGCTTACCTGGGCCGAGTCTTCCAGTTTTAGCCCCAAATCTGCAGCCAGCCTTTCCACCAGGGCCTTTTTGTCTCGGTGAAAGAAAAGGATCGCCAGGTCGTCTTCTTCCCAGCACCCGATAAAATCTTCGTCCTCTATGTGGTGGAGCGCCGGGTGCTGGCGGTCAAGGGAGTAGAGATAGAGTTTATCGTAGCGCTGGTGTTTGCCCCGTAGCATGGCAGAATTTCCTCTTTTGGCGTTGGTAGTAGGTAAGGTCCGGGTAAGGGTCAAGGTCGTCATGGGCCCGCTCTAAAGCCAAAATTTCGTAAAAACAGGCCTTTTGAGGCGCTTCATTGGCCCAAAAGGCCTGAGCTAGGGTGTCCAAATGGACGGCACAGAGTTTCCGGGCGGTGGCTTGAAGGGCCAGTTTGAGCCCCCTTCTGGGATCTCTCAAATCTTTTCTTTGTGTGGTGACAAGGAGCCAGGCCAGGTTGTTTACCAGTTCCGGGTCGTCCTTTTCCGCTAGGGCCTTCTGGTACCATTTTAAGGCCTCTTTATCCCGCCCCATCTGGTAAGCCAAATCTCCCAGGGTTTTACACAGCTCAAACGAAGGCAAGATGGCGTATTCCTTTAACAGGGTCCCGTACATTAGATTTAATTGAGCACGTTTTTCTATTTTCTCAACCGGGAGACGGGTAAAAATGACAGCCAAAAAGAAAAAACTTACCAAATAGATAAGCAACCAGCGGCGTACCTTACGGTGGTGAGCCTCAACCAGCCCGGGATGGGCCTGAGCCTTTTCCAGGAAAGTTATCCTTTCGCGGAGGCTGAAGTGGTGCCAGCTGGGTAGATCCTCGGTATTCCCTGAAAGGGCGGCGATCTTTTTAAAGGCCCTGATCAGGCCCTGAGAGGTGCCCAAACTTTCCAGACAATAGAGATCGGCCTGGCGTTCAAAATTACGCAAAAAGAAGCCCAAAAAGAAACGGAAATAGAGGACGACCGCCAAAAGGAGGCCCAGGGTAAAGAGGGCTTCCGGGACCAGAAAGGTCTGAGATAAGGCGCCTATGAATTGAGGGTAAGGGAAATAGGCCAGCAGGGCCAGGAAGGCTGGGTAAAAAGAAAGATACATCAGTACGCTGAATAAGACGAAAAAGAGGAGAAGCCAGACCATATGGCGGTGTTTGAGGTGACCAACCTCGTGGGCTACCACGGAAAGGATCTCCTCCTCCTCCAGGGCAGCCAACAGGCCGGTGGAGAGCAGGAGGTAACGGAAGCGAGGAAGTACCCCTATTACGCCTGCGGTAAGGAGTCTGCCTCCGAAGGTCTCCCAGACATAGACTTCTTTTAGGCGGGTCCTTTCCCGGCTCAGGTAAGAAATAATCAAGGTACGCAGGTGGCTCTCTGGCAAGGGGCGGCATTCCCACGTCTGGACCGCTATGGGGGCCATAAGAAAGATTAGGACCCCCAAAAAGAGGATCAGATAGAAGATCTCCCGGCCCATCCCCCTAAAGGGTAAAAGATGATCCAGGCCCCAGAAGACCAGGCTGGCCAAAAACCAGGGGATTAGAAAGGGGAGGAGAAGTTTGAAATTGGCCCAAACATAGGCCGGGGGAGAGAGGTTGGCCAGAGGGCCGCGTTTTTCGTAAAGCGCAGAGAAAAACCAGATGATAAAAAAGTAGTGGAGAAAGAGACCAAGGCCCAGGATATCCCTTAGAAAATCCGGTTGATCAGGTAAAAGGGCCGGGACCGAAAGGCCGATTACGTCACCAGCAAAGGCCAAGAAGGCCAACAATTTGAGGACGGCCTGGGTGCGTAAAAATTCCCGGGGGCTTCTTACCAGACGTAGTCTTAAAAAGACGACCCCTACAAAAAAGATTTCTTTCAGGGCAAAAAGGAAAAAAACTTCCTCAGGCGAAGGGGGCCTTTCTGCCGGCCATCCCGCAAAGAGTATCAGGGCCAGGATCAGGTAAATGGCGTCCGTGTATAACACGGGGGCGATTATAACGGGAAGCCGCCCCTAAGCGAAGGCCTAAATTACGTTAGACCAGGCCTCACTGATACTTTCTTTCACAAAGGTCAAGTGTTCGATGATGGTCTGGTAAAGGTCTTCGGAAAGCCCCAGTTTGAGAAGGAGGGGGCCTGGCTCTCCGGTCTGCCCTCCGGGTAATTTGGCCAGCCTCAGGTTGTGTACTATAAGATCTGCCAGCTTTATGACGGCGGGTTCAAAAAGGAATTTTTCCTTATAAAAGGGGTTGTGGTGAAAACGGGCCACCAGGACAAATTTTTCCGGAAGCCCCCAGCGCTTAAGGAGCCACCGCCCCATCCAGGTATGAGCCAGACCGGCTTCCATTTCTTCCGCCAGGAGCTGGCGCCCGCTTTTTTCCTGCTGGGCCAGGATCTCTGCAAACTTTTCCGGAAAGAGGTGTAAGAGCAATAACCGGCCTATGTCGTGCAGTAACCCCAAGGTAAAAAAGAATTCTTCGTCTTCTACGTCCAGGGCCTGGGCGATCACCCGGGCGGTTATGCCCGTGGCGATGGCGTGGAGCCAAAATTCTTTGACGTCAAAGTTTCGGACGCTTTTAAGGGGTTTGAAGACGCTAAAGACGCAAATACTAAAGGCGATTTCACTTACTTCGCGAAAACCCAGGAGGACGATGGCCCTCTCCAGGGTGTTAATTTCTTTCTGGGAGGAGATATAAGCCGAATTGGCTACCGCAAGGATTTTGCTGGTAAGGGCTTGGTCGTAGCGAATGATCTCTTCCAGTTCGTTAACGTCCGGTTCACCGGAAAGCAGGTCAAGCAAGCGGTAGGCTATTTTGGGCAGCGTGGGAAGCTTTTTGACTTCCAGGATTTTGTTGTGCGGGCTTCGTAAATGAGCCATATCATATATTTCGGCCTTATTTCTTTCTTTTTTAGAGGTTATTTCCGCCCGGCCCTCAATCATGCTTCCCTCCTTTGGCCTTCATATCGGCCCTTATAAGGGGAACATTAATTTCGGACGGATCTGTTTCTTCGGGCACCAAACCTTCCCCGGCTCAATGATGTGGCGTACCTCCGCCCCTTGTTCAGCCAATTTCTGGCTAATAAAGCGACGGTGACAACGCCACGGGAACCTTTCGGCACAAATGATTACGCTCGGGGCTTTTTGCGCCAGCGCAAGTAGTTTTTTCAGGCCTTCCTTAAAGGCTTCGGTCTTTACGTAATTTTCGTATCCTTCCCGCCTAAAACCGCCAAGTTCCGGCCCCAGCCAGTGGTAGGCGATCTGGTGTTGGGTCAGCACTTCGGCTAGCCGACTTTGGGCAAAATGGGGAAACCGCTTGCTTTGGGGAAAGGAGCGGACATCGATCACCTGTTTGAGGCCAAATTGTTTCAAAATGGCCAGGAATTCTTCAAGGGTCCGGTTGCTGGTCCCGAGGGTATAAATGATTTTAAGGTCTTGTCTTTGACCCATTTTGGCCTATCTTATCTAAGGCAAATCCTAAAAGGGAGGGGAATTTTATGCCTATATATGAATTCGTGTGTAAAGATTGTCGGGCCACCTTTGAAAGTCTGTGTTTTTCCCAGCGGGACTTACAAGAGGTACGCTGTCCCCGGTGTGGCTCCAAAAAGGTAAGCAAACTCCTTTCCACCTTTAGTAGCAGATTGGGGTTTGGTTCTCCCGGGTTTGGGGGCTTCGGGCAGAGCTCCTGTGGCGGTGGTTCCGGGTTTGGGTTTGGTTGAGCTTAGGCGCGGCTGCTAGTTAAGCAGCCAGATGAACCAAACGGGCCAAGGCCCGTTTTTTTATGTTTGCCAAGATAATCAATTTTTTATTGGCGGTTACCGCCCATTTAGGTTATCCGGGCATCATTATCCTGATGGCCCTGGAATCTTCCTTCTTTCCTTTCCCGAGCGAGGTAGTGATCCCCCCGGCGGCTTATCTCGCTTCCAAGGGGGAATTTAATATCTGGTGGGTGATTGTCTCCGGGGTCTTGGGTAGCCTTCTGGGCGCCTGGTTTAACTATTTTCTGGCCCTGCGCCTGGGCCGGCCCATGCTGGCCCGGCTAATTATCCGTTACGGCAAATTTTTTCTCCTTCCCCCTGATACCCTGGCGAAAGTGGAACGCTTTTTTGAACGTCACGGACATATCAGCACCTTTATAGGCCGTCTGCTCCCGGGCATCAGGCAATACATAAGTCTGCCGGCGGGGCTTGGGCGGATGAATTTCTGGCTCTTTACTTTTTACACCGCTTTGGGGGCGGGGATCTGGGTCACCGTGTTGGCGGCGGCTGGTTATCTCATCGGGGCCAACGAGGCCCTGCTCAAGGCGTGGCTGAGACGGGGCTCCGTCCTGTTAATCCTTTTTTCCGTGATGGTGGTCACGGTTTATCTCTATTTTTACCGCCGGAAACAGGCTCGTTCTTTTTGAGCTGGAAAAAGGCCCTTAGTTTGAACCTCTTCTCTGCCGGGAAATGGCGTGGACAAAGGCCGGTTTCTGCCTCTATTTCTTTTAAAATCCTTTCTACCGCTTCAAAATCTCTGGCCACCAGGGTAAACCAGATATTGAACCTGTGTCTTCTCAAATAACAATGGGTTACCTCCGGCCGCGCAGCTATCCGTTGGGCCAGCTGTTCCTTCTTTTCTTCGGGGGCGGCTACGGCGCAAAGGGTGGTGACAAAGCCGATCCGGCGGGAATCAATACTGGCCCCGAAATGGCGAAGGACGCCCTTTTCTTTCAAATTTTTGAGGCGGCAGAGCAGCTCTTGTTCAGAAATCCCCAGCTCTGCCGCCAGGGTCTCAAAAGGTCGCGGGGTTAAAGGGAAGTTATCCTGAATCCTTTCCAGGATTTGGCGGTCAATTTCTTCTAGCATTAGACTTCAATCTTTACGATTTCAAAGACACGCAGGCCTTTGGGAGTCTGAACCTCTACCTCGTCTCCTTCTTCCTTGCCTATAAGGGCCCGTCCGATGGGGGAAGTAACGGAAATGCGCCCCTTTTCTACGTCTGATTCAAAAGGGCCTACCAGCTGGTAGGTCACCTCTTCGTCGGTGTCCAGGTCAAGCAGTGTCACCTTGACCCCAAATTGCACCCGGGAAGGGGCCTTTTTGGGGATATCCACCACTTCAGCCCGGGCCAAGCGGTCCGAAAGTTCCTGGATACGCCCTTCGATGTGGGCCTGTTTTTCTTTGGCCGCCTGATATTCGGCGTTTTCTGAAATGTCACCGTGGGCACGGGCCTCTTCGATGGCTTTGATGATCTTTTGACGCTCCGTGGTCTGGAGTCTACGCAATTCTTCCCGCAAGGCTTCGTAACCTTGGCGCGTCATGGGGATCCTTTCCATACCCAACCTCCACAACTGCATTAATAAAAAAACACCGCACGTTAGTGTGCGGTGTATGTTTTATCGTCTGAAAGAAATTTTACTTAAAGAACAAGGCCAAAGCTGTGGCTAAAAATAATACCACACTTATCGCCCCGTTAAAGGTAAAAAACGAAAGATCGAGTCGGGAAAGATCGTGGGGGCTGATGACTACCCGCTGGGCCACAAAAAGACCGAGGGTGATGAGTAGCCCCAAATAATAGATAAGGCCAAGGGCGGCCATCTTCCCAACCGCGGCGAAGAGCAAAAAGGCCAGGGAGTGAAAAAGGGCTGAGATTAGAAAGGCCTTTTTGCGCCCGTAGCGGGCCGGAATGGAATAAAGGCCTCGCCGACGGTCAAATTCTTCGTCAAGGCAGGCGTAAAGGATATCAAAGCCCGCTACCCAAAAAAGGACCCCCAGGGAGAGAAATAATGGGGTTTTCTCAAAAGAGGGTCTTACCGCAATCCAGCCAGCCAGAGGGGAAAGGCCTATGGCCAGCCCCAGAAAGAGGTGACAGAGGGCCGTAAAACGTTTGGTGTAAGAATAGGCCAGGATAACGAAAAGGGCGACCGGGGCCAGTTTGAAAGAAAGGGGGTTAAGGGCCCAGGCGCAAAGGAAAAAGAGGAGCACTGAGACGATAAAAAGCCCCCAGGCTTCTTTTAATTTAACCGCCCCGGTTACCAGGGGCCGGGTACGCGTACGGGGGTTTTCGGCATCAAAGGGCAGGTCTACGATGCGGTTAAAGGTCATGGCCGCGGTCCGGGCCCCCACCATGGCGCCCAGAATAAGGAGACATTTTTTGAGGGGAGGTATCCCTTCTGCAGCGAGGAAGGCTCCGGTGTAGGCAAAAGGGAGGGCAAAGATAGTGTGTTCAAACTTTATCATTTCCAGCAGAATTTTAAGTTTCCGCCACATTTAACCGAGTCCTCGCCAGCGCTTTAGTTCTTCTATTCTTAGGCCTAGAAATTCCGCCAACCTGGCGGCGAAGAAATCGACCATTTCGGTCAAATTTTGTGGCCGGTGGTAAAACGCCGGCATAGCCGGGTAAATAATAGCCCCGGCTTCGGTGGCAGCAACCATATTCTTTAAATGGATAAGGTTAAGGGGGGTCTCCCTAACTACCAAGACCAGGGGTTTCCTTTCTTTCAACATGACGTCTGCCGCCCGGGTGATCAAATTCTTGGCCAGCCCCTGGGCCACGGCGGCCAGCGTCCCCATGGTGCAGGGGATGATTACCATGGCGTGGTAAAGGGCCGAACCGCTGGCCGGCGGGGCGGCGATTTCGTCTTCGTCATAAAGGCGTTCGGAAAGCTCTGCCAGTATTTCAAGGTCCTTTCCGGTTTCCAGGGAAAAGACTTTTTTGGCGGCCTCTGAGACGATTACCTCCACAGAAACCCCTTTTTCTTTCAATAATCTGAGGAAGGAGAGGGCGTAGGGACTGCCGCTGGCCCCGGTGATCCCGACCAAAATCCTCACGTCTTTATCCTTCGCGCGGCTTCTCTGGCCAGACGGTCACAGCGTTCGTTTTCCGGGTGTCCGGCGTGACCTTCCAGCCAGTGCCATTCAATCTGGTGGTGTTTAGTAAGTTCAGCCAACCTTTCCCAGAGATCCCGGTTTTTGACGGGCTTCTTATTACGGGTACGGAATCCGTTTTCAAGCCACCTGGGGAGCCATTTGGTCACCCCGTCCATAAGATAGCGAGAATCCGTGTAGATCTTTACCACACACGGGTATTTTAAACTTTCAAGGGCCTTGATGGCGGCCATGAGTTCCATGCGGTTATTGGTGGTATGGGGTTCGGCCCCGGTGATGACCTTCTCTTGCCCGCCACTTTTTAAAATGGCCGCGTAACCCCCGGGGCCGGGGTTTCCTAAACAGGCCCCGTCCACAAAGATTTTTACCTCCCTGGTGCGATCTCCGGCGGCCATCTGCTGGAATTCTTCCAGGATAGAGACCCCGCTTGAGGTGCCTAGCCTGTCGGCCCCGGCCTCGATTAAGGCCAGGGCTTGGGCCAGGGTACGGATACCCCCGGCAGCCTTTACCTTTATCCTGCCGTAAGCCCTCTCAGCCAATAGCCGGACGTCTGCCACCGTGGCACCCCGGGGCCCGAAACCCGTGGAGGTCTTTACGTAGTCCACCCCGGCTTCTGCCAGGACGTCGACCAGCTTTTCCATCTCGGTCCGGGTGAGGTAGGCGCATTCGATGATGGCCTTGGTCACCACCCCGGGGCAGGCCGCTAGGATTTCTCCAGCCTCTGCCGCGACAAATTCAAAACGTTTTTCCTTGACCCAGCGCAAATTGATGACAAAGTCGAGTTCCTGGGCCCCGCAGGCCAACAGTTCCGCGGCCTCATACGCCTTGACGCTGGTGAGCTGAAATCCTAAGGGGAAACCTACCACCGAACAGACCTTGACCGGTGAGCCCTTTACGAGCTCAGCGGCGTAAGGGACAAAGGTGGGGGCCACACATACGGCAGCCACCTTATAAGTGCGTGCGTCCTCACAGAGTTTTTCGATCTCTTTGGCAGTGGCCGTAGGTTTTAGTAAAGTAAGGTCGATCCGCTTGGCCAATTCTTCCAAGGAGGTAATTTTCATGTCCCTATATTATCCTATTTTTTTGAAGGTGGAACAGAAGCTCTGCGTGGTGGTAGGGGGCGGGCCGGTGGCCGAAAGAAAGATCACCTCTCTTTTGGAGGCCGGGGCCCGGATCAAAGTTATCGCCCCTGAAGTAACCGAAAGGATCAAGACCCTCGCCCGGGAGGGGAAGATTATCTGGGAAGAGCGCCCTTATCGTTCAGGAGATCTTAAAGACGCCTTTTTGGTGATCGCGGCCACCAACGACCCCCAGGTCCAGGAGGAGGTATTTGCTGAGGCAGAAGAAAGAAAGATTTTCTGCAACGTGGTGGACAAACCGGCCCTCTGTTCCTTTATCGTACCCTCGGTGGTAAAGAGGGGTAGGCTTCAGATCGCGATCTCCACTTCTGGGGCCAGTCCTGCCCTGGCCAAACGTTTACGAGAACAGTTAGAAGAACTTTTTGGGCCGGAATACGCCGAATATTTGGAACTTATGGCGGCCTGGCGCAAAGAGATACTGGCCCGGGAACTTCCCGAGGCCGAAAGGCAAAAGCTTTTTGAGCAACTGGTCTTGGCCCCTATCCCCCTCTGGCTCAAAAGGGGCGAGCGGGACCTTGTCAAGGCCCTGGCTCAATCCTTGGCCCTCCCTTTTGAGGGATGAAATTCTTAAAAGGCCACTTTAGCTGTGGGGGTCTTTTCTTCACCGCCCTCCTGGACCGGGAAGGCCGCCTGTGGCACCTCAACTTCAAGGCCTTCCCCGAGGCTTCTTTTCTTCGGCGTCTTAAAAGGCACTTTTCTTCGGTTGAGTTCACTGCGGCCCCCGCCTCGTTGGTGGCTCCCTTGGAGAAAGAAATCGCTTCCTATTTGACGGGGCGTAATAAGGCTCCAACCTTTCCTTACGTGCTCCTGGGAACACCCTTTGAGCGCCAGGTATGGCAGGCGGCCTCTCAGGTCCCTTACGGAGAGGTACGTTCCTACGGCTGGCTGGCCCGCACTATCGGCCGGCCAAGGGCCTATCGGGCCGTGGGGCAGGCCTTGGCCAGGAATCCTGTTCCCATCCTGGTGCCCTGTCATAGAATTGTCGGTACCAAGGGATTGACCGGTTTCTCTCAGGGGCTGGCCATAAAAAGAAGGCTTCTCCAACTGGAAGGAGCCCTAAGTCAATAGATTGACACCTTAAGCCCTTAAAGAAGCAGATCCCATCTCTTCCCTCCCAAAACGCGTCCCGAAAACCTTTTTTGTCTTTGGCATTTTCCTTGCAGAAAGAAGGGCTCAAAGGAGGTTTCCCATGGCGGACAAGGAAAAAAAAGCGGCCAAGGAAGGTGAGGAGAAAAAGGGAGGCAAGAAATTCCTCCTCTTGATCATTATCGGGGTCGTGCTCCTGGCCGGGGTAGGGGGCGGGGCCTATTTCTTCCTTTTTGCCAAGAGTGAACCTCCTCCAGAGGAAGAAAAGACACAGCCACCACCAGAGCCCGAGGTGGGCCCTTTCCTCCAGCTTGACCCCTTTATCGTAAATTTGGCTGATCCCACGGGGCACCGGTATTTGCGTGCCAAGATCACCCTGGAATTTCGTAATGACGAGGCCTACCAGAAGGCCAACGAAAGGATTCCGCAGATAAACGACGCCATCATCATGGTCCTTTCCAGCAAGACCGTAGAAGAGATGCTTTCCCCGGAGGGGAAACTTGAGCTTAGGCTGGAGCTTATCCGCAAATTAAATGACCTGCTCGGGGCCAATAGCGTCAAAAATATCTACTTTACCCAGTTTGTGGTGCAGTAGTTATGGGAGAGATCCTATCCCAAGAAGAAATTGACGCCCTTTTAAGCGGTATTGACCAGGGGGAAGTAGATACCACCCCTCAAGAGCCGGCTTACGCCGAAGAAGACGTAAAACCCTTTGATTTTCGTAACTATACGGTCTCGGCCCGGCTCAAGATGCCCGGCCTTGAGGTGGTGAACGATTATTTCGCCCGGGGTTTTCGGGGCACCCTTTCTTCGATGTTGCGAGAGGTGGTGGATATCGTGGCGCTGCCCATCAAGATGGAACGTTTTAAAGAATTTCTGAACCGCATTCCCGTGCCGGCCTCACTCCACCTCTTCCGCCTTGAGCCGTTAAGGGGCCAGTGCCTCATGAATATAGAAAGCCGCCTGGTTTTTGCCTTTGTGGAGCGGTTTTTGGGGGGTAGCGGGCGGAGGATGACCCGGGTCGAGGGCCGGGAATTTACCCACATCGAACAGAGGCTCATCAAGCGGGTGGTGGAGGCCGCCCTTCAGGAACTGGAAAAGGCCTGGCGCGGTATCCATCCCATAAAGCCCCAGTACGTGCGCAGCGAAATTAACCCCCAGTTTGCCCGGGTGATGCAACCAGACGAAACGGTGGTGGTCTGTCCCTTTAACCTGGAACTGGAGGACTTAAAGGGAGAGCTCCTCCTCTGTTACGGGCTGGGGACCCTGCAGCCGGTCAAGGCCAAACTTTACTCTCCTTTCCAAAGCGATGAGGACGCAGACCCTTACTGGCGGCAACAGCTGGAAGAAATCATCCGCTCGGTAGCGGTAGAGCTGCTGGTCCCCCTGGGGGCGGCGGAAGTCACCGGGCGCGAACTTTTGGATCTGGAAGAGGGGGACATTATTCAGCTCGATACCAAGATAGAACAGCCCCTGCCGGTCTACATTGCCGGGTTAAAAAAGATCCTCGGGGAGCTTGGTCTTTACCGGGGGCGTAAAGCCATCCGGGTCATTGATTTCGTCAAAGAGGAGTAAGAGATGGGTGAAGAACTCAGGCAAGACGACATTGACGCCCTTTTGAATCAGGAAGCGCAAGAAAAGGCCTCGGAAGAAAAAGACGAACAACCAAAAGAGGCGGCCCAGGAACAGGAGGCCACGGGTGAGGCGGAAGCAGACCTTCTGGCCCAGTGGGAGGAGGCCTTGAAAGAGGCCCAGGAGGCCCAACCCCAAACCGAAGAAAAGGGGGCCGAAGAGCCAAAAAAGGAAGCCCCCCCTGCGGCGGAACCCTCTTTTGAAGAGTTTCGCCAGAGTGAGCCGGGGGAAGATGGTCACCCCAGCCTTGAGTTTATCCTGGATATCCCTCTTGAAATCTCGGTTGAAATCGGGCGCACCAAAATGATCATCAATGATCTCCTCAAGCTTTCTCAAGGCTCCATCATCGAACTGAACAAACTGGCCGGCGAGCCGGCAGAAATATACGTCAATCAGCGCCTCATGGCCCGGGGAGAAGTGGTGGTGGTCAACGACCGGTTTGCGGTAAGGCTTACGGAAATCATCTCTCCTCAGGAGAGGGTGAGGCAACTGGGGTCATGAACGACCTGGCGCTTTACCTCAGGGTAATCGGTACGGCGCTCTTTTTGTGTGCCGGGGTGGTGCTTTTCCTGTGGCTCCTGCGCAAGACCAGGCTAAGCCAGGGGCCGGGAGCTGAAGGGATCAAGATCCTGGCGCTAAGGTCTCTTTCTCACCGGGCCCAGCTTTTTCTCCTCGAGGTGGAAGGGGAGAAACTTTTGATCGGGCTCGGGGAAGGGGGGCCCAGACTCATCTGTAAACTCGGAAAGGATGATGATCAGGCTTCTTAGGCTGAGCTTTTTACTGGTTTTCTTTCCTTCCTGGGCCTTTGCCTTGACGCTGCCCACGGTTCGTCTAGGCCTGGAACAGGCCAAAGGCCCGGAACAAATGGCCACTGTGCTCCAGATCCTGTTGTTACTTACGGTGCTTTCCGTGGCGCCGGCCCTTTTGCTCATGATCACTTCCTTCACTCGCCTGGCGGTGGTCTTTTCCCTGCTCCGTCACGCCCTGGGGACCCAGCAGACTCCGCCCAACCAGATCCTTATTGCTCTCGCCCTTTTCCTCACCTTTTTCATAATGGCCCCGGTTTTCAACGAGGCCTATCAGCAGGCCGTGAGACCTTATTTGGACGGAGAAATAAGTGACCAGGAGTTTTTTAAGAGTGCGCTCAAGCCCTTTAGGGAATTTATGTTTCGCAACACCCGGGAGAAGGACCTGGCCCTCATGATCAAACTCGCCCACGCCCCCCGACCGGAGGATAGGGAAGACGTCCAGACCCTGACCTTAATCCCGGCCTTTATGATCAGTGAGCTGCGTTCGGCCTTTGAGATCGGCTTTCTCCTTTACATCCCTTTTTTGGTCATTGATATGGTGGTGGCGAGCGTCCTCCTTTCCATGGGGATGATGATGCTGCCCCCTATCATGGTCTCATTGCCCCTTAAGATTTTGCTCTTTGTCCTGGTGGATGGCTGGAACTTGCTCGTGGGTTCTTTGGTCAGGAGTTTTGCTTAAAGGAGCGGGAAGATGACGGATAGTCTGGTTTTGGGTTTGGCCCGGCAAGCGATAGAGCTCACCCTTTTGGTGTCGCTGCCTATGTTGGCGGCAGGGCTGGTGGTGGGTCTTGTCATCAGCATTTTCCAAGCGGTTACCCAAATCCAGGAGATGACCCTTACCTTCGTGCCCAAGATCGTGGCGGTGCTGGTGGCGCTGCTCCTTTCTTTTCCGTGGATCATGCACAAAATGATCGCCTTTACCACCCAAATTATCGAGGGGATCCCGGGGTACCTGAAATGAAAGGGGATTTTTACGCCTTTTTGGCCCGTTACGCCGTGGTATACGCCCTGGTGCTGGTGCGGACCGCAGCCCTGGTGACTTTTTTGCCGGTTTTTGGCAGCCGCATGGTCTCTTTGACGATCAAGGCCTCTCTGGCCTTGATTTTGGCCCTGATCCTTGCCCCCCTGGCCCTGCCGGAGGCCATGGTTCCGAAAGACACTTGGTCCTTCCTCTGGGTGGCCTTAACCGAGGCCATGCTGGGGGTGGCGTTGGCCTTTTTTGTCCGCCTTATCTTTGCGGGGGTCCAGTTTGGCGGGCAGTTGCTGGGCTTTCAGATGGGTTTTGGGGTGGCCAACGTCCTTGATCCCGCCACCGGGGTCCAGGCGCCGGTGCTTTCTCAGTTTGCCTATCTGGTGGCCCTGTTACTCTTTCTGGTCCTTGACCTGCACCATTTATTCTTACTGGGGCTGGGAGAGAGCTTTAGACTCCTTCCCCTGGGCACGCTGGTGCTAAAGCGCTCCCTTTTTGAATTCCTGTCCCTGAAAGGAGCAGTGCTTTTCAGCCTGGGGCTTAAGGTAATGGCCCCGGCCCTGGTCATATTGCTCCTGATCCAGTTTGCCCTGGGGATTGTTAGCCGCTTTGTGCCCCAGATAAACGTGATGATCGTCAGTTTTCCTTTGACCATCGCGGTGGGGCTCTTCTTTTTCGGGCTAACACTCGAACTTTTGGGCGAGATTCTGGCCCCGGCTTACGGTCGGGCCGTGGGGCTTATGCCCTTTGTCATGAAATTCTTTAGGGGTTAAGCGTGGCGGAAGAGACCCTTCAGGAAAAGACAGAAGAGCCTACGCCTAGGCGACGGGAAGAGGCGCGCAAGCGTGGTCAGGTGGCCAAGAGCCGGGAGGTGGCGGCGGTGGCCGTGCTCTCGGGAAGCCTTCTTTCCCTGGTGATGGGAGGCAGTTACATGCTGGGGCAGCTTTTCAGCCTCTGGCGGGTATTTCTTGGTTTTCCCGAAAGAGGCCTTGACCAGCGTTCCGCCCAGGGCCTCTTAGAGTTGGCGGTCAAACTGGGGCTTAAAGCCCTTTTGCCCCTCTGGGCCATCTTGCTCCCCGTGGCCTTCCTTTCCTTCTATCTCCAGACGGGCGGGCTTGCGGCCTGGGAGACCTTGGTACCCAAGGCCGAAAGGATAGACCCTATCAAAGGGTTTAAGCGGCTCTTTTCCCTGCCCTCCCTGGTGGAACTCCTCAAGTCCGTTCTGAAACTCCTTTTGATTTCTTACGTGGCTTATCTGGTGGTGGACTCCGAGAAAGAAAGGGTCCTTTTATTGGCCCGGGCCGAGGTGCCGGAACTGGGGCGGGTACTATTCGTGCTGGCCCGCAACCTGTTTTTTAAGACCCTTCTGGCTTTAGCGGTGCTTGCCATCCTCGACTTCCTTTTCCAGCGCTGGGAAACAGAAAGACAGCTGCGCATGACCAAAGAAGAGCTCAAGGAAGAACTCAAGCAGACTGAGGGAGACCCCTGGGTCAAAAGCAAAATTCGCCAGATTCAACGGGCCATGGCCCAGAAGCGGATGATGGCCGAAGTACCCAAGGCGGACGTGGTTATCACCAACCCCGTCCATTACGCGGTGGCGCTCAAATACGAGCTAAAGGAGATGCCGGCTCCCCAGGTCCTGGCAAAAGGAAAGGGGCACCTCGCTCAGCGGATAAAAGAGATCGCCGAGGAGGCCGGCGTACCGGTGGTAGAGAATCCTCCCTTAGCCCAGGCCCTTTACCGGGACGTGGAGGTAGGAGGCTTTATCCCTCAGGAACTTTACCAGGCGGTGGCCGAGGTATTGGCTTACGTTTATCGCCTCAAGGGGAAGGTTAACTGATGGCTGAAAAGACCTTGATTTTACCCAGAAACGTGGCCTTAGATCCGACCAATTTGGTGGTGGCCGCCGGGGTGGTGGGCATCTTGACCATTATGGTCTTTCCTCTCCCCCGCTATCTCATGGACTTCCTTATTTCTCTCAGTTTCAGCGTGGCCTTATTGATCCTTTTGATGTCCATGTACATCAGGAAACCCCTTGATTTTACAGCCTTCCCCGCCCTTCTGTTGGTTACCACCCTCTTTCGTCTCTCTTTAAACGTGGCTTCCACCAGGCTTATCCTGCTTCACGGCCACGAAGGGCCTTCGGCGGCGGGCCACGTGATCAAGAGTTTTGGCCAGTTTGTGGTGGGGGGCAATTACGTAGTAGGGGCCATCGTCTTTGCCATTTTGGTGATCATAAACTTCGTCGTGATCACCAAGGGAGCCGGACGTATCGCGGAGGTGGCGGCCCGTTTCACCTTGGACGCCATGCCCGGCAAACAGATGGCCATCGACGCCGATTTAAACGCCGGCCTCATCGACGAAACCGAGGCCAAACGGCGCCGGGAAGAGATCGCCAAAGAAGCCGAGTTTTACGGGGCCATGGACGGGGCGAGCAAGTTTGTGCGCGGTGAAGCCATCGCCGGCCTTATCATTATGGCCATCAACGTCATTGGCGGCCTTATCATCGGTTCGGTCCAGAAAGGTCTTTCTTTGACCCAAGCGGCTGAAAGCTACACCCTGCTTACCATCGGCGACGGGCTGGTCTCCCAGATCCCGGCCCTTATCGTCTCTACCTCTGCGGGCATTATTATCAGCCGCGCGGCGGCGGAAGCCAGTATGGGTCAAGATTTCGCCCGCCAATTCGCCACCCGCCCAGAGGCCCTGGCCCTGGCCGCCGCCATCGTATTCTTTTTCGGCCTCTTGCCCGGTCTGCCCACGGTCCCTTTTACCGTCTTGGCCCTCTTCTTTATGGGCCTGGCCTACGTGGCCTATCGCACCAGGAAAGAACTTGAGGAAAAGACCGAAGAAAAAGAAACCATTCCTCCAGAGGAGACTAAGGCCCCGGACGTAGTCGAGGACCTGCTGGTGGTGGACATCCTGGAACTTGAAGTGGGTTACGCCCTCATCCCGCTGGTGGACGAGGCCCAGGGGGGCGATCTGCTGGAGCGGATCCGTACTATGAGGCGTCAGTTCGCCCAGGAGATGGGGCTCATCGTACCTCCTCTTCACGTACGGGATAATTTGCAACTCAAGCCCGGGGAATACGTGATCTTGATCAAAGGGGTGGAGGTGGCGCGGGCGGAACTCATGCCAGGGCATCTGCTCGCCATGGATCCCGGAGACGTTAAGCAAAAGATCGAAGGCATTCCCACTACTGAGCCCGCCTTTGGTTTACCGGCCCTCTGGATCCCGGAAGAAAAGAAAGAAGAGGCGGAGCTTGCCGGCTACACCGTGGTGGATCTTTCCACCGTCATCATCACCCACCTGGCGGAGGTCATTAAAAATAATGCCGAAGAGCTCCTGGGGCGTCAGGAAGTACAGAGACTCTTGGACGCCCTGGCCAAACATTATCCTAAGGCGGTGGAAGAATGCTTAAACACCGTAAACTTAGGGGTGGTCCAGAAGGTTTTGCACAACCTGGTCCGGGAAAGGGTATCCATAAGGGATCTCCTTACCATCGTTGAGACCATCGCTGACTACGGCCAGCAAATAAAGGATCCGGACCTCCTTACGGAATACGTGAGGCAGCGTTTGGCCCGGGCCATCGTGAAACCCTATCTTGCGGCAGATGGTCGTCTCCACGCCGTGGCCATCGGGGAAGATATCGAAGAAGCGATAAGGCGTGCCTTACAGCGGACCGATCAGGGGGTCTTCCTGACCCTTGACCCGAAGATAGGCAGCCGCATAGTGGCGGCCTGCAGCCAGGCGGCAGAACGACTGGCCGCCCGTGGTTTTGATCCCGTCTTTCTTTCCGGGCCGGTTTCCCGGCGCCACCTCCGGCGCTTGATAGAGCGTTCTTTGCCTCAGGCAGCTGTCATTTCCCAGGCGGAGATCCCGGCCCAGGTTCAAGTCGAAATCCATGAAACGGTGAGGCTGGTCTGATGAAAGTGCAGAAATTCCGCGCCCGCACATCGATGGAGGCGTTGGCCAAGGTAAAAGAGGCCCTTGGGGAGGAGGCGGTGATCCTTTCGACCCGAAGGGTCAAAGAAGGCGGTAAATGGCTCTATGAAATGACCGCGGCGGTGGATTTTGACCCCCCTGAGCCCGGTCTTCCTCCCCGCCGGGAAGGGTTTTCCCTGGTGTTGCGAGAACTTGAGGAGCTGAAATCGTTGCTCAAGGGGCTGGAAGCCAGCATGGCGCCCCGATCGACTTTTTTCGAGCTTTTGGTGCATCAGGGGGTGCCACCCTTGGTCCTTAAAAATTTCAGCGGTAATGGCGATTTTAATAAAGAGGGTTTTTTGAAACAGCTAAAAGCCAGGGTGACTCAGAGGGTGGATACGGCCAAGCTAGCCAAGGTGGTGGTTTATTTCGGCCCGGCCGGGGTGGGTAAGACTACTTCATTGGTTAAACTGGCGGCCAGGTTGCGTTTTAACGGCCATAAAGTGGCCCTCCTGTCTTTAGACACCGTACGGGTAGGGGCCAAGGAACAAATAAGCCGTTTTGCAGAACTCCTTGACCTTCCCCTCCGCTTTTCCCGCCCGGAAGAATTCGGCCCCGCCCTCAAAGGGCTGGCGACCTGGGACTACGTACTGGTGGATACTCCGGCCCTTTCCCCATCTTTTTCCGAAAAAAATTTGCGCGAGCTGGCAGAAGCCTCTCCCCGGGTTTCGTTAAACCTGGTGTTGAGGGCCTGTGAGGCCCCACAAAACGTCTTTTCCCTGTGGCAGCGCCTCAAAGTCTTGCCGGTGGCCTCCCTGGTTTTGACCCACGTAGAAGCGATGGGCTGCGGCGGTCCCCTCTTCTGGCTTTTCCTTCCCGGGCTTCCCCCGGTGCGTTTTCTTTCTACCGGGGACAGGGTGCCGGAGGATTTTGAGCAGGCTACCCCTAAGAGATTGATGGGCTTGCTCCTGCACAACCTTGAGATGGAGGAATCTTATGTCGTTTAGAGACGGTCTTGCCAAAGGACCAAGAGTTTTTGCGGTTTCCAGCGGAAAAGGGGGGGTGGGTAAGACCACCTTGGCCGCTAACCTGGCCTGCGTTCTGGCGGAAGCCGGAGCCAAGGTGCTTATTTTTGACGGGGACCTGGGGCTGGCCAACGTGGACGTCCTTTTTGGTCTTACCCCCCGGCGCCACATTGGTGACGTCCTGGCTGGTCGTTGCAGGCTGGCCGACGTGCTGGTCACCGGCCCCTGCGGGGTCAAGATCCTGCCCGCCAGTTCGGGGCTCGTTAAACTTACCCACCTCAGCGAGGGGGAAAAACTGTTATTACTGGAAGAATTTGAGGAATTGGCCACGGGGCTTGACTGGGTGTTTTTGGATACGCCGGCAGGGATTTCAGAAAATGTCCTCTATTTTAATTTGGCTTCCCATGAAAGGTTGCTGGTCTGCACCCCGGAGCCCACCGCCCTTACCGACGTTTACGCCCTGATCAAGGTCCTTTACCGACGCTACGGGGTTAAACATTTCCACCTGGTGGTGAATTGGGTGCGCCGTAAGAATCAGGCCACTGAAATCTACCGGCAACTCCTGCGGGTGGTGGAACGCTTTTTGGGGAGTGTTTCCCTCAATTTTTTGGGAAGTATTCCCTTTGACCGCCAGGTCTCTGAGGCCGTAAGGGCCCAGAGGCCCCTGGTGACCCTCTTTCCTGAATCTTCGGCTACCCGGGCCATAAGACAGGTGGCGGTGGAACTTGATCGTTTGCAAATAAGGCCCTTTGAAGGAGGGCTTCAGTTTTTTGGACGAAAAATTATGGGGGTTTGCGCATGAAAGCACCTTTAGCCCGACCACAAATTACCACCGAGGACCGCAAAGAGGGGTTGTCGTTGCAAAAGCGGAACGAACTGATCATCAAGTACGCTCCCCTTATCAAATACGTAGCGGGACGCCTGGCCATGAAACTGCCACCTAACGTGGATATTAACGACCTTATCAGTGCCGGGGTCATGGGGCTGATCGACGCCATCAACCGCTTTGATCCTAGCCGGAATATCCAGTTCAAGACCTTTGCGGAATTTCGCATCCGCGGGGCCATGCTGGATGAGCTACGCTCACTGGACTGGGTGCCGCGTTCGGTGCGCAAAAAGGCAAATATGATCGAAAAGGCTTACCTGGAATTGGAACAGGAGCTTGGTCGGCCGGCAGAGGACGACGAAGTGGCTGAGGCCCTGGGGGTTACCCTTGAGGAATTTTACAAGATGCTGGAAGAGACCAAAAACGTCTCCTTCGTGGATATCGAAAACATCAAACGCAAGATCCCCGACCTCAACGAAGAAGATATCTTTGACCTCATCGAGGACCCGGATCAGCCTGACCCCTTTGAAGACTGTGAGCTCAAGGAACTGAGAGACGTTTTGGCGGAAGCCATCGACGAACTGCCGGAAAAGGAAAAACTGGTCTTGAGTCTTTACTATTACGAAGGGCTTACCATGCGGGAGATCGGGGAGATTTTGGGCTATACCGAAAGCCGGATTTCACAGCTCCACAGTAAGGCCATCGCTCGCCTGCGGGCCAAGCTCAAGGACCGTTTGGGGGAGGACTATCTCGGGACTTAGGTAAAAAGAGGCCCTAGCCGATAAGAAGGTAGAAAACGGAAGAGGAGGTAGCTGATGGCCCTGGACACCAACATGAAAGTTTTGGTGGTGGATGATTTTGCTACCATGCGTCGCATTATTAAAAACATTTTGCTTCAGCTGGGTTTTAAAAATATCCTCGAGGCTGACGACGGCACCACCGCTTGGGAAATATTGGACAAGGGAGAAAAGGTAGACCTCATTATCTCTGACTGGAATATGCCCAAAATGACGGGGATCGAGCTCCTTAAAAAGGTGAGGTCCGATGAACGCTTTAAGGACCTTCCCTTTCTGATGGTCACCGCCGAGGCCCAAAAGGAAAATATTATCGAGGCGGTAAAGTACAAAGTCAGCCAATATATCGTAAAACCCTTTACCCCTGAAACCTTACAGGAAAAGCTCCAGAAAATATTCGGCGGTTAAAATTTTTTAGATGGCCGAAGAAGACAAAAAGCAAGCAGCCGAGTCCCAGGAAGACCCTCTGGCAGGGCTGGTAGAAGAGGAAGAAGAAACCACGTCTTTCTCTGGGGAGCAGTCTGCTGAAGAGGTAAAGCCCGCTCAAACCCAGGAATCCCAGGGCCAGGAAGAGGAAACGCCTCCGGCAGAAGAAGAGGGTGGCCCCGAAGAGGGAGCGCCTGAAGAAGGGGCACCTCAAGCAGAAGAGCAAGACGAAAAGTTTGAAGAAGACCCCCTGGCCAGCATTCTGGACGAAGAAGAAGCAGAGACAGAAGAAGAGCCCGAGGAGGAAGAGGCGGAAGAAACCGAAGAGGCGGAAGAGGAGGAGGAAACCGAGCCCCAGGCCCGTGAAGGAGGGCGTTTTAGGATCCTGGGTTTTGTTTTGGCCGCTGTTTTCTTGTTAATATTGGCCGGGGCGGGAATCTATACTTTTTATCACCTTTACCGCAACCCCCTCATACCATCCCCCGCCTCCATTCAGGCCGAAACCCCGGCCACTTCGGCCGGGAAAAAGGTGGCCGAAAAAGGACCCGAGGAAGCCCCGCTGGTTACCGCTCCCATCGCCGTTGAAGACCGAAAGATCCTTTTTCTTAAGGATTTTTTGATCCCGTACCGGCGAGAGACCGGGGAATTCGTCTTTGTAAAGGCCAAGGTGCTCCTTTATTTCGCCAACAGTAAAGAGTGGGAAAAGGCCAAAAAGAACGAAAAGCTTTACCGGGAAGAAATCTATCGTCTTTTTAAAAACGCTCCCCTTTACGTCTGGGAAAGTAAACAGGGAGCCAAAGTCATTCAGCGGGAAGTCAAAGAATATTTGACAAAAAAGATGATAGGTGGTGTAGTACCGGTAGATCTGGAGGTTACCGGCTACATTCTTAAATAATGGCGGAAGATGTCCGGGGCCTTTTCAAAGTAATGCCCGCGTTTTTGCGGGTGGAAGACGTAAGCAAGCGCCTTCCCCAGCGCCAGGGAAAGTTAGCCCCTGAAAAAAAGAAAAAGAAGGCCAAAAAGGGGTCATCCCCGGCCTCATCTCCCAAAAAAGGCCGTTTTGTGGACGTAGTGGTCTAACATGCACGATTTAAGTCTGTTTCTCTTGGTACAGACCGTCTTTGATTTTCTGCTGATCTTGCTGGTCCTTTTGCTTTATTTTCAGGTGAGAAGGCTTAAGCGTCTGCCCCTGGATGAGGTTATTAAACGTCTGGAGACCGCCCACGAGCTGTGTGATCGTCTGTCCGCGAATCTCGCCGAGAAAAAAGAGCTTTCCACCAAATTAATGTCGGCTTTAAAGACCGGGGCCGTGGCCTGGGAAAATACTCGTAAAGACGCCTCGTCTTTAAAGGAAAAAGTCCTTGCCCTGGCCGAGGAAGGGAAGGATCTGGCCGAGATTGCCCGGGTTACGGGGCTCCAGGAGGGTGAGGTAGCCCTTATCCTCTCGGTTTCCGGTAAGAAAAAGGCCCATGTTTAACCCCAAGATTACTTCGGTCCTCACGCCCCGGGTGGTACCCGATACCATCAGGGACCTTTTCCGGCCAGGCGAGGTGATTACTGCCAGGGTAGAAACCCTGGCCGGTAAACTGCTCACCCTCTGGGTGGGGAACGAAAGGCTAGAGGCCCTGCTAAGCGACGGTATCCCGCCCCGGCTCCTAAAGCCTGGACAAAAAATAAGACTAAAAGTAGTGGAACTCGGGCCCCCCTTGGTCCTTTCTTTAAGTTATGAAGCCCCCAAAGAAAAGGACCCTCTGCAATGGCTTCCCCGCCTTTTGCAGGTCCTGGCCCGCGAAACCCCCCAAAAGGGCCCTTTATCTCCAGACCTGCAAGGGGAAATTGCCGAGCGCGGGCCTCGGGAGCTCTTCCTCAAAAGTTTTTTCTTGTTTCTGGAAAGCGTAACCAACCGGCCGGAGAAAGGAGATCCTTCGGGGGATAAAAGCAAAGAAACGCGGGATCTTTTCTTTAAATGGTGGCAGGAAAACTTCTTGGTGGTGCCCTTCCTCTTCGGAGACAAGGTTTCTTGGGGCTATCTCTGCGAGGAAAAATGCCCTTCTAGGGCTGGAGACTTTTCTCTTTTCATTTTGCGGCTCTTTTTGCCCCGGCTGGGTTTTATGGAGGCCCATTTTGGTTGGGCCCGGGATTTTCTGGAGGTGGGCCTTTATTTCGTCCGGGCCGAAACTTTACGCCTGGCCCGCAAGGAACTTTCTTTTCTGCAAACGGCCCTGGGGTCTTTAAGGCCTAAAGTGGTGGTAAAATGTGAGGAGTTAAGCGTGAGCCCGGGAATCCTTTTGGCCCAGGAGGTCTGATGTTTTCGTTTTTACGTAAAAAGAAAGGCAGAGAAGAGGCCCCTTCACTGGCGAGCCAGAAATCCTCTGCCTGGCTGGCAGATTCCTTAAAAGACCTGGCCAAAGCAGAAAAATTGCTTCAGGAAGATCCGGATCTGGCGGCTTTCCTTTCCTGGCAGGCGGCGCGTAAGGCCTTCAAAGCCCTTGAGAAAAAGGCCGGGCGGCGGCTCTCAGAGTCTTCTTTAGAAAGGCTTTTGGCCCAGTTTCCCGAAGGGCAGCTGGCGGCCAAGCCCGTAAAAGACGCCGCCAAGTTTCTCGACCACTTTCGGCGTCTGGCCCGTCACGACGACCTCTTTCGGGAGGTCAACCTCAACCTTGGGCCTTTGGGGGTCGAGGACGCCCGGCGGGTGTTTGAGGCGGCCCGCATCATCATAAATTTCCTGGAGCACCGGCTTAAGTAAAAGGGCAGGGGGGCCACTCTTTTAGGACCCGTACACAGACTTCCTCACCAGCAGCAAGCCTTTCCTTTCCTTCTGGCAGGGTGAGCAAGGCCTCCCCTGACGCCAGATAAGAAAGCCGGCTTCGGGGTTTGAGAGGAGTGAAGTCGATCTTTTCTCCTTTTCTTTTAAGACGCCCCAGGAAAAATTGGGTCCAGTCCCTTTGCCCTTCCACTGTCTCGGTCAGACGGACGGGAATTTCCGGAAAGGGTACGTCCTTTTCTCCTGCCAGGATGAAAAGTCCCGGCAGGGCCAAATTGAGAAAGGCCATTTGGTTGGAAGGGGGTCCTCCGGGCAGACAAAAAACCACCTTTTCTTTTAACAGACCAAAAGCCACGGCTTTGCCCGGGCCTATGCGTACCCGATGAAATATTTTTTTCCAGCCTGCCTCGTCCAGACCTTTAACCACCAGATCTTTGGGTCCCCGCCAGGCCCCACCACTGGTAAGAAGCACTTCCCAGGGCCCGGCCAGGAAATCGCCCAAGGCCTTTTGGAGGGCAGCCGGTTCATCCTCAACGACCCGGCTGGTCCAGGGGAAGTCGAAATAACGGCACCAACCCGCAAGGGTAACCAGGTTGCTGGCGTAAATCTGCCCGGCCCTTAAAGGATGGCCAGGGGCCACCACCTCGCTTCCCGTAGCCAGGAGAAATACCCTGGGCCTGGGATGTACTTTTATCCTGGCCCAGCCGCCGGCGGCCATCAAGCCCACCTCTGGCGGAAAGAGCTTCTGCCCCCGCGCCAAAAGAAGACTTCCCTTTGAAATATCAGCTCCCCGGGGCAAAATGTTTTTCCCCGGCGGGGCGTCGGCGGTGGCCTTGATGCTTTTACCTTCGGGCGCGGCAAACTCTTCCGCTAAAACCGCCTCCGTGCCCTTGGGAAGTAAGGCGCCAGCGGTTACCCGGACGCAACTTCCGGGCTTTAAGGCCAGGTCTTTTTCTTCCCCCGCTAAGATTTCCCCCATTAAGGTCAAATACTTTGGGTTTTGCGGACTTGCTCCTTCCACGTCCCGGCTGCGTACCGCGTAACCATCTTTGAGAGAGACCGCTTCTTTAGGGACGTCGGTCTGGGCGTAAAGGTCTTCGGCCAGGATAAGGCCCACGGCCTCGGTTACAGGGACCTCCACCGGGGTTAAAGGTTTGAGAGTGGTCCTGACCAGGTCTAAAGCCTTTTGAAAACCGATCATTTTTGCCTCTTCAGCTGGTTTAAGATGGCTGTTATTTTTTCGGCCAGTGTCTCCCGGGGGAGATAGCCGGCCAGTTCAAAGGCCTTCCTTTTTGGGGGAAGCCCTGCCTGATATTGGTCAAGGAGTTTGCGGGCCAAATCTTTGCGCCCCAGCCGCTTCTTAAGCCTGGCCAGCAAAAGCTCCTCCGGACAGTCAACCCAGATTACCTGATCGAAGAAATCCGCCCAACCTGCCTGGTAAAGCAGGGGGATCTCAGCCGCCAGGACTTCCTCGCCCTTTTCCTTTTCAAACCACCTGAACAATTCTTTTTTGACTAAAGGATGGAAGATTTCTTCAAGGGTTTTTTTGAATTGGGGGTCAGCCAGCATGGCTTCCAGGATGAGACGGCGGTCAAGCTCTCCTGAGGCGGTGAGGAAACCTTCGCCGAACCGCTGGCAAAAGAGGTGGTAGCCTTCCCGGCAGGGCCTGGACAACGCCTTGACCACCGCATCTGCGGAAAAGGTCGGGACGCCGAAGTCTTGCAAAAGGGCCAAAACGGTGCTTTTTCCCGCCGCTGGCGGGCCGGTAACGGCGATTTTAACGGGCCTTTTCTTCTCTGAGGGCATGCAAGACCTCTTCAAAGTCTGGGGGTAGGACCCCTTCGAAGGAAAGCTTTTCCCCAGTGCGGGGGTGTTCAAAACTCAGTTTGTAGGCGTGCAGAAGCTGTCTTCGGGCTTTGGGGCCGTATGGTTTGGCCCCGCCGTAAAGGACGTCCCCCACGATGGGGTGGCCGATAGAAGCGAGGTGGACGCGTAGCTGGTGGGTGCGCCCGGTTACTGGTTCCAATTCCAGGAGCGCTGCCCGGCGGAAGGTCTCCTTCACCCGCCAAATGGTTTCAGCGAAACGTCCCCCGGGAACCACGGCCATTTTCTTGCGGTGAACCGGATGGCGCCCCAGAGGTTTGACGATCCGGCCGGCGCGGGCTTGGGGAACCCCGTGGACCAGGGCCAAATAGACCTTTTTGACCCGGCGTTCCTTAAACATGTGACTTAAACGTTCGTGCGCCTGGTCATTTTTGGCGACCACCATCAGCCCAGAAGTGTCTTTATCCAGCCGGTGCACGATTCCAGGGCGGAAAGTGCCTCCGATACCGGAAAGATCCTTAAGCCTAGCCAACAGCCCGTGAACGAGCGTCTTTTCATAATGGCCAGCAGCCGGGTGAACCACCACCCCCGCCGGTTTATTGATTACCACCAGGTCTTGGTCTTCATAAAAGATCTCAAAGGGGACCTCTTGGGGTTCGAGGGCCAGTTTTTGGGGCGGGGGTAGGATAACCCTGAACCTTTCTTCGGCCTGAACCCGGTATTTGGGTTTGGTGACCGGAGTACCAGCAAGTGTTACCAACCCTTCCTTGATCAATTTCTGGGCCTGCGAACGGCTCAAGCTGGGAATCTTCTCGGCCAGAAAGACGTCCAGCCTCATGCCGGCCTCCTCGGGCCGGACCTCTACCACAAACTCCTGGGCTATCGCCTGAGTCGTCCGCGGGCTTTCTCCTGAATTACCCGGGTGTAAGCCCATTCTTTGATGATAGCCTCCATCTCCTCGGAACTCAGCCGGGGCGCGTCGTACAAGCCTTTTTGCCGGCGTTGCCTTTCGGCCTCATAAAGGATGACCCCGGTGGCCACGGACACGTTTAGGCTTTGTACCATACCGTACATGGGGATTTTTACGATCAGGTCCGCTTCTTGACGTACCGTCTCAGAAATCCCCTCAAGTTCGTGACCCACGATGACCACCGTGGGCTTGGTGTAATCCACCTCGCGAAAATCAACAGTTTCCGGGAAAAGTCCCGTCCCTACCAGCTGGAACCCGGCCTCTTTTAAGAGTCTGAGTCCGCTGGCTACCTCTTCTTCCCGGTGCAGGATAAGCCAGCGGTGCGCCCCGCGGGTAATGGCGTCGTTGATGGGCAGCTCTCCTTCATGAAAATAGTGTACGTGTAGGACGCCTACGGCGTCGGCGGTGCGCAAGATGGCACTTACGTTGTGGTAGTTTACCACCCGTTCCAAAAAGAGCCTCAGGTCCGGTTGCCGCCGGGAAAGGACCTCCTTGATGCGGGCCAGTCTTTCGGGAATGACCAGCAATTCGTCCGTCATTGGTTTTTAAGCCGGTTTGTTTCCCATTATATTAATGAGTTCGTCAATTGGTCGATAGGATCTGTTCTATTTTTTTGGAAAGGGGCGGATCCTTACGAGCCAGCTGAAAATTATATTAGTTAGTTTTGTAAGGGCCCAAAGGAGAGCTTATGAAAAGGCGTATCTATTTGCGCAAGAAAGCCCTTGAAGAAGCCGTTGCCATCATCCTCAAGGCCTGTCCCTGGGCGCAGGCCCTGACCCCTGAGGAGGTGGACGTAAGGGATGCCCGGGGTCGGGTTACCGCCGAGGCCATTTACGCTAAACGTTCGGTCCCGGCCTTTAACGCCGCCGCCATGGACGGCATAGCGGTGGTGGCGGAAAAGACCTTTGCCGCCCGGGAAGACCGACCTCTATCCTTGAAGATTGGCCAGGAGGCCTTCTGGGTGAATACCGGGGAGCCTCTGCCTCCCGGAACCAACGCGGTCATCATGATCGAAGAGGTACACCAGCTATTCACAGAAGAAGTAGAAATCATGGCCCCGGCTTATCCTTGGCAACACGTGCGCAAAATCGGGGAGGACGTGGTGGAAGGAGAACTCCTCTTTCCTCCCTCCCACCTCCTGGCCCCCTGGGACTTGGGCGTCCTTTTGGCCACGGGACACCTGAGGGTGAAAGTCAAGGAACGGCCCCGGGTAGCCATTATTCCTACCGGAGACGAACTAATTCCCCCGGAGGAGGCCACCCCGGAGCGCCTGGCCCAGGGGAAAACCGTAGAATTTAACTCCGCCATGCTGGCCGCCCTGGTAGAAGAATGGGGTGGCGTGGCCCGGGTCTTCCCCATTGTGCCGGACAAACCGGCCCTCCTAAAGGAGCGGATCTTATCCGTGGTGAAGGATTTTCACTTGATAGCGGTGCTTGCTGGCTCCTCTGCCGGGGCCAAGGACTACACCGCCCAGCTGGTGGAAGAGCAGGGCACCCTTTTGGTTCACGGGGTAAGTATCATGCCCGGCAAACCTGCGGTCTTCGGCCTAGTGCAAGGGTGTCCGGTCCTGGGGGTGCCCGGTTATCCGGTCTCCGCCATCCTGGCCTTTGAAAAGCTCATGCGTCCGGCCTTCTCCGCCATGCTCGGGGTACGGATACCGGCCCGCCCCAAGATTTTGGCCCGGGCCGGGCGTAAAATCCCTTCTCGCCTGGGGATCAAGGAATTTGTGCGGGTCAAGGTCGGGGAGGTCGCAGGGCGCCGGGTCTTTTTAAACCTCAAGCGAGGGGCCGGGGCCATCACCACCCTTACCCGGGCCGACGCCCTCTGCGAGATCCCCGAAGATCGGGAGGGGATCCCGGCGGGAGAGGAACTCTATCTTGAACTTTTGCGCCCGGAAAAAGACCTGGCCAAGACGGCCCTGATCGTAGGGAGCCACGATTTGGCCCTCGACGTGTTGGCTGAATTTGTCAAAAAGAAGGACCCTGAATACGAGCTCTCCCTGGCCCACGTAGGCAGTCTCAGCGGAATCCTGGCGGTGCGTGACGGGTTGGCCCACGCCGCTGGGACCCATCTCTTCGACCCGGAGGCCGGGGTCTACAACGTGCCTTACATTAAGAAATACCTCCCGGACACCCCGGTGGTGTTGGTACACTTCGTCCGCCGTCAGCAGGGCCTTATCGTACCCAAAGGTAACCCCAAGGGGCTTAAAAGTATCGAGGATTTGGTCCGCCAAAAGGTGCGTTTCATCAACCGCCAGATGGGAGCGGGCACGAGGGTCCTTTTGGATTACCATCTTAAAAAGTTGGGTCTTGATCCTTCTGCGCTGCTAGGCTATGAGGACGAAGAGACCACCCATCTCGGAGTAGCGGTTGCCGTGGCTACCGGTCGGGCAGACGCCGGGCTCGGGATCCGGGCGGCGGCCCGTCTGTTGGGGCTGGATTTTGTTCCCCTTTTTGAGGAGTGCTACGACTTGCTACTCCGGCGTGATTTCTTCGCCAGCCCTTTCTGGGCCGTGCTGGCTTCGGTTTTGGAAGACCCTTCCTTCCGGTCCCGGGTGGAGGAGCTGGGAGGGTATGACGCTTCCGAGATGGGGAAGGTGGTCTACCAGCAGTGAGTTTTTTCAGTTCAACGCCAGGCAAACGTACCAGCATACTGCCGCAGATAAGGATTTTTATCTCTTCCCGGGCCACCGGGGTGAAGAGGAAGAGCTCCTCCAAGGTGACCTTTTCCAGGAGGGCCAAGCCCAGGTGCCTTTTCCCGTTACTCACGCCACATAGCAGGTGGGGGACCAGTTTCCTTGGGCGTTGAATGATTAAGGTTCCCAGGGGAAATTCAAGGAGGGTCCCGCCCTCAAAATAATGGCGGTAAGCCGCCTCCCGCCTTTTTTGGCGTTCCCGGAAGTCCTTGCGCTGGACTTCCAGAGGGACTGGGAGCCGTAAGACCGGGAGGTGTCTGAACCCGTCCAAAATGGGGGAGAGTTCCTTTTCCCGTTCGAAGGCCACGATGAGATCAGGGGCCAGGCTCTCTATCTGAAAGGTTTTGAGCGCCACCCCGGGGCCGCGAATAAGGCCGGTAGTGTTGATGAGGGTGATAGGGGCCCGGCTTTTTTCCGCCAGCAGCTTGGTCCCCACTACCAAAGGCAGCAGGTGTCCCACCGGCGTGGTAGAGCCCACGAAATAAAGTTCTTCGGCGGGCAAGGGCCTGGGCCGGCTTAGGTCTGCAGGTTCAAGTACCTTCAGGCCGATGGTGGTGGGAGGGCCCACGTCCTTTTGACCGATGTCGGCATCAAGCAGGGCTACCGGGACCCCACGGGCCAGGAGTCTTTCCGCCACAAAGAAACAAAAACTGCTCTTTCCCGTATCTACACCGCCGAGGATCAAGACCCTTTTCGGCCGGGTTTGCCAGATGACCTCCTGGGCCTTTTGCCAGGAATCAGGCACTTTTTCCATGGGGTGTCAGTTCGATCAATAGGGCCTGGACGTAACGGGGGTCAGGGGGGTTTTCCGGTTCGGCAAAGGCAAATTCCTCTTCCACTTTGAATAGACAAAAGTTAAGGAAACTCTGCAAATGGTCCTCTTCAGGTGGGCCCAGCTGACTGGCGAGTGCTTTAAAATTTTCCAGGAGCTCCCGGCGTACTGATTCCCGCACCACGTTGCGTTCCTGACCAGGGAGCTTGGTAAAGATCTTGCGCAAAAATTCAGGCCAAAGTTCCACCGGCAGGGCCTCGAAACGAAACTCCTGACGCGTGAGCCAATTGGCCAGAGCGGTAAGCACCAGGGTACTCCACTTAAGATCCCCGGGTTCCAAGAGGTTGGTCTTTTTGAGGGCGATTTCAGCCAGCCAGAGGGGAGGGGTCCCGAAGGCTTTCTGGATCAAAGGGGCCAGGTAGGCGATTTCAGAAAGGATGCGCCTTACCCGGTCAATCTCCTCAAGGCGCCGGAAAGGGCGAAACTCTTCGGCGGTCCCTATCTTTTCCGGGACAAAGAGCACAATCCGGTTGGCTTCTTTGGCCATCACTCCCTTAAGATAAGAGGCGTAAGGTTCGTCCAGGTGCCGGAAAAGGCGGGCGTCCAGACCTTTGGCGGTAGTTATTTCCCGAGCGTAACGCCTGAGGTCCACAATTAGGCCCTGGGCCACCCGGAAGAGGTCTTCCAAAAAGTAGGTTTCCAGCAGACGTTTGGCCGCCTCAACCTGGCCTCTGGCAAGGTATTCGAGCCCTATGTTGAGGTAGCCTGCTACCTTGTCAAAGACCCGGCGGGCCTCTTCCACGTCGTCAATGGTGCCGACGTCTACCATAAGGACTTTGTTGGCCAACCAGGCCAGTTCCCTTTTGAGCCGGTCCACCTGGCGCCAGTCCGTGATCCGGGCTAGCGCCTCCGCCAGTATTTCAACCCCCTCAAGGTGAATGGCGGGCAAAAAGGCCGGCGGTGGAGTCTCTTCGTCTGGGGTCGGCGGAAGGTAGGAGGGTTCTATTTGGCGCATCCGGTCTGGAGACAAAGGGGCGTAGACGTCGAGGGCTTCGTAGTAATCAGGAATACCCCAATCCGCTAACCTGGCCCGGCGCCAGCGGTAGGCAAGCTCTTCCACTTCGGCAGGAAGCTCCCATATTACCGCTTCCATGAGGTCCCGGTAACGGGCCGGATCTATCTCTATGAGGATTTCGATTATTCTCCGGGTCAGCGGTTCAAATTTGTCCAGCCGGAAGTTGATAAAATAGGTGTCATCCAGGGTGTAAGGGGGCAGCCAGTCCCGGGCTTCGGTAAGGTCTACCCCGTCGGGCCGTTTGTAGACCTCTATCAGGCGCTTCATCAGGGTTACCAGAAAGTCAAAGTCAACCCCTTTTAGCCAGCGTGCCACCGTGTCTTCCGTGGCTTCGAAAAGCAGCGTAAGCCAGGCCAGGGCCCTTTCCAGGACAAAGCGGTCTTTGCGCCAGCAGTCCAGGTCAAACAAAAACTGGAGCTGGGTGGCACTGGCCATAGCAAGCAGAGTGACGGCCTCTTCCGGGCTTACGGCCTTTAAAGTCCAGAAGAATTCCTGCGGGGGGAGGGCCTTTACCAAGTGTTCGGCTTGAGGGGAGAGGACGATGAGACGCTCCCTGAGTTCCCAGGGGGTTTGTAAGATGAGCTCTACTTGGTCCCTAAGAGGCAGGGCGGCGATCTTTTTCTCGGCTTCTTCGGCAGGGGCCTCGATGAGTTCTCGAAAATGGGGCAGGCGTCTTTCGCGCCAGAGGGGGCGCCTCCTGCTCTTTAAAGCGGCCTGTTGTCTTTCTTTACGATCCGTCATCTTCGATTATCCCCTGGTAATGTCTAATTTGAGGCTTGGTGCGCGAAAAATCAACCGCCACGAGATCAAAACGGAAATGGGAGGCCTCGGTCTTTTGGGTGGCCAGAAAGGCCTGGGCCAGTTTGATAAGTTTTTTCTTTTTATGAGGGGTGAGGGCCTCTTCGGGGCTTCCTTTACTGAGATTCTTTCTGGCTTTTACCTCTACAAAGACCAGGGTGTCGCCTTTGCCAACCACAAGGTCGATTTCGCCCCAGCGGGTACGCCAGTTGCGGGCCACCAGGCGGTAACCCTTAAGGCGAAAATACCAGGCGGAAAGGTCTTCGGCTAGGCGGCCTAATTTCTTCGGGTCTTTCGTATTCTGAAACCGGCCTAAAAGAGCGACGATGGATGGGACAAGGGCCATAGGTTTTCAGGGCTTCGAGGTGTTGTTTGGTGGCGTAACCTTTATGTTTATCGAAGGCGTATTGGGGAAAGACCGTGGCCGCCTCAGTCATAATATAGTCTCTGGTCACCTTGGCTACGATGGAGGCGGCGGCGATGGAGCGGCAGAGGGCGTCTCCGTCAATGATGGCCTTTTGCAAGCCTGCCCAGGGGGTGGTGAAACGGCCGTCAATCAAGGCCAACTGGGGCTTGGGTTCCAGGGCTTCTAAGGCCTGGGCCATGGCACGCAAACTGGCCTTTAAAATACCGATCTCGTCTATGATTTCGTTTTCAATACGGGCTACCGCCCAGGCGACGGCTTCCTGGGTGATAATCTGAAAGAGTTCCTCCCTTTTTTCGGCGCTAAGACATTTAGAATCCGCCAACTCAGGGTGATCGAAATCGGCCGGGAGAATCACCGCCGCCGCCACCACCGGCCCGGCCAGTGCCCCCCGACCTACTTCATCCACCCCGGCAACGTAGCGGTAAGCCCGCAAAAACTGTTTTTCTTTGACCCAGCGTTCGTTTACCTTAAACAAGGCTAGAGCCGCTCCTTTATACGGGCCGCTTTACCAGTCCGGCCACGGAGATAGTAAAGCCTGGCTCGCCGTACTTTCCCCCTCTTGACCACTTCGATCTTTTCAAGTCTTGGAGAATGGAGCGGAAAGGTCCGCTCCACTCCAATACCGAAAGAGATCTTGCGCACGGTAAAAGTGGCCCCGGTGCCCGAACCGCGCTTCCTGATAACTACTCCCTGGAAAACCTGTGTCCTCTCCTTATCTTCTCCTTCGACAATCCGGAAATAAACCTTTACGGTGTCTCCCGGGCGGAAATCTGGCAGATCTTTACGTAAATATTCATTTTCTATCTCTCTGATCACGGGAAACATCTTCTTCCTCCTTCAAGCTTTTCCACCATGGTTCTCCTAGCAGCCGGTCTAAAATAATAGCCGCGGCTGAGCGTACCGAAAGATGATTATAACCGTCTCTGGCACATCCTTTAATAGGTTCCAGGACAAAATCACAATTCGCTAAAAGCTTAGGGGCCAACCCCCAAGCGGTACCCAGGAGAAGCAGATAACTGCCGCCGCTTTCCAGTCTCTTCCGGGCCTCGCTATAGGTAAGGGTGGCGTACTCAGGCCGCGCATCTGTGCCTATCAAAACCGGGCTGGTGGTTTCTTCTTCAATCTCTCTAAGGGCTACTGTCAAGGCCGGAACCACCCTTAAAATTTTAAGTGCTTCCTGACGATCCGGATTATATACCCTGCCTGCGCCTTTTTGCCAATATTCAAGAAGTTCGGTGACGAGTTTTCGTTGCGCTCTCAAGGGTTGCACCACGTAATAACGCTTGACGCCGTAAGTCCGACAGACCCTGGCGATATCGTGAAGGTCAAGATTTGTTGTGGAGGAGGCGATAATGCGCCCTTCTTTATTGAGGACAGGGTAGTGGATCAGGGCTACGTAAAAGGAAAATTTACTCATCTTCCTGCCAGCCCAACTGGCGTAGAAATTCTAAGTCCTCTTCGCTCAACTTGGCCTTTTTAAGCAGGTCCGGCCGCCTCTTTAAGGTGACTTCCAAAGACTTTTTTCGGCGCCACTTGGCGATGGCCGCGTGGTCCCCGGAAAGGAGTATTTCCGGTACCTTGTAACCCATAAAGTCACGCGGCCGGGTATACTGGGGGTACTTGAGCAACCCCTGACTGAAAGATTCCTTTTCCACGGAATCCCGTTTGCCCACCACGCCGGGGACCAAACGGGCCACCGCCTCAATAACCACCAGGGCCGCCACCTCCCCTCCAAAAACCACGTAATCACCAATCGAGATCTCATCGTCAATAAAATGCTTCCTGATCCGTTCGTCTATACCCTCGTAGCGGCCGCAGATGAGGACTAAGTGGCCTTTTTCATAAAGTTCTTTAACTATTTCCTGGTTGAGGAGTCGACCTTGAGGGGAAAGGTAGACCACGTAGGAGGTCCCTAGCTGACGCAACGACGAAATAGCCCGGTAAAGGGGCTCGGGCTTAAAGACCATACCCTCGCCGCCGCCAAAGGGGCGGTCGTCTACCATACGGTGTTTGTCTAGGGCAAAATCCCGGAGATTAATCAGGTTGATCTCGATAAGCCCCCGTTCCTGGGCCTTTTTCAGGGCCCCCACGCGGAGAGGGCTTTCAAAATATTCAGGAAAAATGGTGATTACGTCAAAACGCATTTGCGTTGCCGGAAAAGTTTTTTCATGGTAAACCGCTACTACCAAATTCTAAGACTTTTGGCCAGGGTCTGAAAATTGAATAATCAACCTAGCGAAGAAGGTATACCTTGCTGCGCATTTACCGGACGGAAAAGGGTGTTCTTTCTCTGGCCCCGCAAATCGAGCGGCATTGCTGGGTGTGTTTGACCAACCCCACCGAAGAAGAACTGCAGTACGTCCAGGAGACCCTTCAGATTTTTCCTGAATATCTAAGATATCCTTTGGACGAAGAAGAGACTCCGCGCGTGGAGCTGGAAGAGGACCAGCTCCTTATCATTTTGCGGGTCCCTGACCCCAGGCATGAAGAGGGTTACATCCGCTACGAGACCATCCCGGTAGGGATTATCCTAACGGGTGAGGCCATCGTTACCGTCTGTCTTAAAGAAAATCCGGTTTTCGAAGATTTCCTGATGGCGATCAACCGGGTACGCCAATTCGATTTAGAATATCCCGTCCTTTTTCTCTTTCACTTCTTTTTCTGTATCGCCAATCTTTACCTGCGTTACCTGCGCCTTATCGACAAATTGATAAATGAATACGAGGCCGAGCTTTACCGTTCCATGCGGAACAAAGAGTTGCTCAAGCTTTTAAACATCGAAAAGAGCCTGGTTTATTTTAATACCGCCCTGCGGGCCAACGATATCGTCTTAAGCAGGCTCCAGTCAGGAAGGTTTCTCAGGCTCTCCGAAGAGGATCTAGAACTTCTGGAAGACGTCCAGATTGAAAACCGCCAGGCCATCGAGATGGCCAAAATCTTTAGCGACATCCTCTCCGGCACCATGGACGCATACGCCTCGGTGATCTCGAACAATCTAAACGTGGTGATGAAGTTTCTGACCGCTGTGACCATCGTACTTATGCTGCCCAATCTGGTGGCTAGCATTTACGGGATGAATATCAAACTTCCTCTCCAGGATTCTCCCCATGCCTTTGCCATCTTGATGAGCCTTTCCTTTATCCTTTCGGGCATTGTGGTGGCGCTCTTCATCAAGAAGAGGCTTTTTTGAGTTTGCTAGCTCCTGATTAGTATTTTAAAGTGCCCTCATGACCCATACCGAAGCGCTGGCTTTGGGCATACTTCAGGGGGCCACGGAATTTTTGCCGGTTTCAAGCTCCGGGCATCTGGTTTTGGCCGAACATTTCGCGCGCGTACAGGGGGCCGGGTTGGCCTTTGATGTTTTCCTTCATTTAGGCACCCTTCTGGCGGTGCTGATCTACTTTCGGAAAGACTGGTGGGCCATGTTCACCTTCTGGCGGGCGGAAAAAACCTACCGGAAACTCCTCATTTATATTCTTTTGGCCACCGTCCCCGGGGCTCTGGTGGGTTTTTTGGGGGAAGACCTGGTGGCGCGCCATTTCAGGGATCCGGTAAGGGTGGCCTATCTGTTGATTTTGATGTCTTTTCCCCTCCTTGTGGCCGAGCTTTTGTCCCCCAAAAACAAAGAACTTCAAGAAATAAGCCTTTTACAGGCCCTTTTGATCGGTTGCGCCCAGGCCCTGGCCATCTTTCCCGGGACCTCGCGCAGCGGGATAACCATGGCCACGGGCTTGCTGCTGGGTTTTAGGCGGGAGGCCGCAGCGCGCTTTTCTTTCCTCCTCTCAGCCCCCATCATCGCCGGGGCCGGGGCTTACGAAACTTTAAAGCTTGTCCAGAACGGGGAGCCCCTTCTTCCCGTTTACTGGACTGGATTTTTGGCGGCTTTTGGCGCTGGTTTTTTGGTAATTGCCTGGTTATTACATTTCTTAAGACGACACACTTTTTACCCTTTTATTGTTTATCGTCTGTTTCTGGCCGGGGCGATCATCGGTCTAAAATGGCTGGGTTAAAAAGGCACGTTTTTATTTTATTCCTGTTCTTATTCCTTCTGGTCCCGGCGGGGGCCAGGGGGGCCAAACCGGCCGCTTTGGTGGTCACGGTGGTGACCCGGCCGGTCAAACTGGACTTTTTGGCCGCTTTTGAGGTCCCCCGTGGGGTGGGCACGGGGCTCATCGTTTCTGCCAAAAAGGGTATCATTCTAGCCCCTTCTTATTTGGTGCAAGGGGCCCAGTGGATAGATGTCATTTTGCCGGACGGTCGGCAGCTGGGGGCCAAAATTTTGGCCCTTGATCAGCTAACCGGTCTGGCCCTGCTTAAGACCAAACCCTTCGGAAAGCAAGAAGTCTCCATCCGTAAGGATCTCCCCAAAGCCGGGGAGCGGGTCTGGCTGGTGGGGCGCCCCCGGTTCAGGGTGGTGTTGCGGTCCGCTTACGTTTGTGAAAGTCCGGTGCGGATTATCTCACGTGGCATCACGCTGGGTAGTTTTTTTGCGGTGGAGGGAGATTTAAAGGGCCTCGGCTCGGCGCCTCTCTTTGACACCAAAGGCAGGGCCCTGGGGTTTGCCCTAGCGCTTCCCAATCTGGCTGAAGGTACCACGGTCAAAGTGGTACCTGGTTATTTGATGGCGCTGGTAGTCCAAAAGGCCCTGGAGGAAGAAAAAGTTATCTGGCCCTGGCTTGGTTTAGAAGGGGTGGCCCTCACCCCGGCGGTGGTTAAGGCCCTGGGGTTGCCAGTTTCCAGGGGGCTTTTGGTGACCAAGGTGTATCCCGGAAGCCCCGCCGCGGTGGTAGGGATCCGGGGGGCGCGCAAGACATCCTCCCTCGGTAATCTACTTTGGCCTTCCGGGGGAGACGTGTTAGTAAGTTTTAACGGCGTGCCCATTTCTTCTCAGGCGGATCTGGAAAAGCTCCTTTTTGTGACCGCCCCTGGTAAGATAGTGGAGCTTAAGATTTGGCGGGGTAAACGGCTGCAGTCGGTAAAAGTTTATCTGGGAAGGAGGAGTTTTGTTCAGCCATGATAAAGGTACCTGAAAAAATAAAACCCCTTTACGAAAAGCTGGCCCGTAAATACCGCCTTGAGGTCGAACCACTAAATATCCGGGGCCGTACCATCCAGATCATTAAACCCAGTAATATCGAAGATTTTTTGACAGATGAGGGCCTGAAGGTTGAAAACTTCCCCTTTTGGCTCAAGATATGGGAGGCCTCTTTGGTCTTGGCTGATTTTATGGCCAGCATAAAACCCCAGGGGCGGGTCCTGGAGCTAGGGGCCGGCCTGGGGGTAGTGGGGCTTACCGCCGCCGCCTTTGGTCATGAGGTCACACTCACGGATTACGAAGACGAATGTCTTGATTTCTTGCGGCTAAACGCGGCCTATAACCGGCTAGAAAACGTCACGGTGGAAAAACTTGATTGGCGAGAACCGAAAGAGCTGGGGCAATTTCAGATTATCGTGGGGGCGGAGATAGTCTTTAGCGGCCGTCTATTTGAGCCCCTTTTTAAAATATTCCGTAAATACCTGGCCCCGGGCGGAGTGATTTATTTGGCCCACGATAAGGAAAGGATGCGTACCCTGGCTCCTTTTCTTTATCTTGCGGAAAAAGAATACGAACAAGCGGTCAGCCAGCGAAAGTTAAGGGCAGACGACGAAACCCATGAAATCGTGATCTCGCGCCTGATCCCACGTCATCCCACCTGGGATACCCAAAACCAGGCTTAAGCGTTTTTGCCTATTTGTGTCTCCTTTGGTAGGGGAAGCCAACCCTACTTCTCTCCTATTTTGCGGGTCATTGCGCAGCGGCCCTCGGGCCACCCGTGGCCATCTCTGTCAAGGCCACGTGCAGGATTAAGTGAGCAGACCACCGACGTGGTATACTAAAATTTAGCTAGGCCCAATGGCTAAGGGTGGCGGATAATTGGTTCCGTGGCAAGAGGTTTTCTGTGTTTAAACAGCCCTCCCTTCTAGACAAACTACAAGAACGTCGCTGGCCTCCTGCCGAGCGCTTTCCCCTTAATCTTGAGGCCAGCAAAGTGGAGGATGTTATTCGCCAGGATCTCCTGGATTCCCGCCGGTACGTGATCATTACCGGATATTCTTCTTTGGAACATCTGGTTTCCTTTTACGGCACGGGGGATTTTTCCGGGCGAGAGATCACCGTCGTCCTCGGTCACGAGCTTGACCTAACCGAACGGGATTTTAGCCGCCCCTGGCCGGAGGTAAATCTTGCCCAGGAGATAAAGGAATACTGGCTTTCGCGGGGTGTTTCCATCTCTCTGTGTGGGGCCCTGGTGCGTTTTCTCTCTCAGCTTCGGGAAGGAAAAATCCGTTTTCGTCTTGGTGAAGGGGTCCACGCGAAAATTTATTTCGGGGAAAAGCACGCCGTCGTCGGTTCGAGCAACTTTTCCCGGGCCGGGTTGCGCTTTCAAAAAGAGGCGAATTGTCGTTTCGGAAAGGATGATCCCCGATACCAGGAACTTGCCCTTATCGTAGAAAATTTTCTTAAGGACAGCCGGGACTACCAGCAGGAGATCATTGCCCTTCTTGAGGAGCTTCTGCGCTATACCACCTGGCAAGAAGTGTTGGCCTACGCGGTGCTTCAGATCATGGAGGAGGACTGGTTGCAGCCGTATGAAGGGCTGAACCGGGTGTTTTCTACTTTGAAGCTTTGGCCTTCGCAGCGTCAGGCCGTGGCCCAGGCCCTCTGGGTGCTCGATAACCATGGAAGTGTACTCATCGCCGATCCTACCGGTGCTGGGAAGACCAAGGTGGGTATCGCCCTTCTTTGCGCCTTGCATTATCGTTTCTGGGCTAGGCAGGAGTTTCAGCGGGCTACCAGCTATATCATCTGCCCTCCGGGAGTCAAGGACCAATGGGAAGAAGAGGTCTCTTTTGAGGGGGTACCCCTTTTCCTGGAGACCATCTCCCAGGGGCTTCTAAGTATTGCGGAAAGTGCGGCGCGGGGGCGAGCGCTGGACAAAATTCGGCGGGCCAATATCTTGCTCATCGATGAGGCCCATAACTACCTCTCCCGTACTTCCCGCCGTTCCCAGACTATTCAGTTAAACAGTCCGGCCGAGCACGTCATCCTCATGACCGCTACACCCATTAACCGCGGCGTGGAAGACCTCCTGCGCCTGATGGAAGTCCTGGGGCTTGATAACCTCTCCGATGAGGCCCTTGCCGCTTACTATCAGATTCGCCGAGAGCTTGAGACGGGAAAGAGGCTTTCGGCGACACAGTTTCAGAAACTTAAGCGCTACGTACAGGTTTTTACTGTACGTCGTACTAAAAAGGAGCTGAACCGTCTGATTGAACAGGAGCCCCACGCCTACCGGGATCGTTTTGGCCGCCCCTGTCGTTTCCCTAAAGAAATTTCCCGTCTTTACCCCACGGAAGAAACGGAGAAAGACCGGGCCCTGGCAAGAGAAATAGACCACCTTGCCCGAGAGCTCAAAGGCCTGGTCTGGCTGAGGAAAACCCTTTCTGACCTGTGGCAGAGAAAGGTTTCGCTGGATCCAAAGTTCCTCTCAGCAAGGCTTTCCGCCGCGGCGGCCCTGGCCCGATTCAACGTGAAGGCCATGCTACGTTCTTCCCGGGTGGCCCTGGTGGAGCACATAGAAGGAACCGAGGCCGCTCAAAAGGTGTTTGGCCTGACGGGTAAGTTCAAAAATGTGACCGGAGATCTCCTGGGCAGCCTTGCAGCTTGGGGAAGAAAGGCCGAAGCCTACTTCAGACCACCGCCCAAGGAACTTATGGCCCCGGCGTGGCTCGAGGATAAAGAGAAATTTTTCGAGACTCTGGCGACCGAGCAGGAGCTTTACCGGAAGATTGTCGCCCTGGCCCGGGAGATTTCAGATCGGCGGGAAAGGGGCAAGGTGCTTTTTGTCAAAAAGCTCTTTGAAAAACACCGGTTGATCCTTGCCTATGACAGCCGCCTCATTACCCTGGCCTATTTTCAGGAACTGATGGCCGATCTGGCTCCAGAGATAGAGACCCTCTTGGTTACCGGTAATAGGAGGGGAGAGCGAGAGAAGGTAAAACGTCTTTTTTCCCTGGGGTCTGAGGAGAAAAACGTTCTGGCCCTGTGTTCCGACGCAGTGGCCGAGGGGGTAAACCTGCAACAGGCCTCGGCGGTGGTGTTTTTTGACCTTCCTTCGGTGATCAGACTCGCGGAACAGCGTATCGGGCGCATTGAACGCCTGGACAGTCCCTACGAGGAGGTGGAAATCTACTGGCCCAACGACTCCCCGGAGTTTTGCGTCTCGACTGATCGGCGTCTGGTGGAACGTCATTTCCTGGTGGAAAACATCCTCGGAAGCAACATCTCCATCCCGGAGGAGTTTCTTAGTTACGTAGAGGGCTGGCAGGAAGAACATATCTCCGGAAGACTCATGCTGGAACTCTACGAGCGGGAACGGAAGCGTGCGGAGATTTCCTTCTGGGATGACCTTGCCGACGCCTTTCAGCCCGTAAAGGACCTGGTCGAAGGGGATGACCCTCTGGTCCCCAAAGAAATATTCAGACAGTTTAAAGGCCTCAAACTCAGCGGTACCACTTTCGTGAGCGTGGTAAGGTCAAGCCGCCCCTGGTGTTTTCTCTGCCTTAAAGGCGACCGCAAGCGCGGCACAGCGCCCAGGTGGCTCTTTTTGGAAAAGGGTAGGCCGCCGATTACCGATATCTTTGAGATCTGCCGGAAACTTCGGGAGAACTTGAGCCCGGTAGAAGATTCTTGTCTCTGGACGGAAGAGGCCGAGCGCCTGCTCCAGGAGTTCCTCGGCCAGCTTAAAGAAGCGGAGCTTTCTTTACTTCCCGCCAGACGGCGTCGGGCCCTTGAGGTCCTGAGGGACGTGCTCCGGAGCTATGGGCGTAAAACCAGAAAAGACGAAAGGCGAAAGCTCATTCTAAACCGCTTGCTTTACTGTCTGGACCATTACACCCAGGAAAACGTTGATCTTTACCTCCTTTCTCAGCTCTGGCTTGATCTCTTGCGTCCCAGGTTCCTGGAACTGATGCAGAGCAACAAAAGGAAGGGACCCGTTCTTCTCAGAGATCTCAAGCGCCACTTGCGTGAACACCCCCTGGAAACCGAGAGTTTGCGTCATCTCCTTGAGGGGATGCAAACGCGGGAGCCCCTTGAGAAGGGTATTGCCGCGTGTCTGCTGGGGGTTGTTTAAGATCCCTTTTTGGTCTGAAAAAACGGATTTGATCTTTGAAACGTTTTAAAGAAAGATGAAAACGGTTCTCTAGAGGTAGGTTGTTTAAAGGGATCAAAATAAAAAATTGAATTGGTTGCGGGGGCGGGATTTGAACCCGCGACCTTCGGGTTATGAGCCCGACGAGCTACCTGACTGCTCCACCCCGCGTCAGCGCTATTAACTTTAACTTTAATTTCACACCTGTCAACCCCTGTTATTGCGATTCTGTTATTGCTAAGCGAATTGCCCCCAACTGCCAAGCAAAAATGTTACCTCTCTCCTGTCAAAACCACAGCCCAAATCCTCCATCGGAGGCTTGCTTCAGGACAAATTGCCTGAAGTTTCAGCCAAGGGCTCTCATTATTTTTTTACATTTTTGTTTAATTCTTTGCTCGTTGCTTAACATAAATGTCAAAAAAATTTTTAGTAAATTGGTCATCTTAGTCGTATTTTAAAGCTTCTTTCGTGATTGGTCCGGCCTTTGCTAAGAAGCGGAAGCAAAAATTTTTTGGGGAGGGTGTGTCATGAATATCAATCCGGTTGATACGGCCTTTTTGTTGGTGTCTGCGGCTTTGGTCCTATTGATGACCCCGGCTTTAAGCGTTTTTTACGGCGGCCTGGTGCGCAAAAAAAATGTCTTAGGGACTATCATGCAGAGTCTGGCCTGCATTGCTTTGGTCAGTTTGGTCTGGATTTATCTGGGTTATACCCTGGCGTTCGGTCCGGATATCAAGGGCTTTGTCGGCGGTCTTAAATTCCTGGCTTTACGTGGAGTCGGGCAGGAACCGAGCCCTGATTACGCTTCCACCGTGCCTCATTTAGTTTTCATGATTTACCAGTGCATGTTTGCCATAATTACACCAGCCCTTATTACCGGAGCTTTCGCTGAAAGGGTACGCTTCAGAGGGTTTTTATTGTTTACCATTTTGTGGTCATTGCTGGTTTATTC
>WGCA01000016.1 GCA_015494065.1 Thermodesulfobacteriaceae bacterium | reverse complement strand
GTCTTGAAGTGGGGCTTGACCACCAGGCCATGGATCTTTTCACGATGGCGGATTTCAAAGCCGCAGCCGCTAAATTAAAAAAGGCCGGGGTTAATCTTACGGTGCATGCCCCGTTTTGTGACCTTTCGCTTGGGGCCTTTGACGGCCTGGTGCAAAAGGCAAGTGTTACCCGCCTTAAACAAGCGTTAGAAGTGGCTTCTTTTTTTGAACCCCAAGTGGTAGTCATACACTCGGGTTATCACCCCGGTTATCACCGGGAACGCCAGGCCAAATGGGTGGAACTGGCCCGGAGCGGACTGGAAGAGGTGGTCCGCCTGGCAGAAGAGCGGGGGCTTCGTCTGGCGCTGGAAAACGTCTTTGAGCCTGAGCCCGCCCTGCTGACGGCGATCGTAGAATATTTTGCAAGTCCGGCCCTGGGTTATTGTTTTGACGCCGGCCACGCTTACGCCTTTGCCCGGAGTTCCTGGCAGCCGTGGCTTAAGGCCTTCCGGGGCCGACTTTTCGAGATCCACGTCCATGACAACGACGGCCGCTGGGATGATCACCTGCCCCCTGGCCAAGGGAAGATCCCTTTCCGGGAGATCTTTGCTTTTTTGGCCAAAGAAAACCTGAAACCCGTGATCACCTTTGAAGCCCACCGGGCCGAAGACGTCTGGCCCGGGCTTGCTTATCTCCAGGAGATATTTGAGGCTATTTCCTGGTAGAGTTTTTCGTAGGCCCGCGCCATGCGGGAGGCGGAAAATTTTTGGCGGATGATTTCAGCGGCCTGCCTCCCCAAACGCCCTCTCAAAGCCGGGTCTTTCTTGAGGAGTAAGAGTTTTTGGGCCAGGGCCTGGGAGTCGTCTTTTGGAAAGAGGAGTCCCCCTGAACCTTCCTCAGGGATTAAGGCCCTTACCCCTTCGATGTCTGAGGCCACCACGGGTTTACCCATTCCCATGGCCTCCATCAGGCAGCGGGGGATACCTTCAAGTCGCGAGGGCAAGACGAAAAAATCAAAGCCCCTTAGGAATGAGAGACGGTCCGAGCGAAAACCCGTGAAAACGACCCGGTCGGCAAGACCAAGCTCTTGGGCCAGGTTTTGGAGTTTTCCTTTAAGTGGCCCTTCTCCTATCACAAAGAGGAAAAGGTCTTCAAGTTCCGGGCTAGCAAGGGCCCGCAACAGCACGTCTATCCCCTTGCGGTGAATTAACTGGCCGATGTAGCCCACCACCAGGTAGCCCTTTTCCCTGACCTTTTTGACCTCAGCAGGGATTTCTTTTGCGTTTTCGATCTCGTGAAGATCCACGGCGTTTTCAATGAGGAGCAGTTTTTTCTTAAGCCCAGGCAGACGCCAAAGGCCCTGATACAACTCCCGGGAGAGGGGGACCACCCGGTCGAGGCCGTAAAATACTAGCCGGTTCAGGGCCTCGTAACAGGCGAGCTTGAGGTCAGGTTCTTTGCTCCAGCCGTGGGGGGTGGCGATAATCCGGGTGGGCAGCCCCCTGGTGGCCAAAAAGCCCAGGAGGTCCTGTTTGTAACCATGGGTGTGGAGGACGTGTATTTTTTCCTCTTTAAGGAGGCGGCGTAGTTTTTTGACGGCCTCCCAGTTAAAACGGCCAAAGGCTTTTATGGTAGCGGTTTTAAAACCCAGGCGGGCGGCCTCTTTTAAGAGAGGGGCCTCAAGGGCGGGGTCATCCAGGATCACTCCCACTACGGTCTCAATCTTTTGAGGATCCAGGTGTTTGATGAGGGCCAGGATCCAGCGTTCGGCCCCGTAAAGTCCGGTCGGGCTTCCCAATTGTAAGACCTTTAAGCGCACCGGAGATACTCCTTTTCCCAGAGATGGGCACACATCAGACCCCAGAAAAAGACCCCCAGGTCAAGCCTTGAATTCAAGTGGGCGCGCCAGAGCTCCTGGACTTTCTTCAGATGGAGATAGGACCAGAGGAAGGACTCCCGATCCACTAAAGCCCTTTCCACCAATGGTCTCAGCTCACCCCTCAGCCATTTCCCTTCCGGGACGGCAAAGCCTATCTTTTCGGGGCTTATTTCTTCTGCGGGAAGGAATTTCTTGAGGGCTTCACGCAAGAGAATCTTGCCCAACCGACCCCGGACTTTGAGTTTGAGCGGGAGGGTGGCGGCAAACTCCACCACGCGGTGATCCAGGAGGGGAGAGCGAACTTCAAGCGCCACGGCCATGCTCATGCGGTCTACCTTAACCAGGACGTCTTCCGGGAGATAGAAATGGAGGTCCACGTACTGGGCCCGACTGATGGGATCAAGCTCTTTGGCCTTTTCGTAAAGGGGGTACACGAGCTCAAAGGGACTGAAGCCACAAAGGGCCCTTTTGAAGTCCGGGGTGTAGAGTTCGGCGCGCAATGCTGGGGGCAGCCAGACCAGGTCCTGGTAAAAGGCCCGGGCGTCTGAAACGGCAAGATTCCCGAAAATGGTTTTGAGCCGCAAAGGTTTGGGGAGCCAGGGGGCGTGGGGATAGACCTTGGCCAGCACGCCGAAAAGGAGGCTGCGGACTGCGAGGGGGATGCTCGCCCGGAGCCTGCTTTCCCAAAGGTGCGGGAGGTAACGGAAGGTATAACCGGCAAAACTTTCGTCCCCCCCGTCTCCTGAAAGGGCTACGGTTACGTTTTGACGCGCCATCTGGCAGACGTAAAAAGTGGGGATCACACTCGAGTCCGCCAGGGGTTCGTCTAAGTGCCAGACCAGTTTGGGAAGGATCTTGGCGGCTTCGGGTTTTACCTTGTATTCGCGGTGGTCCGTACCAAAGTAACGGGCAAATCTGCGGGCCAGGGGTAATTCATCCGCCCCGTCCTCAAAGCCGATGGCGTTGGTAAGCACCGGTTCATCGAGTAACTCTTTCATCTGCCCTACCACCAAGGGGGAATCCACGCCCCCTGAGAGGAAGGCCCCCAGCGGCACCTCGCTGAGAAGCCTTTTCCTGACCGCTTCTTTAAAGAGGGCCAAAAAGGCTTCCAGGGCCTGGGAGAGGGTCTGGTCTTGAGGGGCAAAACGGAGATCCCAATAGCGAAAGATCTTCAGTCCCCTGGAGGAAAAGAGGCCGGCGTGGGCTGGGGGCAGTTTTTCGAAGGTTTCGAAGACACAAAGGGGGGACGGGACGTAGCCGAAACTAAAGAAACAATCAAGGGCCAGGGGTGAAACCTGAGGTGTTTTTTCCGGTAAGATGGCCTTAAGTTCTGAGGCAAAGGCCAGCCGTTTCCCCTCCCTTCTGAAATAAAAGGGCTTTTTCCCCAAACGGTCCCGGGCAAAGAATAATTCCTTTTTTTGAGGGTCCCAGAGGGCAAAGGCGAACATGCCTTCCAGGTAGTTGAGACAATCTGGTCCGAAGGCCTGATAGGCCTTAAGTATTACTTCGGTATCACTGCGGGTACGAAAGGAAAAACCCTTCTCGGTTAACTTTTTCTTAAGCCAGGGGAAATTATAAATCTCGCCGTTAAAGACGATGACCTGGCCCGTTTCCTCATCCCGCAGGGGCTGTCTCCCCCCGGCCAGATCTATTATGGCCAGGCGCCGGTGTCCCAGGGCACAGAACTCGTCTTGATAAAGGCCCTCGTCGTCTGGCCCGCGGTGTGCGAGCAGTTTAAGGGCCTTTTTGAGCTTGTCTTCACCAAGGGTTAAGCCTTCAAGATCAACAAAACCCACCAGGCCGCACATCAAAAACCCCTTATCCTCTTCCTGAAAGCATATTTTCGTAAAGTTTCTGGTAGGCGGAAAGCATTTTTTCAAAGGTGAAACGTTGAAGGTAGAGGCGCCGGGCGCGAGCTCCCATCTTTTGACGTAGCCCCTTGTCTTCGGCCAAAATCAGGAGGGCCGCTGCCAGGGCCGCCACGTCGTTACTCGGCACCAAAAGCCCCGTCTGGCCGTCTTTGATAATTTCCGGGTTGCCGCCCACGGCGGTCGCTACCGCAGGAAGTCCCCCGGCCATGGCTTCAAGCAGGGCCAGCGAAGTTCCTTCACTAAAACTCGGAAGGACGAAAAGGTCCGCGGCTTGAAGCACCCTGGCTCCATCGGGACGGAAGCCGGCAAAAAGGCACGCTTCTCTAAGATTCAAGGCCTGCGCCAGCGAGGTCAGTTTTTCTCTTTCCGGCCCGTCTCCGATGATGAACCCTTTGAGGTGCGGGGCTTTAAGCCTGGCCAGATAGAGGGCCTTTAAAAACAGGGGTAGGTTCTTTATGGGATCAAGACGCCCCACAAAGGCCGCCACCACGTCCTGGTCTGAAAAGCCAAATTTTTGGCGCAACCCCGCCCTTTCTTCCGGGCTTAGCGGGGGGACGTCCGGGATCCCGTTATAAATGACCCTTACGTATTTTGAGGGGATCCCTTCATAGTCCCGAAGCCTTTCCCTGACCTCCTGAGAGACGGCTACGAAGGCGTTAGTGACAGGCACCAGCAGGAGGCGGTTAAACAAATTTTTGAGGGGCTTTTTGGTCTCGGGATAATGCCTTCCGTGTTCTTCAAACAGGAGTTTTACCCCCGGGTAGAAATATTTGGTAAGGGCGGCGTAGAAATAAGGGGAATACTGGTGGGCGTGGACGAGCTTTACCTGGTGGTTGGCCCATATCTGGCGCAGGGCCAGGACCAGGTTCAGGTCAACGCCCGGGCTGCGCCAGAGGGGGTAGACGGGAAGGCCAAGTTTTCGCAGTTCGTACCCGTAAAGACCAGGGCCTTCCAGGGTGCAGACCAGGACAGAATAATCCTGGGCCAAGGCTTTTACCATTTCAAACACCAATCTTTCCGTCCCCCCGGGGTTTAACTGGTGGGCCAGGTAACAGATAACCGGTTTAGGAGAAGAGGCGAGTGAGGGTCTCAAGTTTTTTCTCCCAGCTATATTCTTTTTCAGCCCGTTTTCTGGCACGCTCCCCCAGACTCCGGGCCAGATTTTGGTCCCGCAGAAGGAGCGTGGTGTATTTAGCAAATTCTTCTGGTGTTCGGGCGATGAAAATTTCTTCCCCCTCCTTGAGGTTTATCCCCTCTGCCGCCTGAGGGGTGGCTACGATGGCTCGGCCCATGGCCGCGGCTTCCAGGATTTTGTTCTGTATCCCCCGGGCCAGCTGGAGCGGAGCGATACACACGTCAGCCAGGGCCAGATAATCCCTGGCATCCGGCACAAAACCCGTAACTATTATATCGTCTTTTCGGTGTAAGGCTTTTACCTCAGGCAAAGGGTCCTTCCCTACCACGTAAAAGCTGGCCTTGGGGCATTGTTTTTTGACGGCGGGCCAGCAATTTTGGGCAAACCACGTCACGGCTTCGGCGTTGGGGGGATAGTCCATGGCCCCGGTAAAGACCACCACCGGCCCTTCTTTGGAAAGCGAGCTTTGATAGTGTGGGTTAAAGAAAGAAAGGTCAACCCCGTTTTCAACCACGGTTATCTTGGCGCTGTTGAGGACTTTGCGCCGGAAAAGCTCGGCTTCGTTAGCGGAGACCAGAAAGACCCGTTCAAAGCGCTGAACGATGCGGGCTTCGTAGACCCTGAGCCTTCTGGCCTCAAGGGCGTAGACCAGGCGGTAAGGGAACCCGGTTTTTTTAGCGTAGGCCGCCCACTTTTCCGAATCCACGTCCATAAAATCAAGAAAGAGCCGGGCCCGAACCTCAGGGGCCCGAAAGACGTATTCAGCCGCCGGGGCGCAGGAGCAAAATATCACGTCGGGTGGGCGCTCTTTTAGGAGTTGGTTGAATTTTCGCTGCAGGCTGGAAGCGTAAAAATAGGCCACACTCAAAGACCCCTTAAAAAGGCCTTTAAGACAGCGGAGTTTGCGTTTGGAGGCCGGGGCGTATTCGTAAAAAAGGCCCGCCAGGGGGAGGTCCAGTTGGTCTACCACCCCGAGGTCGCGGGCCTCGTCCAGGTGGGTGAAGAGATAAGCTTCGGCAAAATATTTTCTCAGGTGTTTCAAGATATGATAGGCCCGGAGTTTGTCCCCCTTGTTGGGGGGAAAAGGCAGCCGATGGGCGATAAAAAAGAGCCTTTTCATAGTGAAATATAGCGTCTTAACCTGGGGCCGAGGCAGTTGGCCCAGGAAAGGGGTATTTTGGGCCAGATCCTGGCGGCCAGGGCCCGACCTCTTGTTGGGCCGCCTTCTTCTCGGCCGTACCAGAAAAGGGGTTTCTCCTCCGCTCCCCACTGGCGTTTGAAACGGTAAGTCCCGCTGCCTGGGCTTGAACGCCCGAAGTCAAAGCGCAAAAGCCCCTTTTCTGTGGCCAGAGCAAGCATTTGCCAGTAAAGGAGCATGTTGGGGCTGATCTTTTTAAAAGAACGCCTAGAAGAAGCCCAGGGATTTACCGCTTCTTCTCGGGTAAAAAGCAATATCCCCCCGGCCAGAGGCTCTCCTTTCAAATGGACTAGCACCACCCGGGCCATCTCCCCGTAAGAGGAAAGGACGGCCTTGAACCAGGCCAGACTGTGCGGGGGAGAGCCCAGGTAATGCATGTTTTCCTGATAAATGCGGTAGAAGGCCGGCAACAACTCTTGGCCCCCGGTTACGGCCTCCGCGCCTTCTTTCTGGGGCCGGCGTACCTGACTGCGCACTTTGGCCTTCAGCTGTTTCCAGAGGGTTTCGGCTTTATCAGGCAGCGGAAGGAGGAGACGTACTTTGGCCTCAGAACCTTTTTCGTTAGATAGATAAGGGGACCTTTCCGGGAAGCGGACCTCAAGTCCCCCGTGCGCCCGGGCCAGTTCCCGGGCCTTGTCCCAAATAAACAGAAAGGCCTCTTCATTGGTGGCCAGAATCCCCCCGTAGTCACAAAAGGGAAGAGACACGAGCCGGGAACCCCAGGGAGTCTTGAATTTGAAAAGGGGGAGGATGGCCTCCGGGGTTTTGCCCCTGAACGCCGCTAGATAAAGGGGGTGGTGGCCGTAAGCCCTTTCCACGGCCACACGCCAGGCCCAAAAAAGATAAGGACCTGCGCCCAAACAGGCGGCCAGCTCGTCCCACTCTTCCTGTCTGCTTATTTCTTTAAGCTGCATTTCGGAGGTCCTCTAAGGTGATTTTAGGCAAAGGCTCAAGCCCTTTTATGATTTCATTAAGGGGGCCGAAAGAAAAATCCGCAAGCAGTTTTTTAAAGCGCTCTTCTGTGCGGGAAAGGTTCAGGTAGTGTCTCAGTCGGGATTTTAGGGGGCCGTTAAGACGCGGCTGAAGTGGATCAAACTCCCAGGGATGAACGTAAAAGACAAAAGGCTTTCCTTCTTTCCGGTTAAAAAGACGCAGCAAACGACGGGTCACTCCGTAAGGAAAGAGGCGGAAATAGCCTCCACCTGCTACGGGGATGTTTAAAGGGCCTAGCTTTACCGTGGAGATGGGAAATTCTTTGAGCTCCAGGTCTTTTAAAAGAAAGGGAAAACGCGGGGCCTTGGGGAAACCGTAGAGATCATGTCGGATAGGGAAAATACTTGAGTCGTAGCGATAACCCTCTTCTGCCAGCACAGGAAGGGCCCAGAGGGTCTTTGGGGTGACGGAATAGGTTGAGGCGCGAAAGCCCTCAATCCGCCTACCGGTAAGATCTTCAAGCAGGGCCTTGCTGTCCCTCACCTCTTTACGGAATTCTTCGGGGGAGAGCCTGAAGATGGGGACGTGGGACCAGCCGTGGGAGGCAAGCTCGTGGCCCCGGGCGGCGATTTCCTTGATCAGGGCTGGATATTTTTGGGCCACCCAGCCCAGACAGAAAAAGGTAGCACGAATGCCTTTGGCTTCCAGCAAGTCCAGAAGACGGGGCAGGACCCGCGGCAGACGGGGTTCGAGAAGATCCCACAGGGAGCGGGATATCACCTGCGCGAAGGCCTCCACCTGAAAATATTCTTCGACGTCGATACTTAAGGCGTTTAGCATTTAAAGGTCGATGAATTCAAATTCCGGCAGCTTTTTAATCTCTTTTCGGCGTAAGAGATGTTCGTAAAAAACCCTCAAGGCCTCCTGTTTAAGCCCCGAAAGATCATATTCGATCCCCTTCAGGTAAATAAGACATTCCCCTGCCGTAAGTCCTGAGATCCCCTGACAGCGCTGGGCAATGGTCTTGAGAGTGGCCAGCCCCCGGGCACGGGATAGATAAAGGGAAGAGGCAAAAGCCTTAACGGCCTTCCCCTTCGCCTCCCAGGAATCTTTTCTTACGGCAAACACCGCGAACACAAAAGGAAGACCCGTGTGTTCCATCCACAGGGCGGCCAGGTCGTAATTTTCTGGGAAAAGTTCCTGGTATTTCAGGCGTAAGGCCTCGTCCCCGATAGCCAGATAAGCCCCTTCCCTGACCCCTTCCTTGACCGTCCCCCAGCGGTAAAAGGGCTTGAGGCCACAGAAATCTTCTAGAAGGAGCTTTAATAGGGCCACGGAAGTGGCACTGGCAGAGGTGAGCACAACGCAGGCCCGGTTAAGTTCTTCAAGCCTCTTGTAACCAAAAAGGGTCACACTTCCTACCCTCCCGGTGGCGCTGATAGAGACGTCGGGGAGGAGCAGGTACTGGCCAACGTTTTGGGCGTACTCCAGCGAAGATACCAAAGCCAGGTCCAGCCGGCCTTCCCTTAAGGCCTGATTAAGGCGGCTGGGGTGGTCCTCCACCAGGACCCACTCAGGAGGCAACGTCCTTTTCAGCCCGAAGACCAGGGGGGCGGTATTCAGGTAGGAAACTAGACCGATGCGCAACATGCCCCTAACCTAACACAGGCTTAATGGGGCTTACAGTTCAAATTTCAAGGGTCAGACCGTCGTAAGCGGCTATCACTTCTACTCCCAATTTCCGGCTCAATTTTTCGGCCACCTGATGGGGACGGGCGCGGATCATGGTCATGCCAAAATGGGTCAATATAGCTTTTTCCGGCCGGATGGCCCCGATGAGCTCTTCGGCGTCACGCACCGAAAGGTGCTGAACGTTGGGGGAAGGGTGGGGCTTGTAGCGTACTACGTTTAAGATCAGGTAGTCACAGTCCTGGTAACAATCGATGAGTTTGGGAAAAAAGAGGGTATCCACCAAGAAACCCACCTTTTTTGGGCCAAATTGGAAGATGATCCCATAAGTTTCAGTGGTATGGTGGTGACGGCAGGAGGTCTTAAACTCGATGTTGCCCACGCGATACTCGCTTTCCGGGCGCAGGACCGTGATCTCCTTCAGATAAGGGCGCAAGTATTTGAGGACGACGGCGCTTTCTCCTTCCAGACACTCCCGCGGGGCAAATAGTATCCCCCTCTTTTTGAGGCCCCCTTCGGTAAGGCCGTCTATCAGGATATTGACGTCGTTTGAGTGATCCAGGTGGGCGTGAGTCAGGATTACCCCGTTTAATTTTGCGACGTCCAACCGTGGCCGGGCTCTCGCCATATGTACTAAGGTCCCTGGGCCAGGATCCAAGACCAGACGGGTGCCTTCATGTTCTAGGTACGTTCCCGCCGAGGCGCGAAGCTGCTTGGCGACCACGTAACGCGCTCCGGCGGTCCCCAGGATTTTGATAAGGGCCATGTTTTTGAAATTAAATAGCGGAAGTGTTACTGTAAAGTACGATGATATGAAGAAAAAAATCCGGGTCAGCCCGCCCAAAAACGAAAAAGATCTGAGGTTGAGGGTACAGAAATTTTTCAAGGACCGGCTGAAGGGGCTGCCCCCTGGGTTCCGGATCCAGGCCGAAGTTTTGGGGCTGCGGCCCCCGCGGGTGCTGGTAAAAATTCCGGCCTACTCTGAGGGCAATCCGATTCGGGTCGCCCAGGTGGATCAACTAGTGGCGGAGCTGGAAGCAGAAGGGCTGGAAGTAACCCTCTGTTACCTGGACGATTTGGCAGAACGGGATGTATGGGCCTTTTAAGTGGGTGACTTTTGATTGTTACGGCACTTTAATTGACTGGGAAGAGGGTATTTTAAAGGCCCTATCCCCTTATTTAAAAGACGTCTCCCCGGCTGAGGTCCTACGCCTTTACGCCCGCTTTGAAAGCGAGGCGGAAAAGACGTGGCGGCCCTACCGGGAAGTTTTAAAGATGGTGGCCCGCAAGCTTTTTACCCATTTTGGCCTCAAGCCCAGGGAAGAGGTCTTTTTAGAGAACCTGCCCCACTGGCGACCTTTCCCGGAGGTTAACCAGGCCCTGAAACTCATCAAAGAAAAGGGCCTTAAGACCGCCATCATTTCCAATATTGACCGGGATCTTCTCGCCCAGACCTTAAGGCATTTTACCGTTTCTTTTGACCTCTTGGTCACCGCAGAAGAGGCCAGGGCCTATAAGCCGCACCCAGAGATCTTTTCCCTGGCTAAAAGGCAACTGAGGTGTGCGCCGCAGGAAGTCCTCCACGTGGGCCAAAGCCTTTTTCACGACATCGTGCCGGCGCGCCGGGAGGGCTGGGTCACCTGTTGGGTCAGGCGGCCGGGGCGCGATCCTTTCGGCGCTACCCCTCAGGCAACCGGCAAGCCCCATTTTTCCGTTTCAAGCCTGTTTGAGCTGCTAAACTTCCTATGAGGGTAGAGGACAGGAGCTTTAAAAAGATCGTAATCCTTACCGGGGCGGGGATTTCGGCGGAATCCGGGATCCCGACCTTTCGTGACCCGGGTGGGCTCTGGGAGAAGTACCGCCTGGAAGACGTCGCCACTCCGGAGGGGTTTCGGCGCCAGCCAGAGATGGTCCACGCCTTTTATAACCAGCGGCGCAGGGACCTGTTAAAGGTAAAACCCAACCCGGCCCACTACGCGCTAGCTAGGCTGGAACGAGAATACCCCGGCCAGGTGCTGGTGGTCACCCAAAACGTGGATGACCTGCACGAAAGGGCGGGGACGAAAAATATCCTCCACATGCATGGTGAACTCCTCAAGGTCCGTTGTGAAGAATGTGGCCATGTTTTCCGAGAAGAAGGTGATGTTTCGCTAAAAACCCCGTGCCCTAAATGTGGCCGCCCAGGGGGCTTAAGGCCCCACGTGGTCTGGTTTGGTGAGCTTCCTTTCCATTTGCCAGAGATAGAAATGGCCCTCAAACAGGCCGATCTCTTCGTGGCTATAGGGACTTCGGGTACGGTATACCCGGCGGCAGGGTTTGTGGTAATCGCCCGCCGCGCAGGGGCCTATTGTGTAGAGCTTAATCTTGAGCCTTCGGCGGTAGCCGAATATTTCCATGAACACCGCTACGGACCGGCCTCAAAGATTGTACCGGTTTTTGTGGAAGAATTACTCAAAAAGGCAAAGGATTTTTGACACCTCTGAGGGCTCTTGCTATAGAAAAGACATGAGAAAGTTCTTGCGGTGTAAGGTGTCAGAAATGCCCCCCGAAGAGTTGGTCCAAGAGATATTAGCCGAAGCCAAGGAACTGGTAGCCAAGCTGGACGAAGAAACCGCTTCTCAGCTCCCCCCAGAAAAATATCAAGACGCCTTTGTCAGCTTTTCTCAGGTATTTTTGTGGGCCGTTACGCAGGAATTACAAGATGAGGACCGGGAAGGATTAGAAAAGGAACTTTTCCTCCGGCTGGCTAGGGGAGTCTTGGAGGAGATGCTTGGGCGTGAAGCCACTGAGGCGGAATTCGATTATTTTTTGACCTATTACCGGAGCCATTTTGAACTCTTGCGCCGTGAGCTTGCCTCCCGGGAGGAGCTTGAGCTTTCCCGGGCCAGGGACTCTAACCTTGAGAAATACTTGAGCCGGCTCTTAAGCCACCTCCTCGCGCAGGAAAGAGAGGTCAGCCACTGAAAGGAAGAGCTCGGCTATCTTCTGTAACAGGGCCAAGCGGTTTTCTCTCAAGGCCTGGTCTTCCACCATCACGAACACTTCGTCAAAAAAGCGGTCGATATAGGGCTTAAGTTTCAGGAATTCTCTTAAGGCCTCTTCGTATTGTCCGGCTTCCAGATAAGGCAGGGCCTCTTCCCTCACCTTCAGGTAATTGGAGAAGAGTTCCCTTTCCGCTTCCTCGATCAGGAGCTTTTCCTGGAAGGGAAGGGGTTCCTTGAGTTTTTTGACCATGTTCATCACCCGTTTAAACCCTACCGCCAGCGCGCTGAAATCCGGGCTCTGGCGGATAGCCTTTAAAGCCTCAAGGCGTCTTTGGGTGTCAACCAGGTCATCAAAGCCTACGGCCATGGTCGCCCGAATGAGGTCGTCCTGAAAGCCCCGAGTCTCAAAGGCCCCTTCCAGTCTACGCGCGATAAAAGCCTTTACTTCTAGGAGGACCTCCTTGGGTTCGCGTTTGAGCCACTTTTTTAAGAGCTTTAGGGCCTCGTTGATAAAACTGCTCAGAGAAAGGGAGAACCGGTGGGCCAGGATGATCTCAATTAGCCCGTAAGCGGCCCTTCTCAGACCATACGGGTCAGCGGCCCCGGTGGGTTTCTCCCCGATACCGAAAAAGGCGCAGAGGGTGTCCATCTTGTCTGCCAGGGCTACGACGGCCCCGGGGACGGTCTCGGGGAGCGGCCCTCCAGCAGAAAGAGGCAGGTAGTGTTCGTATATAGCCGTGGCCACTTCTTCCGGCTCCCCTGATAAAAGGGCGTATTCCCTTCCCATGATCCCTTGCAGGCTGGGAAATTCCTGGACTAACTCGGTCACCAGATCCGCTTTAGAGAGATAAGCGGCCCGCTTGACTATTTCCAGTTTTTCCGGTGCCAGCTTTTGGGCCAGCCAGGCGGCCAGGGCCTCCATGCGTTTAATTTTGTCGTAGAGGGTACCCAGCTCAGCGTGGTAGCCAACTTGGGCCAGTTCCTTTACCCGTTGGGGAAGAGGGATCTTTCGGTCACGCTCAAAATAGAAGCTGGCGTCTTCGAGCCGGGCCCTGAGCACCCGCTCATGCCCTTTAATCAGAAAAGAGGGATCTTTGGGTCTGGTATTGTTTACCGCGATGAATTTGGGTAGAAGCTCACCTTTTTCGTCGACTACGGAAAAGTAGCGCTGGTGTTCCTTCATAGCCGTTATTAATACTGGCCTCGGGAGGGCGAGGAATTTTTCTTCAAACCGGCCTAAGGTGGCGTAAGGGAATTCTACGAGATGGGCGTTTTCTTTGAGCAGTTCCGGATCCTCAAGCACTTTCCCCCCGGCCTCTAAGGCGGCGTCGGTGATCTCGTCTTTGGTACGAGCCAGACGCTCTTCCGGCTCGACGATGACAAAGGCCTCCCTCAGACGACGGACGTAAGAGACAAAGTCTTCCACCTCTATGGGGCCCGGGGCCATGAAGCGGTGGCCGAAGGTTACCTTGCCGGCCTTTACCCCTGCCAGTTCCAGAGGAACTACCTCCCGGCCGTAAAGGGCCAGTAACCAGCGGATCGGGCGGGCAAAACGGACCTTGTGGGTGCCCCAGCGCATGGTCTTTGGGAAGGGAATTTTTAAGATGAGTTCTTTCAAGAATTCCGGCAGGATTTCTACGGTGGAACGGCCCGGAATCTTCTTGACCAGACAGAGATAAAGGCCTTTTTCCGTTTCTTTGAGCTTGAGGTCTTCTATTTTGGCCCCAAATTTCTTGGCAAAACCAAAGGCCGCTGGGGTGGGGTTTCCGTCCGCGTCAAAGGCGGCCTTCTTGGGGGGCCCTAGGATTTCTTCAGTGCGGTCAGGTTGCCTTTCCGCCAATTCCGAGACGTAAAGGGTGAGCCGACGAGGGGTCCCTAGGGTCTTTACCGCGGCAAAGTCAAGTTCCAGGCGTTTTAAGCCCTCTTGAGCTAAAGATTTTAGGTTTTCCAAGGCCGGTTCTATGAACCGGGCCGGAATCTCTTCGGTGCCGATTTCCAGCAAGAGGTCTTTGGCCATAGTCTACCCTCTTTCAAGAGATTTTGAGCCATGCCTGGGCGGCACGCTTGGCCAGATTACGTACCCGGGCGATGTAAGCCGTCCTTTCCGCCACAGAAAGGGCCTTGCGGGCGTCGAGCAGGTTGAAGAGGTGAGAACATTTGATACAACAATCATAACCCGGCAGCGCCAGCCCCAGCTCCAGCAGCCTTAGGCCTTCCTTTTCCCAGGCGTCAAAGAGTTCCCGCAGCATTTCCACGTTGGCCTCTTCGAAGTTATAAATAGAGTATTCCACCTCTCCCCGGTGGTGGATGTCCCCGTAGCGGAGGTCCCCGTTCCAGGCCAGTTCAAAGACGTTGTCCACCCCCTGGAGATACATGGCGAGCCTTTCTAGACCGTAGGTGATTTCGACCATTACCGGATCGCAGTCAAATCCCCCCACTTGCTGAAAATAAGTGAACTGGGTTATTTCCATGCCATCAAGCCAGACCTCCCAGCCAAGCCCCCAGGCCCCCAGGGTGGGAGACTCCCAGTCGTCCTCTACGAAGCGCACGTCGTGGTCGGCCAAATTGAGACCGAAGGCCTCAAGGCTTTGCAGATAGAGGTCCTGGATGTCGTCTGGAGAGGGTTTGATCACCACCTGATACTGGTAGTAGTGTTGCAGGCGGTTGGGATTTTCGCCATAACGACCGTCAGTAGGTCGGCGGCAGGGCTGGACGTAAGCCGCGGCCCAGGGTTCCGGCCCCAAGGCCCGCAAAAAGGTGGCCGGGTGGAAAGTCCCGGCCCCTACCTCCATGTCGTAGGGTTGCAGGATGAGACAACCTTTTTCCGCCCAGAATCGGTTAAGGGTGGCAATTACCTCCTGAAAAAACATCTTTCCCTCCTTTAAGGGCTGGCCCAAGCTTAGTGGTTATTGCCCTTTTTCTCAAGTGTTGCCTGTACCAGAGTTTGTTAAAATGTCTTTCGTGCTCAGGCTAACAGGGGTAACCACCCATAACTTAAAAAACCTTACCCTTTCCCTGCCCAAGGGAAAACTCATCTGTTTAACAGGACCTTCTGGATCCGGAAAATCCAGTTTGGCCTTTGATACCCTTTACCTGGAGGCCAGAAGGCGGTATCTCAAGGTCTTGAGTCTGACGGAAAAAGAGTCTCCCACCCTCCCTCCACCGCCACCTTTAAAGGAAGCTGAGGGGCTGGCACCGGCGGTGGGACTTGAACAGAAGCTTCCCCGTCCCTCGCCTAGGGCCACGGTTGGGACCCTTTGCGGGGCCCTTGATTTTTTACGTTTGATGTACGTGGAACTTGGCCAGCGTAAATGTACCGCCTGCGAAAGTCTCTTTGAGAGCTCTACCCTTACCGAGATCGCCGAAGAGCTCCTGGCAACCAGGGAAGGAGAAAGGGCCTATGTACTGGCCCCCCTTTGGCAACCAGGAAAGGAAGCCTTTTCTTTTCTGGTCTCGCAAGGGTACCAGCGTTTTTTGGTTAACCATCAGGTAGTTGACCTGACCGAGGAAGAACTGCCGGAGGAGATTCCTTCGGCGGCGATAATAGTTGACCGCTTGGTGCTTAAGAAAAAGGATTTTTTTCGTCTGAAAGAATCCCTGCGTACCGCCGCCTCTCTTAGCGGAGGCGTGGTCCGAGTCTATCTCCTGGCCTCAAAGGAGACCCTTTCCTTTTCCGTGGGGCGGCGTTGTCCGCACTGTGGTTTTGAACTGGAAGAGCTCAGACCGGAACACCTTTCTTTTAATCACCCCCTCGGGGCCTGTCCCGCCTGTAAAGGCCTGGGCCAGAAGGAGGGAGAAGTCTGTCCGGCCTGCCGTGGGCGGCGGCTTTCTCCCCTGGGGCAAAACGTCTTTTTGGGAGGGGAAGCCCTCCCTGACCTGGCGCGCCGGCCCCTTTCCGAAATACTTGAAAGGCTTGAGCGTTTGTCTTTTAAAGGCCTTAAAAGGCAGATATTTGCAGGGCTCTTTTCTGAGCTTAACAGCCGTTTAAAGCCCCTAATAGAACTTGGCCTGGGCAGACTCAGCCTGTACCATCCGGCCCCTTCACTCTCTTTAGGTGAATTGCAGCGGTTGAGATTGGCCTCCTTTTTTGGTGAAAGGCTCTCGGGCTGCCTCTATATCTTTGATGAGCCAGGGTTGGGGCTAACTCCCAAGGAAAAGGAAAGGGTCCTTTTTTTGCTGCGCAGGCTTGTTTCCCAGGGGAACACGGTCCTGATCGTAGAACACGACCCCTTATTTATCATGGCCTCTGACGTGGTGCTGGAACTTGGGCCCGGGGCCGGGGAGTCCGGCGGGGAAATCTTATTCCTGGGTGCCCCTGAAGAGCTGGCCGCCAGAGCAGACCTGCCTTCCGGGGCCTATCTGTCGGGAAAAGAGCGGTTGGGCAGGAAAAGGCGCCTTCCTCAAGGGAGAATTTCTGTCTCTGGAGTCGAGTTGCCCTCCCAGGCCCTTCTGGTCCTGTGTGGGGTCTCCGGGGCGGGGAAAAGCCGTCTTTTGCGTCAACTGGCCGAGGATGCCGCCGCCATCCTGGTGGAGCCGGCCCTTTTTGGGGGGCGTGAAAGTATCGTAGTGAGTTATATCGGCGCCTTCCGCTTTCTGCGTGAACTTCTGGCCGCCACCCCGGAAGCCCGGGCTCAGGGTTTGGGCCCGGCCGCCTTCAGCCCTTTTACCAAGGAGGGGCGCTGTCCCGTCTGTAAGGGACGAAAAAGGCACGTCATTGAGCTCAAATTCCTGCCCCCCATGGAGGTTACCTGTGAGGAATGTCTGGGGACGGGTTTCAGACGCGAAGTTTTAAGGGTACGGTACCGGGGGTATCACGTAGCCGAACTCCTTTCACTTTCGGTGGCTGAAGCCCTGCGTTTTTTTGCCGCCCACCAGGCCCTGAGTGCACGTTTGCGCCTCCTGGAGGAAGTAGGGCTGGGCTACCTGAAGCTGGGGCAGGAACTGACCACCCTTTCCGGGGGAGAAAGGCAGAGGCTCACCCTGGCCCGATTTCTACTTGCCGCGCCCAAAGACAAAAAGACCCTTCTCTTTGACGTGCCCACTTTGGGGCTGCATTTTCAAGATATCGCCAAGCTCCTGGCCCTTTTTGACCGTCTGTTGGCAAGAGGTTTTTGCCTGGTGGTGGCGGAAAATCACCCCGCTTTGGTACTCCTGGCTGATGAACTCTGGGAGCTTGAAGAGGGGGCCATAGTGTGGCAGGGTAAACCAAAAGACTGGCTTGAGAGCCAGCGAGTGCTGGCAGATTTTTATAGACGTTACGTTTCACTGGTAAAATTCGAATAACGCCACGGAGGGTGTCATGAAAAAATACCGTTGGCCCTGGTTGATCCTGGCCTTGTTTTTCCTCTGGAGTTGTTCCACTACCACCGCCAAAAAACCGACCCCAGAGTCTGCCCCACCCAAACCCTTTTACACGGGGACCGAATTTCCGGATATCGTCATCCCTAAAGATTTGAGCCTTGACCAGAACAAATCCATGCTCGTGCACACGAAAAACTACGTGGGCGGGGTCCTGGTGGCCAAAGGCCGGGTTAAGGCCTCTTCTTTGGAAGAGTTTTTCAAAAACCAGTTAAGGGCCCGGGGCTGGGACCTGGTGGGCAGCATCTATTACCGCAATATATTACTGGCCTTTAAACGTCCCAACGGGTTTTGCATGATCTACATCACGGGCTCTTCTTTCAACACCGAGGTGCAAATCTGGGCGAGCGAAACCCTCTCTGATGATACTTACCGGTAAGAGGATCCTGCTCGGGGTCTGCGGGGGGATCGCCGCTTACAAGGCCCCCAATGTTCTTCGTCTGTTACAGAAAAAGGGGGCGGTTTTGCGGGTAGTTTTGACCTTAGGGGCGGAGGCCTTCATCACTCCGCTCACCTTTGAAGCCCTGTGCGGAGAAAAGGTCTTTACACAAAGCGATTTTTTGGCCCCCCCGCCCGGTCTTATTCCCCACACGGAGCTTGGCCGTTTTGCCGAGGCCATTTTGGTCGTACCTGCCACGGCTTCTTTCCTGGCCTCCTTGGCCCAGGGAGACGCCCAGAGTTTGCTGGTGGCCACCATTTTGGCCTCTCAGGCCAGAGTGCTTATCTGCCCGGCGATGAACCACCTCATGTGGGCGCACCCCGCGGTCCAGGAAAACGTGGAAAAAATAAAGGGATTCGGTTATGAGGTGCTAAGTCCAGGGGAAGGGGAACTCGCCTGTGGGGAAGCGGGCCCGGGGCGCCTGCCCCCGGAAGAGGTGATAGTTTCTTACCTGGAACGTTTGGTGGCGCCCAAGGATTTTGAAGGAAAGAAGGTCGTGATTACCGCCGGTCCCACCAGGGAATTTATTGATCTGGTGCGCTTTCTTTCCAACCGCTCCTCTGGCAAGATGGGAGTGGCCCTGGCCCAGGCGGCCTGGTGTCGAGGAGCTGAGGTCACGTTAATTCACGGACCCCTGTCTTTTACGCCGCCGCCTTTTTTGAAAAGGGTACCGGTGACGAGCGCGGAAGAGATGAAAGAAGCGGTGCTTACCCATTTTAAAGACGCCGATCTGCTCCTGATGGCGGCAGCGGTGGCGGACTACCGTCCGGAAAAGACCCTCTCATGCAAATTGAAAAAAGACCAGCCCACTTTATCCCTCTGTTTAGTACGTACCCCTGATATTTTGTTGGCGGTCAGAGAGGTCAAAGGGCCCGGCCAGTTGGTGGTGGGGTTTGCCGCGGAAGAAGGCGAAAGACTATCGGTTGAGGCGGAGCGCAAACTCAGGGAAAAGGGGCTTGATTTGATCGTGGCCAACGATATCACCCGGGAGGATACCGGCTTTGAGGCCGATACCAATGAAGTGCTTATCCTTTCCCGCAGTGGCCGGCAAACAAGAATCCCTCTGGCCTCTAAAGAAGAGGTGGCTTGGCGTATTCTTGATGCCATAAAGGAGTGCGGGGGTGGACGTTAGGGGGGAACGGTTAAGACGGGTACGCCTTTCCTTTCTACCCAGGGCGGAGGCCTTCCTCATCACCTGCCCGGAGAACCGGCGTTATCTTTCCGGTTTTTCCGCCGAAGACGTGAGTCTGACTGAAAGTGCCGGTGCCCTTCTGCTCACCCGGAAAGAGGCCTTTTTGTTGACGGATCCCCGTTATCAGGAGGAGGCCAAGGTGGGGCAGCCCTTCTTTGAGCCCCGCATTTACAAAAAGGGTTTGACCGCCGAACTCAAAGAACTCCTTCCCCTTTTGGGGGTAAAGGTCCTCCTGGTTGAGCCGCGCTACGTGTCTCTTTCTTTTTGTCAGGCGCTGAGACGCAAACTTCCCTGGCTCGAAATAAAAGAGGCGCCCCCCATCGTTGAGCGCTTAAGGGAGAGGAAAGATGAGGCCGAGGTAGAGCTCCTCAAAACTTCTCTTGCTATTGCTGAAAAGATAATGCTTGAGGTCTCCCGCCACCTAAGGCCCGGGGTAAGTGAGAAGGAGCTCTGTGCTCAGATCATTGCCTTAAGTTACCGGTGGGCCGAAGGGCCTTCTTTCCCTCCTATCGTGGCCAGCGGCCCTAACGCCGCCAAACCCCACGCTGAACCCAGTGCGCGCAAGCTCAGAAACGGAGAGCCCCTGCTCATTGATATGGGGGTCAAATACAGGGGCTACTGTTCCGACATTACCCGGACTTTTTGCGTGGGCAAGCCTGACGAACGTTTTATCAAAATTTACCGCTTGGTCCTGGAGGCCAAGGAAGCCGCCGAGAAGAAGCTTGCGGCAGGGATCCCCGCCCGGGAGGTGGACCTGGCGGCTCGGGCTATCTTTCGTAAGGAGGGCCTGGAACGCCATTTTTGGCACGCCTTGGGACACGGCGTAGGGCTGGCTATCCACGAAGCCCCCGCCCTTTCTTATCGAAGTCGCAAAAGACTTAAGTCCGGCCACGTGGTGACGGTCGAGCCCGGGCTTTATTTTCCGGACTGGGGCGGAGTGCGTCTGGAAGATATGGTCCTGGTGCGAGAAGAAGGCCCTTTACGCCTTAACACTTTGGGCTTCCTTGAGCTCTAAGGCAGCCTCTCTTGTTTGTCTGGGCTTTTGGTGACGAAAAATATTGATACATGGTCCTGCTTTGGTAAGAATTTCACGTAAGAATTCTTACTTATGGTGGTTTATGAAGATAACGGCCAAAGGGCAGGTTACCATTCCCAAAAAGTGGCGGGAGAAGTTTGGTCTGTGGCCAGGGACTGAAGTAGATTTTGTCCCAGAAAAAGGAGGGCTCAAATTGATTAAAAAAAGCCTTTCGGGAAAAGGCGAGCTGCTTATTAAGCACATGAAAGGTCGTGGTACGGTCAAGCTTTCTACCGATGAAATTATGGCTCTTACCCGTGGCGAGGATTAATGCCTGTCCTGGTAGATTCAAACGTCATCTTAGACATATTTACCGAGGATCCCAAATGGTTTAGCTGGTCTTCGCGAACACTGGCTGAATGTGCGGAAAAGGATTTGCTAATAATCAATCCTATAATCTATGCAGAAGTCTCTATCAGGTTTGAAAGGATTGAAGAACTGGAGGAAGCTCTTCCACCGGAGTTTTTTATTAGGGAGGAGCTCCCGTGGGAGGCGGCTTTTTTGGCGGGAAAATGTTTCCTTCTTTACAAGAGGCGAAAAGGTAAAAAGACTTCTCAACTTCCTGATTTTTACATTGGTGCCCACGCCGCTGTATGTGGCTATGCTCTTCTCACCAGGGATGCCAGGCGTTACCGTTCTTATTTCCCAAGTTGAGACTTATTGCTCCGGAGTAATTCAATTCCGCTTTACCAGGAGAAAGATTTCCCGGCTTGAAGGGCGGGTACTTTTGGGGCGGAAGCGTTTGACCGGCCCAAGGCGCTTTTTTACCTCCTCCACGAAACGGGGAAAGGCCTCCCCCTCAAAGACCTTGACCAAAAAGACCCCTCCGGGTTTTAGGACCTTTTCTGCGATAAGCAAGGCCTGCTCGGCAAGGTTTACCGAACGGAAGTGGTCTCCCGAGCGGTCTCCGGTGGTCTTGGGGGCCATGTCGCTCAGCACCACGTCAAAGGCGGACACCCCGGCGGCGGAAAGGAGTTCCTCCGGGGTAAGCTCAAAGACGTCTTTCCTTAGGAAGACAAACCGGGGGTGACTTAGCTTCACCTCCTCAAGGTCAACCCCTACCACCAGTCCCCTTTTCCCCACCCTTTCCAGGGCGTATTTACTCCAGGAGCCAGGGGCAGCGCCCAGGTCAAGCACTACTTGGCCGGGACGCAGGAGCTTGTATTTCTGGTCGGCTTCTTTGAGTTTGTAAACCGAGCGGGCCGGATATCTCTCCTCTTTGGCCTTCCGGGCGTAATAATCACGAGGTCTGTCGGCCATAAAAGTAACCTACTCCCTACGTCTTTGGGCAGCAAGGGAGGAAAAGATGGGCTAAAATAAGGGCCATGCATTGCAGTCTGCGTCCAAAAAGGCGTCCTTCCCCCGGGCCCCTTTTGCGTTTGGAGGGGATAGTTAAGAGTTTTCAGGGAGTGGTGGCGTTAAAAGGGGTCTCTTTTGTCCTTTATCCTCGGGAAATTTTGGGCCTGATCGGGCCCAACGGCGCGGGCAAGACCACCCTGATCAATTTGATCACCGGCTTTCTTCGTCCGGACCGGGGCCATATTTATTTTGCAGACGAAGACATAACGGGTCTAAAACCCGAGGCCATAGCCAACCGCGGTATACTGCGCACCTTCCAGCACGTGCAGGTCTTTTCTGGTTTAACGGTCCTGGAAAACATCCTGCTCGGTTTTTCCCGCAAGATGAAGGGCTCCCTTTTAAAGGAGATTTTTTCCCTTAACGGGAGAAAGAGCGAGGAAGAGCTCCGGGAGCAGGCCCTTCATATCCTTGAGACCTTTGGCCTGAAACACTGGGCATCGCATCCAGCCGAGGCTCTACCTTACGGGGAACAAAGGAGGGTGGTTTTGGCCCGCGCCGTGGCGGCTAAGCCCCGGGTGCTGCTGCTTGATGAGCCCGCTGCCGGACTTTCCCCGAAAGAAGGGCGGGAGCTGGTTGACCTTTTAAAACAGCTCAAAGGCGAAGGCCTTAGTCTTTTGCTGGTGGACCACGACGTGGATCTGATCTTGGAAGTGTGTGACCGGGTGGTGGTGTTGTCCTCCGGGGAGATCATCGCCGAGGGACCCCCGCGGGTGGTGAGGCAAGACCCCAAAGTGATTGAGGCCTATCTCGGTGGTGATGCTTGAGGTAAAGGATCTTACCGTTCGTTACGGCGCCATTACAGCCCTTGCAGGGGTTAATCTCATCGTCGCCGAAGGGGAATTTGTGGTCCTTCTGGGGCGCAACGGGGCAGGCAAGAGCAGCCTGCTTAAGGCCATTTTGGGCCAGGTACCCTGCCAGGGGCGGATATTTTTTGAAGGCCGTGACCTTTCCGGTCTCCCCCCGTGGAGGCGGGTAAAGACGGGGCTCTGTCTGGTCCCTGAAGGGCGGCACGTCTTCGCTTCCCTCACGGTCAAGGAGAATTTGGAACTCGGGGGCTTTGTGTCTCCTAAAGAGCTTGCCCGCCGTTTAGAAGAGGTATACACCCTTTTTCCAGTTTTGAAAGAACGGCAAGACCTGCCTGCCGGTACCCTTTCCGGGGGAGAGCAACAGATGTTGGCCATCGCCCGGGCCCTGATGGCCAGGCCCCGGCTGCTCCTCTTGGACGAACCTTCCATGGGGCTTGCTCCCAAGGTGGTCCAGGAAATATACGCTAAGCTGGCCGCCCTCAAAGGTAAACTTACGGTACTTCTGGTAGAACAAAACGCCAAAAAGGCCTTACAACTGGCAGACCGGGGGTATCTTCTCGAAAACGGCCGTTTGGTGGCCACCTGGCAAGGAGAGGAAATTCAAGAAACATTTATCCAGCAAGTCTATCTGGGTAAATGATGACGGTGGTGGTCTTCCTTGAGAAAGAAATTTAGCCAGGAAGAAGAACCGGTAAGCCCCCAGTCCCGGGGCGGGAGGAACCCGACCTTTAGCTTATTTTCCTCGCCCATGGCCTTTAGGCGTTCGTATACCCTCACGTAAAGGCAGCGCTTTTCCGGATAGACCTCACAAAAACCATCCCGGCTCCCTCCGCAAGGGCCGTTTAAGAGCCCTTTGGCGCATTGGCTCTGGGGGCACAAAAAGGCCATCTCCGCAAGCGTACAGTCTCCACACTTTTGGCAATCAAACAAAAGCCCTTTGAGACCGTATTCCAGGCGGGTGAAGAGCCCTTCCAGGTTGGAACCTTTAATTTTGCAGGCCAGGGCCCGGGCTAGGCGATAGCCTTTCCTATCAGGTTCGAAAAAGAGGTCGTGAAACAAGCGGTTTAGCCAAAAAGAAAGGGGCAGCCTAGGGGCGTCGGCCCGTTCGCTACGTTCCGGAAGATTCAAGCCGGTTTCGGGGTCTTTACGGTAGAGGTAGAAGCTATCAGGAGGAGCGTCTTTAAATTCTGGTAAAAATTCCTGCCACCTGGGGAAAAAATCTTCGGCCTTATCAAGTACGAAGGCTATTTCTTCGTAGATGGGTTTGGCTCCGCAGAGGTGTACCCCGTCGTAACCCAAGCCCCGGAGAACAGCTATCAGTTTGGCCGCCCTGATCAGGGCCGCCCGGTGGCCCATTTGTTTTTCTTCCCTTTCGATGCGATCCAAGAATGTCTTGCTGATACTTATTCCGGGGATTACACCCCGGTAGATGATACGGGCCAGGCGCTGGTCCATTATGAGCACGCCGCCAAGCACGGGGACGTTTAGTCTTTCTTCGCGCATGTAGAGCAGGAGCTCGTGAAATTTGCGGGCGTCAAAGCCTACCTGCGTGATTACAAAATGGGCCCCGGCTGCTATCTTGCGGTTAAGTTTGAAATACTGGGGTAAGAGCTCGGCTTCGTATCTTTTGAAGGGGGAAACCACACACCCTTTAAAGAAGGGCATGGGAGGTAGCCTTACCCCTCCTCCCGGGGCTTCCGGGGGCAGGGTGAAGCCTTTTTCCATCTCGGTGATCATCTGCAGCAAGTGGACCGCGTCCAGATCAAAGACCGGCTTGGCCTTTCCCATGAAACCGTAGCGGGGGTAATCCCCAGTGATGATGAGGAGATCATGCAGTCCCTCCCGGTCCCGGGCAAAGAGGGTGCTTTCGATCTGGTTGCGGTTTTTGTCCTTGCAAGAAAAGTGGAGGATGGGATCAAGGCCCAGGGCCTTTATCTCCCGGCCCAATACCTCAGGGGATAAGGCCGGATGCCCCCCGGCGTTTTCCGTGATAGAGACCCCGTGGAGGCGTTTGTCCCTGGCGGCTTCTTTTACGAAGGCGATGATATTGCGGAATTCTCGTCTCCTGGTGGAACGGCCAGGTACAAGTTCGTAGGTAATCGTAAAGGTGTTGGGGTCTTTAAGACTTTCCCGAAAGGACCGGCCCACTAATTATCTCCCGTAAGTCCCAGGCTTTTGAGTTTCCGGTGCAAATAGCTTCGTTCAAGCCCAATGGCCTCGGCGGTTTGGGTGATATTTCCCTTGTATTCCGCCAGTTTACGTTTAAGGAACTCCTTTTCAAACAAGCTTCGGGCCTTCTTAAAGTCGTTACAGGTAAACCAGGGTTCTTCCCCTCGGGGGATGGAGGGAGAAGCGGTACGTATTTCGGGAGGGAGGTCTTCCAGTTCGATGATTTCTCCCCGGCTCATAATGACGAGCCTCTCGATCAGATTTTTTAACTCCCTGACGTTTCCTGGAAAATCATATTTCATTAACGCCTCAAGGGCCTCTTTGGAAAGCCTTTTTCGGCCAAGGCCCGAGTGTTGGGCCAGTTCTTCCAGAAAAGTTTCGGCCAGAAGGGGAATATCTTCCGGGCGTTCTCGCAGCGGGGGGATACGGATGGGGATCACGTTCAGACGGAAAAAGAGGTCCTCCCGGAAGCGTCCAGCCTGGATCTCTTTGAGCAAATCTTTATTGGTCGCGGCGATGACACGTACGTCCACCCGGATGGTTTTGGTCCCGCCTACCCTTTCAAAACATTTTTCCTGTAGGACTCGCAGGACTTTGGCCTGGGCGGAAAGGCTCATGTCCCCGATTTCGTCAAGAAAAATGGTTCCTCCGTCCGCCAGATCAAATTTGCCTTTCTTGGAGGTTTGGGCCCCGGTGAAGGCCCCCCGCTCGTAACCGAAGAGTTCTGATTCAATCAATTCTTCAGGGATGGCGGCGCAATTGACCGCCACGAAGGGGCCGTTTTTCCTTCGGGAAAAGTGGTGGATCATGCGGGCTGCTACCTCTTTGCCCACCCCACTTTCTCCCGTGATAAGGACGGTGGCGTCGGTGGCGGCGACCCGGGCGATTTCCTCTCTAACCCTTTCAATTAAAGGACTCTGCCCGGTAAGGCCCGGCCCGGTAAGACGGGCTTTGAGCCGGATATTTTCTTCCTCAAGGGCGCGGAAACGCAAAGCATTGGCTACGGTTACTACTACCCGGTCGTAGGAGAGCGGTTTTTCTAGAAAATCAAAGGCACCAAGCTTGATGGCCTTTACCGCCATCTCCACCGTACCGTGGCCGGAAATCACAATGACCGGAAGGTTTCGTTCTTTTTCCCGGATCTTTTGGAGGAGTTTGAGTCCGTCCTCGTCAGGAAGCCATACGTCAAGAATTAAGAGATCCGGGCCTTCTTTAAGGAGCTTGGTCAGACCTTCCTTGGCGGTAAGGGCGGTAAGGACCTGGTATCCTTCATCTGTCAGGATGTCAGCCAGGCTTTCTAGGATGCTCTCTTCGTCGTCGATGACCAGTATCTTCTTTTTCATGATTGAGTCGGCAATTCGATAATAAATTTGGCGCCCTGGGGTTTATTCTCCGTGACCCAAATTTTGCCTCCGTGTTCCTGGATGATGGAGTTTACAATGGCCAGCCCCAGACCGCTTCCCCCGTGGCCGGAAAAGTAAGGTTCGAAAAGGCGCTCCCGCAGTTCGGGAGCCACTCCGGGGCCGGTATCCGCTACGGCGATGCGTACCACGCCGTTGTCCTTCTCAAGGGCGATATCCACGGTGCCCCCGTCCGGCATGGCCCGGACCGCGTTATCAAACAGGTTTAAGAAGACCCGTTTGATCTGTTCCCGGTCAAAGACCGCTTTTACGGGGCTGTTTTCGCTAAAATTGAACTTTATCTTGGGGTGCCCCGCCTGATAAAGGTCAACGACTTCGCGGATAGTCTGGACTAGGTCTTCTTCTTTGGGTTTCAGAGATGGTAGGCGAGCAAAGGCCGAGAATTCGTTAACCAGGTGCTTCAACTCTTCCACCTGTTTTTCGATGGTGGTGGTGCAACGGCTCAGGATTTCCCGTTCTTCAGGGCCCAGTTTGTCATAAAGGCGCTTGCGCAAGCGTTGTGCGGAGAGTTGAATGGGGGTGAGCGGATTTTTTACTTCGTGGGCGATGCGCCGGGCCACCTCCCGCCAGGCAGCCAGACGCTGGATGCGCTCTTTTTCGGTAATATCTTCCAGGAGACAGAGATAACCCAGTACTTCTCCCTCTTCGGTCTCAAGCAAGGTAACGGTTACGGCCAGGACCAGGGGTTTGCCTTTGATTTTGACCGGAACCGGTTGCTGGACTATTTTTTTGGGGTCAGAGCGGGCCTGCAACATCAGTTCTCGCGCTTTTTCCTGGTATTCTTCGGGCAGCACTTCCCATATCTTCTGGCCTAAAAGTTTTCCCCTGGGGGCCCCAAAGATTTTGGCCGCCAAACGGTTGATAAGGGTGATGCGGCCTTCGGTATCCAAAGCCACTACCCCGGCGGTGACGTTGGCGAGCACTGTTTCCAGATACCAGGTCCTCTTACGTAATTCCTGGTTGGTTTGGTGTAAGGCCAGGGTGGTCTCTTCCACTTTGGCCCGGTAGTTCTTGAGGTCAGTGGTCATCTGACGGAAGGCCCGTACCAGTTGTCCCACTTCGTCCTTACTCTCTTCGGGTAATTCCACGTCAAAATCACCACTGGCTATCTGGGTGGTGGCCTGGGCCAGGGCGTGAACAGGCTCGGTGAGTCTTCTAGCAAATTTTAGCCCGAACCAGATGGCGAAAAAGATGGTGAGAAGGGTTACCAGGAGGAGGAGCATGAGCAGGGAGGACTTGAGCGGGGCCTTGAAGAATTTGAGCTGTTGGTAGGTTTCAACTCCCTTGCCGACTTCACTGATCAACTTTTCAAGCCCAGGATCCAGGAAAATACCCGTGGCCACGGCTACCGGTTGTTTGCGGTAAAAGGCAGGTACAAACACTCTTAGAAGAACCTTGTCCTTAAACTTGCTAATTTCGCTTGCGGCTTCTTGGTTTTCGAAGATTTCTTTTAAAAGCGAAGGGGGTACACCAAACCGGATGGCTGGTTTTTCACTGTAAGCCCCCTTGATAAGCCGCCCTGAAGGAGCGTAAATTTCCAGACTATCGAGTTTTAACCTTTTGCGCCACTCCTTTACCCGTTTGGAACGCAGGCGGCTCGTCTTTTTTAGGTACCGCTTGATAAATTCGTCAGCCTTTCCCGTAAGCTCTCTTTCTTTCTCCTGGTAAATGGATTGGGCCTCAAGGAGGGCCTCCTGGAGGCTGCGGTCAAGGTTACTGCTAAACCAAAACTCAAGGCTGGTTTCCACAAATTTTAGCGAGACCAGGAAGAGGAAAATCGTGGGGACCAGGGCTAAAAATAAAAAGGCCACCGCGATCCTGGTACGCAACCTTTCCGCCAGTTTGCCTTTCGGGCCTTCCAAAAAAATCTTCAAGAGATTGCGGATTACGAGGTAAGCCACTACCAGGAGCAGGAGGGCGTTTACGTGTAGTAAGGTGTAGGCCAAGAGGTTGGCCTCTCCGGAAGGTATTTCTTTAAAGGCTTTGATTTCGACAAAAATCAGGATACCGAGGAGGACCAAAGCCAGGACAATAATCGCGAATTCGCGCTTTTTCTTTCTCTTTTCGACGCTGGTTGGCATGGGCGTCTTTTATTCCGGCAGTTTGAAGCGTATGCTTACCCAACCGGAATCAATTTTACCGCCTCGGAAAAGGAAGCGTAAGACGCGGGAAGGAAGACCGGGGTTTACCTTTTGGATGATTTGGGCCTTAACTTTTAGGCGGTAGGTTTTGCCCCGTTCTAGTCTGTTTAAAGGGATTAAAGGCAAAGCTTTAACGTTGCCAGCCAGGGTGATGGCCTCTTCCAGGGAGGTGACGTGGCGAGGAGGATAAGGCCAGCCTACGAAATGTACGTAGTAGAGGTTTTTTACCGCGTCGTAATAAATTTCTCTGACCACTTCGTGGCGCAGGATGACCTTGTCTCCGCGAAAGCGCCTTATTTGGGTAAGGATCAAGTAGAACCTAAGCTCAAAGGGGAGCCCGTGGTGCAGGCTTTCATCTAACTTTTGATAGGGGACGTCAGCAAGTTCCCAAGAACAGACGAGATAGCCCCCTTCGGCCCCCAAATCTATCTTTTGGATTTCAAGGGCCAGGGCCCGGGAAAGGGGAACAAACAGAAACAGCGATATAAAAAAAACGGCCAAGGGGCGCACTTACCAGTATTCCTTAAGGATGACTTCCTTTAGCGGTTTGCGGCTTGAGCGCTGGTTACGGTGCTTGGGATGTCCCAAAGCCACCACCGCCATGAGTTCAAGGTTTGCGGGCAAGGCCAGCGTTTCCCGTACCAGGTCCGCATTTTTAAGGATCTCGCCCAGCCAGACGGCCCCCAGTCCCAGGGCATGGGCGGCCAGCAACATGTTTTGCAGGCAGGCCCCCATGGCTTGGTGGTCTTTTACCTCGTGGTACATGGCCTCTTTGTCCACAAAGACCGCGATTACCACCGGGGCTCGGCGGATGATCTCTCCGTAACGGGTAAGCTGGGCCAGGGCCTCCTTCTTTTCCGGGTCCTGGACGATGACAAAACGCCAGGGCTGATTGTTGAGCCCCGAAGGGGCCCAGGTCCCGGCCTGGATAATTTCGTAAATGAGCTCTTTGGCTACCGGTTCGGCGGTGTAATCCCGCACGCTTCGGCGGCTGTAGATGGCTTCAAGGACCGGATTTTCCGATCTTGGTCTCTCCATAAGTCTTTTCAAAAACCTCCTTTTCGAGACTAATTTTCTCTCTGATTTCTTCAAGGAGGGTGCGGTCGTCCAGATAAGAAAGGCGGCCTGGCAAACCTTTGAGCCGGCGGGCGAGCCCCGCCGCCAAAAGGCCGACGTTTATGGCGTCCATCACGGCCCGGTCGTCAAAAAGGGCCCGGTCCGCCTGGCGAGAATAGGCGTGCGCCCAAGGGGGGATGAGGGCGCCCATGGCGTTTAAGACAGTAAGTAGGTAGCCTCCAGCCAGGGTAAGCCCGGCGTCCGCTCCCACCGTGATAACCCCTACCACCTTCCCTTCCATGTAAGAGGCCTCGCCGTAAGCCACCATGTTTTCCAGACAGGTCATACGGTCAATCAAGTTCTTAAGGAGCCCCGAGGGGGCGTACCAGTAAACCGGGGTGCCGATGATCAGGACGTCTGCTTCGTTGATTTTAAGTAAAAGCTCTTTGCCGTAATCTTCAAAAATACAGGGAAAGCGGCAATTTGGTTCTTCGTCCTGGATACACCCCTGGCAGGGTTTAATTTCACCCTCATACACGCTAACCAGTTGCGTTTGAGCCCCTTCCCGCTGGGCCGCCTCCAGGGCACAGCGCAGGAGTTGACCGCTGCCACCGTAAGGTCTGGGGGAGCCAAGGATTCCCAGTATCTTGGTCTCCATTTATTTAAGAACCTCCGTCCAGAATTTGGGCAAGGAGAAAGAGGCGGTATGGAGCGCGTGGGTATAATATTTGGTAGGTATATTGAGTTCGCGTCTGGGTTTGGTGGGCTCCTCTGGGGCTCTGAGAAGATAAGCGTTATCCCCCCCAAAGGAAGGGATGTCTGCCCGGTAACAATAGACTTCTTCGGGGCCGTAAACTTCCACAAAAGTATGGTAAGTCCATTCTAAGACGTTTTTCATGGTAAAAGGGGTGGCGGCCTGTTGAACTACCAGCCCTTCCGGGGCTAATTTTTTTAAGAGTTCGTGGAAATGGGGGCTAAAGAGGCTGTGGGACAGTTCAATAGTGGAGCCTTCGGGGGCTACGTCCGGATCCGTGGAATCGATAATGACCAGGTCAAAGACTTCTTTTTTTTCTACCAGATCTGCCACCAGCTTGTAAGCGTCTGTAATGAGTAATTCTAGTCGAGGGTCTTCTTTGTTTTCGGGGAGTAATTCGGGGAAGAATTTTTTTACTACTGCCGGTACCCGGGGGTCGATATCGGCGATGATAATTTTTTCGATATCTTGATATTTTAGAAGTTCCCGGGCGGCGCCAAAATCGCCCCCACCGCAGATTAGCACTTTTTTGATGCTTTTTTCTGGCCTGCTTTGTACCGGAATGTGGACCAGGGCTTCGTGGTAAATGAATTCGTCCCTGGTGGTGAACTGGAGAGTACCGTTTAGGAACAGGATGCGCCCCCAGAAGACATGGTCCATTACGTATAGGGTTTGTGGCCCTCCTTCAGAGTGGATGATATTGCCGTGGTATACGTAGAAGAAATCGCGCTGAACAGGTTCTCCCAGGATTAAACGGATACCCTGCCCTTCGGTGGGGAGAGAATCTGCCATGATCGTCATCTTCTGCCTCCCTTTGGCTTCTAAGCAAAGATAGCCCAAGGTAGCCTGAGAGAAAAGTTTTTATTGACAATAAGGGCCTAGTTTTTGTATGAAAGCTTAGAAGCTTGCCAGGCGGTAAAGCTGGGATCTGTCGGATAGAACGAGCGATATCTTGCAAAAAGCGCTGATTTTGGCCTAAAAAGAGGCAAAGCAGAGTTTTAAATTTTGTCTTTTTGGGTTTATAAAGCTTCTAGCTCATTAGAAGCGACTTTAAAGAAATACCTGAAACTTAAATTTTAAGGAGGTGTCCGATGTCGAGGTTTTTAATTCAGCGTCCTTTGCCTCACGGAGGCAGACTGGTTGAGCGGGTAGTGACGGACAAAGAAGCCGCCAAAAAAATGATTAAGGGTTGTCCCAGCTACGACATTAAACCTACCCTCCACTATGAAACTGGAGTCCCGGTACGTAACGTCTACCGTGAGATCATGTCCATCTGTTACGGCTTCTTCAGCCCGGTAGAAGGCTCCATGAAACAGGCGGAAGTAGAAAGGATCCTCAAGGAACGTCGGTTGTTAAACGAGTGGATCTTCCCTTATCCGCTGGTTTTTGACATTAGCGAAGAAGACTATAAACAACTGGGCGTGGGTCCTGGTGACCGTTTGGTCCTCAACCTCAAGGGTAAGCCCTTTGCCATTTTAGATATCGAGGAAGTCTGGCGGATTGACAACCCCGAAGAACTGGCCCACCTCACTTTCGGTACCCCTGAGCGGAACCCTGAAGTGGTAAGGGAACCTTTTAATAAAAAACACCCCGGTTGGGTGATTTACCGTAGCCTGCAGCCCGTGGTCCTGGCGGGGAAATATACTATTATCAATGAGCCCAAATTTAGGCCGCCTTTTGATCGGTTCTGGTATCCTCCGCGCAAGAGCCGGGAAGAGTTTGATAAGCGTGGCTGGCGTACGGTGATCAACCACCAGACCCGTAACGTACCCCACGTGGGTCATGAATTTTTGATGAAATGTGCGGCGTTTACCGGGGACGTGGAACCTTGCCACGGCATTTTGGTCAACGCGGTTATCGGGGTGAAACGTCGGGGCGACTATCCGGACGAAGCCATTGTAGAAGGGCACGAAGCGGTTAACAAGGGCGGTTACATCAAGCCTGAACGTCATCTGCCCACCATCGTCCTTTGGGACATGCGTTATGGTAACCCCCTTGAGTCGCTGCTCCACGGTATCATCCGTCAAAATATGGGTTGCACCCACCACATGTTTGGGCGTGACCACGCCGCGGTGGGTGAATATTACGACAAATGGGCAACCCAGATCCTCTGGACCAAGGGGATCCCGAGCTACGGCTTCCCTGCACCGCCTACTGATGTGCCTTATGGTCTTGATATCAGGCCTCAGAATATGCGTGAGTTCTCTTATTGCCCCACTTGTAAGGAAATGGCCTATTCCGAGACTTGTGGTCACAAGAGAGAGAAACTTTCCGGTAGCTTCTTGCGGGGCATGGTGGCTGAAGGCGTCCAGCCTCCCACCATTATCATGCGGCCTGAGGTCTACAAGGTCATCGTGAAATGGTGGAAACACTTTGGTTATCCGTTCTGTAACGAAAAGTACGTGGTCAATAAAGAAAAAGAGCTCGAAGTGGATCTTGAGGATCTTTAAAAACAAACCTTTGGAGGAGGTTAAAAATGGGCGAATATTTCATGGTAGTACTTTTGGACGACCACCGGATGGCTAAAATCCGGGGGACCGGTTTAGAGGAGCATATTAAATATATGTTTGGTGGGGAGCTCAGGCTCCTGGAAGTCAAGGTAACCGAAGAATTAAAAGACAGGATCTTGCAGGAATTTGACACCGCACGGGTAGACTCCCGGGGGGCCATTACCGACGTGCCGGTGGCCTTTATGAGGGAGCTTTTTAACCAGGTGGTGGAAAAGAAATCGCTTGGCCCGGAAGTGGTAGAGGCTGTGCTGGAAAAGGTTGACGAAATCAAAAAAGCCGCAGAAAAAGAATCTGAATATCTTCCCCCCCCTGAAATCGAAGAAGAATAAACTCACCTCAAAAGCCGCCCCCTGTTGGGGCGGCTTTTCTTTATGGTTAAAACCGGTCTTTTTCGCCTAATAAAAGAAGGATATCTTGCCGATTTTTTAAAAAACAGAAGACTTGGCCTTTTATGTCACCAGGCTTCCGTATTGCCGGATCTAACCCCGGCCCACGTGGCCCTCAAGGCCCTTTTCCCTGAGGAATTGGTCCTCCTTTTTGCCCCGCAGCACGGACTTTCCGGCACCGCCCAAGCCAACATGGATTTTTCGTTCGATTCTATGGAACCCGAGACCGGGCTTCCGGTAATCAGCCTTTACGGACCAAGGCTTTTTCCCCAAGAAGAACATTTGGCAGCTATAGACGTCCTCCTCATAGATTTACAGGACGTAGGCTGTCGGGTTTACACCTATGTCTGGACCCTGTTTTTGTGTCTTAAGGCCTGCGCCCGGGCCGGAGTGGCGGTGGTGGTGCTTGACCGTCCCAATCCTTTGGGCGGGGCACAGGAAGGCCCACTCCTTGAACCGGACCTTTTCTCTTTTGTGGGGCTTTTTTCCCTGCCCATGAGGCATGGGCTCACTCTTGGCGAATTGGCCTTATATTTCAAAGAAAAATTGGCCCTCGACCTAGAGCTTGAGGTGGTTCCTTTAGCGGGGTGGCGTCGGGATATGTTTTTTTCTGAAACCGGACTTCCGTGGCTGCCCCCTTCCCCCAATATGCCCCGCTTTGAAACGGCGCTGGTTTATCCCGGTCAGGTCCTGCTGGAGGGGACCAATCTTTCCGAAGGCCGGGGCACTACCACCCCCTTTGAGGTCTTTGGCGCTCCCTGGCTGGAGCCAGAAAAGATAAGCCATCGGCTGGAAGGACTTCCGGGGGTGTATCTGGTTCACTGCGAATTTGTTCCCTGGTTTGATAAATGGGCGGGTAGAGTTTGTCGGGGTGGGAGACTCTACGTCTCTGATCCGCGCCTTTTTAAACCGGTGCGCACAAGTTTGCTCCTTTTACAACTCATAAAGAAAGAATTTCCAGAGTTTGAGTTCAGGCGACCACCCTACGAGTTTGAATGGCAGAAATGGCCTTTTGACATTATAGTTGGGAATAAAAAAGTGAGGAGTCTCCTAGGAGAAGGCCTCTGGGAAGAGATATTAGACGAAGGGCTTGAAGAATTTAGGGCCGAGACCAGGCCCTTTTTACTTTATACGTGATGGTTTCCAAGAACCAGAAGAATAACAAAAGCCAGAAAAACAACGAAGAAAAAAAGGCCCTTGAGCCCAAAATCGTTCGCTTCAAATCCAACCGCGAGCGGGTAAAGACCCTCCTTTCTCAATTTAAAAAGGACGACCGGGTCCTCATTTTGATCTGGGCTGACCCGGATTCTATGGCCAGCGCCCTGGCCATGAAGCGTCTTATCCGCCAGCGGGTCTCGGAGGTTACCATCGCCCACGTCAACGAGATCCGGCGGGTCAACAATCTGGCCATGGTCAAACTCTTAAAAATCCCCTTGGTCAAGTGGCGACAGGTTAAGGTCTCCGAATATACCAAAAAGATCCTTATCGATTCCCAGCCCCCCCATAACGCCGAATTTCAAAAATTAGATTTTGACGTAGTGATTGACCATCACCCCCTCACCAACGGGTGGAACGCCCCTTTTATTGATATCAGGCCGGAGTACGGGGCCACGTCCTCCATGATGACCGAATATCTGCGTACTTTAAAGATTAAGCCTTCCGTGGTGCTGGCCACCGCCCTGATCTACGGCATCAAGACCGACACCAATAATTTTGAAAAAGAATGCACCCTCCAGGATGTTTTGTGTTTCCAGTACCTCTTTAAACGGATGAACCGGCACCTCCTTCATAAGATCGAAGCCTCAGATATCAGACGTTCAGAACTCAAGTATTTCCGCAAGGCCTTTGAAGAGGTTAAGATTAGAAAACAGCGGCTTTTCTCGCACGTAGGCAAGGTTCCCAATCCGGATATCCTGGTGGTAATTGCGGATTTTTTTAACCACGTGCACGAAATAGGCTGGGTCTTTATTTCCGGAGAATACCGGGAGCGGTTAATAGTTATTATCCGGTGCGATGGTTACCGTAAAGATGCGGGTAAACTGGCCCAGCGGGTTTTCGGGAACCTGGGCTTTGCCGGTGGGCACCGGGAAAAGGCCCGGGCCGAAGTGCCGCTGGAAAAATTAAACCAAAACGCCAACCAGTTCACTACCCGGAGCCTTATCCGTATTCTGGAGAAACATTTTCGCAGGTAGGAGGGACGAGATGCCTATATACGAATACCGTTGCCTGGTATGCGGGAAGATTTGTGACCATCTCGTCCTCAACCGGGATGATTTTGAACCTTACTGTAAACACTGCGGGGCCAAAGAGGTTGAAAAACTTATTTCCAGAGTCAGGGTAAGGCTTTCCATGGATACCCGCCTGGAACGCCTGGCTGATCCGGCCCTGTTGGGTTCGGTAGACGAAGATGACCCGCGGGCGGTAAAAAGGCTTATGGAACGCTTCGGGGCGGAGTTTGGCGACGAGCTGGGAGACGACTTCGACGAATTTTTAGAGACCGCAGAAGAAGAGATCGAACAGGAAATGGCCGGAAAAGGAGAAAGCCCGGAAGGATCAGAAGCAGGAGAGGGACTGGCCGCTGACTCCTCTGCCGGGGCCGAAGAGACTTCCAAAAATTCTTGCAAGGAAGGGGAAGATGCGTAAACCCAAAGTGCCGGTGGTGGCTTTGATGTTGGCGGGGGGCCGGGTGGACGAACTTTCGGTACTTACCTTTTTCCGCCCCAAAGCGGCGGTCCCCTTCGGCGGCCTTTACCGGGTGATAGATTTTCCCATGAGCAACCTCATGCACTCTGGCATCTGGGTGGTAGGAGTCCTTTCCCAGTACAGGCCTTATTCACTGATGACCCATCTAGATTACGGTCTGCCCTGGGATATGGTGGGCCGCAGGAGAGGACTTTATATCTTGCCCCCGTTTATGGGGCGCGAAGCCTCAGATTGGTATAAAGGAACGGCGGACGCGGTTTTCCAAAACCTGGAATTTATTAGGCGCTGGGATCCAGAATTGGTGTTAATCCTTTCGGGAGACCATATTTATAGCATGGATTACCGGCCACTTATTCAATTCCACCAGGACCACCAGGCGGATCTCACCATAGCCTTCACCCCGGTGGCTTCGGATGATGCACACCGGTTTGGGCAGGGAGTTATCGCAGAGGAGGGCCCTTTGGGCGGGCCCCTTAAGGACTACCGGGAAAAGGTTTCTCCCCCGGTTTCCAACTACGCCTCCCTTACCATTTACGTCTTTCGGACTGAGGTCTTGGAAGAGGTTTTGACCAAAAGCCGTGCCCCAGAAAGTTACGAATTCGGCCGGGATATTATTCCGCAGATGGTGGGTAATTACCGGATTTATGGCTACATATTTCGAGGTTATTGGGGTTATACCCGCACGCTTGAGGAATTTTGGCGCACCCATCTTGATCTTCTGGGCCCCAACCCCAGGATTGACCTTAAAAAATGGAAAGTTTGTACCAATCTGGCCCACCGCAACATCCGGGACCGTAAACCCACGGTGCTAGGACCCAAGGCCAAAATCTGTGACAGTCTCTTTTATAACGGGGCCTATATCGGCGGGAAGGTGGAAAGATCAATCCTCTTTCCAGGGGTGAAAATAGAAGAAGGGGCGGTGGTCAAGGAATCTGTCCTCTTTCATGATACGGTGGTCCGGGCCGGAGCTCATCTCCAGCGGGTGATTACCGATACGGAAGTGGTGATAGGTCCTGGGGCCCGGGTAGGGGGAGAGGAAGGGATCACGGTTATCGGCCGGGAGTCGGAATTGCCTGCCGGGCTTCGTATCGGGGGCGGGGTAACGGTCTATCCCCACCTTAAGCCGCAAGCCTTCGCTGAAGAATCTTATGCCCCGGGGGCAGTCATTTCCTGATGTTACGCAAAGAGGTTATTATTGAAAACGAGTTGGGCCTGCACGCCCGTCCAGCGGCCAAGCTGGCGGAAACAGCTAAGCGTTACCGGGCCAAGATTTACCTAAAGAAAGGCTCCAGAAAGGCCGAAGCACATAGTATACTCGATGTCCTGGCGCTGGCCTGTACCAAAGGTTCGGTGGTGGAAGTAATAGCTGAGGGGGAAGAGGCAGAAAGGGCCCTTAGCGAAATAGTAGCCTTGTTGAGCAGCCGGGGGGCATGAAAAGACTAAAAGGGATAGGGGTTTCGCCAGGCGTAGCCATTGGTCCTGCCTATCTTTTGCTTACCGGCCACCTCAAAATTACCCGTCGCATATTAAAGCCAGAAGAAGTCACCCGAGAAATCAGGCGTTTCCACCGGGCCCTGGAAGCCACCATTGAAGACCTCAAGGAAGTAAAACGGCATATTCCCGAGGAAATGGTTCATCCCCTGTCCATTATCGACGCCCACATCCTGATGTTAAAAGACCCTTCTCTGGTCAGAGAGACCGAAAATTTGATCAAAGAATCCCTGGTGAACGCCGAGTGGGCCTTGAGAAAGGTCCTCAAAAAGTACCAGCAAATCTTTAAGGAGCTGGGTGATTTTTATCTGCGCGAAAGGATCCGGGACCTGGAACACTTAATAGACAAGGTCATTTTTACCCTGCAGGGTCAAAACAACCACGTTTCTTTAAACCAGCCGGCGGTAATCGTGGCCCACGACCTCTCTCCCGCTGATACGGCCAGATTGCGTCCGGATACCACCCAGGCCTTCGTTACGGAAGTGGGTAGCCGCACATCACACACCGCCATCGTGGCCAAAAGCCTGGGAATCCCGGCGGTGGTGGCAGTGAAAGGGGTTACCGAAGAGGTCAACCCTGGAGACCTCCTTATCGTGGACGGCCTGGCCGGAGAAGTGATCGTAAACCCCACCCAGGAGGTAATCGAAGAGTTCCTGGACCGCCGGCTTGAATGTCAGGAAAGGCGGGCTCTTCTTACCCGCCACGCCAAAGAACCGGCGGTGACCCTGGACGGCCACCGTATTGCGGTGAGGGCCAACATCGAGCTTTTAGACGAACTCCCCCTGGCTTTGGAATTAGGGGCGGAGGGGGTTGGGCTTTATCGCACGGAATACCTTTACGTGACACGGAAGGCCCTTCCCAGCGAAGAGGAGTTATTCGAGACTTATCGCCAGGTAGTGGAAGGGTTTAAGCCGGAAATAGTCACTTTTCGAACCCTGGATATCGGGGGAGACAAGTTTGCGACCAAACTTGACTTGCCAGAAGAAATTAACCCGGCCCTAGGATTGCGGGCCATAAGGCTGTGTCTAAAGAGTCCGACCCTTTTTAAGACCCAGCTGCGGGCTATCTTGCGGGCCAGTCTTTACGGCCACGTACGCATCATGTTCCCTATGATTTCCGGGTTGGGAGAATTGCGCCGGGCTAAAACCTTTGTCCAGGAAGTGGTTGAAGAATTACGAAAAGAAGGACTCCGGTTTGAGACCCTTCCAGCCATAGGGGCCATGATCGAAATCCCTTCAGCGGTGGCCATCGCAGACCTCCTCGCCCAGGAGGTGGATTTTTTCAGCATCGGGACCAACGACCTCATTCAATACGCCCTGGCCATTGACCGAGGGAACGAACACGTGGCCCATCTTTATGAACCGCTTCATCCCGCCGTTCTACGGCTCATTAAACAAATCGTCACCGCGGGGCATGAGGCGGGCATTGAGGTGGCTATGTGCGGGGAAATGGCCGGGGAGGTCTTTTATCTTCCCCTCCTGGTTGGTTTTGGGCTTGACGAACTGAGCATGAACCCCCAGAGTATTCCGGCCGTCAAAAACCTTATTCGCAGGCTCAATTTTACGGAGTGTCAAAAGTTGGTGGAGGAGGCCTTAAAGCTTTCTACCCCGGAAGAAATCAGGGTGCTCGTCCTTTCCTGGTTTGAAGAGAGGGATTTGACCCTCTTTTGGGATTATTCCTAAAGACCTTTGGTCTTTAGCGTCTGGATCCGGTTTTTGAGTCGGTCCATGAATTGGCGCAGGTCGCTTTTGAGTTCAGGTAGGGTCTGGTGCCCTTTGGCGTAAACCTTTTGTAGTTCGTTAAGCCAGTATTCCAGGCTTTCAGCCTCCCTTTTGACCAGTTCTTCCTGGACCTTTTTCTTTATCTGTTCTAGAAGTTTGCGGTCTACGTTCATATCCCGTCCTTCCGGCTCTTGGTTTCTGAAAGCAAAGATAAGACACATTTGGGGTCTTTTGGAGGGGGGGCTTTGTTGGTACCTTTAGGTTTGAAGGAGGAGAAAATGCACGCAAGACCAGAGCAGCAAGAAAAATTTGTGCCTCGTCTGGTGGCCTGGGAATTGACCAGACACTGCAACCTTAATTGCATTCACTGTCGTGCGGCGGCCAGCCGAGGGCCATACGAAAACGAACTCACCACGGAAGAGTGTTTTCGCATTTTAAAAGAGATACGCGAGGTAGGCACCCCAATTATTATCCTTACCGGAGGAGAACCCCTCCTGAGACCGGATATTTTTGAGATCGCTGCTGAGGCTTCAAGGCTTGGTTTTCGGCCAGTGATGGCCACCAACGGCACCCTTCTTACCGCAGAAATTATCGCCAAGATGAAAGAGGTCGGGATCGCACGGGTTTCCATCAGCCTGGATGGGGCAGAGGCCGCCTCTCATGACAATTTCCGCCAACAGGAGGGGGCCTTTGAGGGGGCCTTGCGGGGGATTGAACTTTTGCGCCAGCACGGCCTGCCTTTCCAAATAAATACCACGGTTACCGAAATAAACGTAGAAGAAGTGCCCAAAATCCTTGAGCTGGCGCTGAAACTTCAGGCGGTGGCCCACCACATTTTTCTTCTGGTCCCTGTGGGGCGGGGGAAAGAAATGGCCTCCCAGGCCCTTACTGCGGAAAAATACGAAAAAGTACTCCATTGGTTTTACGAACAGCGGGATAAAGTCCCACCAGGTTTTCACCTGAAGGCTACCTGTGCTCCCCATTACTACCGTATCCTGCGCCAGCGGGCACGGGCAGAAGGTAAACCTGTTACCTTTGAGACTTTTGGCCTAGACGCGGTCACGAGGGGGTGTCTGGCGGGAACGGGCTTTTGTTTTATTTCGCACCGGGGGGTGGTGCAGCCCTGCGGCTACTTGGAGCTCAACTGCGGTTCACTGCGAGAAAAGAGCTTTCCTGAAATTTGGTGGGAGACGGAAATATTCAAAAACCTGCGCCATTTTAAAGGATACCGTGGCAAGTGTGGCCGGTGTGAATATGTCCGGGTCTGCGGTGGGTGTCGGGCCAGGGCTTATGAGGCCACCGGCGATTATCTGGCTGAAGAGCCGCTTTGCCTTTACGAACCGGGAAAAAAGGCTTAGAAGGGCGGTTTGGGAAACCGCCCCTTCGGTTTACTCAAAATATTTTTCCTCTTCGATTTCAACCCCGGCCTCTTTGAGGCGTTTATAGTCTTCTTTTAAACGCGCGTTAGCCAGATTACGGTTGGCCAATTCTTCTTCGATGGTCTCGGTGGGAAAGCCCATGGCGTAGAAACGGTCGACCGTATATTTTTCCCCGTCTACTTCGAACTCAAACCGGGCGGACAAAATATAGGCTTCTTTTTCTTCAAGGATTTGGGCTTCTGGGTGAATTTTAAGAATGATTGGACGTTTAAGTAAAGTGACTTTGGCCTTGACCTTTTTCCCCTGTTTGGCCATCTCTATGATTTGGGCAAGTCTGTCAACACGCATCTTTCACCTCCGTTTTTTTGGCACAGATAGACATTAAAAAGCTCAAGTCAAGCCAAACTTTAAGAAGAAAGGATTTTTCGGGCCCGCTGACAATCTTCGGCTATCTGGGCGGCCAGTTCTTCAGGGGAGGAGAATTTTTTTTCGTCTCTTAAGCGTGCCACCAGGGAGACACAAATCCTTTGGCCGTAAAGATCTCCCTGAAAGTCAAAAATGTGCACCTCAGCCGAGAGATAATGGTCCCCAAAGGTGGGGTTAAAGCCCAGGTTCATGACTCCGGGCCTTTTTTCCTGGTCAAATGTTACGTAAACGGCGTAAACCCCTGTTTTAGGCAGAAGTTTTTCCCGGGAGAGCTTGAGGTTAGCCGTAGGAAACCCGAGCAGTTTGTGTCCCCGCCCGTGGCCTGGGATTACTTTTCCACAAAGCTGGTAATAACGGCCCAGTAGCTTGGCGGCCAGGGCTACTTCTCCTTCGGTAATGAGCTCTCTTATCAGCGTGCTTGAGACGACCAGCCCGTCTACTTTTTGGGGCGGAATGACGATTACCTCGAAACCGAAACGGCGCCCCAATACTTTTAGTAATTCCGTGTCGCCACGGCGTTTGCGCCCGAAACGATAATCATATCCCACCACCAGCTTTTTTATCCCCAGGCCGCGCACTAGGATCTCTTCTACAAAATCTTCTGCTTCTAAGGCGGCCAGCTCCGGCGTAAATTCAAGGAGTAAAAGATAATCAAGGCCAGCCTCTTCGATGAGTTTTATTTTCTGTTCCAAGGTACAGATTAACTTGAAGGGGACTTCCGGGCGCAAGACCTTTAGCGGATGTGGGTCAAAGGTGATGGCAACGGCCTGACCCCCCTTTGAACGGGCCTGTTTTATGGTCTCTTTGAAGAGGGCCTGGTGCCCCAGGTGTACGCCGTCAAAGTTACCGATGGTGGCCACGCAATAGGAAAATTTTTGGGGTAGGTCTTCTCTTCTAAGGATTTGCATAGGTTTAAGGGATCTCCACTTCTGCCGGGGCCAGAACCTGGTCTTTTTTGGGTTTGGGTAATTTTATTTTGCGGAAACGCCAGCCAGGGTGTCTCAATATCCCTTTGAAAGGGGGTTTGCCCTTTACGTTCCCGATGAGACGGATTTTTTGCGGGTCAAAATCTTCTTCCACCCAGACTTCGGTGCCTTCCTCGGCCTCGATTACCGGAGTGAGTTCCACCATTTCGAAGACCACCGCCTGGAGTTTAGGGTGGATGGAACGAACCGCAGCCCCAATCTGGGCGTCGTCATACCGGGCCAAGTCTTCTTGCAGAAAATCAAGGAAGCGCCCTTCTTTTTGGAGGGCCCCGAGAAAAGAAGCCACGTAGGCCTCGGCGGAGGAGGCTTCTGGTTCTGGGCTTTCAAGGCCCTTTTCCGCTACAGGTTCAGGGGAAGGAGGCCTCTCAATATCTTTTGGTTCTTCAGGTTCTTTTTCTACCGGGGAAGGTTTCTCAGGAGTTACCGGCATAAGGGCAGCGGCTAGCAGGCCCCCTGCCAAAGGGATCCCTACAAAGGCCCCTATGGCCCAGGGAGGAAGACCTTCTTTGAGATAATAGGCCAGCGCCCCGCAGGCCGCGGCCACCAAAAGACTTACGATAAGAACGAGACCCTTGGGTTTCATTTAATCTTTCCTTCCCGGTAGGCCTCAATGAGGTCCAAGAAGCGGTCAAAGAGGTAGACGGAATCGTGAGGGCCCGGGGCGTTTTCCGGGTGGTACTGGACCGAGAAAAGGGGGATCTCTTTGTGCCTTAAGCCCTCAAGGGTGCCGTCGTTTAGGTTTATGTGGGAAACTTCCACCTCTTTGGGGAGTTCTTCCTGACGCACACAAAAGCCGTGGTTTTGTGAGGTAATCTCGATCCTTCCGGTAGCTAAATCCTTAACCGGCTGGTTAGCCCCGCGGTGCCCGAATTTCAGCTTAAAAGTGCTGGCTCCCAGGGCCTGCCCCAACATCTGGTGTCCGAGACAGATGCCAAAGATGGGCCTTTTTCCCAGAAGGGCCTTGGCGGTTTCTACTACGTAGGTCACTGCCGCCGGGTCTCCGGGACCGTTTGAAAAGAAGATGCCATCTGGGTCGTAGGCAAGGATCTTTTTAGCCGGCGTGTCCGCCGGAACTACCAAGAGCTGGCAACCCCGTTCTTCCATGAGACGTAACTGGTTAAATTTGAGGCCACAATCAAGCACTACCACCCTGGGGCCCCCTGCCGGGTCAAAGGGAAAAAATTTTTGGATCTGACCGTTGACCCAGCGGTAGGGTTCCTTACAGGTTACCTCTTTTACCAAGTCGCGGCCCACCAGCCCTGGTGAGGCCTTGACCCGTTCTAGGAGGGAGGCCGGGTTCAGGTCTTGGGTGGAAATCCCGGCTTTCATGGCCCCCTGGAGCCGGATATGGCGGGTGAGGGCCCGGGTGTCTACCTGATCTACCCCCAGAATCCCCTGAGATTTGAGCCATTCACCCAGAGAACGTTTGGCTCGCCAGTTACTGTAAAAGGGCTGGTATTCCCGCACCACGAAAGCTTCTACTTGGATGCGAAGACTCTCGTTGTCTTCGTCGTTAACGCCGTAGTTTCCGATGAGGGGGTAGGTCATGGTGACGATCTGGCCCCGGTAGGAAGGATCGGTGAGGATTTCCTGGTAACCGGTCATGGCGGTATTAAAGACTATTTCCCCGAAGGCCTCTCCCGGGCCAGTAAAAGATCTTCCCCAGAAAGTGGTCCCGTCTTCAAGGACTATGAGGGCCTTCATGTGTGCTCCTTTCTCTTTGGCCCGTTTTAATACCACGGGTCAGGGGAGTTGGCTACACCCAAGCGCAAAGCCCGTTCCTGTGGTATAAATCCCTCGCATACCATGGAAAGGAGAGCAGGGCATGGCGGAGATCATCCCTATCCCCATAGAGGAAGAACTTAAAAAGTCCTACCTGGATTACGCCATGAGTGTGATCGTAGGCCGGGCCCTTCCGGACGTGCGAGATGGCCTCAAACCGGTGCAGCGGCGCATTTTGTACGCCATGTACGAGCTCAAAAACGACTGGAATAAGCCCTACAAGAAAAGCGCCCGCATAGTGGGAGACGTCATCGGTAAGTATCACCCCCACGGAGACATGGCGGTTTACGATACGCTGGTGCGGTTGGCCCAGGATTTTACCATGCGTTATCCCCTGATTGACGGGCAGGGGAATTTTGGCTCCCTGGACGGCGACGCCCCGGCGGCCATGCGTTACACCGAGGTGCGCATGGCCAAGATCGCCCATGAACTATTGGCTGATATCGAAAAAGAGACCGTGGATTTTATGCCCAATTACGATAATACCCTGCAGGAGCCGGTAGTCCTTCCCAGCCGGATTCCCAACCTATTGATCAACGGGGCTTCCGGGATTGCGGTAGGGATGGCCACCAATATTCCTCCGCACAATCTGGGGGAGGTTATTGACGCCCTGGTGGCCATGATCCGGAACCCGGATATCACCCTGGACGAGCTGTTAGAACACATCAAGGGTCCAGATTTTCCTACCGGGGCGTATATTTGCGGTGCGGCGGGCATCAAAGAGGCCTACGCTACGGGCAAGGGGCTTATCAAACTCCGGGCCCGGGCCCACGTGGAGCGCGAAGGGGGCAAGGTAGCCATCGTGGTCACGGAGTTACCCTATCAGGTGAATAAGGCCAAGTTAGTGGAAAAGATCGCTGCCCTGGCTCGGGACAAAAAGATAGAAGGGATTGCGGAGGTTAGGGACGAATCGGACCGAGAGGGGTTGAGGATCGTCATCGAACTCAAACGGGAAAAGCAAGATTTTGCCCCCGTGATTTTAAACCAGTTGTACAAACAGACCCCCTTAGAAACCACTTTCGGGGTCATTATGTTGGCCCTGGTGAACAACCGGCCAGAACAGCTCAATTTGAGGGAACTCTTGGGGCATTTTTTGGCCCACCGGCGCACGGTAGTTATAAGGCGTACCCTTTATGAATTGCGCAAGGCCCAGGAAAGGGCCCATATTCTGGAGGGTCTTCTCAAGGCCCTGGAACATTTAGACGAGGTAATCGCTCTTATTCGGGCCTCCCGTACCCCTCAGGAGGCCAAAGAGGGTTTAATTAAGCGTTTTGGGCTGAGTGCCGCCCAGGCCCAGGCCATCCTTGACATGCGTCTTCAGCGTTTAACGGGGCTGGAACGGGAAAAGCTTAAGGCCGAATATGAGGAATTAAAACGCCAAATTGCCTGGTACGAAAAGATCCTTTCCGAAGAAAAGGTGCTCTGGAAGGTGATAGAAGAAGAGCTCCTGGCTATCAAGCGGGAATATGCCGACGAAAGGCGCACCCAGATCATTCCCAAGGCAGAAGAGCTGTCAGTGGAGGATCTGATTGCGGAAGAAAACGTCGTGGTAACGGTGACCCACCGGGGCTACATAAAACGTCTGCCGGTCAGTACTTACCGGAGCCAGCGTCGCGGAGGGCGGGGCAAAATCGGGGTGGAGGCGGGAGACCAGGATATCGTGACCCAACTCTACGTGGCCTCAACCCACGATTACTTTCTCTGTTTTACCAATAAAGGACGTCTTTACTGGCTCAAGGTCTACGATATTCCTCAGGCGGGGCGTACCGCCAAGGGAACTAGTTTGCGCAACCTGCTACCCTTGGATTCTGGAGAAAAACTGGCCACGGTTTTACCCGTGCGGGCCTTTGATGAGCAACACTTTGTTTTCTTTGTGACCCGGAAAGGACTGGTCAAAAAGACCCCCTTAATCGCCTTTTCCAACCCCCGCAGTACAGGCATAGTAGCCACCAGTCTTAAGGAAGGAGACGAGCTCATCGCCTGCGGCCTCACCGACGGGCAAAAGGACATTTTACTCGCCACCCAAAAGGGGCAGGCTATTCGTTTTCCTGAGACAGAAGTCCGCCCCATGGGCCGCACGGCAGCCGGTGTAAAGGGGATTGAGCTCGGCCAGGGAGACGAGGTGGTGAGTTTGGAAATTTTAGATGCCGAAGATCAGGCTGATCTCCTGACAGTTACCGAAGCAGGTTACGGCAAGCGGACACCCTCAAAGGAGTACCGGGCCCAAAGTCGGGGTGGTAAGGGTATCATGGCCATGAAACTTACTGATAAGACCGGGTCTTTAGTAGGGTGTTTACGGGTACTGACCGAGGATGAGATCATGCTGGTTTCATCAGCTGGTAAGATTATCCGGTTAAGGGTCAAAGACATTCCCCTCCAGGGCAGAGCCACCCAGGGAGTGCGTCTTTTCATGCTGGCGCCTGGAGAAAAGATCGTATCGCTGGCAAAAATCGCGGAAGACTAAACGGGGCGGTAAAGGGCGTCTCTTTCTACCGGTTGGAAGCCCGCTTCCCGGATAACCCTTTCTATTTCTTCTCGGGAAAGGGCCTTTTCCCCTTCCTGGCCCGAGAATTCACTTATCTTTTCCTCGTATACGGTGCCGTGCAGGTCATCGGCGCCAAAATGGAGGGCTACCTGGGCAAGTTTTAGGCCCAGAAATATCCAATAGGCCTTGATATGGGGGATGTTATCAAGCATCAACCGGGAGACGGCTATCATTTTGAGGTCTTCAAAGCCGGTGGTGGGGGAGATTTCTTTTAAATAGGATTTTTGCGGGAGAAACGGCAGAGGAATAAAGCAGAGAAAACCCTTGGTTTGGTCCTGGAGGGTGCGCAGGGCCAGTAAATGTTCAAGCCTTTCTTCCGGGGTTTCCAAGTGGCCGTATAACATGGTGGCGTTAGAGGGAATGCCCAGCTCGTGGGCGATTTTCATAATCTCGAGCCAGCGCTGGCCGGAAATTTTTTCGGGACAGAGTTTTTGTCTGATCCTTTCAGCAAAGATTTCTGCCCCACCCCCGGGTAAGCAGGAAAGCCCGGCTTCTTTCAATTCGCTAAGGACCTCTTTGACGTCTTTTCCTGAAATACGGGCCAGGTGATCAATTTCAACACAGGTAAAGGCTTTAATATGGGCGTGAGGAAAATTTTCTTTGAGACTTTTGACGAGGTCCAAATAGTATTGGTAAGGAAGATCTGGGTGCAGTCCCCCCACCACGTGAATTTCCCGGATGCTGTTTCCGGCCTGTTTAAGTTTTGTTAATATTTCTTCGATATTTAAGGCGTAAGCTTCAGGGTGTCCTTTTGGGCGTCTGAAGGCACAGAATTTGCATTTATTTACGCAGATATTGGAATAATTAACGTGCTGGTTAAAAACGTAGTATACTTTGGGGCCGTGGAGTCTTTCTTTGACCAGGGCAGCCAGTTTTCCAAGGCCCAGAAGATCGTTGGTCTGGAATAGTTTGAGACCGTCAGAAAGGTCGAGACGTTCGTTATTTTCGATTTTTTCGTGGATTTGCTTCAAAGCAGGGTCCTGAAAGTTTAACATGCAATAGGGCTAACAAATCTTTTTTTCTTCGGCAAGGTCATGGGAGGAGGCGTAAGGGACCTATTGGTTGACGAAACGTTTTTGCGGCAAGAGCGCCAAAAGGCACGTAAGTTAAGGCAGACCAGGTGGTGGCGCAAAAAGTGTGCCCGGGGGATCTGTTATTATTGTGGACGAAGGTTCAAGCCTTCCGAATTGACTATGGATCATCTTATCCCTCTTGCCCGCGGTGGTCGCAGTGTAAGAGATAATTTGGTGCCGGCGTGTAAGGAATGTAATACGAAAAAGAAATACATGCTCCCTTGGGAATGGGAAGAGTACCTCCAAAAACTAAGGAGTGGCGAAAATGTCTAAAAAAATAGGTTTTATTTTCGTGACTTTATTTGTTTTATTTTTCTCTTATGACGTTAAGAGCGAAGTATTAAAGACTGATGAGTATATTATTGGTCCTAGTGACGTATTGGAAATAATCGTCTGGAAAGAAGAAGATTTCACTAGAGAAGTAACCGTGAGGCCAGATGGGCGAATTACTTTGCCTTTGATTGATGATGTCATGGCAGCTGGCAAAACACCTATGCAATTAAAAGAAGAGATTCAGAAAAAGTTACAGGAATACATTGACTTGCCTGTTGTTACGGTGATAGTGAAATCTTTTGGCAGTAAATATTATTATATTATTGGAGAGATTGCCAAGCCCGGAGGATATCTGATGGGTAAACCGGTTACTATTTTGCAGGCTTTGGCTTTAGCAGGAGGTTTTACAGAATGGGCTAAAAAAGACAAGATTATGGTGATAAGAACTGAGGGGAAAAACAGAAAGATTCTTTATTTTAATTATAAAGAAGCAGCTAAAGGGCAGAAAATTAATGATTTTTATCTGCAACCTGATGATGTGATAGTCGTTCCTTAATTGTGGGAGAATATTATGTCTTTCAATCGCTTTTTGCTAGTGCTGTTCTTTATTTTTTTGTTTGTTGAGGTTGTTTCTGCAGATAAATATTATTACGCTTTGCGTTTTTGGGGTTCGTCTCTTTATACTGACAATTTATATTTGACAGAAGATGATAAGGAAGACGATGTAAATTCTAATCTGGGTCTTTCGTTTTCTGCTAATAAAGCAACAAGGGTTTCTGATCTGTTATTTAATTATAGTTTGTCTCGTAGTTTTTATTGGCAAAATAGCGACGATAGTGCCTTTAGGCATAATTTATCTTTAAGTTATTTTAGGGATCTCTCTAAAAGGTTATCTGTTAGTTTGTCATCTAATTATTATCGTACTGAAGAAAGTATTGAGCCTAATGAGCAGGTTTTTCGGGAAAGGCGCCGTTCGCGTAAACCTTATTATCGCCTTAATGGAGATTTGTCTTTGGATTATGAATATGTAAAAGATTCCTTTTTTTCTGTGGGTCTTAGGTTGAATTATTTGCAAAACGAAGATCCTAGTATTGAAGATTCACGAATTTATACCGAATATTTTTCTCTTTCTAAAGATTTTACCTGGTGGTTTTTGAAAGGAGAATTAAGTTTTACTCAAAGAGAATTTGAAACAGAGAGACCGGTAAACACGTGGGGAGCTAATATAAATCTTGGCTATAAGCTGGCGCATAATAGACATATATCTTTGGGGGCTTCAGCAGAAAGGACACAGAACATTGGTCTGAATGAGGATGATTATTGGGCATATAATTTTAACATATCTTATGCCTGGCAAGTTACTAAAACTCAGGCTTATCATTTTTCAGTAGGTTATTATTTTCGGGATAGTGATATGAGGGGAAAGGAAAATGAAGGGATAACTTTTTCAGTTGATTATTCTAAGAAATTTAGGTTAACTACCTTTTCTGTCAGTGGTTCTGGTGGTTATCGCTACGAATATGCTGAGGCTCAAAATACCGGCTTTACGGAATACTATAATATTAGATTTTCTTTATCTCATGATTTGACACGTTCTCTAGCTTTTACTTCTTCCTGTTTCTATAGAATAGAAGATTTTAAACAGCGAGAATCCGGCCAAGAGAAAACTTATGGTTTATCGCTGGGCCTTCAAAAACAGCTAACTAAAAGGCTGGCACTTTCTGCTTCTTATTCTTATAGAAGGGCAGATTCTGATTTGCCAGGGAATGATTACGAAGTTAATAGTATATTTTTTAGTATTAATTATTTGTTTTGGCAGGCAAAAGAATTTCCTTTTAAAATATTTTCTCTTTAAAGAGGTATTGTATGACTCCGCAAAATTCAGGACAGCCTAACTCTTTAGGAATGAATCTAGATTTTTATACTATTTTACTTTTTCTCTGGCGCCGTAAGTGGATTATTGTTTTTCTATTTATCCCTATTTTTGCTTTGGCAGAGATTCATGTCTTGAGATCACCTAAGGTTTATCGGGCTCAGGTCGTACTATCAATTGTGCCACAAAAAGTGCCCTCTTCTTACATCCGTTCCACGGTTTCCGGGGACATGGAGGCCTTTATTCATTCGATTTGGCAAGAAATTACGAGTAGGACTAATTTAGAAAGACTAATCAAAGAATATAATTTGTATCCAAATATGGCTAAAAATGTCCCTATGGAGACCGTGGTTGAAAGGATGAGAAAAGCAATTAAAGTTTCTCGTCCTAGAGGTGGTCGTAGGAACGTATTTATAATTAGCTTTGATTATACCGATCCTCAAATTGCTGCAAAAGTCGTCAATCAAATTGCGTCTGTTTTTATAGAAGAAAATCTAAAACTAAGGGAAGAGCAGGCTAAGACAGTATCTGCTTTTTTAGATGAAGAGCTAAGAAAGATAGAGGATGAGTTGCGAAGGAGAGAGCTGGCCATTCAGGAATATAAGAGGAAATATATGGCAGAACTTCCTGAGCAAAAAAGTTCAATTATTGCTATTTTAGATCGCCTTCAGAAGGAAAACGAGACTCTTCAAATGAGAAGGGAAATGTTGCAGGACCGTAAGGTTAATATTTTGCAACAGCTTAAAAAGATTGAGCAAGAAGAAAGTAAGCTTTCTTTAGAAGGGGATATTGATTCTTATTCGGGTAGTTTAGCTATGCTTGAGAAAAAATATGAATTATTGCGTATGAAATATACTGAAAAACACCCGGATGTCATTAGGTTAAAGAGGGCTATAGAATTGCGTAAAAAAGAAATGGGTGTTGATTCCAGCGATGAAAATCTTGATGATGTTCAAGAAAATGATTCTCTTGCTAAATTAAAATCGCAGTTGGCAGCAATTGATAAGGAGATTAATCGTATAAATGGGTCTATTCAAAATATAAATCAGAAAATTAAGATGTATCAACAGCGTCTGGAAAATATTCCTAAGAGGGAACAGGAATTGAAGGATTTAACGCGGGATTACGCCAATTTGATGAAAACTTATCGTATGTTGTTGGATAAGAAGATCCAGGCTACCATGGCAGAAACGCTGGAAAAACGTCAACAGGGTGAACAATTTCGTATCATTGACCATGCTCGTGTGCCCGAAGTTCCGGTCTCTCCTGACGTCAAAAAGATTTTAATGATGGGCTTTGTGGTGGCTTTAGGGGCCGGTCTAGGACTGGCCTTTTTGCTTGAATTCTTTTTAGACCGTAGGATTTACGATCCTTCTGTTTTAGAGGGATTTTTTGACGTTAAAGTATTGGCTACCATCCCTATGGTCCTGTTGCCGAGACAGAAAAGGCTCCTTCTTTTAAAAAATCTGGTTTTAGCCCTTATCGCTCTTATTGGACTTTCTGGTAACGCCTTTTTGGCTTATAAAATTTCTCAAAATATTTAAATTTGCGCAGATAATGTATTATCAATATTTTGGTTTTGAAAAGAATCCTTTTGATATTCATCCGGATCCGAATTTTTTATATTTAAGCGACAAGCACAGAGAAGCTTTAGCTCATCTCAAATATAGTGTTATAGAAAGAAAGCCCTTTTTATTGTTGGTTGGAGATGTAGGAGTTGGAAAAACCACGCTCATTAATTTTTTCTTAAATGATTTAAAAGATAGAAAAGATATTGTTGTTTTGCCTATATTAAATCCTAATCTAACTTTGAAAGAGTTTTATTTGTTGTTAGCACGTAAGCTCGGTTTGAAAAGTTTTCGTTCAAAAGCGGATTTTATGGAACAATTTAAAGTTGCGGTCTCGCGCATGATCGATAAAGGAAAAATTATAGTTCTCTTGATTGACGAAGCCCAGTCATTATCTGAAAAGTTGTTAGAGGAATTGCGGCTTTTGTCTAATTTGGTTCAAGATACAGCTGGATTTGTGGTTATATTGGTGGGGCAGCCTGATTTGTATGAAAAATTAAAATCCAAAGCCCTTTATTCTTTGAAACAGCGCTTTGTGTTCAAGTATCATCTGGGTCCGTTCGATAATATAAATGATGTGGCCCAATATCTGGCTACTAGGATTTTGAAGTCAGGGGCTGGTAATGCTCAACTCTTTTCTAAAGATGCGGTGGACGCTATTTTTTATTTTTCAAAAGGTATTCCAAGGTTGATAAATATTATTGCGGATCATTCTTTAATGAATGCTTACTTAAAGGGAGTAAAATTGATAAATAAAGATATCGTTTGTGAGGCAGTAAAAGAATTAGATCATATTATTCCTCAGGACTTAGTTATTAATTATTGTAATAAAAAATTTTTTCAAAAAAAGATTGTTTATCTTGCGGTATTTTTCTTTTTATTTCTCGGAATTTTGTTTGTCTATTATGAATATTTTATAAAACATTAAGGGAGATTTGTCTTGGGTAAGTTATCAAAGATCGTAGAAGTTTATGAGAAAAAGGTAAATAATCAAAAGAAAGACGATTTGTCGGGAAATAGAAAACACTCTTCTTCTGCAAAAGCAGAAGATATTTACGCGCCGAAAGAATTTTCGTTTGAAAAGATCTTTTTGGATAATGTAGCTCCACAAATATTGACGTTTCATCAACCAGAAAGTCTGGTGGCCGAAAATTTTAAGATTCTTAGAAGCCAAATTTTACATCCAAGGACTGGCCTTCCTTCCCGTTTCATTTTGATTACTAGCGCTATTCCGCAAGAAGGAAAAACTTACGTAGCCATTAATCTGGCCTTTTCTTTTGCTAAAAACGTACCTACTCTTTTAATAGAAAGTGATCTGAGGCGTCCAACTTTTTCTTCTATTTTAGGGGTGACCTTTTCGCGTGGTTTATCAGATTTTTTCAAAGATCCTTCTAGAGATATAGAAGAATTTATTTATCAAACCAATTATAAAGGTCTCTTTCTGTTGCCATCTGGTAACGTCCTTTCTGATGTTAATGATCGTTTTAGTTCCGATATTATTTTGAAATTTATTGAATCCTTGAGAAAAAAATTTTCTAACTTCTTTTTTATATTCGACTCTCCTCCTGTTCTAGTTGCTTCTGAAACTATTTCTCTTTCTCGTCTCATGGATGGTACCGTATTTGTGGTGCGTTATGGCTTTTCTGATAGAGACGTTGTTTCTGAAGCTTTGGATAAGATTGGTAGATCTAAGGTTTTGGGTCTTGTTTTTAATGCTTTTATGCCTTCTAGTTTGGGTCTCTTTTCTCCTAAGTTGAAGCACTTTAAATATGCCTATCGTTATAAATATTACAAAAGTTATTAGCGTTTATGATCTGGCTCTTTCATCGCTATTATCCAACTAGAAAATTAGTTTTTTTTCTTTCCGAAACTCTTCTTATAGTTGCTGCTTCTTGTTTAGCTTTTTACGTTCATCTTGGCTATATTCCCTACCAGTTTGCGGAAATAAGTTTTTGTTTGAAATTTGTTTTTATTGTCTTTTTTCTTCAATTGTGGCTTTATTATTTTGATTTATATACGTTTCGTCGGGAAGATTCTCTTTTTGATGTATCTTTGCGTCTCTTGCAGGCCGTAGGAGTAGCTACCTTTTTACTCGGAGCCGTTTATCTTATCTTTCCTTTTTTGATGATCAGTAACTGGTCATTTATGGTTTTTTTGTTTATTCTTATCTTCTTTGCTTTAACTTGGCGTTTATTTTATTTCTTTTTTCTAAAAAATGGATATTTAAACGAAAAAGTGGCTTTACTAGGCTTTTCTGGACCAGCCAAAGAAATTTTGGCTGAAATTTATAATCAGCTGGATTGTGGATTTTCAGTGCCTTTAATTTTTGTGCCTTATAATATGCGGATTAAGGCCGACGAACTGGAGAATTTAATATCACCTACTCCTGTTGTTAAATATGGTTTTAATGAATTATATTCTGTTTGTCGTAATTTTGGAGTCAGTAAAATTGTAGTGTGCCTTGATGATAGGCGAGGTAATCTTCCGGTAGATGAGCTTTTGCTCTGTAGAATGAGAGGTATTGATGTGACCGAAGGTGAGACTTTTTATGAGCATCTTACCGGTAAAATTATAGTTGAAAAAATCAGACCCAGTTGGCTTATTTTTCACGGAGGTTTTTGTAAGTCAGGGAAAGTGCTGTTTTTAAAGAGAGTACTTGGTATAGTTCTATCTTTGTTTGGTTTAATAGTTACCTTACCTATTTCCATTTTGATAGCTGTCCTTATAAAGTTAGATTCGCCAGGACCTGTTTTTTTTGTCCAAGAACGTGTGGGAAAAGATGGTAAAATTTTTAAACTATATAAATTTCGGTCTATGCGTGCTGATATTGACTCTAATTCACCTAAGTGGGCCAGTAAAAACGACCCTAGGATTACTAGAGTTGGCCGTATTATCCGCAAGCTTCGTTTAGATGAGATTCCTCAGATGTGGAATGTTTTGAAAGGGGATATGTCTTTTGTGGGCCCCCGTCCAGAACAGCCTTTTTTTGTAGAGATGCTGCGAAAAAAAATTCCTTTTTATGATCAACGCCATACTGTTCATCCCGGTATCACCGGATGGGCCCAAATTTGCTATCCTTATGGTGCTTCTGAGAAAGACGCATTAGAAAAACTCAAATATGACCTTTACTATATCAAATATATGTCAGTTATGTTTGATTTGTATATTATTTTTAAAACCATCAAGATTGTAATCTTTGGTGAAGGAGCAAGATAATGTGTGGAATTATTGGGTACGTTGGAAACCGACCTGTTTTGCCCATCCTTTTAGAAGGATTAAGAAGATTAGAATATCGTGGTTATGATTCAGCAGGTGTTGCTTTCTTTCACCGTAACGAATTAAAAATAATCCGTGCTTTAGGTAAGCTAATCAATTTACAAGAAAAATTAGTTGCTTCTGGCTATAATCCCCACGGTATAGGCCTGGGGCATACCAGATGGGCTACCCACGGGGAACCCTCGGAAGAAAACGCCCACCCTCATGCCGATTGCCGGCGGGAATTAGTTGTGGTTCATAACGGCATCATCGAAAATTACCACGTCCTGAGAAGAGAGTTAGAGGCCAAAGGTCACCGTTTCTCTTCACAGACGGATACGGAAATCATTCCTCACTTGATAGAAGAGGCCTTGAAAGAAACCAACGATCTGGTGGAAGCCGTTTGTCTGGCCTTGGCCAAAGTGGAAGGGGCTTACGCTATCGGTGTCATCTGGTGCCAGAGCCCAGACATGTTGGTCGCCGCCCGGAACCAAAGCCCATTGGTGTTGGGGGTTGGCGATGAAGAATATTTTATGGCCTCCGATATCCCTGCTCTGTTGCCCTGGACCAACCAGGTCATCTTTTTGGATGACGGTGAAATGGCAGTCTTGACCAAAGATAATCTGCGTCTCCTCTCCATTGAAAACGGGGCCTCTCTTTCCAAAACCCCCGTTACCATTACCTGGGACGCTTCCATGGCGGAAAAGGCGGGCTTCAAGCATTTCATGCTCAAAGAGATATACGAACAACCGCAGGCCATCTTAAACACTTTTCGGGGAAGGCTTGATCCGGAAACGGGAAGGGTAAAAATCCCGGAGATAGGCCTTACCGAAGAAGAAATAGAGCGTCTCAAAAAGATATGTATCATTGCCTGTGGGACTTCTTATCACGCTGGGTTGGTGGCCAAATACTTATTTGAAAGCTGGGTCAAAATACCGGTAGAAGTGGAACTGGGTTCGGAGTTTCGTTACCGGGACGCCTTAATTGACAAAGATACCTTAGCCATTCCCATTTCCCAGTCCGGAGAGACGGCAGATACCTTGGCCAGCCTGCGCAAGGCACGCCAGGAAGGGGCCTTTGCCGTAGCCATTTGTAACGTTCTGGGCAGTACCATTACCAGAGAGACCGACGGTACGATCTACACCCACGCTGGGCCGGAGATCGGGGTGGCTTCCACCAAGGCCTTTACCAGCCAGCTTACCGCCTTACTTCTGCTTATGCTTTATTTTGCCGAAATAAAGGGCTCCATGCCTGAGGAAGAGCGGGTACGGCTGGCCAAATCTTTGGTGAGGCTCCCTGTTCTGCTTGAAAAGCTTATTGATGAAATTCATCCGGTGCTTAAAGACCTTGCTTACGAGTACCACAAAAAATCTCATTTCTTATATTTAGGGCGCCACGTCCTCTTTCCCATTGCCCTTGAGGGGGCTCTTAAACTCAAAGAGATTTCCTATATCCACGCGGAGGGGTACGCCGCCGGGGAGATGAAACACGGCCCCATCGCCTTGATTGACGAGGAGATGCCCGTAGTAGCCCTGGCACCTCGAGAACAACACGTTTACGAAAAGATGATCAGTAACGTTGAAGAGGTTCGTTCCCGGCGGGGGGAAGTGATCGCCTTCGGCACCGAAGGAGACCAAAATTTGGCCCGTATGACAGACAAAGTCATTTTCCTTCCTCCGTGCAGTTGGGAAATTCTGCCTATCGTGTACACTGTCCCTTTACAACTCCTGGCTTATGAGATAGCAGTGGCCAGAGGGTGTGACGTGGATCAACCACGCAATTTGGCCAAAAGCGTTACGGTGGAGTAGGTATGGGTGCGTCTATACTAGTTACCGGTGGGGCGGGTTTTATCGGAAGCCATTTGGTCGATCACTTGTTACAGCGGGGCGAAGAAGTGGTGGTGGTGGATGATTTTAACGATTATTATTCTCCCCGGATAAAATGGCGCAATATTTCTTCCGCCCTCCAGAAGCCCAATTTCCATCTGGAACAGGGAGACATAAGGGATTTCCCTTTCCTGGAACGGGTCTTCCGGCGCTATAAATTGCGCTGCGTGGTCCATCTGGCCGCCCGCGCCGGTGTGCGTCCTTCAGTAGAAGACCCCGTGCTTTACGAAGAAGTCAACAGCCTAGGGACCACCAATTTGCTGGAACTCTGTCGCCGTTACGGGGTCCCTAAGTTTGTCTACGGTAGTTCTTCTTCAGTATACGGGTTTTCCAACCAGGTGCCTTTTTCCGAAGACCAATGTTCAGACCGCCCGGCCTCTCCTTACGCGGCCACCAAAAGGGCCAATGAGCTCATGTGCCACACCTACCATCACCTCTTCGGCCTTAAAGTGGTTTGTCTGCGGTTTTTTACGGTTTATGGCCCTCGCCAGCGTCCTGAAATGGCTATTCATAAATTTACCCGTTTGATAGACCGGGGGGAGGAAATTCCCATTTACGGGGACGGATCTTCCAAAAGAGATTATACTTATATCGACGATATCATCCAGGGAGTCCTGGCCGCCATTGATAAAGATTTTGATTACGAAATTTTTAACCTGGGTGAGGCCCAGGTCACCGACCTTTTGACGCTTATTAAATTAATTGAAGAGAATCTGGGTAAAAAGGCCCGTCTTAAATTTTTACCCTTTCAGCCGGGAGACGTTCCTCTTACCTATGCGGACATATCCAAGGCCAAACGTCTTCTGGGATACAATCCCCAGGTGCCCATTGAAGAGGGGATCAGGCGCTTTGTGGCGTGGTATAAAAAAGAGGCACCCTATCTTTGAAGTGGAGGTAAGAGATGAAACCAGAAGAATGCACCTTATATCACAGCGGTCTTAAAGGGGCCGAGGCTACTTTTGGAGAATACGCCGAAAAATGGGGGGTAAAAGAGGTAGTCTTCACCTACGAAGGGCACACCCCTGACCGGGCGAAAAATCTGGTGTTGCTTTCAGAGGAGGAGCTTAAGCGCGGTGATATAAGTATGGAGCTGGTCTCCAAGATGATGAAACGTAACTACGCTAAGCCGGAGCGGATAAGGAAAGTGCTTCAGGTCATTTTTCACATGGTAAACAAAGGCTATCAGGTCTTCATCGTGGGCGAGATTTTGCCCAACCATACCGTTAAAGGTGGTACCGGTTGGGCGGCGGAACTCGCCAAACTCTTCAACCGCCCCTTACACGTCTTTGACCAGAAGCAGGGCAAGTGGTTTACCTGGCAAGAAGGCCAGTGGAAAGAGGACACCCCGGTGATCTCCTACCAGACCTTTGTCGGGACTGGTACGAGATATCTCAACGAAGTCGGTCGTAAGGCCATCGAAGAGCTTTTTGAGCGCTCCTTCGCCCAGGGCTAGAGATATTTTTTAAGGAACTTTTCTACCCCGAGTTTGTGCCAGAGACGGTCTATTTTTTCTTTGATTTCTGGGGCCATTTCTATTACGTCAGGCCAGTCCCGGCTAAAGCCTTCTTCCGGCCATTTTCGGGTGGCGTCGATGGCCATTTTGCTACCGTAATAAGGATAGGGAGCGGCGTGATCCAGGGCGTCTACCGGGCCCTTGACGAAGAAGATATCCCTTTCCGGATCGATGTTATTGCCCAACCGCCACAAACATTCCGAAATATCCTGGACGTTAACTTCCTTATCAAAGATTACGATTATTTTGCAAAACATCATCTGCCCTAGGCCCCAAAGGGCGCAGGCCACTTTGCGGGCGTGGCCGGGGTAGCGTTTGTCTATAGAAACAAAGGCCAGATTGTGAAAGACCCCTTCTAGCGGCAGGTTTATGTCTATGACCTCAGGCAAGGTCTTTTGAATGAGGGGGAGGAATAACCTTTCGGTGGCCTTGGCCAGATAACAGTCTTCTTGCGGGGGGCGACCCACGATGGTGGCCGGATAGATGGCGTCTCGCCGCATGGTCAGACAGGTTACGTGAAAGACGGGGTAATAATCCGGGAGGGAATAGTAGCCGGTGTGGTCCCCAAAGGGGCCTTCAAGCCGTCTTTCTCCGGGCTCCACGTAGCCTTCCAGTACGATCTGGCTAGTAGCCGGTACCTCCAGATCAACGGTTAAACATTTGACCAGTTCTACCGGTTTCCCCCTTAGGAAGCCAGCAAAGAGCATCTCGTCGACGTCGTCAGGAAGGGGGGCCGTGGCCGCATAGGTAACCGCCGGGTCCGGGCCCAGGGCCACTGCCACCGGAAGCCTTTTTCCTAGTCGTTCAGCCACCCGGTAATGCTGGGCCCCTCCCTTGTGTAAATGCCAGTGCATCCCGGTGGTATTCCGGTCAAAGACCTGCATTCGGTACATGCCGGCGTTTCTGACCCCGGTCTCGGGGTGTTTAGTGATTACTACCGGCAGCGTGATAAAAGGGCCTCCGTCCTGGGGCCAGCAATGGAGAACAGGTAACTTAAAAAGATCTACTTCGTCCCCTTTAAAGACTATCTCCTGACAGGGGGCCTTTTTGACCATTTTGGGGAAAATGTTGGCCAGGCGTTTTAATTTGGGGATGAGGTTGAGTTTTTTAAAGATGGAATCCGGGGCTTCTATCTCGAGAAATTGCAGCACGTCCTGGGCCAATTCGTCAAGGTTTTTGACCCCTAGGGCGAGGGAGATACGGCGGTAGCTTCCAAAGGCGTTAGTGAGTACCGGGAGATCGTAACCCGGTACGTTTTCAAAAAGGAGAGCGGGGCCATAGAGTTTACAAACCCGGTCGGTGACTTCCGGGATTTCCAGGCGGGGAGAAAGGGGTTCCTTGATCCTTAGCAGTTCCCCTTCCCTTTCCAACCGGGCCAGAAATTCCTGAAGGTCACGGTAGGCAATCATAAAGGCTCCTGGGTTTCAAATATTTCTTTGCTAAGACCTGCCTGGATGGGTACGGGGTAATTGCCGGTAAAGCAGGCCAGACAGAATTTCTGGTTGCTTTCTCCTCCCGCCCTTAGAAGACCTTCCAGGGAAAGATAATAGAGCCGATCAAGTTCCAGATAGCGTCTGATCTCTTCCACCGAATGTTTGGCAGCGATGAGTTCGCCGCGGGAAGGAAAGTCGATTCCGTAAAAGCAAGGGTAACGAATGGGGGGGCAACTGATAAGCATATTAATTTCGTAAGCTCCGGCCTCTCGGATGGCCCTTATCCGGGTGCGGCTGGTGGTCCCCCTCACCAAAGAATCGTCTACCACCGCCACCTTCTTGCCCCTTAAGATCTCTTTTACCGGGTTCAGTTTTACCCGGACCGAAAAGTCTCTCATACTCTGGGAGGGCTGGATAAAAGTGCGTCCTACGTAATGGTTGCGGATCACCCCCATCTCAAAGGGTAGGCCTGCCTTTTGGGCGTAGCCAATGGCGGCGTAGTTGCCGGAATCGGGAAAGGGCATGACAAAATCGGTCTTAAGGGGACACTCACGGGCCAGTTCAAAACCCAGGCGTTTGCGGAAGACGTAGACGTTTTCTCCAAAAATATAGCTGTCTGGTCGGGCAAAATAAATGAATTCAAAGATACAGTGGGCAAGCTTTTCGCTTTCAACGGCTTGATAGGAAGAAAGCCCATTTTCGTCGATGATAAGGATCTCCCCTGGGTTTACGTCCCGTAAATATTGGGCCTGTACCAGATCAAAGGCGCAGGTTTCCGAGGCCACGATGTAGCCGCCGTTCAACATCCCTAAGGCCAGGGGGCGGAACCCATAAGGGTCCCGGAAGGCTATGAGTTTGTCCTGGGCCAGGAGGACGATGGAGTAGGCCCCTTCGATCAGTTCCATCGTTTCTTTGATGGCTTCAAGGATGCCTCGTCTTAAGGCCTTGGCCAGGAGGTGGACGATGACTTCACTGTCCATGGTGGTCTGAAAAAGGGAGCCCTGTCTTTCAAGCTCGGCGCGCAAAAGGTGGGCGTTTACCAGGTTTCCGTTGTGGGCCAGGGCAAAGGTGTGTTTACCGTGGGTAACAAAAAAGGGCTGGGCGTTTTTGACGGTGGTGGAGCCGGTGGTGGAATAACGGACGTGCCCCACTGCGATGTGTCCTTTAAGGTTATTTAAAGTATTTTCGTCAAAGACGTCGGCTACCAGCCCAAGGGCCTTGTGTTCCCGTACGTTTCGGCCGTCAGAGACCACTATGCCTGCACTCTCCTGCCCCCGGTGTTGCAGGGCGTAAAGGCCGAAATAGGCGATTTTGGCGGCTTCTTTATGTCCAAAAACCCCGATGATGCCACACATGGCCCGCTCCCCTGATCAATCTACCGCTCCACCTACTACAATTTCAGGAATCCGTAAAGTTGGTTGCCCGTCAGAGACCGGTACTCCCTGGCCGTTTTTGCCACAGGTTCCGATGGCAAAGCCCAGGTCGTGGCCCACCATGTCAATCATTTGGAGGATTTGGGGGCCGTTGCCTGAGATGGTGGCGCCCCTTACTGGTTCGCCCAAAAGGCCCTTTTCGATGAGGTAGCCCTCGGTGACTTCAAACACGAAATTTCCTGAAATGGTATCTACCTGGCCGCCACCCATCTTTTTCACCAGAAGGCCTTTTTCCACACTCCTTATGATTTCTTCCGGGCTATGGGGGCCGGGAGCAATATAGGTGTTTGACATGCGGGGAATGGGGCGAAAGCGGTAAGACTCTCGCCGGCCGTGGCCGTTAGAGGCGCGGCCCTGTTTCATGGCCGTTAGCCGGTCAAAGAGGAAGTCTTTCAAGACTCCGTTTTCAATGAGTACGGTTTTGCCAGGCCTTACCCCTTCGTCGTCAAACTGATAAAACCCGCGTTGATACATGAGGGTGGGGTCATCGATCACGGTGATCAGAGAAGAGGCCACTTTTTGGCCGCACCTATTGGCATAAACCGAAAAACCCTCCGTAGCCAGGTCTGCTTCCAGGCCGTGTCCCACGGCCTCGTGGATCATGGTGCCTCCGGCCTCGGAGGATAGTACTACCGGCATCGTGCCCCCTGGGGCCTTGCGGGCTGAAAGCATGAGCAGGGCCCTTCTGGCGGCCTTTTCGGCTATCTCCTCCGGAGGGGTTTTGGCAAAAATTTCAAGCCCGATAGCTCCCCCTAAAGGTTCATAGCCTGTTTGAATTACCTCACCCCTTTTGGCCACCACCTGAACGGCCAAAAGGGTATAAATCCTTTCCCCGCTGATCCACTCCCCTTCGGAATTAAGGATGGTGATCTTTTTGTAAACGTCCTGATAGACCACTTTCACCTGGACGATTTCAGGCGAAATCCCCCGGGCTACCTCGTTGGCCCGTTTGACCAGGGAGATCTTTTGTTCAAGGCCCGCCTCAAAAGGGGGTTCTTTTATTTCCAGAAAGGGCACTTGAAGCCCTTCACCAAGGTTTATGGTATCCGGACCTTCACCCACGATTTGGCCAATGACTTCGGCCAGACCTTCCAGGGTCTTGGTGCTGATTTCGTTGGTATAAGCGTAAGCGGTGTGGAAGTCTCCGTAAATTGATCTTAAACCCACCCCGCTATCTATCCCGGAAACCACTTTTTCCAGTTGGTCTCCTTCAAGCACGATGTATGTGCTTTCGGTTTCCTCAAAATAAAGATCCGCAAAAAGCCCTTTACCTTTGGCTTTGCCGAGAACCTTCTCTACTCCCTTAGGTATAATCATACTGGTTTCTCCTTTGGATAAACTCCTCTCGGGAAGGATACCCGTGCCGGCCGTAATCCCGCAGGGAAAGGGCGGCCAAAGAGGCAGCCAGCTGTCCTGCGGCTTTTAGCGTAAGCCCGGAAAGCAGGCCGGCAATCACACCGGCATCGAAGACGTCTCCAGCCCCGGTGTTGTCTACGATGCTAGCGGCAGGGACCGGGCTTATTTCAAACGGCTGGTCGTTGAAAATTATGGCCCCTTGAGCGCCCCTTTTAAGACATATCCGTTTGACTTCTTTCTGAAGAAAAGAGAGATCGCACCCCAACATTTCAAGCTCCTGCTTGGTAATGAAGAGGATCTCTGCCCGCGAGAATAAGGGGTGTAATTTTTTAAGCCCCTTTTGGGCGTAAATTTCTCCGGGATCAAGGCTAAAGGGCCCCCCGTGCTGTTTCTTAAGTTGCAAATGGAAGGCAAAACCTTCTTCGCTAATTAACGAACTCAGGTGCAGCCATTCCTCTTCAAAGGTTTGGGCGGGGACCAGGGCAGAGATCTGTTTTTCGTGGCTTCCAGGGCTGACAAAGATGGCCCGGTCTCTCTGGGCGTCAAGAATTATGAGCGAACAGGCGGTGTGTCCCTTTCTTTTTACCCGGGATAGATCAACCCCTTTTAGTTCGGCCAGCACCTGGTTCCCTTCTTCGTCCTCGCCCACTAGGCCAATGAAGGCGGTCTCAAAACCCCAGGCGGACAAAGCGTAAATAGTGTTGGCGGCAGAACCCCCGCCGGAGCTGGCCAAAAAACGCCCCCTTTTTTCCAGCCTTTCCCGCAAGGCCCAAAGTTCTTCCCTGCTCCCCCAAAGCTCCCTTCCCGGTTCCAGCCGGGGGTCGATGGCCTTGAGGTCTTCCACTTCGTAAAAGAGGTCTAAGTTTAAAGCCCCTGCACCCACTACCCGCATCGGTTTTCTCCTGAAGGAGTCTCAATTAAAGTTGCCATTTCCGTCAGACAGCGTGTTTCCGTAGATTGGAAACAGCGTTCAAAGAGGAGGGCCAGGTTAGTGGGTGCCCGCCGCCGCCTGATTTTGAAAACGCGATAGCTGGTGAGGGAGACCCATTTGCGGGTCAAAAATAGGTAGCGGTCAAGGGCCAGGGTCTTTATCAAAAAATGGTCCAGCTCCTGGTGGGCAGGCCACAGAAGAAGCCCGCGCAGGAGATACCATTTGCTGGTCCGGTTTCTTTCAAGGGTCCATTCGAGATAATAATGGATGAGCCTTTCAGGCAGTTCCAGGCGGCGTTTAAGGGCGGGGACGAGTCTTTCATGGGCCACTTTATCTGCCTTTAAGTGAGCCCCAAAGCCTGCCGCAAAGGCCTTTTCGCTTGGGCTTTGGGCCTTGGCCAAAAGTTTTAGATAAGCCTCTTCGTTATGAAATAATCTTTTTAAGGTGCCGGAAGAGAGGAAATAATCGGGGACGAGGTTTCCGTAGAGGAAACACAGGCCCAAAAGGCCTTCAAAAACGGTGGTTTTTTCAAGGAATTTTAAGGCAAGTTCTAGGTGTACTCCGGGGCCAAAGGCGTAGGCACAGCCTCCGGGGGCGAAGAAGAAAAATATCAGGCTTAGTCCTAAAAAGACCCACATCCTGTGGATAATTTAACCATAAAGTCGCCCCAATTGCTCAGGGGGATGGTTAATAAGTCCTTCCCGCTCGTAAAGATTTTCTCCCCAGGGGATAACCAAAAGATCGGCCCGCATGTCTCGAACGATAAGGCCCCGGTCCTTTTTCTTTAGGGCCTGTGCCCCCCAGATAGTGGCCATCTTTAAAATGGTATCCGCTGGGATCTCGGGGAAAAATTTGGCCACCGCCGCCATTTCCGCAAAAATAGACAATTTGTCGTTACTGGCCAAGCTGTCGGTACCCAGACAGGGCTTAAGCCCCAGTTTTAACATCAAGGGGACGTTTGGGATACCCACCCCCAGAAAAGTATTGCTTCGCAAGCACAAACAGGGTCTGCTGCCCCTTTGGGCCAGCAACTCCAATTCTTCGCTGGAGGCTTGGGTCAAGTGGACACAGATGGTGTCCTGATCAAGGACTCCCAGTTGGTCCAGGTAAAAGACGGGGGGAAGTCCCGGGGGCACGAAAGAAGCCGACCATTGTCCTCGTTCAGCAAGCAATTCCCTGATAGGGCCTTTTCCGGTCTTTAGAAAGGTGATTTCTTCCGGGGATTCAGCCACGTGCAGGGAAAAAGGGAGACCATATTTCCTGGTCCAGCTCTTAATGGCCTGCATCAGGAGGGGAGAGACGGTATAGGGGGCGTGTGGGGCCAGGGAATAGGTTACCCGTCCGGAAGCCAGATTTTCTTTCAAATATTCTTTAAGGGTGCTTTTTCCCCTGAAATCGATGACCTCCCGGAAAAAAACGCTATCAAGCGGCGCTTCCCGCAGGACGGCCACCGAAAGTCCGGTGTTTCCGTGATCCCCCAAAAGACTTATTCCCCGCCGCCACATCTCCTTTAAGGCCTCCTGCGCGGCGACGACCGTCTCCTCTGGTCTTATTTGACCGCGCAAGCGTAAGAGATTTTTGACCCACCCGACGAAAGACCCCGTCGGGGTCAAGCGCCACTTAAGACATGAAAGCTCAAGGTGGGTGTGGACGTTGACCAGGGCCGGCAAAAGTAACACGTCTCCCAGGTCCTGCTCCGGTCCGAAAAAGCCCTTTTTGACCCGCTGGTAAGGGCCACTTTCCACGATCATGCCCCCGGCGGTGATCACGGCCCCATCTTCTATAGGGGGCTCCACCACGGGGTCCAGAAAACGGGCGCGGTAAAGGGTAGGGTCTTTTGAGAGCCTGATTTCCATGTGTTCAGCCTTCTATAAGGCTGTAATCCATGCGCCGCCTTCGGGGTTCGTAGCCGGCGTCTCGGATGATTTTTTCGATTTCCGCAACAGATAGGCGATGGGTCACCCCGGCCGCCGCTACCACGTTTTCTTCGATCATGGTACTGCCGAAATCGTTAGCGCCAAACTCAAGGGCTATCTGGGCCACTTTGGGCCCCTGGGTAACCCAAGAGGCCTGAAGATTAGGGATATTGTCTAGATAAAGGCGTGAGAGGGCCAACATTTTTAGGTATTCTACCGGGAGGACTTTGGGTACTTTAAGTTCCGTATGGCCGGGCTGGAAGGGCCAGGGGATGAAGGCGGTAAAGCCCCTGGTTTCGTCTTGGAGTTGGCGGATTTTTTCTAGATGTTCAATTCTTTCTTCAAAGGTCTCTATGTGGCCAAACATCATGGTAGCGGTGGTCTTTAACCCCAGTTGGTGGGCCGCTCTCATTACTTCGAGCCATTCTTCGGCAGAACATTTGTGGGGGGAGATCTTCTGCCTTACCCGGTCCACCAGAATCTCTGCTCCGCCTCCGGGAATCGAAGAAAGGCCTGCGGCCTTCAGACGCTCAAGTACCTCTTTGATAGAAAGATCCGCAAGCCGCGCAAAATGAACTATCTCCGGGGGAGAAAAACCGTGAATATGGATCTGGGGGAAACGTTCCTTTATCTCCCGGAGCATGGCTTCATAGAAAGAAAAGGGGAGTTCCGGATGGAGCCCCCCCTGAAGAAGGATTTGGGTCCCACCCAAAGCCAGGGTCTCTTCGATTTTACGGTGGAGTTCTTCTTTGGAGAGGACATACCCGCGCGGGTCTCCCGGTTTGCGATAATAAGCGCAAAATTTACACCCCGAGATACACACGTTGGTGTAGTTGATGTTGCGGTCAACGATGTAGGTCACGACCCTTTCCGGGTGAAGCCGGAAACGGACCAGGCGGGCCCAGAACCCTAGTTCAAAAAAGTCCGCCTTTTCCCATAAGACAACGGCTTCATCCGGGTTTAGGCGTTTTCCTTTTTCTATCTTGTCAAATATGTTTTTGAGCATGTTTCATGGGTAGCAGTCCCTTCCGGCCTCGTCAACGGCGGCCAAAGCTTTGGAGGTTTTTCTCTTTCGATGTTAAAATGCAAAGAGCGGGAGGAAAAAGTGTTAACGAATCTCTCTTCAAACCCCAAACTGGGGCCATACGACAGATTTTTAGAAAACATCTTCAACGCCTTAAGGGACGGTATCAGCATCCTCGATCGGGAACTCAATATCATCAAAGTCAATTATTGGATGAGACAGCGTTATGAACACGCCCTGCCCCTTGAAGGCAAGAAATGTTATCAGGTTTACCAGCAGCGAGACTTTATCTGCCCCTGGTGTCCCTCCATTAAGACACTCAAGACCGGAATGCCCGCCGAAGAGATAGTCCCCTACGTTACGGACAAAGGACACGTGGGCTGGATCGAGCTTTCGACTTTTCCCTTGCGGGACGAAGAAGACAACCTGATAGGTGTCATTGAACATTGCAAAGATATTACCGAGAAGATTAAAGCCGAGGAAAGGACGAGGCTTTTGGCCAAGGCCGTAGAGCAGTCAGCCGAGGCCATCCTCATCACCGACCGGCGGGGAAGAATCATCTACCTCAACCCCTCCTTTGAGACCATCACCGGCTATCGCCGAGAAGAGGTCTTACACCGGATCCCTAACTTCTTGAAAGACGCCAACCGGGAGGCCTACCGGGACATCTGGCGCACTTTAAAGGAGGAGAAGAGCTGGCACGGTGAAGTGGAGATCCGCCACAAAGATGGCCATAAACTCTACATTGAGCTTTCCATTTCTCCGGTACGGGACGAACAAAACAAGATTTCCCATTTTGTAGCGGTCTTACATGATATAACTCAACGGGTAGAGCTTGAGGCCCACCTGCGCCGTTCCCAAAAGCTTGAAGCCATCGGGCGTTTGGCCGGGGGTATCGCCCATGACTTTAATAACATCCTTACCGCTACCATGGGTTACGCGGAACTCTTGAAGAAGAAGGTTTCCGATCCGGTGACCCAAAAATACGCCGAAAACATCATAGCCTCCATCAGAAGGGCGGGGGACCTTACCAAAAAACTCCTTACCTTTTCCCGTCACCGTTCACAACCCAAAAAGGTCTTCGATCTGAACCAGACCCTGGTGGACCTCTATCCTATGATTAGACGCCTTATCGAAGAGCGGATAGAAATAAGACTCAAGTTGCCCCCGAAGGCCCTCCTGTTGAAAGGAGATCCCTCTGATATTGAACAGATCGTCATGAATTTAGTCCTTAACGCCGCCGAAGCCCTGCCCCAGGGAGGTGAAATCATTTTAGAAGTGAGGGAACAAACGCCCCCTTTTCTTACCGAAGAAAGGTCTTACGCCTATCTTCGGGTGCAAGACAACGGAAGCGGCATCCCCAAAAAACACCTGGATTATATTTTTGACCCGTTTTTTACCACCAAAGAGACAGGCTCAGGGCTGGGACTTTTCGTGGTCTATAATACCATCAAGTACTTGAAGGGCTATATTACCGTTAATTCTTTCCCCGGTCAGGGGACCACCTTTGAGATCTATCTTCCCCTTTCAGAAGACCCGTTGGCTTCTCAAAGCAGGCCTGGAGACCAGTCCCAAGCGGGTAAAGACCTAAACGGGGTTACTATTCTGGTAGTAGAAGACGAAAACGAAGTGCGTCACCTGCTAAAAGAGGCGCTCGGTTACAGCGGGGCCAAAATACTTGAGGCAGAAAACGCGGATAAAGCCCTTTCCTTTTTACAAAATTACCCTGAGCCTATCCATCTCCTCCTTACAGACCTTGTTATTCCTGGAGGAAGCGGGGCCTATCTGGCCAGAGAGGCCCTAAATTTAAGACCGGAGCTGAAGGTGCTTTTTATCTCTGGTTATCCTAAGGGCCAGCATTTGGAAAAACTTCCGGGATTTTTTCTGGCCAAACCCTTTTCTCCCACCGAACTTTTGAAAGTGATTTACGAGGTCCTTGACCCATGACGGTAAAAGAAATAACCCTTCCCGCCTGGGACGAGATTTTCCTGGCAGATCTTCATATTCATAGCCGTTATTCGCGGGCCACCAGTAAAGATATGTCTGTTCCGGTTCTGGCCCAAACGGCCAGAGAAAAGGGGCTGTCCGTGGTGGGAACGGGTGATTTTACGCACCCGGAATATTTGGCCGAACTGGAAGAATGGCTGCTTCCTGCCGAAGAAGGCCTTTACGTCTGGCGGGACGATCCCGAGGGCCCCAGGTTTATTTTAAGCGCTGAGGTTTCCAATATCTTTAGCCAGGGAGGGAAAAAGAACCGGCGGGTTCACACCCTGATCCTGGTCCCCTCTTTAGAAATCGCCCGGGAAATAAATAAATTGCTGGCCCCCTTGGGGCACCTTGAGGCAGATGGCCGTCCTGTTTTTGGTTTTCCTGTAAAGGAGCTGGTCAAACTCCTTTTTCGCATTTCAGAAGAAATAATAGTGATTCCGGCCCACGTTTGGACCCCGTGGTATTCCCTTTTCGGGGCCTTTTCGGGGTTTGAGGCCGTGGAAGAATGTTTTGAAGAAGAGACCGAACATATCTTCGCCCTGGAAACCGGTCTTTCTTCAGATCCCCCTATGAACTGGCGTCTTTCAGCCCTTGACCGCTACACCTTGGTCTCGAATTCCGATGCCCATTCCCCCGCCAAACTGGGGAGAGAGGCCAACGCCTTTTACGGTAAACCCTCATTTCAGACCATTTTTCAGGCCATTAAAGAAGATAAGCTGGCCTTTACCATCGAATTTTTCCCGGAAGAAGGCAAATATCATTTTGACGGCCACCGGGCCTGTGGGGTGATCCTCTCTCCCAGAGAGACCAAGGCCCTGGGTGGGCGCTGTCCGGTCTGTGGGGAACCCTTAACCGTAGGGGTAATGCACCGGGTGGAAGACCTGGCAGACCGTCCAGAAGGTTTTGTTCCGCCGGGCAAGCCTCCTGCGGTTCACCTGGTTCCTCTTTTGGAAATCATCGCCGAGGCCCTCGGTAAAGGGGTACAAAGCCAGGCAGTAAGACGCACTTATCAGCAACTCATAGAGCTTGGGGGTACAGAGTTTGAGCTACTGCTTTACCGCGACCTTGAAGAATTGAAGAATACCGTTCCTGTTCCGATCATAGAGGGCATTAAGCGGGTGCGTGAAGGGCGTCTTTACATCCGGCCGGGTTACGACGGGGTCTACGGCAAGGTCAAAATATTTGCCCCCGAAGAAGGAAAAAAGGAGCCCAACGCGCGACCGCGTCAACAGAGTCTCTTCTCCCTTGCTTGATAAAGTCCAGGCGGTGATTACCGTACTCTGGGAGGGCTTTATTCCTAGAGATAGGAGGTAGACTATGATTGTAACGGTCAGGCACCTGAAAATGTTGCGGCGCTTGGCCACCGGCAGTCTAGAAAAGGTGGAAGAACTGACTGCGGAAGATCTGGAAGTTTTGTTCCACCTCCGCCTGGCAGGTCTTATTACCGAAGAGGAAGAAAGTTTTGCCCTGACCAGGAGTGGCCTTTTGGTCCTTGAGTCTTTAGAAGCAGCCGAGAGGGCCTGTGCCCTCAATTTTGCTGAACTTTACGACGGGTACCGGCTGGTGGGTTCGCGGATCATCTCTATCCTTGAGATCTGTACCCGGGCCCAAGGCCGGACGGATTTTCAACCTGACCTCAATAAAGAACTGGAAGAGAGGGGACTGGCGCAGGGAGGCCGACTTCAGCCTTGGGCCCAGGCCATCCTTGAGTCTTACCGGAGCGCCGAAGTAGAGTTTTTCGTGACCCCGGAACTGGCCAAAAGTATTTTGGCCCTGCCCGTGGGTCCGGCGCGCAAAAACTATTTAGAACCCATCCCTGAAGATCACGTTTTTCAACTTGAGGCCCAAAGACTTATTACCTTTACCTTGCCTGAAGGGGAGTTTTTTGCCTTTACCGGGGTCGGGGCCCAGCTCTGGGCGGCCTTGCGTACCGGCTTGGTCCCTGAGATTTCTTTAAGTACCCGCATCCTCAAAGACATCCTGGCCGGACAGAGGACCGAAGTCCTGGAACAACTGGGGGCCATTGACCCGCAAGGGGAACTTACCGTCCCTGGCAAACACCTTTTGATGGCGGCCAAGCTCTTTTACCGGCCCATTACCGTTAACCCGAGTTTAGACCTGAGTGGCTGGAATATCTCTGTCCTGAAGGCGGTGGCAAGGGCCCCGCTCAAGACCCCGGAAGGGATCGAAGAATTTCTGGCGGTCCAGGATTTGAAGGATCCCTTCCGGATCAAACAGAGTCTTTACCGCCTAGAAGGATTTCGGTTAATCGTCAGCAAGCCGGATGGTTCCTACGAAATTACCCCTTACGGAGAAGAGCTACTCCGGTTGGAAGACCTGGCCCCAGTTCACGCCCAGGCGGTCATGGCGATCACGGTGACCCGGACGGAGAATATGCCCCCTGACGACGCCTGGGTCAAAAAGGCCGAAGAGCAGGGTGTGATAGGAAACGGGTTCCCTAGCCAGAAAGGGAGGCTGCTAGCGGAAATTGCTTCCAATATCCACCGTTTACCCGTAATTACCAAGGATGAGATGCTCATAATGCGGGGGATCCCTCTCTGGCGCGGGGTGAGCGAAGCTGAAATTTTGGCCCTTTACCCTGAAGACCAGCATCCAAGTGTCCTCAACGGGTTGCGTAAACTTCTGGCTTCTGGCCTGGTGGACCTGCTCCCGGGAGGGCTTTACGTCCTTACCCCCGCGGGAGAGAAGATCAAACAGGGGCTGGCTGCGGTACCTGGAGGGGTCGATTTCCCCGTGACACCCCACATCTGGTACGTCCTTTTGGCCTTGCGAGAAATCGGCCGGTTTTCTCCGGTGGGGCGTAAAATAAGGGTGCGTAAAGAAGATTACGATAAGCTGGAGGAGAAAATCTCCCATTTGACCCCGGAACAAATCGGTACCGCCCTTGAAACGGCCAGATTTTGCCGCTACATCTCTGGGTTGGACGTCTTGGAGACCGGGGTTGCCCTTTTGGAAGGGCTTGACCTTTTAAAGGACCTGCAGACCGAGTGGGAAGAGATCAGAATTTACGCTTAAGGGTATGGCGTTGCGACCCCCGGGCCAGCCTTCCGGAAAAGGCCTCGCCCGGGGCGGTGGGGTGGGATATAAGGGCCCTTGAGGACACCATGGTTCCACCCCAGGCCCAGGTCTTGGTGCGTACCGGTCTAGTGATCGCCGCCCCCCCTCCCTACGCCATGTTCCTTTTCCCCCGGTCTTCCCTTTTTCGCAAAAAGGGCCTTATCTTTCCGCATTCTGCCGGTATCATCGATTTTGATTATTGCGGGGCCGAAGACGAGCTCAAGGTGCCGGTCTTGAACTTGCGTGCTGAACCAGTCCTCATCAAAGCGGGAGAAAGGATCGCCCAGCTGGTCTTTCTAAAGGCCCTGGTGGAGGCCCCGTGGGAGGTCCTTGAGGAACCGCCCAAGCATTCCTCGCGCGGGGGCTTTGGTAGTACCGGAGGTTACCATAGATGAGATTTTCCCTTAAAAATTATCATCAAGGTTTTCAGACCACAGTCCGTCCATTTCTAAAGGGCTTATTAGAAAAAAACGAGGCCCTTTTTGCCGATACCTTGTTTCTCAGCTTTTTGGGGGCCCGGATCTGCTATGCCAGTACCAGGCCGCTCAACCTCTTTGCGGAAAAACGTTTCAGAGAGCCAGAAGAACTCCTGGCCTTTCTTATGCGTTTGAAGTCTTCCGGACACACCAGCGTTTTTGCCCATTCCCCTTTGGTGGTTCAAGCTGACCTTTCGCCTTCAGAAAAGGCCCGTCTTATGCCTTTTCTCTTTAAGGCCTGGTGGGCGGAAGATAAAGTCTGTCTTAATCTACGCCATTTTGCCGAGGCCCTGGAAGACGAAGCCTTTAAAACCCTTCTTAAGGCCTCTCTTAAAGGAGAGGCCTGGAAAGAATTTCGGGTCTTTGTAGTCTCTTCGGTATTTGAGGAGCCCCACCTTGAGGAGTACTCTATGAGCCAGCTGGTAGAGACTCCCTGGCAGGAATACCAGGGTGTTTGGGCCAGGCCAGAGATTTACGTAATTCAGGTTTCTCCGGCGCAAATGGCTCCCTTCGGATGGCTGGCGGTCATAGTGGAGGGATTTAGCCGCCTCTTTTCTCACCAGTTTGTCCGTCACACCTGGCTCAACTTTAACCAGCGCTCCCACCGGTACACCGAGGTGGACCAGTTTGTCTGTCCCCCTTCCTTTGACGCGGAGGCCCGGGGCGTTTACGAAGAACAGCTCAAGGCCGGGCTTTTGGCTTACCAGCGTCTGGTGACCCGGGACATCAAGAAAGAAGACGCGCGCTTTGTTACCCCTCAGGGAGCAGCTACCACCTTGCTTGCCACCGGGCCTTATTTCGTTTGGGAAGATTTCGTCACCAAGAGGAATCACCTGAAGGCCCAGTGGGAGATAAGATCGCTGGCCCGGGCTTTAGCCCTGGTCTTCGAAAGAATCAATCCTTAATTCGATCACCTTTGGGTCCTTTACTCCGCGCAACGTTTTGACAAAGCCTTTTACGGATTCTGCCAGGGCCTTGGCGACAAAACGGGTAAGACCAACGGGTTTTCCGTCCACCAATAATTTGGCCGGGGCCTCCCTTTGGGGCCTCCTTTCTAAGATAAAGGCGGCTATCTGTTTCGGGTCAGGAGGCAGGACCGGGAGTCTCGTCTGGAGTTTTTCGGGGCTGATGACCGCGATAAGCCCGGGGAGCCCCTTTTTAAAAAGGGGTTCAGGACCGTCAGAGCTTACGATTTCCAGTTTGGGCAGACTCCTTATGTTTTTGAAGCCCTCACAGAGGACGATTTCTTCTTCCGGGAAAAAGCGGTTCAGGTAATACCAGAAACTGAAGTCGTCTTTTTCTGGCACGTGGTAGCGCAAAAGACCTTCTTTGGCCCCCCAAAACGCAACTTTTTGGACCCCGGCGGCCCAAAAGATTTCGGTATCCGCCCCCTGGCGTTCTAAATGGGGCCTTTCTTCCTTGGAAGATTTAAGGGCCCCGACCTTCAGCCCCCGGGCCATCAATTCCTTGGCAACCACGGCCAAAAGCGTGGTTTTGCCCGTGTTATGGAAGCCGACAAAACTTACCGCAAAAGGCATTACCACTCGATCGTTTCCCCAGGTGCCAAGACTTTAAGCTCCACTTCTGGGGCAAATTCTTTTAGGTATTGAGCAAACTTTTCCGGTGTTCCGGTAAGTAAGGGGAAGGTGCCGAAATGCATGGGGATGACCAACTTGGGGCGGAGAAGGGCACAGGCTTTAGCGGCTTCCCTGGGCCCCATGACGTAGTGGTCCCCGATGGGCAAAAAGGCCACTTCGGGCTGATAGAGCTCACCGATGAGTTTCATGTCGTAAAATAGCCCTGTATCTCCGGCGTGGTAAAAAGCGCGCCCGTCTTCCAGGCGCACCACAAAACCCGCCGGGTCTCCCCCGTAAATCAAGGCTTCGTCTTCCTGAATAGAAGAACTATGAAGGGCTTGGACCATGGTGATGGTGAGCCCCTTGGTGCGGTAGCTGCCCCCTATGTTCATGCCCGTTACGTTAGGTATCCCGTGGGCCAGGAGATATTGCTGGATTTCGTGAATGGCGATCACCTCGGTGGTGGCGGTGCGAGCCAGTTCTAAGACGTTTCCCAGGTGGTCTCCGTGGGCGTGGGTGATCAGGATCAGGTCGTAAGGGCCGAGGTCCTTTTCTTCCGGACTTTGGGGGTTATTAAGCCAGGGGTCGATGAGGATGCGTATCCCTTCCGGGGTTATTATCTTGAAAGTGGCGTGGCCGTAAAAAGTGATCTTCATGGCAAAACCCCTTAGAGGAATTTATTTAAATGTCTAACTTTTTTACGCCCGGAAAGTCAACCGCCACCCTGAGGCGGGTAAGACCGGCGGACAGAGCTTTTATCCTAGACGCCAGCCGGGTTTTTGAAAAATTTGGCCCTTACGTCGAAATAATAAATGGGTGGTTAACTGATCCCTGGATCGAGGTCATGGTCCTTGAAATAGACGGAACCAAAACCGGCTTTATTTTTTTGGGGCCACTTTTTCCCTCTTATTTCCGGGCCACCGTTGACGTAATGGCCATTTACGTAAGTCCTGAGGCCCGGGGAAAGGGCTTGGCCAAAAAGATGCTCCGCTGGGCGGAGGCTCGGGCTCTGGCCGCCGGTTACCTGACCCTTCGGGCCCACGTGGGCTGCGAAAATGAGCCCGCCCTTTCTCTCTTTAAAAGGACGGGTTTTAAGGTTATAAAAAAGATAGAGAATTACTACCCTTCCGGTCTCGCAGCGTACGAGCTCCGAAAGAGGCTTCTAAAAGAAAACGAATGACGAGAGGTTTTTTATGAAACCCAAAAAGAGGATTGTCCTCAAGAAGAACGAAAAGCCCCAGGAACCCCAGAGTCTCTTCGAGAAACTGAAGGGGCAGAAGATAGTTATCCAGTCCCGGGCGGGAACCCGTTACGAAGGGATTTTTGAGGCCTACAAAGACGGTTTTTTCTGGTTGAAGGAGGGAGAAATAATCGGTAAGGAATTCCGGGTCTCTACCACCTTGTTAGCGGTTGACCGCGGCCAGACCGTTCATTTCCATCTCTATCCGACCGCGGTGGAATCCTTGACCAAAGAAAGCGAGGATTAACCCTTTTTCTTCTTTTGGCCCCGCTTGTCCAGCGAGCAAGTAGGCGACATTCAGGTTGGCACCCCTAGTTTGGGCAACACTACCCGGTTAATCAGGATCCAGCCTACCACTACCAAAACGATCGCTACGATATCACCCATCTGGGGCCTCCTTGGCGTATTCTAGGGCCTTTCTGAGACGTTTAAGGACCGTCTCCCGGCCTAAAACGTCCATAATTTCAAAAAGGCCGGGGCTTACCGTACGCCCGGTAAGCGCTACGCGGACAGGTTGCGCAATGTGTTTTAGTTTAAGTTGGTGTTTTTCGGCAAGTCCCCGAAACAGCCTTTCCAGGTCTCCTTCCTCAAAAGAGGGCAAATTTTCGAGTTCTTTGATTAATTCGGCCAATATAGGCACGATTTTTCTGGTCAAAAACTTGCGGGCCGCCTTTTCCTCGTAAGCAATTTCTGGGACGAAGTAAAAGAGCATCATCTGGGCCATCTCTTTGAGGGTGCGGGCCCTGGGTTTTACGGTCTCCACGGCCTTTAAAAATTTCGGGTCTTGCGGGGCCGGAGGCTCAACTCCCAGGTTTTTCAAGAAAGGACGCACCAGCTGCGCCAAACGTTCCGTAGGTTCCTGGCGGAGGTAATGGGCGTTGAGGGCCAGCAGTTTGTCCGGATCAAAGCGGGCCGGGGATTTGGAAACCCGGGAAAGATCAAATTTCTCGATCATTTCTTCCAGGCTGAAAATTTCCTGATCGCCGTATGACCACCCCAAACGTACCAGGTAATTACGCATGGCCTGGGGGAGATAGCCTTCGTCACGGTACGCCAGGATCGACAAGGCTCCGTGCCGTTTGGAAAGTCTTGTCCCGTCGGGCCCAAGGATCATGGGTACGTGGGCGTATTTAGGAGGGGTGGCCCCCAAGGCTTCAAAGAGGAGGATTTGTTTGGGGGTGTTGGAGAGGTGGTCGTCACCCCGGATGACGTGGGTGATCCCCATGGTCAAGTCGTCTACCACCACCGCGAACTGATAGGTGGGGGTGCCGTCGGGGCGCATGAGTACGAAATCGTCTAGTTCCTGATGATCAAAGGCAACCGGCCCCCGGATGAGGTCTTCTACCACGGTAGTCCCTATCTGGGGACATTTAAATCTCAGGACACGGCCGGGCCCCGGCCCCAGGCCTTTTTCCCGGCAGGTCCCGTCGTATTTGGGTTTGCGTCCCTCAGCCAGGGCCTTCTTTCTCTTTTGTTCCAAAACTTCCGGGGGACATTCGCAGTAATAGGCCTTACCTTCCTCTACCAGTTTCTGGGCAAATTGGGCGTAAATTTCAAGCCGCTCCGTTTGAAAATAAGGACCTTCGTCCCAAAAGAGCTCAAGCCATTCCAGGGCCTCTTTGATGGAATCCACGTATTCCTGTCGACTTCTTTCCCGGTCCGTGTCTTCAAAACGCAGGAGGAAGACACCCCCGTGGTGTCTGGCAAAAAGCCAGTTAAATAGCGCGGTACGGGCCCCACCCAAATGGAGGTGTCCTGTCGGGCTTGGCGGAAAACGGGTCTTCACCTTGCTCATGACTATCCCCTTTTACTTAGGGGGCCTATTTTAACGGATTATGATGCCGGCGTAACCCACCACCTGATAAAAATCTCCTGAGACCTCTCCCGAGGTGGCGTACTTTACCAATTCTCCTTTTCTGGCGCCCAGAGCCCTGGCTGCCACTATCGTGGCCGCGGTGGGGTACACCCCACACATGCTGATCCGCTCCCTCTTTACTACCTCTAGCAGCCCTAAATGATCCAGAAGGAGGATCCTTTCGATGGCCAGGGCGTCTTTGGCCTTGGCCACTTCGTGGGGGATATAGTGACTCATATCGGTGCTGGCTACCAAGAGGGTGGGGGCTTCGGCCTCAGAGACGGCCCGAGCGATGGCTAGCCCGATGTCTTCCAGGTCTTCCAGGGGAAGAACAGAAAGGCAAATAGGGACGATGGAGATTCTGGGGTTTAAATACTGGAGAAAGGGAACCTGAACCTCTAGGGAATGCTCATAAAGGTGGGCTTCCGGGTCGTCTTCCAGTACCTGGCTTAAACTTAGTATACGGGTGGCCAACTTGCTGGCGATGGGGACCGGGCCGAAGGGCATTTGCCATTCCCCTCGGGTCATAATGGCCGCCGGCGCCCCAAGCCCCGTATGATTGGGGCCCAAAATGACCACTTGGTCGGGAATGATAATACGGCTGTAGACAGCCCCGGCTACGTGGCCGGAATACATGTACCCCGCGTGGGGACAGACCGCCGCGATCGCTTCCTCTTTGGGAAGTCCGGGGACAAGGTAAGCCTCAATCTCCCTCCTCAAGAGGGATGGATCGGCCTCATAGAATCGTCCAGCAACGGCAGGCAAACGTACCATCTTTCTCCTCCTCTCCTTCTCTCTGTCAAAATAAGAGCGGGGCAGTTGCCAGTAAAGAGGCGGTTTGGTAACTTGGAGCCAAAAGGAAAGAGGCTTTCCAATTATGTTTCGTTCCCTCGCCGGGTGGTTTTCTACTGACTTAGCCGTAGACTTGGGGACTGCTAACACCCTGGTCTACGTTAAAGGCAAGGGTATCGTGTTGCGCGAGCCCTCTGTGGTGGCGGTGCGACTGGACGGTCGTGGCAAGCGGGTGCTCGCCGTAGGGCAGGAAGCCAAACGGATGCTCGGACGCACACCGGGGAATATCCAGGCCATCCGTCCTCTCAAAGACGGGGTGATCGCCGATTTTGAAGTCGCCGAGGCCATGTTGCGGTATTTTATAGAAAAAGTTCATAACCGGCGCATTTTTGTGCGCCCGCGGGTGATCGTAAGTGTTCCTTCAGGGATTACCCAGGTGGAAAGGCGTGCGGTAAGGGAGTCTGCGGAATCGGCTGGGGCCCGAGAGGTCTATCTTATCGAGGAACCCATGGCCGCCGCTATCGGGGCCGGACTACCTATTACGGAACCCACCGCCAATATGGTGGTGGATATCGGTGGAGGAACCACTGAGGTGGCGGTTATCTCCCTGGCTGGGATCGTTTACTGTAATTCGGTGCGGGTAGCGGGCGATAAGATGGATGAAGCCATCATGAACTACATCAAGCGCAAATACAATCTCCTTATCGGAGAACACACCGCAGAACAAATAAAGATCGAAATCGGAAACGTGCTTCCGGAAGAGCCCTTTGAAGAAATGGAGATCAAGGGGCGAGATCTCATCACCGGCATCCCCAAAACCATCACCGTGAACGCCGGTGAGATCAAAGAAGCCATCCAGGAACAGGTAGACATTATCGTGGAGGCGATAAAAGACGCTTTGGAACAAACGCCTCCCGAACTGGCCGCAGATATCGTGGACAAGGGTATAGTCTTGACTGGAGGGGGTGCCCTTCTCAAAAACCTCGACCGCCTTATCAAGGAAGAGACCCAGCTTCCGGTAATCGTGGCGGAAGATCCTTTGTGTTCGGTGGTGTTGGGGTCCGGTAAGGCCCTTGATAATCTCCATATTCTACGGGAGATAATGCTGCGTTAAATCTGTGCCGTTTAAGACCCCACGCAAGAAAATCTTTTTAAACCTCCTGCTGCTATTTTCAGGGTTAGCCGTGTTGGTCTTGATCTACGCCGGCCTCAAAGGGCCTTCCCGTCTCTCACTGGGGGAAAGGATCGTCTTGAAGGGAGCGGGGCCGGTTAGCAAAAGTGCCGCTTTGGGCGGGCTTGGTCTGCGCAAGTTCTGGCAGAAATATCTCTTTCTCGTCGGGGTGGAAGAAGAAAATGAAAAGCTGCGCCAGAAGGTCTCTTACCTTGAAGCGGAGCTGGCCCGGGTCAAAGAGGCCTTTTATGAAAACCAGCGCTTGCGCAAACTTTTGAGAGTCGCACGGGATCTCCACGGTCAAGCCCCGGTAGTGGCCCACGTGGTCGGGAAACCCCTGGGCAGCTGGCAGGGCTTAATCTTAATAGACAGGGGTTTAGACGATAATATCCTTCCAGAAATGCCGGTCCTGGCCTATACCCCATACGGGCCCGCTGGCGTGGTGGGCCAGGTGGTAGCGGTGGAAAGACATTACGCTAAGGTCCTTTTGCTTACCGATCCTTCCTTTGCCGTAGACGCCTTGGTGCAGAGGTCGCGGGAAAGGGGCCTGCTGAGGGGACAGGGGAAAGAGCTTTGTTTGCTGGATTACGTTTCTGCAGAAGCAGACGTACGCGAAAACGACCTCATCGTTACTTCCGGACTTGACGGGATCTTTCCCAAAGGGCTCCTTTTGGGGAGGGTGGTCAAGATTTATCCAGGACGTATCAAAGGCCTTTTCCGCCCCATAGAAGTAAGGCCTGCCGTTGATTTTCAAAAATTAGAAGAAGTTTTGGTGCTTTTAAGAGTGCGTCTTAAATGAAAAAAGATCTGATTTTTGGCCTATCTTTGTTTGTCATATTCTGGTTTTACCAGTGGCTGTCTTTCCTGGGGCTACATTTTTCCTTTGACCCCTTTTTCCCTTTTCTTCTCGGGGGGATGTTTTGGCGTCTTCATTTATTACTGTATCTTTTTTTGGTTTTAATTTGTGGTTTGGTAGTGGATGTTTTTTCTTCCCTTATTCCGGGGGTTACGGTAATAGCCTATTTTGTTTCCCTGTTTATTTTTTATCAATTTGCTAAAAAACTCGCTTTAAAAGGTTTTTTCCCAGCCCTTATCAGTCTCATTTTCACCATTGTTCTTTGTGAAATTTTAAGGCTCTGGTTCCTACCCCTGGTTTTTGAACTGTCTTTGCCGGTTTATAGTTTTTATTTTGTAGGAAAATTTTGTTTATTTACGCTGTTTTGGGGTTTTTTATGTTGGTCATTTTGTCAAGTTTCCTTTATGAAAGATGTTTTCCAGATATCAATTAAAGAGAACTAAGTCAGATATTGATGAGCTTTTTGTCCAGCGTTTGCGCTGGATAATGGTGTTCCTTTTTTTGGCCTTTTTGGGTTTGTGGTTAAAGCTCCTTTTTTTACAGATCATCAAGGGCCCTTATTACCGGGAACTGGCCCGTAAAAGGAGCCTTAAGGTTATTACCCTGGCAGCCCCCCGAGGCAATATTTATGACCGCCGGGGGCTCCTTTTGGCGGGAAATACCCCGTCTTTTTCCCTTTTTGTAGATCCCAGGACGGTAAAAGGGACGCAGGGAGATAAGGTGTTAAAGCGCCTGGCTGAGCTTCTGGGAGAGGAATTTCCTGGGCTTAAGCAGCGCTATTTGGTCTTAAGACGCGGTTCCCTGGGGAATCCGGTTCTCCTCAAAGAAGATCTGGACCGAGATTTGGTGGCCAAGATAGCGGCCAGGCGTTTTTTTCTGCCGGGGGTTGAAATCCGGGTCGAGCCCAAAAGGTATTATCCTTTGGGGGAGGCCGGTTTTCATCTCCTAGGTTACGTCTCCCGGATCAATGCTTCCGAACTTAAAAGGCTTGCCTCTTTGGGGTTTGAGGCCAGCGATTTCTTGGGACGGGCCGGGGTCGAGGCCCAGTTCGAGCAATACTTGCGGGGCAAAAAGGGGCGCCGTTTGGTGGAGGTAGACGCCCGGGGGCGGATAAGGAGGGTGGTGGCCGAAGAGGCCCCCCAGATAGGGAAATCGCTGGTGTTAACGGTGGATAGCGTCTTTGAACGCAAACTTTATGGGCTGCTTGCAGGGCGTTCCGGGGCTATGGTGCTCCTTGATCCCCGTGATGGAAGGCTGCTGGCCTTGGTAAGTGCTCCCGGGCTGGATCCAGCCCATTTTTTAGAGGGTTTCTCTCATGAGGAATGGAGAAAAATTAACCAAGACGTAAAACATCCCTTACTCAACAAGGCCCTTTTGCCGTATCATCCTGGCTCTACTTTCAAGCTGGTCACGGCCTTGGCGGCCTTAGAAAAGGGGGTTGTTACCCCGCAGAAGGTGATCTTTTGCCCGGGTTATTACCGCTTGGGCCGGAGACTTTTCCGGTGTTGGCGTCCGGGAGGCCACGGCAAGGTATCTTTGGTAGAGGCCATAGAGGTTTCCTGTGATACCTATTTTTACCAGCTTGGGGAGGCGGTAGGCATTGATACCCTCTCCCAGGTGGCCCGGGCTTGTGGTTTTGGCCGTCCCACGGGCCTGGGTATCCCGGGAGAGAAGGCAGGTTTGGTCCCCGATAGGTCCTGGAAACTGAAGGTTTTTAAAGTCCCCTGGCAAAAAGGGGAGACCTTAAACGTCGCTATAGGTCAGGGAGCCCTCACGGTTACCCCGCTACAATTGGCCAAATTTCTGGCCGCCCTGGTCAACGGCGGCCGCCTCTTCAAACCCTGGTACGTCCAGCAAATATTGGATGCTTACGGAGAGGTCTGGCGAGAGGAAGGCCCGGCTGAGGAGGGGAAATTACCCGCCACGGCCCAGACCCTGCGGTGGCTAAAAAAGGGCCTGGTGGCGGCGGTCAACGGGGAACACGGCACAGGACGGGCGGCCCGGCTCAAAAAAATAACCGTAGGTGGCAAAACCGGTACGGCCCAGGTGGTAGGGATGAAAAGGCGGATTAAGAGTGAAAAATTGCCTTATCTCAAGAGAGACCACGCCTGGTTTATGGCCTTTGCTCCGGCAGAAAAACCAGAACTCGTCTTGGTGGTATTCGTAGAACACGGAGGACACGGCGGCTCAGCCGCCGCCCCCTTGGCCGGTAAGTTTTTACGTTTTTATTTTGAAGGGCAGGGTTCAAGCTCATGAAGTGGCCCAGATGGAGCTGGTCTATATTGTTGATCACCTTTTTTCTCGTTCTGGCGGGGGCCTTGAACCAGGCAAGTGCCACCATGGGTGGGATGCTATTTAAAAAACAGCTCCTCTGGTTCGGTTTAGGCTGGGTGGTGCTGGTAGCACTTGCCCTCTCTGATTACCAAAAAATCCTCTCGGTACGGCTGATTTTTGTTATATACCTTGTTTTGTTGGTTGTCCTCTCTTTCCTGGCGTGGAAGCATACCCGGTGGTTACATTTGCCCGGAGTGAGTATTCAGCCCTCGGAAGTGGCCAAGCTGGTCCTCATCGTTTTGGCGGCTTTGGTCTTGCACCGTAACGAGGGAGAACACCTGGAGCTTAAAAGTTTTCTCTATCTTTCTGCCTGGGCTTTTCCCTTGATTCTTCTGGTAGCCGCCACTGACCTGGACCAGGGCGGAATGCTTTTCTTGATTTACCTATCCTTCCTGGCGGTAGCCGGATTGCCGAGGAGGGTTGTCCTTGCCATTTTGACCTTGGGCCTGCTGGTGGGGTTGACCTGCGGTCCCTACTTTTGGAAGATTTTAAAACCTTATCAGCGGGCCAGGGTGGAGGCCTTTTTAAATCCGGAAGCCTTTGCCCTGGACCGGGGTTATCAGATCCTTCAGGCCTTAATAGCCGTAGGTTCTGGCGGACTCAAAGGCTTTGGTTACCAGGAGGGGCTTTCAAGCAGACTCAATTATTTACCGGAAAAACATACGGACCTGGCCTTTGCGGTGTGGGCCGAGGAATGGGGTTTTATCGGCAGCAGCTTGGTGGTCCTGGCGTTTTTTCTACTTATTTATCAGATGCTTTCGCTGGCACGTGAGGTGCGGGAACCCCTGGGGCGCTATCTTTGCTTCGGGATAGCGAGCATGTTCTTCTGGGAGGTGTTTATTAACATCGGCGGCATTTTGCACCTGCTTCCCGTAGCCAGCATTCCTCTTCCTTTTTTGAGTTACGGAGGCTCATCGGTACTGGTCAACATGGCAGCTATTGGGCTAATTTTGAGCATTTCTCGTAAGCGATATGCCTTCAGATAGGCAGTTGTGCCCTAAAATCTGCGTTTTTTTCCTTAAAGCTCCCTCTTTGACCCTTAAAAGCCAATTGACACCGGTAGGGAAATGATGTAAAAGCGCCAACATGAATGGATATTCAGTAAATTTCAACGCAAGGGGTTAATCGATGCTGCAGTTTGATATCACTCTTTTTATCCAGATCGTGGAAGCCCTGATCCTGACGGCCATCCTTAACGTCATCCTGATCAAACCGGTAATGCAGATCCTGAAGGAGCGGAAGCAGAAGTTTGACGGTTTGCGGGAAGAGATAGACCGTTTTACCAAAGGGGCGGAAGAGGCCCTTAAGCAGTATCACCAGCGTCTTAACGAGGCCAGGATGGAGGCCTCTCAGAAGAGGGAAGAGCTTAAAAGACAGGGACGGGAAGAGGAAAGGAAGATCTTAGAGGCCGCCACCAAGGAGGCGGAGCAGCTGAAAAACCAGATGCTTTCTCAACTGAACCAGCAGTTGCAACAGGTCAAGCAGGCGTTGCAGTCTCAGGTTGAGAACTTTGCCCTTTCTATTGCACAGAAGCTTTTGGGGAGGTCTTTATGATACGCCGCGTTTTGTGTTTGCTTTTGTTATGGGGTTGTTTCTTTCTGTCTCCAGTGTGGGCGGTAGAAGAAGCGGCTTCGGGTCACGGGGCGGTGGCGGTAGAAGAGGCTGGTAAGGCGGCCCACGAAGCCCAACACGTTTACACGCACGAAGCCCATAAGGCCGAGCACGCCGAAATGGCCCACAACATCCATGAAGGAGGGCCGCATGAGGTCAAGCCTCATGTCACTAAACAGCAATTAAGGGATTTGCTCTGGTGGGGAGTAAACTTTTTGGCCCTCGTGATCATACTGGTCAAGTTTGGGCGTGAACCTCTGCTCAACACCTTCCGTTCCCGGCGCGAGGGTATCGAGAACGAGTATAAAGAGCTTTCGGAAAAACGGGCAGAGGCAGAGGCCAAGTACCGGGAATATGAAAAGAAATTGGCCACTTTGGAAGAAGAGGCCAAAAAGATCATGGAAGCCTTTATAGAACAGGGTCAAAAAGAAAAAGAGCGTATCATTAAAGAGGCCCACGAGACAGCGGAACGGATAAAGCAACAGGCCGAATTTTACGTCCAACAGGAGCTGGAAAAGGCGCGGGCGGAACTGCGTAAGGAAGTGGCGGAAATGTCGGTCAAGCTGGCGGAACAAATCATTAAAGAAAAGATTACCCCTGAAGACCATAAGCGTTTAGTCAAAGAATTTATTGAAAGGGTGGTGCACTAGTGCTTAGGACAATCGTAGCCTTAAAGTATGCGCGGGGTCTTTTTGCAGCGGCCAAGGACGAAGGTAAGACCAAGGAATACGGTGAGGAGCTTAACCGGGTGTCGGACTTTTTAGGCTCCCAGCCGGAGATTCTGGAGGTCTTAGAGAGTCCCATTTATCCTCCTGACCTCAAAATGGAAATTATCGAAGATATTATTAAGGCCTTGGCCGTTGAAGAGGCGGTGGCCAAATTCTTACGTCTTCTGGTGGAGAAGCGTCGCATCCATTTTATCCGGGATATAGCCCAGATGTATCAGCACCTCCTGGACGAGGAGCTTGGGATTGCCCGGGCGGAGGTGCGGGTGGCCACCGAGCTGGACGAGGAAACGCAGAAGGCGCTGGCTGAGGCGCTTTCCAAAAAGATCGGGCGTGAAGTGGTGCTTCAGATTGTCAAAGACCCGGAGGTATTGGGTGGGGTAATGGTACGGGTTGGCGACCTGGTCCTGGATGGCACCATCCGGGCCCAGTTAGAAAAATTTAAAGAATCTATTATAAGGGGTGAGGTGTCCTGATGCAGGGGATAAGAGTAGAAGAAATTAGTGATCTTATTAAGAAGCGGATCGAGGAGTATGAGAAAAAGGTAGACCTTAACGAAATGGGAGTCGTCATCTCGGTAGGTGACGGTATCGCCCGTGTCTATGGCCTCCGTAACTGCCAGGCGATGGAGCTCATCGAATTCCCCGGTGGCGAGATGGGAATCGCTCTCAACCTGGAGTTCGACAACGTTGGTGTCCCCATTATGGGTGATGCCACCAAGATTAAAGAGGGAGATATCGCCAAACGAACAGGGCGTATCGCGGAGGTACCGGTCGGCGAGGCTGTTCTTGGGCGGGTGGTTGATCCGCTCGGTCGTCCGCTGGATGGTAAAGGGCCTATTCAAACCAAGGAGTTCCGGCGAATAGAGTTGAAGGCCCCGGGGATTATCGCGAGGCGGCCGGTGCACGAGCCCATGTATACGGGGCTTAAGGCCATCGACGCTATGACGCCTATCGGTCGGGGGCAGCGTGAATTGATCATCGGCGACCGTCAGACCGGTAAGACGGCTATCGGGATCGACTCTATTATTAACCAGAAAGACAGTGATATCTATTGTATTTACGTGGCTTCCGGTCAGAAAAAGGCCTCTGTGGCTCAGATCGTGGAAGTCTTGAGGCGTCACGGAGCCATGGAGTACACCACGGTGGTAGCGGCCTGTGCCTCTGACCCGGCCACCTTGCAATATATTGCTCCGTATGCTGGTTGTGCGATGGGTGAGTATTTCCGGGATACGGGGCGACACGCTCTTATCATCTATGACGACCTTTCCAAACAGGCCAACGCTTACCGTGAAGTGTCCTTGCTCCTGCGGCGGCCTCCAGGCCGTGAGGCTTATCCGGGAGACATCTTCTATAACCACTCTCGTCTCTTGGAGCGGGCCGCTAAACTGAACGAACAACACGGTGGTGGTTCTCTTACCGCGCTCCCGATTATTGAGACCTTGCAAGGTGACGTTTCAGCCTATATTCCCACCAACGTTATTTCTATTACTGACGGGCAGGTTTACCTGGAACCCAGTCTCTTCTTTGCTGGTATTAGGCCGGCGATTAACGTAGGGCTTTCGGTTTCGCGGGTCGGTGGTGCCGCTCAGATCAAGGCCATGAAACAGGTGGCGGGCCGCCTCCGTCTGGAACTGGCGCAGTATCGTGAGCTGGCGGCCTTTGCCCAGTTCGGCTCTGAGCTTGACCGTGCTACCCAACGGGTCCTGCACCGTGGGGCTAGGTTGACGGAAATCTTGAAACAGCCACAGTATCAGCCTTTGCCGGTGGAAAAACAAGTCTGTATTCTCTTTGCCGGTACCCGGGGTTATCTGGACGAAATGCCCCTTGACGTACTCGCTGATTACGAACGGGAGCTTTATGAGTTTATCGAGTCCCGTTATCCAGAGATATACAAAGAGATCAAAGAGAAAAAAGAAATAAGCCCTGAGTTGGAAGAAAAGATGCATGCGGCCTTCAAGGAGTTTAACGAAGAGTTCAAGACCAGGCATAACGTTGAGCCTGTTGAAGTACCTTAATCCGGATAAGGTGAGGAAAGATGCCGAACCTAAGAGACATTAAGCGCAAGATTGAAGCGGTTAAGAAAATCGGCCAGATTACCAGGGCTATGAACATGGTGGCTGCGGCCAAGCTCCGCGGCGCCCAGGAAAGGGTGGAGCAATTCCGCCCGTACGCTACCAAGTTTAAAGAGGTTATCTCCCAGCTCTCGGCGGCAGGGGCGGTGAATCCGGCGCAATTTGAGCTGATGCAGGTGCGCGAGGTCAAAAAGGTAGAGATAATCCTGGTGACGGCAGACCGTGGTCTTTGCGGGGCCTTTAACGCCAACCTGATTAATACGTGCGAACGGTTTATGCGGGAGCAGCGGGCCAATGGGCGCGAGGTCTCGCTGGTCTGCGTGGGCAAGAAAGGCGTCCAGCATTTTCGCAAGTTTGATTTTATGCGCAAAGGCTACGAAGACGTGATGGGCCGGGTGGAGATGTTTAACGCCCGGGCCATAGCGCGAGAGGCGATGCGGGCTTTTATAGAAGGCGAAGTGGATGAAACTTACATTATTTACGGATATTTTATTAATGTAGTGCGTCAGATACCCAAAACGGAAAAGTTGCTCCCCATTACAGTTGAGGAGGAAGAGGTTCCGGAAGAGGAGAAAAAGAAGATTTCCGGGTCCTATATTTATGAACCTGAGCCAGAAGAGCTCTTTCAGCAGATTTTACCCCTTTATATTAATACCCGGATCTACGCCGCCATGTTAGAAACGGCGGTGAGCGAACAGGCGGCTCGGATGACAGCTATGGATAACGCTAACCGGGCTTGTGGTGATATGGTGCAAAGTCTTACGCTCCTTTTTAACAAGACGCGTCAGGCCTCGATTACTAAAGAATTGATGGACATAGTGGGCGGTGCTGAAGCCCTTAAAGGATAGTCAGTAAAGTTTTAGCCAAGGAGGAAGAGGCGATATGGCCGAAGAAAAAGTAATAGGAAAAATAGTTCAGGTAATGGGTCCCGTTGTAGACGTTGAATTTCCCCCGGGCAAGGTGCCGAAGATTTTGGACGCTTTGAGGGTGACTAACCCCGCGATTGATGACCGGGAATGGAACCTGGTGTTGGAAGTGGCGCAGCACTTAGGGGATAACGTGGTACGTACCATTGCGATGGACACTACTGACGGTCTGGCGCGTGGTCAGGAAGTGTGGGCTACCGGGCAGCCCATTGTGGTACCGGTTGGGAAGGCGGTGTTGGGCCGGATTATGAACGTGGTCGGAGACCCGGTAGACGAAGCAGGGCCCATTAAGTCTGACAAGATGTATCCCATTCACCGTCCGGCCCCGGCTTTTACGGAGCAGGACGTGACCATCAAAGTACTGGAAACCGGCGTTAAGGTCCTTGACCTACTGGTTCCCTTCCCGCGGGGCGGTAAGATGGGCACCTTCGGTGGCGCCGGAGTGGGCAAGACCGTCGTTATGATGGAAATGATCCACAACATTGCTATGCAGCACGGTGGTATTTCGGTGTTCTGCGGGGTGGGTGAGCGTACCCGTGAAGGAAACGACCTTTACCTGGAAATGAAGGAATCCGGCGTTATCGACAAAGCGGCGCTGGTTTATGGGCAGATGAATGAGCCGCCGGGGGCTCGTGCTCGGGTGGCGCTTACCGGAGTCACCGTGGCGGAGTATTTCCGGGATGAAGAAGGGCAGGATGTGCTCTTTTTTGTAGATAATATCTTCCGTTTCACCCAGGCCGGTTCTGAGGTTTCCGCGCTGCTTGGCCGTATTCCTTCCGCCGTTGGTTATCAGCCCACGCTGGCTACCGACTTGGGGGCGCTTCAGGAGCGGATTACCTCGACCACCAAGGGCTCTATTACTTCGGTACAGTGTGTCTACGTGCCGGCGGACGACCTTACGGACCCGGCTCCGGCTACGACCTTCGCCCACCTGGACGGTACGGTGGTTCTTTCCCGTCAAATTGCTGAGCTGGGAATTTATCCGGCGGTTGACCCGCTTGATTCTCAGTCCCGTATCTTGGATCCTAACGTACTGGGTGAGGAACACTACCAGGTGGCGCGTCAGGTCCAGCAGGTGCTACAACGCTATAAGGACTTGCAGGATATTATTGCCATTCTTGGTATGGACGAGCTTTCTGAAGAGGATAAGATCATCGTATCCCGGGCGCGTAAGATTCAGCGTTTCTTGTCTCAGCCTTTCCACGTGGCCGAACAGTTTACCGGGACGCCTGGTCGCTATGTCAAATTAGAAGACACCATCCGTGGTTTTAAAGAGATCTTAGAAGGTAAGCACGACGATTTGCCTGAACAGGCCTTTTATATGGTAGGTACCATTGAAGAAGCGGTAGAAAAGGCCAAGCAAATGGCTGCGGGAGGTTAGTAATGGCCCGTATTTTTCTGGAAATCGTAACCCCTAACCGCCTGGTGGTGAGCGAAGAGGTGGATTTAGTTACCGCACCTGGAGTGGCCGGCGAGTTTGGTGTTATGGCCCATCATGCGCCCATGGTGGCAGCCATCAAAATCGGCGAGTTGCGTTATCGGGTGGGTGATCGGCAGGAGTTTTTGGCGGTTAGTGGTGGGTTTTGCGAGGTGAGTGAGAACAAAATCACTTTCCTTTGCGAAGCAGCGGAAAAGGCGGAAGAAATCGACGTAGAAAGGGCGTTGCGGGCTAAAGAGCGGGCAGAAAGGCGTCTGCAGGAGGCCGCTCAAAAGGCAGAACAGATAGACATCGCCCGGGCCCAGGCTGCCCTGGCACGGGCCTTGGTTCGGCTCAAAGTGGCCGAACACGCCCGTCAGGCCCGAGGCGGCTAACCAAATAACAAGGGCTAAAAGGAGGGGGGCGGCGCAAGCTAGCCCCCCTTTTTTATTGGGGAGTTTTTAATGCTGGCGGTGATCATTCTGGCAGCAGGCAAGGGTACCCGGATGAAATCTCCCTTGCCCAAGGTGCTTCACCTGTTGGCCGGGGAGCCCTTGATAGTTCACGTCTTAGAGACCGCACTAAACCTTAACCCCCAAAAAATATTGTTAGTGGTGGGACACAAGGCCCATCTGGTCAAGGAAAAGGTGAAAGCTTACGCCGTGGAACTGGTGCCCCAAAAAGAACAACTCGGTACTGGGCACGCGGTGCTTATCTGTCAGGACGCTTTAAAGGATTTTTCCGGAGCGGTGCTGGTCCTTTGCGGGGATGTACCGCTGCTCAGCCCAGAAACCCTCAAGGGCCTTCTGAGCCTACATTTTACAGAAAAGGCCACCGTGACCCTCCTTACCGCGGAGCTTGATGATCCAACAGGATACGGACGCATTATTAGAGATACTGCCGGGGAAGTGGTAAAGATAGTAGAAGAGAAAGACGCCTCTTCCCACGAGAAAGAGGTGCGCGAGGTAAATGCTGGCACTTACGTGTTTGAAAAAGATTTTCTCTTCTGGGCCTTGCCTCAGCTCTCCCCCGCCAACGTACAAAAGGAATATTATCTGACAGACGTCATCGCTCTCGCCCAAAGAGCGGGCAAAAAGGTGGTGGCTTTTAAGACGCCTTTTAAAGAAGAGATTTTGGGGATAAATAGCCAGAGGGAACTGGCACGGGTAGAAAATTTATTTCAACAGAGGTTGCGAGCCAAATTTATGGCTGAAGGGGTGAGTTTTTTACAACCAGAAACCGTTTATTTAGAACGCCGGGTCAAGCTGGCTCCTGGGGTGGTGATTTATCCCATGGTAACCTTAAGGGGAAATACTTCTCTGGCCGAAGGGGTGGTAGTGGAAAGCCACTGTGATCTAAAAGACGTGACCGTTGGTCCTTGGGCCAAGATAAGGGCGGGCAGCATCTTAGAAGGTATGGTAATACCTCCGGCGACGGTGTGGCCCAAATAAGTTGGCGAGGAGGGGTTATGGAATTTCACGAAATCCAGGTTTTAGAAGAAAAGCTTAATAAGCTTCTTGGGTATATAGAAAGGCTCCGCCAGGAAAAAGAGGGCTTAAAGGAAGCTTTAGCAACCAAGGAACGGGAAAACGAGGCCTTGAAGGCGGAGCTTGAACGTTTGAAGCAGGAAAGAGAAGAGGTCAAAACCCGGGTTAAGAACCTGTTAGAAAGGATTGACCAGGTAGCAGCCGAGGGCTAATCCTTGGAAAGGATAGTAGAATTTGAATTATTAGACCAGGTTTTTTCTTTTAAGACTGATCTGCCGGAAGAGATGGTCCGGGAGATCCAACAAATTTTGAAGGAAAAAGAAAAAAAAATTACCCAAAAATACCGCTTTCTGCCACCTCTAAAGGTGGCGGTTCTGATGCTCTTACAAATTTCTTCAGAATATGTAAAAATAAAAAAAGAGCAGGAAGATCTGCGCCGGGCCTTGTTGGAAAAGGCCGCTGAAATAGACGATTACATAGAGAGAGGTTCCCTGGGGTGTGCGTGATTAACCAATTAGCCCGCCGAGCCAACAGCGAGACCAAGGGGAGGCTCCTCTCCTTCTGGAGGTATGCTCCGCTTGGCGGAGAAACCGTAAGGAAGGATGAGCCACCCACTTATCAGTTAAGGGTCTCGTGCGGGCCGGTTAACACGGCACCCCGGGGTTTTTGCACCCCGTAAGGGTGAAAGCTGGCCGCCAAGGCGGTCGGTGAAGGGATATTTAAGGCGTAAGCCTTTTCATATAAGCGTATTTTTACCGTACGGAGGTTTGTAAGACTCCTAGGTAAATAATTTTAGTTTTGCCCTATCTTTATTCCCTCACCCGCCCGCCTTGCCCCTTACGGGGATAAGCTGAAAGGAGGTAGAACTATGGAAGTGGTATTAGTGGTGGTCGCCCTGGTGGTCGGGCTAGGGGCGGGCATTCCACTGGGTATAAAACTCAAAGAAAAGAAAGACCGGGAAAAGTTAACCGACGTCGAACATCAGATTCAACGTCTCCTTGAGAAGGCCCAAAAAGAAGCGGAACAGCTGAAACAGGAGGCCAAACTTCAGGCCCGGGAAGAGGCCTTACGTTTCAAAGAAGAGATTGAGCGTGAGTTTGAAGAACGAAAGCGTAAACTATCTGAGGCCGAAGATCGTCTCCGGGACCAGGAAAGTCGCCTTTTGGAACAGGAAAACCGTCTGGCTGAACGGGAAAGTCACCTTGAACGTCGCAGTCAGCAGCTTGACCGGAGAGAAGAAGATCTGACCCGCAAGGAAGAGCGGATACGTCAAAAAGAACAGGAACTCCTCCAAAAAGAAGAAGAGTATCAGGTCTTGATCGAGGCCCAGAAGAAGGAACTGGAAAAGGTGGCCCACCTCACTACGGAGGAAGCCCGGGAATTGGTGCTCAAAAAAGCGGAAGACGAAGCCCGGGAAGAGGCGGCGCGTATCCTGATGAGGATCGAAAACGAGACCCGGGAGGAGGCCAACCGCCGGGCCAGGGAGATATTGGCACTGGCTATTTCCCGTTGTGCCACGGAATTTGTGGCGGAAAAGGCGGTTTCTGTGGTCCCGCTGCCTAGTGAAGAGATGAAAGGGCGGATTATTGGTCGTGAAGGGCGCAATATCAGGGCCTTGGAGGCGGCTACGGGGGTGGATCTTATTATTGACGACACTCCGGAGGTAGTAGTCCTCTCTGGGTTCAACCCCTTAAGAAGAGAAGTGGCCCGTATCGCCCTTGAGCGTTTGGTATCTGACGGGCGCATCCACCCTGCCCGCATAGAAGAAGTGGTGCGTAAGGTAGAAGAGGAGCTTGACGCTACTATCAAGGAAGTAGGGGAAAGGGCCGCCTTCGACGTGGGCGTGTACGGTTTGGCCCCGGAACTTTTGCGCCTTCTGGGCAAGCTTAAATACCGGACGAGTTATTCCCAGAACGTGCTCCAGCACTCGGTAGAGGTGGCCTACTTGTGCGGCGTGATGGCCGGGGAGCTGGGGCTTGACGTCAAAAAGGCCAAGCGGGCCGGGTTACTCCACGACATCGGTAAGGCCGTGGATCAGGAGATGGAGGGCCCCCACGCCCTGATAGGGGCGGAGTTGGCCAAAAAATACGGAGAAGACGAAGAAATCGTAAATGCCATCGCCGCCCACCACGAGGACGTCCCTCCGGAGTCCGTTTTGGCAATCTTGGTGCAGGCCGCAGACGCGGTTTCAGGGGCCAGGCCCGGGGCCAGGCGGGAGCTGCTGGAATCTTATATTAAACGCCTGGAAAACCTTGAAAGGGTGGCTACTTCCTTTGCCGGAGTGCAGAAGGCCTACGCTATTCAGGCGGGGCGGGAGATAAGGGTGATCGTGGATTCCAACAAGATTTCAGACGAAGAGGCGGTGCTCCTTTCCCGGGATATCGCTAAAAAAATCGAAAAAGAGCTTACCTACCCAGGCCTTATCAAGGTTACGGTGATCAGAGAGACGAGGGCGGTGGAATATGCCCGTTAAGGTGCTTTTTGTGGGGGATATTGTGGGCCGCCCGGGGCGGGCGGCGGTGCGGCGTTTTTTACCCGGGTTGATAGAGCGCTATCAACCGGATTTTGTGGTGGGAAACGCCGAGAACGCCGCGGGAGGCTACGGCCTTACGGAAGCGGTGGCTGAAGAGCTCTTCGGGCTGGGTTTTGACGCCTTGACCAGTGGCAACCATATCTGGCGCAGGGAATTTCTGCCATATTTAGCCAAGGCAGAAAAAGTCTTGCGCCCGGCCAATTATCCCGCCGGAGCGGTGGGGAAGGGACACCTAGTCTTGTCCAAGGGAGACCAGAAACTCGGCGTCCTCAACCTGGAGGGCCGGGTCTTTATGCGCAACCTCGAATGTCCCTTCCGGGTCGGAGCCTTACTTGCTGAAAAATTACAAGCTGAGACCCGGTGTATCCTGGTAGATTTTCACGCGGAAGCCACGTCGGAAAAACTGGCCCTGGGTTGGTATCTGGACGGTAAGGTCTCGGCGGTGGTGGGGACGCATACCCACGTCCAAACGGGAGACGAAAGGATCCTGCCCCAGGGCACGGCCTACATTTCTGACGTGGGGATGACAGGGTTACGGGACGGGGTGATCGGGATGCGTAAAGACCAGGCCATTGAGATGTTTCTGACCCAGGTCCCCCGCAAGTTGGAGGTGCCGAAAACCGGGCCTAAGAAACTTGAGGCGGTATTTCTGGAATTAGCCGACGAAGGTCAGGCCTTAAAAATTAAGCGGTTACGCGTAGAGGATTAGTCAAGGGGGCTTACGAGGATCTTATGGGCCAGTCCCTGGCCTATGGCCAACCTGGCTCCCCGTACCGAAACGATAATGGGGCCGCAATTGTTGATTACTTCAAGCTCCTCCCCTACCGTAAGGCCCATGGCGGCTAACCGGGCCAAGGCTTGAGAACCCCCTAAAAACCTTTCCACCCGGACTTTTTCTCCGGCAGAAACCAGGGTCAGGGGAAGGGCTGGTCTGGTTCTGGTAGCCTGACACTGGGCGCAAAGCCCGTAAATTTCCAGCCGATGATCGAGGGATTTAAAACCGTATTGTCGGGCTATTTCTTCCTGCAAGGCCTCAAGTTTAGGGAGACAGAACTCTTGAATCCGCCCGCATTGGGTACAAATCAGGTGATCGTGGTGTTCTCCCAGGTGGCGGTGTTCGTATACCGGGGGTTGCCCCATGAATTCTTTGCGTTGGGCAAAACCCAGACGACAAAAGAGCTCCAAGGCCTCTTTGAGCTCTTCCCTGGTTACTGAAAGCCCTTTTTCCTTCAAGATCTTTTGTAAATCTTCCAGCGAAACGTGTTCTTCGGTTTCCAGGAAGGCCTCAAAAATGCGGGCAAAAAGCTCCCTTTTGGGGTGGGGCAAATGGGCCGCCAGCTTAAGAAAGTTTTCTTTTTCTTTTTGGTGTACCGCGTGATTTTTCATCCTGGAGAAAGTTTCTGCGTTCTCTGGTAGCTGTCAAGCGTAAAATCCGTTAGCCTTTAAAACAAAATTAAGCGGGGAAGTTTTTGAAAGATGGGGTTTTTATGGACAGGCAGGCCATAATTGCTACGGGAAAAGAGGTACTTGCGGTAGAGATCGAAGGTCTCAAAGCCGTTTCAGCTAAACTGGGGGAAGAATTTGTCCAGGCCGTGGATCTGATTCTAAAAGCCAGAGGGCGGGTGGTGGTAACGGGAATCGGGAAAAGCGGCCTTATCGGGCGCAAGATCGTGGCTACCTTGGCCTCTACCGGGACACCGTCTTTTTTCCTCCACCCCGCCGAGGCCATGCACGGAGATTTGGGCATGGTGGTGCCAGACGACGTCCTTCTGGCTATTTCCAATTCCGGGGAGACCGAGGAAGTTAATAAACTTCTGCCCTTTCTCAAGGGCCGGGGGGTTAAGATAATTGCCTTTACCGGGAATCTCCAATCGACCCTGGCCCGGCAGGCTGACGTGGTGGTGGACGTGGGCGTTCCCCGTGAGGCCTGCCCCCTGGGTGTGGCTCCTACCGCCAGCACCACGGCCACGCTGGCCATGGGGGACGCCTTGGCCATGGTGCTGGCCAAGTTACGCAATTTAAGATTAGAAGACTTTCGCCAAAACCACCCCGGGGGGAGTCTGGGAGAACGTTTAAAGGTTCAGGTAGCCCAGATCATGTTGACGGGGGAGGCCCTACCTCTGGTAAAACAGGGAGAGAGGATGGCGGAAGTCTTGTTGGAGATTAACCGTAAACGTCTGGGGTGCGCCCTGGTCCTGGATGAAAAGGAAGACCTTTGTGGTATCGTTACCGACGGAGATTTGCGGAGGGCCCTGCTTAAATATGGCGATTTTCGTACCTTACCGGTTGAAAAAGTGATGACCAGGGATCCGAAAACCATCTCCCCTGGGGCTTTGGCGGCGGAGGCCCTCTACGTGATGGAAAAGAATCTTATTACGGTTTTGCCCGTAGTGACCGAAAAAAAAGTGGTAGGGATTATTCACTTACACGACGTTTTGGGGAAGGGTCAGTTCAAATTTACAGGAGTCTAGCGATGAAAATCAAAGAAATCTACACTTTAACTAGGGAATACCGGGATCTGGCCGGGGTTGGGGGCCTAAAGGACGTAGCCCAGGAGTTATCAGAGGCCCTGGTGCGCAAGGGTCTTAAAGTGACCGTATTTCTACCCCGTTACGGTTTTTTAGAGCCTGAAAGGTTCGGGTTTCGCAAGACCAACGTCTCTTTTCAGGTGGATATGAATTACGTCCAGGAAGAACGGCGGGAAGACGTCTCCTTCTGGGAGGGCGAAATCAACGGGGTACGCATCTTTCTGGTGGAAGCCGAACGCTATGCCGAAAAGTTGGGCATCTATACCTATACCGAGGAAGAAGAGAAAAAAGACCCCTGGAAGAAAAAGGGCATGGGGCATTTTGACTATTTCGCCATGAATATCCTTTTACAAAAGACCGCCCTTTGTGGGGCTATCCGTTTGAACGAAAGGCCGGAGATTATGCATTGTCACGACGGGCACACCGCCTGTACCCCTGCCCTGGCCCGAGAAATCATGGGCTTTAGAGATTACTTTCCTCCGGTGGGTTTTTTGATCACCATTCACAACGCCGGCCTCGGTTACCACCAGGACGTAGGTGATCTTCCCTTTGCCAAAGCCAATACCGGTCTTCCCTGGTGGGTGATCAACGATTCCCTCTTGAACAATTCCTTTAACCCCTTCCTGTGTGGGGCGCGATACGCGGTAATTAATACGGTTTCCGAACAGTACGCCAAAGAGCTGCAGGAAACGGAACTCGACGCTCATACCGGTTGGCTGGGACACGCCCTAAAAGAGCGAGGAATCAAGTTAGAAGGGATTACCAACGGCATCACGCCCGAAGATTTTGACCCTCGCCATCCCGAAAAATTGGGCCTGCCGGCGGCTTTTGACCCTTTGGCCGGGGATTTTGCGGGCAAAAAGGTCTGCCGGGAGGAGCTTATCGCCCGGATCAGGCGGGGTTCTTTGAAGGTAAAGGTTTACGGGCGCGTTAAGGACCGGGAGGGCTGGCCCCTTCTTACCGCGGTTTCCAGGCTCACCCAGCAAAAGGGCATCGACGTTTTGGCCCAGGCCTTGCGGTTGCTTTACGAAAGCGGTGAAGAATTTTTGACGGTTATCCTGGGCACCGGCACCCCGGAGATAGAAGAGAGTCTCATCGCGCTGGCCCGGGAGTTCCCGGACAAAATGACGTTACTTTTGGGGTACGACCCGAAATTGGCCAATTTGATCTACGCCGCCGGGGACTTTTTCGTCATCCCGTCCAATTATGAACCCTGTGGTCTTACCGATTTCATGGCCCAATTAATGGGCAATCTTCCCATCGTGCGCCATACCGGGGGGCTGGTAAAGGTTATCGATGGTTTTAACGGGTTTGTTTACGTGGAACAGAGGCCTGAAGAGCTGGCCGGAGCCATTTTAAGGGCCTTTGAAGTATACCGGAAGGAGCCGGATAAGATTCGCCGCATGATCAAACAGGCCATAGAGCATATTTACGCCCATTACACCTGGGATAAGGTCTCGGAAAAATATCTGGCCCTTTACGAAAAGGCTTTGGCCCTAAGGCCCCTTTAACTTTCGGCCTTACGCAGTTCAAGTTCTCGTTTGATGGTGTAGCGCAAAATGGGTTCCCGGTCTTTTTCTTTGTCTAGGAGGAACTCGACCCCGTAAAATTTCCGGGCCCGGTTGCGGGGAACTTCCCTCACTATGCGTGCCCTGGGGATCCTGATCTTTTGGTCGTGGGCCTTGCCTGCGGAAACCATCAGGTGGAGTTCAACGTCTTCCAGAAAATCCTGGACTTCCAATTTGGTCCCTTTGGGGGCCAGGATGGCCATGCCGCAACCAGAAATATTCAAAACATCGGCCCTTATTTCCTCACCGTTATATTTGAAGATGGCCTCTGATCCTTCCGGCACTGAGACCCGGTAAAAGCGCCTCCTTTCAAGGCGAAAATATTCTTTGGGAAAGGAGGTGATGACGACCTTTTCTTCCGGGTCGGTCTCAAATATTTTGACCTTAAAGGAATGCTGGATCTTTTCCTGGTCACGGTAAATGATGCGGGCCACCTTTAAATTAGCGTTCCAGGGACGGGGGAGGTCAAAAACTAGTCGGTTTTTTTTGATTTCTAGGAGAATGGTGGGGCCTGACCGGAAGCCCGAGGCCACAAATTGGAGCCAGTAGGCGCGCTCCCGCAGGTCATCAAGTAAGATGCGGATCAAATTTTTGTCAGTGGTGCGCTCGTAGCCACTTTCAAAATACTGCCAGCTCATGCCTTGGCCTCAGCCCAGTTCTTCCCGGTGGCCAGGTTTACTTTTAGGGGGACCTTAAGCTTTACCACCCCTTCCATTTGTTGTCGGACAATTTCTTTAATTTCTTCAAGTTCTTCAGGAGGACATTCGAACAAAAGTTCGTCGTGGACCTGAAGAAGCATCCGGGTCCGGAAATTCTTTTTTCGTAACGTTTCGTCTATCCTGATCATGGCCAGCTTGATGATATCGGCCGCAGTCCCCTGGATAGGGGTGTTGATGGCGGTGCGTTCGGCAAATTCGCGGGCCGTTCGGTTAGGGCTATTGATGTCCGGAAGGGGTCTCTTGCGGCCGAAGAGGGTCTCCACGTAGCCCTTTTGGCGGGCCTCAAGGACAATTTGCTCCATATAACGTTTAACCCCGGGGTAACGCTTGAAATACCGTTCGATGAAGTCCTTGGCCTCACGGCGGCTTATTTTCAATTCTTTGGCCAGACCATAGGGGCTCATGCCGTAGACGATGCCGAAGTTGATGGTTTTGGCCATGCGCCGCATCTCCGGGGTGACCAGTTCCAACGGTACCCCGAATATTTCAGCCGCGGTGCGCCGGTGGATGTCTTCTCCCCGCCGGAAGGCTTCGATCAGGTTTTCGTCTCCGGAATAATGGGCCAGTACCCGCAGGTCGATTTGGGAGTAATCGGCGGAGAGGAACCACCAGTTTTCTTCCGGGACAAAGGCCTTGCGAATCTTGGTGCCTTCTTCACCGCGTACCGGGATGTTCTGGAGGTTGGGATCGCTGCTGGAAAGGCGCCCAGTGGCGGTGACGGTCTGGTTAAAGGAGGTATGGAGCCGGCCTGTGGCCGGGTTGATCATTTTGGGCAGGGCGTCCACGTAAGTGGACTTTAGTTTGGCCAGAATACGGTACTGTAAAACCTTCCGTGGCAGTTCGTGGTGGCGCGAAAGTTCTTCCAGGACCTCGTTGTCCGTAGAAAAGGCGGTCTTTTTGGGCGTTTTTTTGATCTTAGGGAGTTTTAAGCGTTCGAAGAGGATGAAACCCAGCTGACGGCTGGAATTGAGGTTAAATCTCTCTCCGGCCAGGCGGAAGATCTCTTCCTCAAGGGTCTTTAGCCTGGCCTCAAGTTCCCGGGAGAGGCTTTCAAGGTAAGGGACGTCTATTTTTATGCCCGCCATCTCCATGCGGGCAAGCACCTGGATGAGGGGGCGTTCTATCTCCTCAAAGACCCGCCAGAGGCTTTCTTCCTTCAGTTTGGGCCAGAAATATTCGTATAGGAGATAGGTTACGTGGGCGTCCTCGCAGGCGTACTCTTTGGCTTTGGGCAGGGGGACGCGGGCAAAGCTTTCTGCCTTGGCCAGCTCCCGGGTAACTTCTTTATAAGAAATCATCCGGTGCCCCAGGATTTCTTCCGCCAGTTCGTCTAGGCCGTGGGTGCGACGGGTGGGGTCCAGGAGGTAAGAGGCGATCATGGTGTCCCCCTCCAAGCCCTCGAGGGTGAAACCGTGGCGTTTCAAGAGGATGAAGTCATATTTGACGTTGTGTCCGATTTTTAGGGGCCTTTCTGCAGTAAGCAAGGAGGCCACCTGAGAAAAGACCTCCCAGGGGAGCTGGTCTTTGGCCCCTTCGTGGTGAAAGGGGAGATAGTAGGCTTTGGGTGGAGAAAAACACAGGGCCATCCCTACGATTTTTCCCCGCATCGGGTCCTTGGAGTCACTTTCGAGATCAAAGACCAGGACCGGGGCGCTACGGGCTTCGGCAAGGAGCGTCCTGACCCTTTCCGGTGTGGTTATGAGCTCGTAGTGGTCGTAAGAAATGCTTTTGGTGGCAGGTAATTCTTTTAACAGCTTTTTGAATTCAAGTTCTAAAAATAGGGCCCGCAAACGGGCAGTGTCCGGCGCTTTGCGTTCATAAAAAGAAAGTTCTACGGGGACCGGTGCTTTCCGGTTGAGCCGGACCAGCTCTTTGGAGAGTCTGGCTTGTTCGGCGAAACGGAGCAGGTTTTCTCGCAGTCTCTTTTGTTTTATCTCTGGGGCGTGTTTGAGGACCTCCTCCAGAGAACCGTAAAGACTTATCAACTTTAGGGCGGTTTTTTCTCCCACCCCCGGTACTCCGGGGATATTGTCTGTGCTGTCTCCAGCCAGGGCCCGTACGTCCAGGAGCTTTTCTGGTTCTACGCCAAAACGTCTCTTTATGGCCTCAACGTCGATTATTTCGTCTTTCATCGGGTCCCAGATAATTACTCTTTCAGAAACCAGGGGGAAGAGATCCTTGTCTCCCCCCACGATGACCACGGGGTGTTCCAGTTTGGTGACTATGCTGGCGATGAGGTCATCGGCTTCGTAGCCCGGGATCTCCAGGATGGGTACCCCAAAGGCCTCGGCTATCTCCCGGATGTAAGGTATTTGTACGGAGAGGTCATCAGGGACGGGAGGCCGGTTGGCCTTGTACGCTTCAAATATTTGGTGGCGGAACGTGGGCCCTTTGGCGTCGAAACAGATAACCACGTATTTGGGGTCCATTTCCCTAAGCAGTTTCAGCAGCATCTGGGTGAAGCCGAAGATGGCCTTGGTGGGTAGGCCTTTGCGGTTCGAAAGGTGGCCTTTGATGGCAAAATAGGCCCGGAAAATGAAGGAGCTCCCGTCGATCACGAAAAGCGGTTCCTGTCCGGGGGCAAAGGGTAATTTTTTGTGGAAAAGGCTTCCCTGAGGCATGGAAAATTTCTACTATTGCTTTGAAAAAATTGCAAAACACCTAATTTAAAGAAAAACTAATTTCCAAAAAAACAACGGACGGTCTTATGAAGGTTTTGACTCCTGAACTCTGGCGCAAGCTGGTCGAAGAGGCCGAACGCTACTACGCGGAAAACGGAGGCAGTCACCGGCTTGATCACGTCTACCGGGTCTTGGCACTGGCGGAAAGACTGGCCCGGGCCGAGGGGGCCGACTTAGAGGTGGTGAAAGTGGCGGCCCTCTTTCATGATATCGGCCGGGCTGAAGAAAGGCGCACCCAGGGGCGGGTGTGTCACGCCGCCTATGGGGCCAAACTGGTAAGAGCTATCCTCAAAAAGTATGGGCTACCGGAGGCCTTCATCGAGCGGGTGGCTGAGGCCATCGCCTCCCATCGTTTTCGCAGTAAGATGCGTCCCTGCACACCAGAAGCTAGGGTCCTTTTTGACGCGGATAAACTGGACGCTTTGGGCGCCGTGGGTATTGGGCGGGCCTTTCTCTTTGCCGGTGAAGTGGGGGCCAGGCTCCACAACCCGGAAGTAGACCTTGAAAAGACGGAACCCTATTCCCGGGAAGATACCGCCTGGCGCGAGTTCAAGCTCAAACTCTCAAAAATCAAGGACCAGATGCTTACCGAAGAGGGCCGACGTATCGCCCAGGAAAGGTATCAGTTTATGGAGGAATTCTTTGACAGACTGAACAAGGAAGTGCGAGGGGAGCTTTAGATGAGAACCGCCGTGGAGATAACCATCTTTAACGCCCTTTTGGCCGCGGTGGCCGAAGAAATGGGCATAGTGCTACAAAAATCCGCCTTTTCCGCCAATATAAAAGAACGCCGCGACTTTTCCTGTGCCGTCTTTGACGGCAAGGGGCGCCTGATCGCCCAAGCGGCCCATATTCCGGTCCACCTGGGGGCGATGCCCTATACTTTGGCGGCGGTCCGCAAGGCCTTGACCTTAGAACCAGGGGACGTAGTAATTACCAACGACCCTTACGCCGGGGGCACCCATCTTCCCGACATCACTCTTATCAAACCCGTCTTTGCCGGTGAGGAACTGGCTTTTTACTTGACGGTCAGGGCGCACCACGCCGACGTGGGGGGTAAGACCCCCGGCTCCATGCCCTTGGCGACCCATATCGCGGAGGAGGGAGTCCTTATTCCCCCCACCAAACTTTTTGAAGCCGGGCACCTGAACGAGCCCTTTTGGAAGGAATTCCTGGCCCAGGTACGTAATCCTGCCGAACGGGAAGGAGATCTTCAGGCCCAGCTCGCCTCCTTAAAAAGAGGGGAGGTGCGCCTCCAGGAGCTGATCAACCGTTACGGACTTTCTTTTTTGAAAGAGCGGTTTGCCATGCTGCTGGACTATAGCGCCCGTCTGATGCGGGCCCTCATCAGCGAGATCCCCGACGGGGAATACTATTTCGAGGATTATCTCGACGATGACGGTCTCAACAAAGAACCTATTCCCCTCCGGGTCAAAATCACCGTGAAAGGGGAGGAAGTAACCCTGGATTTCCGTGATTCTGCGCCTCAGGTCAAGACCGGGCTTAACGCGGTACGCTCGGTGACGTGTGCGGCGGTCTATTACGTCTTCTTTTCTCTGGCCCGGGGAGAGATCCCCCACAACCAGGGAGCCTTTACCCCTATTGAAATCCTCACCCGTCCTGAAACCGTGCTCGACGCCCTTTATCCAGCCCCGGTAGCGGTGGGCAACGTGGAGACTTCTCAAAGGGTGGTGGACGTGGTGTTGGGGGCCTTGGCCCAGGCCATACCAGAGCAAATACCCGCTGCTTCCTGTGGTTCCATGAACAATTTTGCCTTTGGCAACGAGGAGTTTACCTACTACGAAACCATCGCCGGGGGGATGGGGGGCCGCCCGGGCCTACCCGGCCTTTCCGGGGTCCACACCCACATGACCAACACCCTGAACACCCCTGTGGAGGCCCTGGAGCGGGACTATCCGGTTTTGGTAGAAAAATATAGTCTTCGTCCCCGTTCCGGTGGTTCAGGAAAATTTCGCGGGGGAGAGGGGCTGGTGCGCCGCATGCGCTTCTTGGCCCCGGTTACCGTTACCATCCTTTCTGAACGCCGAAAGTTTGCCCCTTACGGCCTCTTTGGCGGTCAATCTGGCCGCAGGGGCCAGAATATCCTGTTCAGGCGGGGTAAAAAGAAGATTTTGCCGGGCAAGGTGGTCCTGGAGGTGGAACCCGGCGACGTCATCGAAATCAGGACGCCCGGGGGTGGCGGTTGGGGCGGATAGAGGCAGCCCTTTATCTCCACGTCCCTTTCTGCCGGAAAAAGTGTCCTTACTGTGATTTTTATTCTGAGCCGCAGGTCCCCTCCCCGGCCCTGGTAAGGCGATACCTTGAGGCGGTCAAAAAGGAGCTCCTTCTGCGGTTAGAAGAAGCGGCCCCTTACCGTTACGTCACTTTTTACGCCGGTGGGGGGACCCCTTCGCTCCTGCCCCCGGCCTTCTACGAAGAACTCCTTTCTTTTTTAAAAGAAAAGCTTGCTTTCGCCCCGCAGGAACGCACCCTTGAGGCCAACCCGGAAGGGCTTACTTACGAACTTCTAGCTGCTTACCGCGGTGCATTTAACCGGTTGAGCCTTGGGATCCAGTCGCTTTCCCCCCGAGGACTCCGAATACTTGGCCGCTCCCATAACGTTAGGCAGGCCAAAGAGGCAGTCCTTAACGCCCAAAAAGCCGGGTTCCAAAACCTTTCTCTTGACCTCATCTTCGGTTGGCCGAGCCAGAGGCCAGAAGACCTGGTAAAAGAGCTGGCGGAATTGGTCGCCCTGGGGCCGGCCCACGTTTCCTGTTACGAATTTACCGTGGAGCCAGGGACCCCTTTTTACGCGTGGGTAACCTCAGGCCGCATAAGCCTACCGTCTGAAGAGGAGGTCGTTTCCATGTACGAAATGATACCCGCCTATCTGGCGCGCCAGGGTTTTGAGCGTTACGAAATCTCTAATTACGCCCGGCCGGGCCTTTATTGTCGTCACAATCTGTTCTACTGGGAGGCCAAACCTTATCTCGGACTGGGGCCAGCGGCCGCCTCCTACCTGGGAGAAAAACGGGTCAAAAACGTGGCCCATCTCAAGGCGTACCTTGAGTCCCTAGAGGCGGGGACTTTGCCGGTCCAGGAAGAGGAAAGGCTTTCCCGGGAGGCCCGGTTCCGTGAAGCGGTGATCCTGGGTTTGAGAATGGTGCAGGGGCTTGACCCGGCTTCTTTAAAAGAGCGTTTTGGCTATGATCTTTTTTCCTATTACGGGGAAACGCTCGAAAAGTTGATGGCAAACGGGCTGGTAGAGCAGGTGGAATCCCGTATCAGGCTTACTAGACGGGGTCTCCTGTTGGCCAACGTGGTTTTTCGGGCCTTGGTGTAGGTTATTCTTGAATATCCCCGGTAAAAAGAGTAGAAAAGGGGCATGGAAGAGAAGCTTATTTTAAGTGAGAAAGAAATTGACCGCGCCTTGACTCGGATCGCCCACCAGATTTTGGAGAAAAACCGGGGTTGTGCGGATCTGGTCCTGGTGGGTATCCGCACGGGTGGGGTCCCTTTGGCTGAGAGGTTGCGGCGCAAGATTAAAGAAATCGAAGGGGTTGAGCTACCGGTCGGGGTGCTGGATATCAGCCTTTACCGGGATGACTGGAGCCTGGCTTCCTCTCAGCCGGAAGTCCGGCGGACGGAGATCCCCTTTCCCATCGACGACAAGGTGGTAATTTTGGTGGACGACGTGATCTTTACGGGTCGAACCGTGCGGGCCGCCCTGGACGCCCTGATGGATTTCGGCCGTCCCAAAAAGGTAGAACTTGCGGTGTTGGTAGACCGGGGGCACCGCGAACTGCCCATTGAACCTACCTACGTGGGGCTTACCATCACCACGCTCCCGAACGAACACGTAACGGTGAGACTTAAGGAAATCAGCGGCAAGGATGAAGTCGTCCTTGAGAGATACTAAGGAGGGTTCAGAGAATAGCTCCTCTTTTGCCCACCGCTTGGCTACCAAGTGGTTGGGCCGAAAGATCATCTTTTTCCGCGAGCTGCCCTCCACCCAAGACGAAGTCAAAAGGCGTATCTTCTCCGAAGAAAGGGGTCTGGTGATATGGGCTGATCGCCAGACCAGGGGCCGGGGGCGGCTTCAACGCCGGTGGTATTCTCCCCGGGGGGCGGGCCTTTACTTTTCTCTCCTGCTCAAGGAACCTCTAAAAAGGCCCCTTGCCCTCTACAGTTTGGCCACCGCGGTAGCCACGGCCCGAGCCTTAGAAGAAGTGGTAAAAATTCCCTTCCAGCTCAAGTGGCCCAATGATATTCTGCTGCGCGGGCGCAAGGTGGGGGGGGTGCTGCTTGAGGCTATCCCGCCGGCCCTGATCGTAGGGGTGGGGCTCAACGTTTCTTTCAAGAGGGAAGATTTCCCCCCAGAGATCAGGGACAAGGCCACCTCGATTTACGAGGAGACGGGCCTTATTGTCAGCCGGGCCAGGCTGCTCAGGGCCATCCTGGTGGAACTGGAAAAGACGTACGAAGCCTTACTCACCCAGGGTTTCCAGGTGATAGAAACCGATTGGCGGGCGCGGGACGTCACCGTTGAAAGTCGGGTCGTTTTGCGGCGAGGGGAACACGTCTTTACTGGCTACGCCCTGGGTCCGGCCCCGGACGGGACCCTCCTTTTAAAGACCGCCGACGGTATTATCCGGGTCCACTCCGGCGAGATTCTCATGTGGGCCGTCTCGGGCTGGGAAAAACACCGGGCGGCCTGAAGGGACTTTTCTTACTTGTTTCTCTAAGTTTGCCGGAGTAAACTTCTTTAGAATAATTCCAAGAAAGAAGGGCGGAAATGACGATCAAAGAACAGGCAGAAAAGGGCATAATCACTCCGGAAATTGAGGCCTGCGCCCGGGCCGAAGGGATTGAACCGGAAAGGCTGAGAAAACTGGTAGCCGAAGGGAAGGCGGTGGTGCCGGCCAACCGCAAGTTCAAGCTGAGTAAGCCCTGTGCCATCGGGGCCGGGCTGCGGACCAAGGTAAACGCCAATATCGGGACCTCCCGAGATCTGCCGGACGTAGAGCCTGAACTGGAAAAATTACGGGTGGCCCTGGAAGCTGGGGCTGATACCATCATGGATCTTTCCACCGGGGGCCCCCTTGACGAGATCCGCCAGAAGATAAGGCAGAACTGCCCTGTTCCCTTAGGTACGGTGCCCATCTATCAGGCGGCGGTGGAGGCCGTGGAACACCATAAGAAGCCCATCGTCGAAATGACGGTGGACGAGATGTTCCGCGCCGTGGAAAAACAGGCCCAGGACGGGGTGGATTTCATGACCATCCATTGCGGGGTTACCCGGACGGTGCTTGAACGCTTCAATTCTACCAAGCGCATTTTAGGGGTGGTCTCGCGAGGCGGTTCCTTTTTGGTGGAATGGATGGTCTATAACCGCAAAGAAAATCCCTTTTACGAGCGTTTCGACGATTTGCTGGCCCTGGCCAGGGAATACGAGATTACCCTTTCTCTGGGAGATGGGATTCGGCCAGGTTGTTTGGCAGACGCCACCGACGGCCCGCAGCTTCAGGAATTGATTATCCTTGGGGAACTGACCCTGCGGGCCTGGGAGGCCGGGGTACAGGTAATGATCGAAGGGCCGGGACACGTCCCGTTGGATCAGGTAGAGGCCAACGTCAAATTGCAGAAGCGTCTCTGTCACGGTGCCCCCTTTTACGTCTTGGGGCCCCTGGTCACCGATATCGCACCTGGTTACGACCACATCGGTTGCGCCATTGGGGGCGCGATAGCTGCGGCCGCCGGGGCAGATTTCCTGTGTTACGTAACGCCTGCGGAACATTTGCGGCTCCCCACGGTGGAAGACGTGCGGGAAGGGGTTATCGCCGCCCGGATCGCTGGTCACGCCGCGGACATCGTTAAGGGGGTCCCCGGGGCCTTTGAGCAGGACGTGGCCATGGCCAAGGCTCGGGCCAAGCTGGATTGGGAGGCCCAAATCAAGCTTTCCATCGATCCTGAGAAGGCCAGACGTTACCGCCTTGAAGGAGGTGTCTCCAAAGGCAGGGCCTGCACCATGTGTGGGGAATATTGTGCCATAAAGGTCTACCAGCGGGCCCGTCAGCGGAAATTCTTTGGGGAAGGTAAGGAATAAAAAGGGGAGGGAGCCCTCCCCTTCCGGTTTAAGCAAACTTATTCAAAATCCAGGTAATAATCTCACTTTTGAGCTTCATATTGTCTTCTTCGGTCATGTTAGTGAGCCAGCGCCTGATCCACTTCTGCAAACGGTTGAAATGGGCCTGGTTCAGCTTCTCCCCGTAAACCATCTCAAGGGCTTGCAAATACCAGATAAAGATGGCGTGTAGCGGGATGCATTGGTACTCCAGGGTGATAGGGTAGAGGGCTTCGTAAAAGGCCCGGTTAATAAACTTTTTATCCGGCTCGCTGCCGAACTTGCGGATTACTAAGCGGGAGACGTTTTCTCCCTCTTCGCCCTCCTTGGGGATTTCCTCCTGCCTTTCCATCAGAAGGCGCATGTTTTCGTTAAGAATTTCCATCCGTTCTTTGTTCAAACGGATGATCTCTTCCTGTAAAAAACCTAAGGCCAGGGGGTTTTCTCTTTCCCGGTAATATTTGGCCAGTTTTTGTCTCAAGGCGGATTTACGTGAACGACCACCCATAAAAAATCACCCCTCTTTTAGCGCTTTGGCTAAAGCTTAAACGGAGGCCCCGATTTTTGCAAATTTTAGCCGCTAATTTTTTATTTCAGCCCCAGGACGTCGTGCATATCGTATACACCCGGGGCCTTGCCCACGATCCAGATCGCCGCTTTGACTGCACCCCGGGCGAAGGTGTCCCGACTAGCGGCCCGGTGGGTCAATTCTATGCGTTCCCCGGTGCCTGCAAACAACACGGTGTGTTCCCCGACGATTTCTCCGGCCCGGATGGTCTGGATTCCAATTTCCTTTTTGGGGCGTTCCCCGATGATCCCTTCCCGGCAGAAGCGAAAGGAGGATTCGTCCCACCCTAAGGTCTTGGCGATTACGTTGGCCAGCGCGATGGCCGTGCCGCTAGGGGCGTCCTTTTTCATGCGGTGGTGGGCCTCTACGATTTCTATATCAAAGTCCTCCCCCAAGACCTTGGTGGCCATCTCCACCAGCTTGTAGAGGAGATTTATGCCCAGACTCATGTTGTAGGCCTGCACCAGGGGGAAATGCTGGCGCGCCAGCTCGTGGATTTCGGCCAGCTCTTCTTTTTTAAATCCAGTGGTGCCGATAACCATGGCCTTCCCGTAGCGCGCGTTGATACGGGCGTGGTTCAGGGAGGCCTCGTGAAAGGTAAAATCGATAATTACGTCACCCTTGGTGATGACTTTTTCCAGACTGTCCTCCACGATGATGCCCATCTTGGGGAGCCCCACCACTTCCCCTACGTCCTTTCCCACTGCAGGGCTGTCTGGCCGCTCAAAGGCGGCGGCCAATTCTATGCCTTCGGTCTTAACGATGTTATGGATGATGCGGGTCCCCATGCGGCCCGCCGCACCGGCAACGATGGCTTTGACCACGGTCTCCCTCCTAAAGTAATTTGTACTCGGCCAGGACGCCTTTGAGTTTTTCCACGTTGGCTTCGCTCATGGGGGCCAGAGGAAGCCTGACTTCCGCGGTGTCGATAATTCCCATTAAATGAAGCGCCGTTTTGGCTGGTACCGGGTTGGTCTCGATGAACATGGCCTTGAAAAGGTTATAGAGTTTGAAGTGGAGTTTCCGGCCCTTGTCCCAGTTTCCCTTAAGACAGGCGTTCATCATGTCTGCCATCTCTTTGGGCATCACGTTGGAAGCCACAGAGATGACCCCCACTCCGCCCAGGGCCATGGTGGGATAGGCGGTAAAATCGTCTCCAGAAAAGACCAAAAATTTGTTACCGCAAAGCTGAATTATCTCGGTTACCTGGCGCATGCTCCCCGTAGCCTCTTTGATCCCGACGATATTTTTGATCTTGGCCAGGCGGGCTACTGTTTCAGGAGCCAGGGAGACACTGGTGCGACCAGGGACATTATAAAGGATGATGGGGATTTTTTTGACGGCTTCCGCCACGGCCTTGTAGTGCTGGTAAAGCCCTTCCTGGGTGGGCTTGTTGTAATAAGGGGTGACCATCAAAACAGCGTCCACCCCGATTTCCGCCGCCATTTTGGTAAGTTCAATGGATTGGGCCGTATTATTCGTCCCGGTGCCGGCGATAACCGGGACCTTGCCGCCGGCTATCTCCATGGTGAGTTCGTAAAGGCGCTTTTTTTCCTCAAGGCTCAAGGTGGCAGACTCTCCGGTGGTCCCCACCGTGAGCAGCCCGTGGGTGCCGTTTTTGATCTGCCATTCGACCAGACGGCGGTAAGATTCCTCATCCAGTTTGCCGTCTTTAAAGGGGGTGACCAGGGCCACCACTGCCCCCTGCAGGGCCTTTTTCCCTTTGCTCTTTTTGCTGGCACAACTCTTTTTGCCGCAACCCTTGGCAGGCATAACTCCCTCCTTAAAGTGTTTTATTCCAGGGCCTCCTCAAAAAGGGAGGCTTGGTAGATAAAACGGGCTTCCCCTTCGAGGAAGACCTCGGTGGGGTTTTGGGGCTCAAAATAGATGGTCAAGGTTTCTCCCCCGCTGGTCTTTACTTTTACCGGGGTGGTCACCAGCCCTTTAAGGGCCGCGACCAGGGCCGAGGCCGTGGCACCTGTGCCGCAGGCCAGGGTTTCGGCCTCCACTCCCCTTTCGTAGGTCCGCACTCGGAGGAGATCTCTGCCCAGACAGGCCACAAAGTTTACGTTGGTCCCGGCCGGAGAAAATTCCGGGTGGAAACGTATCCGGCGGCCCAGGTCGGAGACGGGCAGGCTCTCAAGTTCCTTTTCCGACAAAATGAGAACCACGTGGGGCACCCCGGTGTTTACAAAGGAGACCGTCAGGGTTTGCTGGCTCAAGCTTAAGGGAAAATCAAGACGCAGGTCCTTAGGGGGGGTGAGCCGGATTTTGACCTGCTTTCCATGCACTTCGGCGGCGATGAGCCCGGCCTTGGTCTCGAATAAAAATTTTTCCAGGCATATTCCTTCCGCTACGGCGAACCTGGCCGCACAACGCCCCCCGTTGCCACACATCTCGGCCTCGCTCCCGTCGGCGTTGAAGAAACGCCAGGCAAAACAAGCCTCTTTATTTTTCGGTCTCTCAAGCAGGATGAGCCCGTCGGCCCCCACCGATACCGCCCGGCGACAGAGTTTGCGTGCCAGTTCCCGGGCGGTTTCAGGGGGTATTTTTCCGTCAAAGTTGTTGATCAGGATGAAATCGTTGCCCGAGGCGCTCATTTTGGTAAAAGTAAGCTTCCGGGGTGGTAAATCTTGGTCCATAGGTTTCTTACATACCAATCTCTCCGGGGGTGTTCAACTCCTTAATCTTCAGCCCAAAAACGGGGGTATTTTCTCTCCGGCCACCAGTTTGGCGTAAGTTTCTCGTCGTCTCACCACGTAAAATTCTTCTCCGTTCACCATGACTTCAGCGGGGCGGGGGCGGGAATTATAGTTGGAAGCCATGACAAAGCCGTAAGCCCCGGCACTCATGACCGCCAGGAGCTCTCCCGGTTTGACCAGTGGGAGCTCTCTTTCCCGGGCCAGAAAATCGCCGGTTTCGCAGATGGGCCCCACCACGTCAGCTACGATGCTGGGTCTTTCTTTCTTGAGAACGGGGATGATTTCGTGGTAGGCCTGGTAAAAGGCTGGACGTAACAGGTCGTTCATGCCGGCGTCCACGATGAGGAATTTTTTGGCCGGGGTTTCCTTGTAGTAAAGCACTTTGGTGACCAGGATACCCGCGTTACCCACCAATACCCGGCCGGGTTCGAGGATCAGGGTAACGGAAAGATCGTTTAATTCTTCTATCAAGGCCTGGGCGTATTTTTCAGGAGGGGGAGGTTCTTCTTCCCCGTAAACGATACCAAGCCCCCCGCCGAGGTCGAGATAACGTACGGAAATACCTACTGTTGCCAAGCGCTTCAGAAAAGCCTTGATTCGCCTTAAGGCCTCAACGAAGGGGGACAATTGGGTGAGCTGGGAGCCGATATGGCAGTCAACGCCGACGATTTCCAGGTAGGGGTCGTCTTTGGCCAGCTGATAGGCCTGAAAGGCGGTTTCCACGTCCAGCCCGAATTTATTTTCTTTGAGTCCGGTGGAGATGTAAGGGTGGGTCTTGGGGTTGACGTCGGGGTTTACCCGGATGGCTATAGGAGCCTTTTTTTCCATTTTGCGGGCGATGCGGGCGATATTCTTCAACTCTTCCAGGCTTTCTACGTTAAACATCAAAATGCCTGCCTTTAGCGCCAGGCGGATTTCTTGTGCGGTTTTCCCCACCCCGGAAAAGACGATCTTTTCGGCGGGGATGCCGGCTTTAAGGGCCCGGAAGAGTTCCCCGCCTGAGACGATATCAGCCCCGGCCCCTTCACGGGCCAAGAGCCGCAGCACCGCCAGGTTGGAATTGGCCTTCACCGCGTAACATACGAGGTGGGGCAGGGTCTTGAAGGCCTGATCAAACACCCGGTAGTGGCGGCGCAGGGTGGCCGCAGAATAGAGATAAAAAGGGGTACCCACTTTCCGGGCGATCTGGCGTACAGGGACTTCTTCGGCGTAGAGTTCGTTTTCCCGGTACTGGAAGTGGTGCATCAATTTTCCTCCTTTGTTCCGGGGATTTCTACGCTACTCATTTCAGAGGGAGGGCTTTCGTTATGTCGGGGAGAATCGTCCACCGCCGTTACGAAATAATAATAAAAGCCCGGGCCCGGGGGCCGGTCAAAATACTTGGGTTCTTTGATGGGTTGAGGGGTCAACAAGACCGGGGCCTCTCCCGGCTTTTTCCGGTAAACCTTGTATCCCAGAAGGTCCGGTTCACCGTTGCGCCGCCAGCGCAGGAGTACGCCACCGCGGAAGGGGATGGCGGTCAACCCCTGCGGAGCGGCGGGCGGGGTCAGGTCTTCCGGCCGGGCACAGGCCTTGTTACTGAGCGGGCCTTCTATGAGGCTTCCGTAATAATCGAGCACCGCCGCCACCTGATAACAGTAAAGTCTTCCGTTCCGCACGTCGTAATCAAAAAAAGAGTGTTCCGGGACCAATACCGGCAGGGGTTTGCGCAATTTTGGGGGTTCAAAGCGGTAAATCCGGTAGCGGAAGAGGTGGCTCGGGGCCGCCCGCCCGTCCATAAAGGAGGTAACAGGTAGCCAGTTCAAGAAGACGTAACCGTCCCAGCCTTTGGCGGTAAGGTTCTTCGGGGCCGCCGGAGGGGTATACCAGGCGAAGGAAGGAGAACGGGCCGGGTCGCTTACCGAGCGCCATCCCCTCACGGCGCGGATTTCGTAATAATATCGCATACCGGGACGCAGGCCGCGGTCGTTGAAGTGGTACCAGCTCAAATTCTCGAACATTTCTTGGCTCAAAGAGACGAAGATTTCTTCTTCATAAGTCTTTTTGGGGCCGGTAAGGCTCTCACCGTGGCGCAGAATACGAAATCCTTTAAGTCCGTCAAGGGGGTTGCCGTCTACTTTGCGTTTGGGGATCTTAAAGGAGATTTCCGCCCCCCAAAAATGTAATTTTACGTTGACTTTACTCGGGGGTTTGGGTCGGACGGCGTGGGGGGGTTTGGGTTCGGTCTTTTTCCCGCAGGCACCCAGTAAAACCACCAAAAAGAGGATTATGACTGAGCGTTTCATCCCTCCTCCAGTTTTGGCAGCCTACCCCAGGGCGTAAAAGAAGTAAACTTGCTTTTTGCGCCCGGACAAGTTCTCACTGGTTTTGGGTCGCTTTGTCATTGCGGGTCTTAATCGGCTTGCGGCAATCTTTGGGATGGTATTCGGGAACTAGCGGTTAAAGGGTGAAAACTTGATCTGGTGGTGGAGAATATGGAAAACACCTCCGGGGAGATCCTGGGCCACGGTAAAGGTCTTAAGACCTATTTGGATTTTTACCCCCGCAAAGACCGTCTTTTTGACTTTTACGATCTTGTTCTTGATTACTTGGGTGTAACGGTCCAACAGTTTTTCCTCTTCTTTGAGGAGGGCGTTTTCTTGGGCAAGTAGTCGGGCCAGCTTTTCCTTGATTTTTTCGTAAACTTTGATTTTTTCCTCCGGAAGTTGACCGGCCTTGATAAGCGGGAGGGCGGCCCTGAGACTCCGGATAAGAGGGATCTTCTGTTCCTCTATGAGAGTCAATTTGGCCTTGATTTCTTCAATGCGCTGGATGAGGTCTCTTAAAAAACCCGCTTTTACTAAGGTGGGGACATTGGCCCGGCTCCCCAGAATCTGGACCAAAATACTGCCCCCGGCTTCCACCTCGCCCCCTACAATGGCCCCTATCCCTTCGGTACAGATCAAGTCCTTACCCACTTTGAGGTGTGCTTGCAGGACGTAATCGGTGACCACCAGATTTTGGTCGACTTTGACCTTGGCGTATTCAATGGCGCCGATGCGGGCGTCTCCCGTACAGTAAAGCCGACTGGTCTCCCCGTGGAGGAGGCCACCAATTAATAGATTCCCTTTTACGAAAATACGGGTTTCATCCTCTACGTTACCCAGGATCTCCACCGTGGAGGCTTCGGCTTCCAGCCGAAAACCGCGCTTTACGTCTCCGCTAAGGCTCAGTTTGTCTCCGTGAAAGCGAATATTTCCCGTGTCCCAGTTGAGGTCTCCGTTCAGGAAAAACTCCGGCTCAATGGCGATTTGGTTGGGCAAGACTTTGAGTACCCCGGCCTTGCGGGCGTAAAAGACGTGGTCTTCAGGGTTGAAGGCCACCCATTCGTTAGTCTTTACGGTAAGCTCTTGGCCGGGGCGGGGAGGGATCTCCTGGCCGAAGATGTTCCTCCCCGGTACCCCTGGAGTTGGGGGATGGAGCTTGGCTATTTTCTGGCCCTCCTTTACGCAACGGATGAGTCCCCGTTCTCTCAGGTCGACCCGGGGCTTGTCTCCGGCTTCTTCTGGTGCGTATTTTACAAACCATTCCAAGAAGGCGTCCTTACCGTTCTCCGGAGGTTTGCCTCTGGCCAGAACGAGCCTTTCTTCTTCCCAGACCGGATCTTCCAGCAGACCAAAGACAATGCCCTTGGTCTTCAAAAACTCCTTCAACTGCGCCATGGCTTCCGCGTCGGGTGGGCCAACTTTTTCGTCTGTGGGAACCAGGTAGGCGCACAGTTTGTCATCGGTGACACGCAAGAGATACTTTCCCCCTAAGACCTTTAAGCCTTTTGAAAAATTTTCTTTCATTTCGGCCATTTTTATTTCCTTTCGTCATATCCGGATGAGCACCTAAATTGCATACTTCGGAAGAAAAAATTTTATGTTATCTTTAACGAACAAGAGGTTGTCATGAGGCTTTTAAGTCTTTTCTTATGCTGTTTAGCTCTGGCCCTGGGTTCTGTCGGAATAACTTCTGAGCTTCCGGCCTTAAAAGACGTCCCGGCGTGGTCCGCCGGGCCACCGGATTTTGTCAGCTATCAGGGGGCAAACAGGGCCTTTTACGTGCGCCGGACTTATACGCGGGAAGACGGGGCGCGGATAGAGGTCTTTCTGGCGGGAGGGGCAGAGGGGGCCAGGTTGGCCCAAATCCTTAAGGGGCGTATTGAGATCGACACGCCAGAATATAAACTGAAATACTCCCAAAAAGGTCCGTATCAGACCTTGTTGAGCTATTCACCCCAAGAGAAGAAGGGGTTCTGGGCGGTTTTCCTTAACGAAACACCGGTCCTGGTCCTTCTGGCCCGGTTTTATGCCATAGACGCCGAAGAGGCCTTTACTTTCCTAAAAGCACTTGATTGGCCCCGAATTTATCAGCAGGCCAAGCTCTTTTTTGAGGGGCGATAAATTTTTGATGTTTAAGGGACACCGCCGCGAATTCTTAGGTCTACTTTTAATAACTGCGGGACTTTTTGTCCTGTTGGCCCTTTTGGGCTACCACCCTGATGACCCGGGCTGGGGCCGGGTAGGGGCCAGTGGGGTGCGCAATTTTACCGGTTTTTTAGGGGCTTATCTGGCGGCCCTGCTCTTTGATCTTTTGGGGCTCGGGGCCTGGGTCTTGCCCCTTTTCATGTTGCTTGCGGGAAGCATTTTATTAAGCGGCCGTCCCTTGGGGCCGGCGGTCCCTCTCGCTGGCCTTCTCTTCGTGGTTTCCGTCTCCTTTTTAGAGCCCCTCCTTGAACTCACAGGGGAAATAGGCCCTTATCCTCTGAACGGGGGGCTTCTAGGTGGGCTTGGGCGTTATCTGCGGGTGGCTTTAGGACGACCCGGGCTGTTCTTGTTGATCTTCTTCTCACAACTTACGGCCCTTTGTCTCCTCTCTGGTCTTTCTCCGGGAGAGCTTTTGGGAAAGGCGGGGCAAAAGGGAAAAAGGCTGATAAATCTTTCGAGATGGCTTAAGGCCCGGGCCAAAAGTTCGCCCCCTCTTGAGCAGGAACTGGCTTACGAGCCGCACATCCCGGAGCAGGAAATTTATCCGGAACCAGAAGAAGAGCTGTACGCCCCGGAAGAAGACGGGGAAGAAAAAGAGGCAAGGGAGCCTGCTAAAGGTAAGCCCAGGAACAAATCTTTTCAGAAACCCCCCCTTGACCTTTTACAGGACCCGCCCCCTAATCTTAGACGGGAGAGCCGGCAAAGCCTGCTTGAAAGGGCCAGGCTTCTGGAACAAAAGCTGGCTGATTTTGGGGTGAAGGGGAGGGTGACCGAGATCTGCCCTGGCCCGGTGATCACGGTTTACGAATATGAACCGGCTCCCGGGGTCAAAATCAACAAGATCGCCGCCCTAGCCGACGACCTGGCTCTAGGACTCAAGGCCGAGAGTGTACGCATAGTGGCCCCTATCCCGGGCAAAAGCGCGGTGGGCATCGAGGTGGCCAACCGGGAACGGGAAATCGTTTATCTCAAAGATATTTTGGCGAGCGAAGCCTTCCGTAAGGCCCGTTCCAAACTGACCCTGGCTCTGGGGAAGGACATCTCCGGCCGGCCGGTGGTTACGGATTTGGCCAAAATGCCCCACTTGCTCATCGCCGGGGCCACGGGGACGGGCAAAAGCGTGTGTCTGCACGCCATGCTCATCAGCCTCCTCTATAAATCCACCCCGGAAGAAGTGCGGTTCCTATTGATTGACCCTAAAAGGATCGAACTTTCCATTTATGAGGGCGTTCCTCACCTTCTCTACCCGGTGGTCCTGGAACCCAAGACCGCCACCCAGGCCCTCAAATGGGCGGTGGCGGAGATGGAACGTCGCTACCAACTGCTTGAGGAAGCCCGGGCGCGCAATCTAGATTCCTATAACCTTGAGGCGGAGGAGAAACTCCCCTACATCGTCATCGTGGTGGACGAACTAGCAGACTTGATGGTGGTTTCTTCAAAAGAGGTAGAAACCTCCCTCACCAGGCTGGCGCAAATGGCAAGGGCCTCGGGTATTCATCTCTTACTGGCCACCCAGCGGCCTTCGGTGGACGTGCTGACCGGGATCATCAAGGCCAATTTTCCCGCCAGAATTTCTTTTCAGGTCTCCTCTCGAACGGATTCCCGCACCATCCTTGATACCGGCGGGGCAGAGAGGCTTTTGGGGGCCGGGGATATGCTTTTTCTCCCTCCGGGGACCTCTAAACTCAAACGCATCCACGGGGCGTATGTTTCTGAACAGGAAGTTAAGCGAGTGGTGGATTTCTGGCGGGCACAGGGGGAGCCGGATTATCAACTGGAGTTGGCGGTACCCACCGAAGATTCAGCCCCTGAGCTTGAGGAAGAGGTGGATGAACTTTACGAACAGGCCGTGGAGCTGGTAATCAAGACGGGACAGGCGTCTATTTCCATGCTTCAGCGCAGGTTGCGGGTGGGGTATAACCGTGCCGCCCGTATGATAGAACGGATGGAAAAGGAGGGGATTGTTGGGCCGTCAGATGGTGTTCGCCCTCGCCCTGTTTTGGTGCGTCCTGAGCGTTAAGGCCCTCTGGGCCTTAAACGCTCAGGAGATAGCCGCCCGTATCCAGCAATATTACGAGGATACCCGAAGTTTTGCCGGGGAATTCGAACAGGAAGTCCACTGGCGCCGGGGGGCTGAAGTCAGGCTTTCTAAAGGAAAAGTATATTTCCAAAGGCCAGGGCTCATGCGCTGGGAATATTCCTGGCCCGAGAAATTGCTCATCGTGGTGGACCAGCTCAACGTCTACGTTTACAGCCCTGAAGAGAAACAGGTGATGATTTTTCCCACCGGTCGGGCGCTCTCCCCGAAGGTAACTCTGGGTTTTATGACAGGGAAGGGTAATCTTTTGAAGGATTTTGTGATAGTCTCCTGTGAAAAATTGCCTTCCGGCCTGGTGGCTTTGAGTTTAACGCCACGGGAGACCAATCCCCAGGTGGCTAGATTGACCCTGGTTGCCGATCCCCGGACCGGGGAGATCAAAGAGATCTGGTTTTGGGATCAGCTGGGTAACCTTACCAAGATACGGTTTTTGAATCTCAAGCGAAATGTCACCTTATCCCCTGAGCTCTTCCGCTTTGTCCCGCCTCAAGGGACAGAAATTATAAAAGAGAGGTGAGGTTATGCGTGAACTCCAGCAGGAAATAAGGGCCCTGGCCCGGGAAAAGAAGGCCATCATTTTGGCCCACAATTACCAGCCCCCTGAGATCCAGGACGTGGCGGACCTTACGGGAGATTCCCTGGAGCTTTCTTTGAAGGCGGCGCAGACCGAGGCGGAAGTGATCGTCTTTTGCGGAGTGCGGTTCATGGCGGAGACCGCGGCCATCATTTGTCCGGACAAGCTGGTGGTCTTTCCCCGGCCAGAAGCGGGCTGTGAGATGGCAGACATGATCACCGTAGAAGACGTAGAGGCTTTGAAAGCCAAATATCCCAAGGCCCCAGTGGTAACCTACGTCAATTCTTACGTGGAAATAAAGGCCATTTCTGATATCTGTTGTACCTCGGCCAATTCTATAAATGTGGTCAAGTCTCTCGCGGCCAAGGAGATCATCTTTTTGCCTGACATGAATCTGGCCCGGTATACCCAGCGCTTTTTCCCGGATAAGAAGATCTATTTTCACGAAGGCTTTTGTCCCTTCCACGATATCCTTACGGTAGAAGAAGTCAAAAAGGCCAAAGAGGCCCATCCGCGGGCGGTCTTTATGGCTCATCCTGAGTGTCGGCCAGAGGTGATAGACCTGGCGGACGCGGTGCGTTCCACCAGCGGTATGCTCAGGTTTGCCAGGGAGAGTGAGGCCAGGGAATTCATCGTGGGCACGGAGGTGGGGCTTCTCTACCCTCTTAAAAAACAAAACCCCGATAAAGAGTTTTACCCTGCCTCCGAAAAGATGCTTTGTAAGGCCATGAAGATCATATCCCTGGAGGACCTAAAGCGGGCCCTTGAGACCTTGTCCCCAGTAGTCAAGGTGCCTGAGGATATTAGAAAGCGTGCCTACCGGGCCGTGGCCCGGATGCTTGAGATCCCCCGCAGTTAGGAGGTTTTATGGGGTTGCCTTTTGTTTTCGGTATTCATAACCACCAGCCTTTGGGTAATTTTGACCATGTAATCGAAAAGCTGACCGACGAAAGCTATTATCCCTTTTTCAAAAAGGCCCTGGCGCACTCCCATTTTCGCTTTAGTGTCCACGTGAGTGGGATTTTGCTCCGCTGGTGGGAAGATCACCATCCCAAGACCTTTGAACTTTTAGGGAAGCTAGTGGACCGCGGCCAGGTGGAGCTGGTTTGCGGCGGCTTTTTTGAGCCTATTTTGGCGGTTATTCCCCGGGAAGACCGCAAAGAACAGATCTTGCGCCACAAGGATTACCTCAAACGTCACTTCGGTCAGACACCCGTGGGCCTGTGGTTGACCGAACGGGTTTGGGAACAGGCCCTGGTCGAGGATCTGGTCTCTTTGGGTATCAAATACGTGGTGGTGGATGACCGGCACTTTATCGTGTCCGGTTTTGAGAAGAACGATCTTTACGGTTACTACCTTACCGAGGCCGAAGGGAAGAGGCTCGCGGTCTTCCCTATTGATGAGACCCTGCGCTACGCCATCCCTTTCTGGCCGATAGAGCGCCTGGCCAATTATCTGCACGACGTACAGGTAAGGGGTGGCCGTTTGGCCATTTATTTTGACGACGGGGAAAAGTTTGGTGTCTGGCCCGGGACAAAAGAATGGGTCTACGATAAGGGCTGGCTTGAGGCCTTTTTGAAGACCCTCCGTCGCTGGCAGGAGGAAGGCCGGATTGAGATCCTCACCTTTGCCGAGGCCCTGGAAAGGATACCGGCCCAGGGGCTGGCCTACCTGCCCACGGCCTCTTATGCAGAAATGGAAGAATGGGCTCTCCCGGCCAAACGAATTCTCGAATTGACTGAGCTTGAAGAAAGGCTAAAACCCGAAAAGACCCGGTTTGCTCCCTTTATCAGGGGAGGGCACTGGCGCAATTTTCTGGTCAAATATCCAGAATCAAACTATTTGCACAAGAGGGTATATCAGGTAAGCGCCCTTTCCCGGGGCGTGCGTTTTGATCCTGAAGCCCGCCTGGATTTGTTGGCCGCCCAATGTAACGATGCTTATTGGCACGGTATCTTCGGGGGGCTTTATTTACCTCATTTACGCAGGGCCGTATGGGAAAAATTGCTCAGCGCCGAGGCAAGGTTACGGCGGGGAGAACGGCCCGAAATCTGGGCTGAGGATATAGACTTGGACGGCCAAGAGGAAATCATTTCGGCTTCGGAGAAGGCCTTTCTGGCCTTTAAACCCGCTTACGGAGGCCAAATAAAGGAGTGGTCCAGCTTTAAAACCCACCATAATTACCAGAACGTACTGACCAGACGCTTTGAGGCCTACCATGAAGGGATAAGGCATTTTAAAGAGGCCCGGCCGCAAGAAGAGAGAGAAGGTGTTTCCAGTATCCACCTCCTCAAAAAACGTCCTTCCAAGGAGGTCATTGAGGCCCTAGTCTACGACTGGTATGAAAGGCACTCCCTGATAGAGCATTTTTTTGATCCCGATCGCGGTCTGGCGGATTTTGTACGCTGTGACTTTGGTGAATGGGGAGATTTTGCCAACCAGCCTTTCCGCTGGCACCGTTCCGGGGCAGAAATCTTGTTTTTTAGAGACGGCGGCCTTTACCCCCCGGGTTCCGTTAGAAGGCCCCTTCTATTGCGTAAACGGCTAAAGATCGAAGAAGGAGGCCAGAAGCTCCAGGTCAACTACGAGCTTGAATACCGGGCAGAAGAAGAGACCAGGTGTTTTTTTGGGGTGGAGTTCAATTTCTTTCCCCTTTTTATGGCCACCAGTGAGGGGGCCTTTTTAGTGGACGGAAAGGACTTTTCCTGGCGTGAACCCAAAGAAGGGGTAGGGCAAAATTTTGTCTTTCACCACCCCTTAGAGCATCTCCGGATAAGCCTGCCTCAAAGGACCAACTTTTTCCTATTTCCGGTAAAGACGGTGAGTCAATCAGAAGCCGGTTATGACCTCACCGTCCAGGGTTTGGCTTTCATGCCTTTCTGGCCCCTTGCCCTTTCTAAAAACCAGAATAAGGGCTTTTCTTTGACCCTTGAGCTTAAATAGCCAAATAGCCGATAAGGGCTCAAAAAAGCGGAGGCGGCATGAAGGAGGACCCTAAACGCCTTTGGCGTCTCCCTCCCGGGACGGAGCTTGAGCCCTCCGGAGTGGCCAAAGACGTCATTTTGACCCTGCTCACCTGCGGTATTTGGGACCTGGTCTGGCAATACCGCCAGATGCGTACGGTAAACATTCTTTTGGGCTATGAAGAGTTTCATTTCGGCAAGTGGCTCATCTTTACGCTGCTCACCTGTGGTCTTTACAACCTTTACCACGAATACCTCATGGGCCGGGCCATCGTGCGTATCCAGCATAAATACGGCCTACCACCCAGTGAGAGTCTGCCGGCCATCTCTCTGGTCTTGACCCTGGTTTCCTTGGGCATCATTACAGATGCCATCCAACAAAAAGAGCTCAATATGATCATCCATGAACTTAAAAAGCGTACTTGAAGAGGAAACCAAATTATTCCGCCTTTTCCTCTTGGCCCTTTTGGTCCTGGCAGGCCTTTCCTATTTCCATCTTCTGGCCCCAGCCAAGCTTTTCCTGCCCTGGAAATGTCCCTTCAAGATGCTTACAGGCCGTCCCTGTCCGGGGTGCGGGATGACAGACGCCATAAAGGCTCTCTTGGCCGGGTGTTTCAGGGAGGCCTTCTGGGCCAATCCCAACGTCTACCCTTTGCTGGTCTTCTTGTTGACCTCGGCCCTTTTTCCTGAAAGGAAACCAGGGCAGGGGCTTTTCCTTAAAGCCTGGCTCGTCTTTATTTTTGGGTGGTGGGCCTTTAGGCTCAAATACGGCTGGCCCTTTTAGGCTGAAAGGAGGGCCTTTAAAAGGGCCTTTGGGTCTTTAGCCCGCACGAGGCTTTCTCCGATCAAGGCCGCAGAAATCCCCGCCTCTTTTAAGCGCCTTACGTCTTCTGGCCCCTTGATGCCTGATTCCGCGACGAATAAGATATTTTCCGGGGCCAGACGTCTGAGCCTGAGGCTGGTCTCCAGCTTCACTTCAAAGGTCTTAAGATTCCGGTTGTTGACCCCGATAATTTCTGCCCCAGCGGTGAGCGCACATTCGAGTTCCTTTTCATCGTGTACTTCGACCAGGGCCTCAAGTCCTAAGTCTTTGGCAGTTTCCAGCAGATTTTTTAGTTTGCTAAGAGAAAGGGCGGCTACGATTAAAAGCACCGCGTCTGCGCCAAAGGCCCTGGCTTCCTCTAGCTGGACCTCGTCGATGATGAAATCTTTGCGCAGGAGCGGCAGGGAAACCTCGTCTCTCACCGCGGCCAGGTATTCCAGGTGCCCTTTGAAAAAGGTTTCGTCAGTAAGGCAGGAGATGGCCGCCGCCCCGGCCTCCTGGTAGGCCCTGGCCAGGGAGAGGGGGTCAAATTGGGGGGCGATCACGCCTTTGGAAGGGGAAGCCCTTTTAAGCTCGGCGATTATCCTGAAACCGTCACCGCGGCTTAAGGCCTCTTTCAAGGAACGTCTTTGGTGTTGCCAAAAAGGCCGGAAAAAGAGCCCCCTTTCCTTGCGTTTTTGTACTTCGCGTCTCTTCTCCGCCAGGATTCTGGCCAGGATGTTACTCATAGTCCGCTTATCTTTTAGCACATTCACAGGCTAGACGAAAATCGCAAAAGCCGCAAAGCTTGTCTTCTGGGGTAGCGTAAAAGGCCTCGGCTTCTACCATGTGTCGCAAGAGATATTCCAGCATACGCGGGAATTTTTTTACCATAAACTCTTCCACCTGATCCGGCGGCAGGTACGACTCGTAAAAGAGGGGCTTTTCGATATCTTTTAATTTGCCAGCTGCCAGCTGGAGATAAGCGGCGTTTTGGGTACCCAGCTCCGAAGTCAAAAAGAGGTAGAGAAACAGCTGGATATCAGGCATGCGCTGTCGGAAATCGAAGAAATCCTCACGCCCAAAGCTGCCTGGCGGTTCATAAGGGAACAATTTTTCCTGCAGGTGCTTGGTGGAATAGGTCTTGAGGTACTGACCGGTTTTGTAATCCAGGACGTAAAGACATTCTCCCCGCCTTTCTAAGCGATCCAGCCGGCCGGCAAAGAGGAGGTCGTTGAAGTGGCGTCGGTATTCCTCTTCCAGACTCAATATCTCAAAACCTTGGGGAAATTTGCGGGCCAGGTATTCAAGATAACGTTTGAGGCGGAAACGGGCGGTTTCTTCCACAAAAAAGCGCCTTTCCGGGCCTAGCTGGTGGTATAGTGAGGATAGACGGAAAAACTGGGTAAAGATGGAGAGCAGTTTTTCCGGGTCGTTGTCTTCCTGGGGAAGATACGTTCTTTTGAGAAACGGTCTGAAATATTCTTCCAGGGCCGCGTGGACCACCGAGCCGAATTCAGCGGCGTCGAAATCCAGCACCTCATTGGGAGGTTTAAGACCGAGTACGTATTGGAAATAGAACTTGGCCGGGCAGGTAAGGTAAGTATTTAAAAGGGTGGCGGAGACCCCGTGGGCCCGGTCTTTGAGGAGTTTAAAGACGGCTTCCTTTTCGGCCTCTCCTTTGGGAATGGCCTCCGGGCTCTGAAAGGCCTTGGGGTTCAGACGCAAAGCGATACGGGAGACCTTTTCCGGCAGGAGGCGTCCGGCAGCTTGTTCTTCCTCCCAGAGGATCTTTTCCACGTAACGACTGCGGAGCTTTTTACCCACACTTTCCCCTTTGCCGCTTACAGCACTTTGGTAAAAGAGGTGCACCTTTTGGGCCCCGTAAACCAGGGCCAAAAAGTGGTGCCTTTCGATAATTTCTTCCCGCTCCCGGGGAGGAAGCCCCAGCAGGGGTTTGATGCCCTCCGGAAGGAGGGGGTTTACTTCTTCCACCGAGGGTAGGTAACCCTCGTTGGCGTCGAGGACAAAGACGTTTTCAAAGGACAAGAGCCTGGTTTCCAAAAGGCCCATGATCTGAAGGCCTTCTAGCGGCTCCCCTTCAAAAGGGGCCCGGATGTTTTTGAGCAATTCACGCAGAAAGGCAAAAAGGGTGCGCGGGGCCAGCCTTTCCCTGGCAAAGGAGACCTTTTCCAGGCTTGGCAGGACCTCACTTTCGAAGGCGAAGAGAAAAGCCCGTTCCAGCAGCCCTTCCGGAGTCTCTTCCTGGGAGAGGAGGCGTATCCGGGTACATTCTTTGACGGTCCGGCGCAAACAAGCCGCCAGTTCCTGGGCGGTTTGCAGCTCAAGCCACGGTCTAAGGAGGTTTTGGTGGAACCAGGCCATAAATTTCTGGGTCTGGGGTTTGCCCACCAGGAGGTTCTCGATCTGGGAAAGCGTCAGGTAAGGGCTTCCGTGATCACGGAGCTGGTTCTCCACTTCGTGAAAATGGAGCCGGGCCACCTCTCCTCCGAAGGTTATCCCCCGCAGATAGGGGTGTTTGGTAAGGCGTAAATAGGAAGGGACGTAGAGTTCTTCGCCGTGTCTGCTCTCTACCAGCTCGCAGAAGAGGAGAAAAAGTTGTGCCAGGGGGGTGCGGAAAAGGGGGTAGCCTAGGGTAATGTTGACGGCGGCCTCTTCCGGCAGTTCATAAAGTAAGGGAATTAAATGGCCGGCGGCGCAGAGCAAGATCAGGTTTTCGTCTGGTCGGGTGGTCTGCCTGGGCAAGATCTCTTTCAGTTTGGCCAATTCGTGGTGGACGTCCGGGGCCTCAAAGAAAGAAAAGCTGGTTTGGTGGGGTGATTCTTCCTGGATGACCTCGGCCTTCTGGCCGAAGGTCTTTTCCAGCTTCTGGTAGACCTCTGGAAATTGGTCTCCCTCCAGACGCCACCAGAGGACCGCTCCCCTCTTAAGCCAGGCCTTAAAAATTTTCTGTTCCGCCCGGGTGAGCATAAAAAAGCCGACCAGGTGGAGGGGTCCTTGGGGAAAGGGGAGTTCCTCTATCTTTTGCGCCAGCGTCTGCAGCCTCTTCCCGCTGGTAGTCACCCCTTTGGCCGCCAGTACCTGGTCAAACTCCTGCTGGATGTCCCCCAAATGTTCCAGAAAAGTCAAAGCCTCCTGCGGGAGGTCTTCTTCAGGGGGGTAGGGGATGTTCTGGGCCCTTACCAGTTCACGGTCGAGCTGGTCAAGTACCTCGGCCAGCCTCAGGCCCCAGGGAAAAAAGCGGTCAAAACTGCCGGCCACTTTGGCAAAGGGGGCGGTTTTCTGGACGATCTGCCACAGGAGCCAGGCCTGGTCCGCCTTGGGGATGAGGGGGAGAGGGGAGAGGGTGGTGGCCAGTTCGGCTATCAGGTCCGCAAAACTGATTACCCGGGGCAGGAGCCCGGGGCTTTGGCGCCTCTCAAAGAGGTAATACCGGAAAAAGAGTCCTGCCCGCCGGGTGGGGAAGACGAAGGTGGTTTGAGGATCAAAAAGTTCTTCGTCCGGGATTTGGGCTATCAGGTTTTTGAGAAAGTTGCGGGAGGCCAGGGCCTTTATTTGCCCCATGATAAGGATACTTTAACCCGTAAGTAGCCATTCTAGAAGGGCCATGTGGAGCCACATTTTATTTTCGGCCTGGTCCCAGACCACCGCTTGCGGGCCTTCTAGGACCTCTTCGGTGATTTCCTCGCCCCGGTGGGCGGGCAAACAGTGCAGCACGATGGCGTCGGGCTTGGCGTATTTAAGGAGCTCGGCGTTTACCTGATAAGGCGAAAAGACTTTTTTCCTCTTTTCCGCCTCTTTTTCCTGCCCCATACTCGCCCAGACGTCTGTATTGATAACGTCGGCGTCACGCACGGCCTCTTTAGGGTCACGTACCAGGTGGATGACGCCCGGGGCCTCTTTTTCCACCTCGGCCCGTATTTCAGGGTCAGGATCATAACCTTCCGGGCAGGCCAGCCAGAGATGAAAACCCAAACGGGCGGCCATCTCCATCCAAGAATGGGCCACGTTATTGCCGTCTCCCACCCAGGCCACTTTTAATTTGGTTATGTCTCCCTTTTTCTCGATGACCGTCATTACGTCAGAAAGCCCCTGGCAAGGGTGATGTTGGTCTGAAAGCCCGTTGACAACGGGAACACCGGCCCAGCGGGCAAGCTCCTCTACCACTTCTTGGCCAAAGGTACGTACCACAATAGCGTCCACGTAGCGGGAAAGGACGCGGGCGGTGTCTTTTAAGGGTTCCCCACGTGAAAGTTGTAAATCCTTACTGGAAAGAAAGATGGTGGTCCCTCCCAGCCGTTGCATCCCGGCCTCAAAGGAGACCCGGGTCCTGGTGGAGGGTTTTTCAAAGAGGAGGGCCAGGACCTTGCCGGTAAGGCTGCGCCTTGGCTGGCCATATTTAAAGCTTTCTTTCAGGGAAAAGGCCTTTTCAAGCAACAGTTTGATTTCATAAGTGTTCAGGTCAAAGACGCGGGTTAGGTGCCGCATGGCCAGCTCCTCCTAGCTCTTCCCGAAATAGAAAACTAATACTGTAGCAACATTTGAGGTTTCCGCAATTCTCTGATTGATGGGGTCATCAAATAGTCGACATCTTATCTATTACGTTACATGTCTGTATCAGCCCTTCAGTCATTGCGACCCCTGTCGGGGTTAAATCATCACGACAGGGGGAAGCAATCCCTGTCGTGAGGTTTCGGTAGAGGCCGTGACGATCTGAGATCGCGACCCCCTGACACGTTTTAAAAACGTGTCAGGGGGTCGCGATGACTAACGAGGGGTTTATGATGACAATAAGTACGATTAAGCATGTCGGTAAAAAATGCTCCTATTAATAATCTTTGAAGTTATATTCTGGCCTGGAGGAATGGTTAGAAAGTCATTAATAACAATTGTCAGGGAGCTACAAGACTGGTTATTAAAGAAAAACAAGGAGGTTTTAGGTGAAAGTTTACAGCCTTGACGAGAACAAACGGTTTGACCGGGAGCTGACCAAAATTCTGGTGCACGACTCGCCCTATTTTCGCATCATTAATTTTAACCTCAAGGCCGGGGCCACTTTCCCCGTCCACTCCCACGACGTGGAAGGCGAGCTTTCCATCCTGATTTTGGAAGGTGAAGGAGAATTTTTGGGAGACGGGGTGTCTTTGCCAGCCAAGGCAGGAGATATCCTTATTTGTCAGATCAGAGAACCTCACGGTCTGCGGGCCAAAACTGATATGCGTTTTCTGGTAACCATTGCCCCGCCCCTTTGATTTATGTCTAGCGTGTTTGAAATTCTGGCCGTCTGTCCACCGGGACTGGAAAAGGTCCTCAAACAGGAGATAGAGGGCCTTGGTCTTTCCGGGCGCGAGACCAAAGGGGGCGTAATCGTAAAAGGAGGGCTGAGAGAGCTTTATTCTTTAAATCTCTGGTCCCGGGTGGCCAGCAGGATCCTCCTCAAAGTGGGGCGTTTTCGGGCCACCGCTTTTAAAGAACTGGTAGAGAAGGTGGCCCGTTATCCCTGGGAGATTTATCTGGCGGAAGCCCCTGGGGTAAGGTTGAGGGTCACCTGCCGCCGATCAAGGCTTTACCACTCACAAGCGGTTGCGGAGCGGGTGGTAGCCGGTATTTCCAAGCGTTTGGGCCGAGACTTACCCTTGAGCAAGGACGAAGAAGCCCCACTCCTGGTGGTACGCCTTTTCAAAGATGAAGTCCTTTTGCGTATAGACTCCTCCGGGGGCAATCTCTTCAAAAGGGGTTATAAGGTGGCCGTCGGCCCGGCCCCGTTGAGGGAAAATCTGGCCGCGGCCCTGGTTCTGCTTTCTTCTTGGGACGGAAAAAGCCCCTTTTTGGACCCTTTCTGCGGCACAGGTACCATTTTGATTGAGGCCCTTTGGTGGGCTTGCCACCGGGCTCCGGGGCTTGGGCGTTCCTTTGCCTTTGAGAAATGGAAGAATTTTTCCGCCCCCTTGTGGCGTGAACTCTTGCTGGATGCGGAAAAAAGGCAGAGACAGCCCCTGGCCCGTTTTTACGGCAGCGACCGGAACCCAAAAGCAGTCCAGGCCACCTTTAAAAACGCGGAAGCAGCCGGGGTGGCGGCTTATCTCAACTTAGAGATCAAAGACGTCGCGCACCTCCTGCCCCCGGAGAAGACCCCGGGTTACGTGGTGACCAACCCTCCCTACGGGGCCCGGTTAAAGGCCTCACTGGAGCCTTTACAGGCCCTGGCCCGCCGTTTCGCCGGTCCTTTCCGGGAATGGGCCTTGAGTTTTATCTTCCCTTCCCCCAGATTACCGGTACGTTTCCCCTTTCCCTTAGAACGCCTGACCTCTTTTGCCCATGGGGGCCGCCGGGTCTTTGTCTTCAGAAGGAAAGAAACTCCCCGAGGCGCGGAGTTTGGACCTGGGTCGGGAAACGTCCTTTGATGGCTTCCTTTAAGGCCTTTCTGGCGGGATTTTCTCCGTGGGTCAGGAAGATCTGGTGTGGGACTTTTTGAAAACACCCGAGCCAGGCCAGGAGTTCGTGGTGGTCGGCGTGGGCGGAGAAGGCCTCGATTTTGAAAATTCGGGCCCGGTTTTCTACCAGCTGGTGGTCGAGTTTGACCTTTGGGCGGCGTTTGAGGATTTCCCGGCCCGGGGTGCCGGCAGCCTGGTAACCTACAAAGACTACGTAGGTCTTGGGTTCGTTTAGATGGCGTTTTAGGTGGTCCACGATCCTCCCCCCGGTTACCATGCCGGATCCTGCGATCACCACGTAGGGTGGCGTAAGTTCTTCGATCCGGCGGGAGGCCTCTATTGAGGCCGCGGAGAAGAGCAGGGGGAAGGAAAAAATCTGGTCTCCCCGGGCCAGTTTCTCTAGGGCCTCTTCGTCGTAAAGCTCCGTATGCCTGGCGTAAACTCTAGTCACCTTTAAGGCCATGGGGCTGTCCACTACCACGGGTAAAGGGGCAAGCTCTTTATTTTCGATTAGTTCGTTCAGGAAATAGATCAGTTCCTGGGTGCGTCCGATGGCAAAGGAGGGGAAAAAGACCCGGGCCTTATCCCGCCTGGCCTGTTCGATAATGAGTTTTAGCTGTTTTTTAGCCAAATTGAAGGGAGGGTGCCTTCGCCCCCCGTAGGTGGACTCCATGATGAGGTAGTCGGCTTCTTGAGGGGGATCTGGGTCTTTGATGATGGGGGTGCCTTGACGGCCAATGTCCCCGGAAAAGACCAACTTTTTCCCTTCACACCAGAGCTCCAGGTGAGCGGAGCCCAAAATGTGCCCGGCGTCCCGCAGCCGGAAATGGATTTGGCCCGGTATATCAAAGATCTGGTTGTATTCAAAGGGCCAACAAAGGCTAAGCACCCGTTGGGCCAGTTCCTTGGGGCCCAGGTGGGGTTCCAGGTGAAGGCGGTCTTCCAGGATAATTTTTAAAAGTTCTAAGGTGGCCTGAGTGGCCAGAATTTCACCGCGGAAACCGTCTCTAACCAGCTCAAGCAACCGGCCGGAGTGGTCCAGATGAGCGTGAGTTAGGATTACGTACTGGATATCGGCAGGATCGAAGGGGAAGGTCTGGTTGAGTTTTTGCGCTTCCAGTCCTTGGTAGACCCCGCAATCGATCAAAACCCTTTTGTCTCCACTTTCCAGGAGATAGAGGCTTCCTGTTACCGTGCCACAGGCGCCCCAGAAAGTTAGACGTCCCATGATTTTTCTCTTTCTTTTTTGTGACCGATAGCTACTATAAGTTCGGAAGTCCCAAAAGGAGTTTTTATGTTTTTTATCGACCGGCGCAAATATCCCCGTTATTGTTGTCGTCTGCCGGCCTTCTTAAACGACCGGGAAATGCACGTCTATCTCTGCGACCTTTCTCTTTCCGGCTGTTTTATCGAAGCGCCTCCGGAACTCCTGATTCCCAAAGGAGAAAAAGTCTCCCTTACTTTAATGCTCCCGTGCGTCGGTCCTTTACCAGTTACCGGGATCGTACGTCACCACGGCACGGCTGAGCGTCTGGGGATGGGGATTGAATTTCTGGAATTTCCGGACCGGTTGCATCTGGTATACGCCAAGTTTGTAAAAATTCTTCCTTTGTTAGAGGAAGCCCGCAATCTTTACCAAAAACTGGCCGGATAAATGGTAGACAAGTTGGCTTTATTAGCGGCTTTTCTTTGGGGTACCGTTCTGGGCAGTTTTTTAAACGTCTGCGCCTACCGGCTCCCCCGGGGAGAATCGATAGTAAGCCCAGGCTCCCACTGTCCTCATTGCGGGAACCCCATCCGCTGGTACGACAATATCCCCCTTTTGAGCTACCTGTTTTTACGGGCCCGTTGTCGGGCTTGCGGCAGCCCCATTTCTTTCCGCTATCCCCTGGTGGAATTGGGTTCGGGTCTTTTATCGGCCCTCCTCTTTCTGCGCTTTGGCTTTACTCCGGCCTATTTGGGTTTTCTGGCCTTCGGGGCGGCCTTGCTGGTGGCGAGCCTCATCGACCTTGATTACCAAATCATCCCGGACGAGATTAGCCTTCCTGGCATTTTGGTGGGGCTTGCTTTTTCGGCGTTTAACCCGCTGGTGACGCCCCTCACTTCGCTCCTGGGGGCCCTTTGCGGGGCAGGCGGGCTTTATTTGGTGGCGGAGTTTTATTATTTCCTGGCCAAGAGGGAAGGGCTCGGAGGAGGGGACCTCAAACTCCTGGCCCTGATCGGGGCCTTTTTAGGGCTGAAAAGCCTGGTGCCGGTCCTTCTGCTGGCCTCGCTTACCGGTTCGGTAGTGGGGATCGCCTTTACTTTGTTTTATAAAATCAAGGATAAACGGACCTTTGCTATCCCCTTTGGTCCCTTTCTCTCCCTGGGGGCCCTGGTTTATCTCCTCCTTCCCCCGAATTTTTGGGCCTCTTTATTTCCTTTCTAACCTTTGGCAAACTGGTCTAGGTCTCAAATTGCGGTTATAAACTTTAGGATACTTCTTGAGAAGCTAAGGAGGTCTGCGTGAAGGAGCTGCCCAAGGCCTACGATTTTCGCGGCGTGGAAGAAAAGTGGTACCGCTTTTGGGAAGAGAAGGGCTATTTCCAGGCCAAACTTGCCAAAGATCGTCCCCACTTTTCCATGGTCATCCCCCCTCCTAACGTCACGGGAAAACTCCACGTAGGACACGCCTTAAATGTCACCTTGCAGGACATCATGGCCCGCTACAAACGGATGGACGGCTACGACACCCTCTGGGTCCCGGGGACGGATCACGCCGGTATCGCCACCCAAAACGTGGTGGAGAGGGCCTTGGCCAGGGAAGGGCTCAGCCGGCACGACCTAGGGCGGGAAGAATTTCTCAAGCGCGTCTGGCAATGGAAGGAAGAATACGGCGGGGCCATCATTGAGCAGCTCAAACGCCTGGGCTGCTCCTGTGATTGGACGAGGCTCCGTTTTACCATGGACGAAGGGCTTTCCCGGGCGGTACGGGAAGTCTTCGTCCGCCTCTGGGAAGAAGGCCTTATTTACCGGGGAGATTACATTATCAACTGGTGTCCCCGCTGTCACACCGCTCTGGCTGATATCGAAGTCGAACACGAACCAGTTCCCGGCCATCTCTGGTACATCCGTTACCCCTTACTTGACGAAGAAGGCTATATCGTGGTGGCCACCACCCGGCCGGAGACCATGCTGGGAGACACCGCGGTGGCGGTGAACCCGGAAGACGAACGTTATAGGCACCTGGTGGGCAAAAAGGTGAAGCTTCCCCTCATCGGCCGGGAGATCCCCATCATAGCGGACCGGGAGGTTGACCCGGAATTCGGTACCGGGGCGGTCAAGGTGACCCCGGCCCATGATTTTAACGATTTTGAAATCGCCCGGCGCCACGGGCTTCCCTTCGTGAAGATCATGGACGAGGACGGCCGCCTGACCGAGGAGGCCGGTCCCTACGCGGGGCTTGAGCGCTTTGAGGCCCGAAAGAAGGTAGTGGAGGACTTAAAGGCCCAGGGTCTTCTGGAAAAGATTGAAGACTACGAGGTGGTGCTTGGTAAGTGTTACCGCTGTGGTGACGTGGTCGAGCCCCTCCTTTCTAAACAATGGTTCGTAAAGATGAAGCCCCTGGCCACCCCGGCCATCGCCGCGGTGGAGAGGGGTTTTACCCGGCTGGTGCCGGAAAACTGGAAAAACCTCTATTTCGATTGGATGAGAAATATCAGGGACTGGTGTATTTCGCGCCAAATCTGGTGGGGGCATAGGCTGCCCGCCTGGACCTGTAAGGATTGTGGCGAGATTACCGTCTCCCGGGAAGACCCGAAGGCCTGTACCCACTGCGGTTCAGAAAACATCGTTCAGGAAGAAGACGTCCTGGATACCTGGTTTTCCTCCGCCCTCTGGCCCTTTTCTACCCTGGGCTGGCCAGAGGATACCCCGGAACTCAGGCTTTATTACCCCACCTCTCTCCTGGTGACGAGCTTTGACATCCTCTTTTTCTGGGTGGCCCGGATGTTGATGATGGGGCTCCACTTCATGGGGGCGGTCCCTTTTAAAGACGTCTATATCCACGCCCTGGTACGGGACGAAAAAGGCCAGAAGATGAGTAAAAGCCGGGGAAACGTCATCGATCCCCTGGTCATGATCGAAAAATACGGTACCGACGCCTTCCGTTTCACCCTGGCGGCGCTTGCGGCCCAGGGCCGCGATATAAAGCTGGCCGAGTCCCGGATTGAAGGTTACCGCCATTTCGTGAACAAGATCTGGAACGCGGCCCGTTTCGTGCTCCTTAATCTTGACGGGTACGAAAAGGTCGATCTGTCCCAGGCGACCCTCCCCAAAGAGAGTCGCTGGATCCTTTCCCGGTTACAAAAGACCATCGAGCGTGTCAGAAGGTCCCTTGACGAATACGAATTCGACCAGGCGGCCCTCGGGATTTACCATTTCTTCTGGCATGAGTTTTGTGATTGGTACGTGGAGATGTCTAAACGGTTCCTGGCTCAGGGGGGTGAGGCCAAAAGGCTTGCTCAAAACGTGCTGGTTGAGGTCTTAGAGAAGAGCCTGAGGTTGCTTCACCCCTTCATGCCCTTTGTGACCGAGGAAATCTGGCAGGCTATCCCTCATGAAGGAGAGGCCCTGATCGTGGCCCCTTATCCCAGGCCCCAGCGCGCCTTCATTGACGAAGGGGTGGAAGCGGAGCTTAACAAGGTCAGAGAGCTTATCGTGGCCATAAGGGCCATCCGGGCGGATTATAACCTCCACCCTACGCAGGAAATAAAGGCGATCGTGCGGGCGGAAAAAGAGGAAAAACTTGCGCTTTTCCAGGAATTCAGCCCGGTGATAAAACAACTGGCCCGCCTTAAAACCCTTGAGTTTCAGCTGGGTGGTTTACGCCCCAAGGGGGCTGCCTCGGCGGTGCTCACAGACGCCGAGGTTTTTGTGCCCCTAGAAGGTCTGGTTGACGTGGCCTCAGAGCTTAAAAAACTCAAGAAGGACGAAGAAAAGGTGCTCAAGGAGCTTTCCCGGGTCAAAGGGCGCCTGGAAAACGAAAACTTTCTTAAAAAGGCCCCACCGGAGGTGGTGGAAAAGGAAAAGACCCGGGCCCGTGAGCTTGAAGAAAAGCTCCAGCGCATTCGGGAAAACATCAAACGCTTGGAGGAAGTGGGGACCGGAACATGATAGTAACACCGCTTATAGGGCCTCCTGTTCATCTTCTTCCTTTGGAAATCGTAGAAAGGAAGGGGTTGGGGCACCCTGATACCATCTGCGACGCCCTAGCGGAGGAATTTTCCCGGGCCCTTTGTCGTTTCTATCTTGAACGTTTTGGTTTTATCCTGCACCATAACGTGGACAAGGGTCTTCTTTTTGCCGGCCGTACGGAACCGGCCTTTGGGGGAGGGAGGGTCCTGGAACCCTTTGAGGTCTTTCTGGTCGGGCGGGCCACCACGGAATTCCGCGGGGTGGTGGTGCCGGTGGAAGACCTGGCCAGGGAGGCGGCCTACCGCTGGTTTCAGGCGCATTTTCACGCCCTCAATCCGGAAAAACACGTAAGGCTTAAGGTATGCGTGCGCCCGGGCTCTCCGGAACTGGTAGAGCTTTTCCTAAAGGCCCAGCAAAAAGGTGTTCCCTTGGCCAACGACACCTCCGTAGGGGTGGGCTATGCCCCCTTATCTCCCCTGGAAAAACTGGTGAAAGAGGCGGAAAATTACTTAAATGCCCCTTCGTTTCACGCCGAGCACCCGGCCGTGGGCCAGGATATAAAAGTCATGGGGGTGAGGGAAGGAGACCGGTTTCGTCTGACAGTGGCCTGCGCTATGGTTGGCAAATACGTAAGCGACCCTGGCGCATATTGGGAGACCAAAGAAAGGTTGATAAACCTTTTGAAAGCCCGTTTTTTCCCGCGCCTATCCCGGGCTTGAAATTGCCCTTAACGCCGCCGACGACCCCGAAAAGGGAGACGTTTATCTCACCGTTACCGGGACTTCCGCTGAGGCCGGGGACGACGGCGAAGTGGGACGGGGGAACCGAGTAAACAGTTTGATAACCCCTTTGCGTCCCATGAGTCTTGAGGCTGCCTGTGGTAAAAACCCCGTAAGCCACGTGGGCAAGATCTATAATTTCTTTGCCCAACAGACGGCGGAAAAGCTGGTTTCTGAAATCGAAGAGCTTAAAGAGGCTTACGTGTTCCTGGTAAGCCGTATTGGAAGCCCTATCAACGAGCCGCAGACGGTTCTCTTAAAGCTCAGGGTCGAAGGAGACTTTTCCCACGTCTCTTCCCGGGCCAAGGAGCTGGTGAGGGAGGAACTGGAGACGATCCCTTCTTACTACGAAAAGATCGTCTCCGGCGTCTGGCCCTGCTGTTAGGGTTGGATAATAGGGGATTCTCCGTTCTGGATTTCTACCACTTTGATATAAAAGGTGACGTTTTGCCCGGCCAGAGGCGGGTTGAGGTCTAGGGTGATGTTCTCCTCGTCCAGGTTGGTGATGGTGGCCGGCAGGGTCACCTCACCCTGTTCGGTGTTAAAGACCAGGTTCAGCATCATGCCTACCTGGGGTTCGGTATCAAGGCTTAGGGCTTCCCGCGGCACCACTTTTACCAGCCTTTCGTCCCTTTCCCCAAAGGCCTTGTCCGGGGTAAGGGTGACTTCCTTTTCTTCTCCTTCAGCCATGCCGATCACCGCTTCGGAAAGCCCGGGGATGATCTCCGGAGAGCCAACCTGAAACTGAAAAGGCGGCCCGCCTTCGGTGCTTTCAAAGACCTCGCCGTTTTCCAAGCGACCAACACAGTGGATACTTACTACGTCTCCAAGCTTTACTTTACGCATAAAACAAACTCCTTAAAAATTTTCTTAGGTGGGAACCTAGAAACTTTCTGGCACCCCCTCTAGCCAAGGATAACACGGAAAAATTTAAAGCCAAAGGAAAAATTTAGGCGGCTTTGAGGAGTTGTTGCCTTAAAGAGAAGAGCTTGTCTCGCAGGGCGGCGGCCTTTTCGAACTCGAGGTTTTTGGCAGCCTTGCGCATTTCTTTTTCGGTTTGGCGGATGAGTTTGCGAAGCTTTTCGATATCGTCGACTTCCACCTCGGCGATCTTTTCAAGGTCCACGTAGTCTGCCTCATAAAACTGAGCCAGCGCGTCTTCAAGCCCTTTTTTAATGGTTTGGGGGCTGATCCCGTGCCTACGGTTGTATTCTTCCTGGAGCCGGCGGCGGCGGTTGGTCTCTTCAATGGCCCGGCGCATGGACTCCGTTACATGGTCGGCGTAAAGTATGACCGTACCGTTGACGTTACGGGCCGCCCGGCCGGCGATCTGGATCAGGGAACGTTCCGAGCGCAAAAAGCCTTCTTTGTCCGCGTCAAGGATGGCCACCAGAGAGACTTCCGGGATATCAAGTCCTTCACGCAAAAGATTAATACCCACCAGTACGTCAAACACTCCCCGTCTTAAATCGCGGATGGTCTTGGCCCGCTCCAGGGTTTTGATGTCCGAGTGGAGATACCGGGCTTTAATCCCCAAGTCGTTCAGATATTCGGTAAGCTCTTCAGCCATGCGTTTGGTAAGGGTACATACGAGTACCCTTTCCTTGCGGGCGATCCGCTTACGTATTTCTCCGATGAGGTCGTCTACCTGGGTCTTGGCAGGGCGGACCTCTATTTTAGGGTCCATAAGGCCGGTGGGCCTGATAATTTGTTCCACTACGTGGGGGCCGGCCTTTTCGAGTTCGTAATCTCCCGGGGTCGCGGAGACGTAAATGACCTGCGTCACCCTTTCCTCAAATTCTTCGAAGGTGAGGGGGCGGTTATCAAGGGCCGAAGGTAGACGGAAACCGTATTCTACCAGGATCTCCTTGCGGGAACGGTCCCCCCGGTACATCCCCTGGAGCTGAGGAATGGTAATGTGACTTTCGTCTATAAAGATGAGGAAATCGTCCGGGAAATAGTCAAGCAGGGTGTAAGGGGGCTCTCCTGGGGCCCGTCCGTCCAGGTAACGGCTATAATTCTCGATCCCGTGGCAGAACCCCATCTCTTCTAACATTTCCAGGTCAAAGAGGGTGCGTTTGAGGAGTCGCTCGGCTTCAAGGAGACGGCCCTGGGCCTTGAACCAGGCCACCCGCTCGGCCAGCTCTTTTTTAATCTCTTCAATGGCCCGGGCCAGACGGTCTTCACTGGTCACGTAGTGGGTGCCCGGGAAAATGGTTATCGCCTCAAGCCGTCCCAGGACCTTGCCCCGGAAAGGGTCTATTACCTTGATGCTTTCGATCTCGTCCCCGAAGAGTTCTACGCGGATGGCCCGTTTTTCTTCGTGCGCCGGGAAGATCTCTATCACGTCGCCCCGGACGCGGAAGGTGCCCCGGGTGAGTTCAAAGTTCCGGCGTTCGTAATGCATGGTAACCAGCCGCCTTATGATCCTGTCCCGGGGGTATTCCTCACCGGTACGCAGATAAAGGTGCATACGGGCGTATTCTTCAGGGGATCCGAGACCGTATATGCAGGAGACACTGGCCACCACGATCACGTCGCGCCGGGAAAGGACCGCGGCGGTAGCGGAATGCCGCAGGCGGTCAATGAGTTCGTTGATAGAGGCGTCTTTTTCGATGTAGGTGTCCGTGGCAGGAATATAGGCCTCGGGCTGATAATAGTCGTAGTAAGAGACGAAATATTCCACCGCATTGTAAGGAAAGAGTTTTTTGAATTCATTGTAAAGCTGGGCGGCCAGGGTCTTGTTGGGGGCGATGATGAGGGCGGGCCGGTTTAGCCGGGCGATGACGTTGGCCATGGTAAAGGTTTTGCCGGAGCCGGTAACCCCCTTAAGGACCATATGTTTAACCCCTCCCTTGACCCAGTCCACCAGGGTCGCAATGGCCTTGGGTTGGTCCCCGGTAGGGGCAAAAGGGCTTACCAGTTTAAATTTTTCTCTTTTCTCCATGGCCCGCTTAATTTCACTGCCGGGTTTTTTGGTAAGATATTCTAACCGAGTTCAGGGATTATGGCGAAAGTTATAAAGTTAGAAGATTTTCAAGCCGCGGTGGTGGAAGCCCTGCGGGTGATTGCAGAAGGGGGCGTGGTGGCCCTCCCTACGGAGACCTTTTACGGCCTGGCGGCGGATCCTTTGCAAGAAAAGGCCTTAAAACGCCTTTACCGTCTCAAAAAAAGACCGGAGGAAAAGCCAATTTTACTCCTGCTGGGAGACGAAGCCCAGCTCTTCCAGGTGGTAAAAGAGGTACCCCCGCTGGCGCGCAAGCTCATGCGCCGTTTCTGGCCTGGACCTTTAACCCTGGTGCTTCCGGCCCGGGAAAAACTTCCCCTTTATCTTACGGCCGGCACGGGGAGGGTAGCGGTAAGGCTAACTTCCCATCCGGTGCCGCGGTTTTTGGCCCAAAAATACGGCCGACCACTCACCGGGACCAGTGCCAACCTCTCGGGACATCCCCCGGCCGCCACGCCTAACGAGGTCCTTGCCATGTTGCCGGAGGTAGATTTGGTCCTGGCAGGGGGAAACTGTGCGGCTAAAGCGCCTTCGACCATCGTCCTGGTCACCCAAGAAGAGGTCAGGCTTCTCAGGGCCGGGGCCATCCCCTGGAAAGAAATAGCCAAAACGCTTAAGGGAGAGGAGGGGCCCCCACGGCCAGAAGGAGAGCGGCCTGGGCCAGCTTGAGGGCAGCCAACGCCTCCAAGTGACGGGCTTCAGCGGCGGCCAGGAAGGCTTCGGCGTCCAAGACGTCAGCGGTAGGGGCCAGGCCTTCTTTAAAGCGGGCCTTTTCCAGCCGGAAATTTTCCTGGGCGCTCTGGAGGGCCTTTTGGGCCAGTTTTAGGCGTTTTTTAGCGGCGGAGAAGTCAAGATAAGCCTGCCGCACTTCCAGTTCTATTTCTTTTTCCAGTTCTCTTACCGCCTCCTGCTGGGCCAGGGCCTCTGCCCGGGCCGCCGCCACCTGGTCTCCCCTCTGCCCCCAATCCCAGAGGAGCAGGCGGAAATTAAGGGTAAAGACGATGTTTTCGCGGTCCCAGTAAGGGTCCTGGGAGGCCAAAAGGTCTGTGCCCCTTTTCTGGTAGAGCCCTACCAGGTCTATTTGAGGGTAATAGCGGGCCTTGGCCAGCTGAACTCTTTCCTGGGCCATCTCCAGGGCCAACCGGGCGGCCTGCATCTCAGGGCGCTGGGAAAGGGCCTCTTCCAGGTAAACGTCAAGCGCTTTTATTCGGGGAGATATGGCCAGGGTGTCCCTTAAGGAAAGAGGGGCCGTAAGTTCACGGTTAAGCAGAAAATTCAGGCGGTAACCGGCGATTTTTAAGGCGTTTTGGGCCAGCACCAGTCGGTGTTCAGCTTCCGCCACCGCCACCTCGCTTGCCAGTACCTGATGTTTGGCCACCAGCCCTTTTGCATAAAAGGCCCGGGCCATTCTGAGGTGTTCCTTAAGCCTCATCAGAGATTTCTGGGCCTCCTTTACCCGCCGTTTGGCGGTGAGATAGCCGTAATAGGCCTTTTTGACTTCAAAGGCTATTTGCTGCCGGCCCCTTTCTTCCTCAACCCGCGCCACGTCGGCTTGCAGGGCGGCCAGGGCCTTTTTTATCCGCAGCGAAAAACCATAGAAGACGGGGATCTCAAGGGTAAGGTCTGCTTCGACCATTTCGTAAGAGGAGATGGGGACGTCGTGGCCGAGGATTACTATCTTTTGGCGGTCCCGAAGCCGGCTGTACCGGTACCCGAAAGAGAGACGGGGCAACAGATCCTTTTCCGCCGCCTTCTTAAGGGCTTCCCGGGCCTGGCTCTGGGCTGCAAGCCTCTTAAGGCGGGGATAGTTTTCGAGCGCCAGGCGCAGGCAATCCGTAAGACTTAACACCTCACCCGCCAGCGCCGAAGAGGCGTAAACCAGGCCAAACAACAGGAGGACGAGAGCCCTTTTCACGGCTCAACCCTTTTCGTGCGCCATTTGTGGATGAAAAGACCGAAAAGGAAGACACCGCCGATCAAAGCGTAATAGAAAGTGTGGCGGAAGGTGTCCTTAAAGGCCAAAGAAAGGGCTAGAAGGCCCTCCACCTGGTAAAACAGGGCTTTGGCCTTGGCCAGGGCCACCCCTTTGGGAAAAATTTTTCCAAGTAGCAGCGCCCCTTTACTTAAATAATGCTTTACGTAAACGTAATTTTCCAGCCCGGTCATCTCTTGGAAGTGGAAGGCCAACCGCTTTTCCAGGGTATTGGTCGCCAGGGCAGTGCCAAAAGAGCCACCCACGAAGCGTTGGTAATGCATAAGGGCCACCCCCAGTCCGGCTTTATCGCCAAGCTTTCTCAGGGCCAAAGCTGCCAAAGGGGCAAAGAACATCCCCAGGGCGATTCCGTAAGGGATGGTAAGGAGGGCGGCCTCTTTGGCCGGACGCCAATAGTCCAGCTTGGGCAACAGGAAAAGGCTTGAAAAGCAGAGGATGAGAAAACTCCCCAGCAGGATCTTTTCTGGCCCTAACCGGTCACTCAAGGCCCCGGAGATGATGGAAAAAAGGCCTATAAAACCGGCAAAGGCCAGCATGTGAAGACCGGTATCAAAAGTGGGCAGGCCTTTTAAGTGTTCGTAATAAAGGGGGAGGAGATAGAAAATCTGGTACATGGCAAAACCGAGCACGAAGAAATGAAAACCCATGGTGAGCCCGAATTCCGGTATCCGGTAAATGCTGAAATCTATGAGCGGCCTCGGGCTCCACATCTCGGAGAGGAGATAGAGGACGAAAGAAATGGCGGAGACAAAGGCCAGGGTGCCGATGAAGGTGGACTGGAACCAGCCATACTGCTGTCCTTTAGAGAGTAGGATGAGCAGCGAGACGGTGGCGGTACTTATCAAAAAATAGCTTCGGAAATTAAAGTAAAGGCGGCCTGAACCCGGCAGAAGCTCCGGAAGGAAGGAAAGGGCGGCCACCAAGTTTATCATTCCCACCGGGATATTGATGTAAAAAACATAGCGCCAGGAAAAGTGCTGCGTTAGGAAACCGCCGACGGTGGGACCCAGGGCCGGGGCGAAACTCACCCCCAGGGCAAAGATCCCCATGGCCAGCCCCTGGCGTTCGGGGGGATAGGCCGCGTAGAGGATGGCCTGGGCTGAGCCCATGATAAAGGCCTCCCCCAGGCCCTGCAGGGCCCGGAAAGTGATCATTTCGTAAAGGGAGGTGGCCGCGCCGCAGGCGGCACTGGCTGCGGTAAAGACACCAAGGCCCAGGATGAAGATCTTGGTGAAACCGTAGGCCCTGGCCAGGGAGGCGATCAAAAGGAGCCCCACGGCCGCCGCCATCATGTAGGCCGTGATCACCCATTGGATACCATAAAGATCGGTGGCCAGGGGGGCCATCATCTTGGGGACCACTATATCCACGATGGTGGTATCTAGGATGGCCATAAAGGCGCCCACCATTACGATCACGGTGACCAGGGCCCGTTTTTTTGCGGTAAGGGTGGCGTATGGGGCCTTCATCGGCGTTTGATCTCCACCTCCCCCCCTAGGCCGACCCGCAAGAGCTCAACCGGGCCTTTGGTGATACGGATCTTGATGGGGACCCGCTGGGCTACTTTGGTGAATTCGCCGGCGGAGACGTCTCTGGGCACCAGGGCAAATTTGGCCGCGGTGGCCGGCAAGATCTCCTCCACCCGGCCTTCGAATTTCTCTTGGGGAAAGGCGTCTATTTTGATTTTGGCCAGTGCACCCGGTCTGACTCCTCTGAGTTTAGTCTCCTCAAGGAGGACCAGGATGTAAAGGCTTTTGGGGTCTACCAGGGCGTAGACGGGCTCGCCAGGGCCCACCACGTCTCCGGCGACGTGGAATCTTTTGGCCACGTAACCGGAGATGGGCGAAGTGAGCCGGCAATAGCTCAGTTCCAGGGAGGCGGTCTCCACCCGGGCCCGCAAGGCCTTTTCCCGCGCGCCAAGGCTAGCAAGTTCTTTTTTCTTCTCCGCCACCAATTTTTGCTGGTTTAAAAGGAGGGCCAGGTTCTTTTTTAAGGCCGCCCGGGCCTTGGCCAGGGCCTTTTCTTCAAAGGTGAGGGCCTTTTTTTCTTTTTCAAGCTTGGCTAGCGACGTTTCCACCCCTTCCAGTTTCCTTTTAGGCACCAGGTCTTGCCTGAAGAGGTAGGCCAGACGGGCCTTATCCCTTTTTAACTGGACGATTTCGGCGTCAAGACCCGCCCTTCTGGCGGAGATGGCCGTCCGGCGTGCCTCAATTTCTTCAAGTTGACGTCTCGTCTGGTCAAGTTTTAGGGCGATCTCTTCTTCAAGGCGTTTGATCTCAAGTCTTAAGGCCTCCTGCTGGTGTTTCAGGGCCAGGAGTTCCGCCCGGGCCGCCGCCAAGGCCTGCTGGTAAGGTTTGGGGTCCAAAAGGGCCAACTCTTCCCCCTGGCTGACTCTTTCCCCTTCTTTTTTATGGGTTTCAAGGATCCTGCCCGCCACCCGGGTAAAACTCACGTAAACCAGGTTTTCTGTTTCCACAAAGACGGCGTTGGTTACGGCGTAATGCATGCGGTGGTGGATAAAAAGGAAAAGACCGACCAGTAAGGCCAAAAGGACGCCCAGGAGTACCAGCGTGCTGATTTTTTTGCCCTGCGAACGGGTCATGCTGATTGATTATAGGCGAGGGGATCACGGGAGGAAACCTTTTTGCGTCTTCCTCTTTACTTTTGCGCGGAGACCCGCCACTATTAAGCCATGGAGGCCACGGACCGGGCTCTTTTAAACGAAATACAACAGCGCTTTCCTCTGGAGGCCAGGCCCTACGCGGCTCTGGCACAGAGACTTTCCCTTTCCGAAGAGGAGGTCTTGGCGCGCCTCTTAAACTTCAAAAGAGAAGGTATTTTGCGCCAGATAAGTGCCATTTTTAACCCTGCCGCCCTGGGTTACCGGACCACCCTGGTCGCGGCGGCGGTCTCCGAAAAAAATCTTCCTCAGGCGGCGGAGACCATAAATTCCTACCCAGGGGTGAGCCATAATTACCTGCGGGACCATTTTTATAACCTCTGGTTTACCATCGCGGTCCCCCCGGGCGAGGACCTGAAAGAGACGGTCGCAGACCTTTTGGCCCGGGCCGGGGTAGAAAAATACCTCCTCCTTCCCATAAAGCGGGTCTTCCACATCGCGGCGGTGTACGTGCTGGGGGAAGACGGGGGTGAGAGCCAGGATTTAGAAGTTAAGACCTCTTTTTCCCGAGTTTCGCCCCCGGACCCCAGGACCATCACCCTGGTAAGGTTGACCCAGGAAGACCTTCCCCTTTGCCCAAGGCCCTTTCAGGAAATCGCCCGCAAAGCGGGCCTTCAGGAAGAAGAAGTCCTTTCCTGGCTCAAAGAAGGTTTGTCCCAGGGTATTATCCGGCGTTTTGCCGGTTTGATACGTCATACCCGCGCCGGCCTTAAGGGAAATATCATGGTGGCCTGGCAAGTTCCTTCCGGTCGGATAGAAGAGGTGGGAAAATTTTTAGCCCGTGAGAAAAAAATTACCCACTGTTACGAAAGAAAGAGTTACCCGGAATGGCCCTACAACCTTTACACCATGGTGCACGCCAGAGACGAAACCGAGGCTCGAAAAACCGTGGCAGACCTGGCCACCCGCCTGGAAATACCCGCTTATCTTCCCCTTAAGACCGTAAAAGAACTCAAAAAGATCCGTCTCAAACTCTTCTGGTAGGGAAAAATTTTTGCCATCAAATTAGGAAAAAATTTTTCTCGCCTTTTGGTCTTGATCCCTGAAATAGCCTAAAATTATTTCAAGACAATTTTGGCCCGCATTTTGCTTCAAAATAGCATTGAATAAATTTAAAGGGGCGGGCCGATGAGGAGAGTTTGGACTTTGTTTTGGGTAGTTGTTTTTCTTTGGGGGCTGGCCGCTGGAGCCAGCGCCTTAGCCATTACGTTGGACGGGGACCTCTCGGATTGGGGGGTAAATACCTCTTCTTTTGGTGAAAACGACAATAATTGGGACCCTGGCGTGCCAGGGGTGTTTGTGTGGCAGGAGGATTGGGTAGAAAATGATGGCTACGTGGAGCCCGGATATGGAGGGCAAAATTACGATGTTGAAGCCATCCTGGCTACTTTTGATGATGAGAATCTTTACGTGGCCATTGCCACGGGCTTCCCGCTAGAGGGTCGCAATGGTTGGGACGCCGGGGATATCGCCTTTGACGTCGGGGCTAACGGCAGTTGGGACTACGCCCTGGTTATTTCCAATTATGTTGATGGGGACAATAACAGGAGTGCCACCCTAGGTGGTTTTTACAGGGTTACGGTCTGGCAAGATGTTTATTATGATCAGCACTCCATCTCCAATCCCTTCCGCATGGCAAGCGGCACCTTAATAGACACTATCGATTTTGCTTACAAGGCCGATGATCCTGATTTGCCCCGGTATATCATCGAAGCCGCCATTCCCCTTGCTCTTTTTAATGAGCCGTTTACTTCCATAAAAATCCACTGGACCATGGAGTGTGGTAACGATTACGGCGAGGTGGTGGCGCACACCCCCGAGCCGGCTTCCATCCTTTTGGCAGGGGCGGGCCTTTTCGCCGTAAGCATATTTTTGCGCCGTAGACGGCGGGAAGGGTAGTCGGGAAGGTAGGCCCGAGAGGGAGCGCTTAAGCCGGGCGCTCCCCTTTTTTGTTTCCCTCAAGCATTTTCAGCCCCCAAAAGAGATAATGCATCCCTGAAACGATGGTCAGCCCTGCGGTGAGGTAGCAGGCCAGCGCCTTTATCCCTTCCGAGAAGTGGGCCAGCGTGATCACTACCGTACTTATCTGGGCCACGGTGGTACCCTTGCTCAGGACAGTGGGTTTGACCTCGATTTTTCGGGTGTGCCAGGTAAGGATGAGGAAACCAATGAGGATCATCACGTCCCGGCTTATCACGATCACGGCCAGCCAGTCAGGCAAGAGGCCCAGGTAAGCCCCCAGGATATAGATGGTGTTGATGAGGAGTTTATCGGCGATAGGGTCTAGGATGGCCCCGAGCAGGGTTTTTTGTTTTAAGGCCCGGGCCAGGAAGCCGTCCAGGGCGTCGCTGATCCCGGCCACGATGAAAAACAAAAGGGCCAGGTGGGGGTGCCCTTCAAGCAGGGCGATTATAATTACGGGGATGAGAAACAGGCGCAAAAGGGTGATGCAATTGGGCACGTTTAACATACGAGAAACCTATAATTCCTCTCTTTTCTTCTGTCCACGTTAATGCTTGACAGAAGGGTCCGGTCGCGATAAGAGCGGCTTCATGATTAAAATACACCCTCTACCGGACAAAAAGACCTTTCTCGAACTTTCCCGGCAGGCCAATCTTATTCCCGTCTACCAGGAAGTCCTGGTGGACATGGAGACCCCTATCTCCCTCTTTCACAAGGTTTTTGTGGGGCATTACGGCTTCCTGCTTGAAAGCCTGGAAGGCGGGGAAAAATGGGCCAGGTTTAGCTTTATCGGCGTAAACCCCTTTCTTATCTTTCGTAGCCGGGGAGAAGAGATAACCCTTCTTGACCCCCACGGGGAGAAGAGGTTTCGTTCGGCAGATCCGTTGGCCGAAGTGCGGCGGGTGCTGGGCAGGTTCAAGGCCGCCACCCTCCCGGCTCTACCCCGTTTCTTCGGGGGCGCCGTGGGGTTTGTCTCTTACGATATGGTCCGGTTCATGGAAAAGCTGCCCTCTCTCCTTCCCGACACCGCGGGCTTTTCAGACATCCACCTCATGTTTCCGGAAGTCCTCCTCGTTTACGACTGCCTAAAACACAGCCTCCTTATCGTTTACAACGCCCGGCTGGAAGAGGGGGTGCCCCCTGAGGCGGTTTACGAAAGGGCGGTAAGTGAGATTGAGGCCATGGTGTGTCGGGTAAGAGGCCCTCTCATCTATCCCCCGGCGGTGCCTTCGCCTCAAGAGACCAAGCTTTTGCCAGAGATCACCCCGGAGCGCTTCTACCAGATGGTGAAAAAGGCCAAGGAGTATATCGAGGCCGGTGACGTTATCCAGGTGGTGCTCTCCCAGCGTTTCTCCGGGGAGAGTCATTTGCGTCCCTTTGACCTTTACCGCGCCCTGCGCAAGATAAATCCTTCTCCCTATCTATTTTACCTTCGGCTCGGAGACGAAACCCTGATCGGTTCTTCGCCTGAAATCTTGGTCCGCCTGGAAGAAGGGCGGGTGGAAGTACGCCCCATTGCCGGTACCAGGCCTCGGGGCCGGACCGAGACCGAGGATTTCGCCCTGGCCGAAGATCTCCTGCACGATCCCAAAGAAAGGGCCGAACACCTTATGCTCGTGGATCTCGGCCGCAACGACGTGGGGCGGGTGGCCCGTTATGGTTCGGTAGAGGTCTATGAGCTGATGGTGATTGAACGTTATTCCCACGTGATGCACCTGGTCTCCGGGGTCAGGGGTGAGCTCAGGCCGGAATATGATATGTTTGACGTCTTAAAGGCCGCCTTTCCCGCGGGGACGGTCTCTGGTGCGCCCAAGATCCGGGCCATGGAGATTATCGAGGAGCTTGAGGCCGCCCGACGTGGGCCTTACGCCGGGGCGGTGGGCTATTTTGGTTTTTCAGGTAATATGGATTTTTGTATCGCCATAAGGACCCTTTTTCAGAAAGGTACGAAGCTTTACCTCCAGGCCGGGGCGGGTATCGTGGCGGATTCCGATCCAGAAAGAGAGTATCAGGAGACCCTTAATAAAGCCCGGGGCATGATGAAGGCCATTGAAATGGCGCAAAGGGGGCTTTGATGGCGGTAAGACTCCTGGTCATAGATAACTATGATTCTTTCACCTACAACCTGGTTCAGCTCCTCGGTGTAATGTGTGAGAAACTGGCAGAGGAAAGCGAGGTCAAGGTCTACCGTAACGATGAGGTGGAGCTAGGGGTCCTGGAAGAATTTGAGCCCACCCACTTGGTGATTTCCCCGGGGCCGTGCACCCCTAAAGAGGCTGGGATCTCGGTGGCGGCGATAAGACACTTCGCCGGTAAGGTTCCGATTCTGGGGGTATGTTTGGGCCACCAGAGTATCGGGGTGGCCTTCGGGGGGCGGATCGTCCGGGCCAAACGTTTGATGCACGGGAAAACTTCCTTGATCGAACACGACGGCCACGGGGTGTTCGTTGGTCTTCCCTCCCCCTTTGAGGCCATGCGTTACCACTCTCTGGTCATAGAAGAAGAGAGCCTTCCGGAAGAGCTGATCGTCACCGCCCGTGACGAAGAGGGCGAGATCATGGGGGTGCGCCACAGGGAGTTAGCGGTGGAAGGGGTCCAGTTCCACCCCGAATCCATTGGTACTTCCCTTTACGCCTGGAAAAGGCTTAAAAAACCACCCCGGCAGTGGGATTTTACCTCAGACGACCTCCCCGAAGGGGTGATTATTTTGCGTAATTTCCTCTTCGGTCCGCTCAAAAGTTAGCCACTTCTTCAAAGGGCCGTCGTCTTAGCCGGTGAGGGAGGGCCAGCTTTTCCGCCACTTTAAGGTCCTCAGCACTGACCTCGGTCCTTCCGGCCAAGGCCGCGTGGGCCCGGGCGCATTTGGCCATGGTAAGATCGGCCCGGTGACCATCGACTCCCAGGGTAATGGTCTTTTTGGCGATGGCGTAAAGGACTTCCTCGGAAAGCTTTACCTCCGGGAGCATGGCCCTGGCGGCCGTTATTTTTTGGACTAATTCTTCCGTTTCCCGGGCAAATTTTTGCTTAAATCCTTCCGGGTCACGGTTGAATTCCTCAAGGCGCCTTAAGATTTCGACCCTCTTGGCCGGTTCTTTAAGCCCGGCCACGTTCACGCACAGACCAAACCGATCCAGCAGTTGTGGTCTCAGCTCACCTTCTTCCGGGTTCATGGTACCCACCAGGACGAACCGGGCAGCGTGGGTGAAGCTTACCCCTTCCCTTTCCACGTAGTTGACGCCCATGGCGGCCACGTCTAAGAGGGTGTCCACCAGATGGTCCGGAAGGAGATTTACTTCGTCCACGTAAAGGAAACCCCGGTGAGCCAGGGCCAGGAGGCCGGGTTCAAATCTACGCTCTCCTTTACTCAAGGCCGCGGAAAGATCGATGCTGCCCACGAGCCGGTCTTCAGTGGCGGAAAGGGGGAGTTCCACCACCTTTACTTTGCGTTTGGCCCGTGGCAGGGGCCCCTGGCGGTGTTTTTCCTGACACTCCGGGCAGAGGCTTTTTAAGTCGTTCGGGTCGCAGGAAAAGGGGCACCCTTCCACCACCTCTATCTCGGGCAAAATGTCGGCCAGGGAGCGGACGATGGTGGATTTGGCCGTACCCTTCTCACCGCGGATGAGTACCCCCCCGATGGAAGGGTCAATCACGTTCAAAATCAAGGCCAATTTCATCTCTTCTTGGTCCACCACCGCTACAAAGGGAAAAAGGTGTCTTTCCATCAATCCACCTCACGGATGATGTTTAAAAGGCGGTCTGCCTTAAGGGACTCGGGCGTAAAATAGCGGGCCGAAAGGAGCCTGGCCAGTTCTCTGGCCATTTCCAAACGAACAGGCCCCGTCTCGGTGTCTACTATCACGAATTGTACCTGAGGAAATTCAAGCCGCAGGCTCCTGGCCAGGGCTTCTCCTTCTTCTTTGGGGGGTTTTCCGGTGAGGCTTACATTCCCCCGCCCGTCGGTGATAAGGATAACCGTGATCTCTTCGTGCGGGTGCTGCCGTAACCTGGTCCTCAAAAAGTGGCGCAGGCTGAAAAGGGCATGAGATAGGGGGGTGGATCCACCTACTGCCAGGTCCCTGAGCAGGCGGCCGGCCCTTTCCACCGAAGAGGTAGGAGGCAGGACAAGTCTGGCCTTCTGGTCACGAAAGACTACCAGTGCCGCCTGGTCCCGCTTCTGGTAAGCGGAGATGAGCAAACTCATGATGGCCCCTTTAGTTTCCTTCATCCGGGCCTGGGCGGCCATGGAACCTGAGCCGTCGACACAAAAGAGGAGGAGCCGCGAGGTCTTGGTCAATTTTAATTTGGCTTTCAGGTCCGCAGGGGCTACTTTAAGGGGCCTGGCGCCGCCTTTAAGGGCGGCTGAGACCAGGGTGGGGAGGAGAGCAATTTGCCCTTCCCCTTGATAGGGTACAGGGCGAAGGTAATATCCCGGCCCCGTAAGGGTTAAGGCCCGACTGCTCCGGCCCAGGCGCGCGGCCTTAGGGTTCGCGGTACCACTTGAGGAAAGGTCCCGGGGTTTGAAGACCTCCCCAATGGGGAAGGGTTTTTCCTCTTGCGGCCGGGACGGGGGGCCAAGGCCTGGCTGGGGTTTGCTTTTTCCCGTCTCTTCCTCTTCGGTGGGCGGAGCAGAAGGCCCTGTTTTAGGGAAAGAGCTAATGCTGGTCTCCTCTTTTTTTGTGCTTTTAGGGGGCTGTGGTGGTGGGGCCTTGGCCTTTTTCTTCTTTGGGGCCATTCTTTTTTCCCGGCGGCGGTGGTAAAGGACCAGCTCTTTGACCGCTTCAAGGTCTTCAAGCTCAACGCTAACCCTGCCCTTTAAGGCGGCGTGGGCCTTGGCGGCTTCAGTCAGCATTATTTCTGCCCGGTGCCCGGAAACCGCGGCCTCCTGCGCTATCACGCTGATCAACCCAAATATCCTTTCCGGTAGCCTCACCCGGGCCAATCTTTTTCTAGCGGCCAGGAGGCAGTTCCTTAATTCCTCTTCTTTTTGGGCGTATTGGCGGTAAAAGTTTTCCGGGTCCCTTTCGTAGGCCAGGCGCCTCTTTACGATCTCTACCCGCAGGGTCGGGTCCCTTTCGGCTTTGACCGCCACGCAGAGGCCGAAACGGTCCAATATCTGGGCCGGAAGGAGGCCCTCTTCCGGGTTCATGGAGCCGATGAGGACAAAACGGGCAGGTGCCTTAAGGGAAAAGCCTTCTCGTTCGAAAAGTACCTTCCCGGTGTCCAACACGTGGAGGAGGGCGTGGAGCAGGGGACGGGCCAGAAGATTTATCTCGTCCAGATAAACTACTCCGCCGTCGGCCTGCGCCAGAAGGCCTGGTTGAAAGACCTTCTTTCCGGCAAAGGCTGCCTCCAGTTTAAGTGAGCCCAGCAAGGCCTCTTCCGTAACCGAAAGGGGGACGTTTAAAAAAGGTTTTTCCAGGAGGATGGCCAGGGCCCGGGCGGCGGTGGACTTGGCCGTGCCCTTCTCACCGGTGAGGAGGACGCCCTTGAGACGGGAGTTTACCCCCAGCAACAGGAGGGCTAATTTCATTTTTTCCTGCCCGCAGAGGGCACTTAACGGGAAACTCATCAACTCCGTTGCAGAATAATTAGCCCTAAAATGGTAAGCGAGATACCTAAAAGACGCAACGGGGTCAGCTTTTCTCCCAGCAACAGAAAGGACAAGAGGGCGGTCACCAGGGGGTAGGCCGCGGTAAGGGGGACGATTTTGGAGGCCTGCCCGCTTTTGAGGAGGGAAAAATAGGTAAACATTCCCAGCACCCCGGCCAGTACTCCGCTCACGCCCAGGGCGAGATAATCCCGCAGGGAAAGGGAGAGGAGATTGGACGCCTGGCCCAGGAAAAGGCTGGCGCCAAGGAGCACGATCGCCGCCAGAGTGGTTCTTATGGTAAGGGCGGCCAGGGGCGTGGTCCCTCTCAGACCAATCTTTTCAAAAAGCGGGGCTGACCCCCAGAAGATGAGGGTCAGGCCCCAAAGCAACAGGGTCTTTCCCATGGCTAGCCCTGGGCCATTTGGGCCCGGAATTTTTTGAGTTTTTCCCGTAGGCGGGGCTGGCCAAGGGCTATAATCTCTGCCGCCAAGACCGCCGCGTTTTTGGCCCCATTAATGGCTACCGTGGCCACCGGGACGCCTGGTGGCATTTGCACCGTGGAGAGGAGGGCGTCGATGCCCCCCAGGGTGCCGGCGGCGATGGGTACTCCGATAACGGGGAGGGTGGTCTCTGAGGCCACGGCCCCGGCCAGATGGGCCGCCAGACCTGCCCCGGCGATGATCACCTTAACTCCCTGTTGGGCGGCCTCCCGGGCCAGTTTCCTGACTTTATCCGGGGTGCGGTGGGCCGAGGCCACCAGGAGCCGGTAAGGGAGACGGAATTCCTTGAAGATTTCTTCGGCCTTTTCCATGATAGGCCGGTCTGATTGGCTTCCCATGAGGACCAGGACTTCCGGAGGGAGCCGCTTGAGGGCCTTGGCCCCTATATCGCGGCGGTAATGGACCCCGTCCCAGCTTATCTTTTCAACCGCCTCGTAAGCCCGGTCAATGGCCTCGGGGATATCTTCGCCCAGGGCGGTTACCCCCAGCACCCGGCCGCCGTTGGTGACGTAACGTCCGTCCTTGCGGGCGGTGCCGGCGTGAAAGATTTTCACCCCGGGGAGCCGGGCCGCCTCCTCAAGGCCGTGGATGACCTTTCCTTTTTCGTATTTTCCAGGGTAACCCTGGCTGGCCATGACCACGCAAACGGCAGCCTTTTCGTCAATTTCAAGGCTCTTGCCAGCCAAATCCCCTTCAAGGGCCGCTTTTATGAGGGCCGCCAGGTCACTTTTGATGCGCATCATAAGGGGCTGGCATTCAGGGTCCCCGAAGCGACAATTGAATTCAAGCACGTAGGGTTTGCCCTCCACGATCATCAGCCCCGCGTAAAGGACCCCCTGGTAGGGAATACCTTCCTGGGCCAGGGCGCGGATGACCGGTTCCATAATGGTTTCCATTATTTCCTGGGCCAAGGCCGGGGTGACTACCGGGGCCGGCGAGTAGGCCCCCATGCCTCCGGTGTTGGGTCCCTGGTCGTTGTCAAGGAGGGGTTTGTGATCCTGAGAAGAGGGCAAGGGCAGGATGGTTTGGCCGTCGGTCAGGACCATAAAAGAGGCCTCCTCTCCCACCAGACACTCTTCGATTACTACACGCTTTCCGGCCTCACCGAAGGCCTTCTGGACCATGATTTTGTCTATCGCGGCCTTGGCTTCCTCCACGCTCCGGCACACCATCACCCCTTTACCCGCCGCCAAACCGTCGGCTTTGACCACGATCGGGGCGCCTTTTTCTTCCACGTAACGTTTGGCCTCTTGAGGGTCCTCAAATACCTCAAAAGCCGCGGTGGGGATGCCGTATTTGGCCATCAGCCTTTTGGCAAATACCTTGCTCCCTTCGATTTGGGCGGCTTTCGCCCGGGGGCCAAAGATCTTGAGCCCCCGTTCATTGAAGTAATCGACGATCCCTTGGGCCAAAGGGTCTTCCGGGCCCACGATGGTGAAGGTGATCTCCTGTTCTTTGGCAAAACGGGCCAGGCCTTCGAAGTCGTTTACCGCTAGGGGAACACATTCTGCGTCTTCGGCGATGCCGGCGTTGCCCGGGGCACAGAAGACCTTTTCTACCAAGGGACTCTGTGCGAATTTCCAGCAGAGGGCGTGTTCCCGCCCCCCTCCTCCTACAACCAATATCCTCATAGGTGGCTCCTCCTTTTTTCGTTTTCCCCGATCCTAGAAGAGCTACAAAAGTACTGTCAAGCTTCTGCGCTGAAATATAGATCCGTTCCTATTTTTTCGCGCAACATGATAAATCAGCCCCCTATTTTTTTCCAAAACAAGCGCTTTTTTCTCCAAATTTGTACCCATTGAAATGGAGATCCGTTCCTATTTTTGGATACCCGGTCTGATAGCCTAAGTGCTCAAAAAATCCTTCATTTAGTACGAGGGAGGAAGCCTCAGCGTAAAAAAACAGGATCCGTTCCTAATTTCGAAGAGTTTGCTTTACCAATGTTTTACCAAAGAGATAATTTAAAATCAGTAAAAGTACCCTTTTCGCCTGCGGTGCGGTTTCTTTCTTGACAAGAAAGCGGGTAAAATATAACGAAATGAAAAGTTGTTCATTCACAAGCTTTTTTTATCAAGCTTTTCCAGAGATATATATGCCGAAAAAAAGCAGGGATAAAGAAGAAAAGATCCTCCAGGCGGCCATCAAGGTTTTTGCGCAAAAGGGTTTTTTTAATGCGCGTATCTCGGAAATTGCTAAGGAAGCCGGGGTAGCTGACGGCACCATTTACCTTTATTTCCGCAGCAAATACGACCTCCTGGTGGCTATTTTTGAGCGGGAATTCAGCCGTATCGTGCAGCGCATGAAGGAAGAACTGGCTACTCTTCCTGACGCCAGGGCCAAGCTTGAGCGCTACGCCCTCCTTCACCTGCGGTTGGTGGAAGAAAACCGCTATCTGGCTGAGCTCTTTCAGATCGAACTGCGCCAGAGTTATAAGTTTATGAAAGACCGTCATTTCCGGAAGTTTGCGGAATACGTAAATTTGCTCTCCCGCATAGTCCGCGAAGGGCAGGCAGAAGGCCTTTTCCGGAAAGACGTCAAGCCGGGCATTTTCAAACGGGCCTTTTTCGGGGCCCTGGACGAAATGTCCCGTTTCTGGATCCTTTCCCCGCGCAAGAAATACCGCATAAATACCGCGGCCAAACAGATTGCTTCTTTTTTCCTGGAAGGGATCCTTGAAAAGGCAGCCCCTAACCGCTCCTAGGGGGGTTTTTGGGTGGGCGGCCCCTAGGCCTCTTTTTTCTGACCGGAGGGGTAAAGGGGACCCAGGTCAGGTGCCAGAACCGGTAAAAGTCAGAAGCCCTAATATTATCCGGAGAAAGGTTTACCTTGGCACAAAATTCTTCAAGCTTTTCCCGGCTGGCGGAGATCACGTGGTAAGAATAGTGTCTTTTGGTGTGGAAATTTTCGTGTACCGCAATGCCCCCTCTTTCTGCCCAGGCTACCGCCTCCGGGATCTCAAGCAGCCCAAAAAATTTTATGGGCAGATCCTTTTGGAGGGCTTGCAGGAGTTGATTAAGTTTGTCAGAAAACTCTATACTCATCGATAACACAATCGGAAGAAAGCCGAGAGGACTTGAAGATGAAGCCTGACCAGCCGATAGAAATGAAACGGGAGACTTTGGAGACGGAAGTATATGTGTCCTGGCGCCTTCGTGGTACCGGTAAAGCCGAAATTCAAACCGGGGTCGGCTTTCTGGACCACATGCTACAGCTGCTTACGGTGCACGGGGGTTTTGACCTGAAAGTAAAGGCCCGGGGAGACCTTCACGTAGATTTTCACCACACCGTAGAAGACGTGGGCTTGACCATGGGGCTTGTTTTGGCCGAAGCCTTAGGGGAACGCAAAGGCATTGCCCGTTATGGTGCTGCGGTCATTCCCATGGAAGAGGCCCTGGCCGCGGTTTATCTGGACCTGGCCCGGCGGCCCTGTTTTGTGCAGCGGGGGACCATCCCCGTGGAGAAGATTGGGGCCTTTGATACCGAGCTCGTGGCGGAATTCTTAAAAGCCCTGGCCATGAACGGTCTCTTTACCCTGCACGTCCATTTTTTGTACGGCGAAAACGCGCACCACTTGGTGGAGGCCGGCTTTAAGGCCCTGGGCCACGCCCTTAGGAAGGCCCTGCAGCAGACGGAGAAAAAGGAAGCCCTGTCTTCCAAGGGGCTCCTTTAGGAGAGCGCCATGAAAAAATTATTTTTTTTCTTTTTAATCTGTTTTTTGCTGGTTTCTTGCGGCAGACCCCGTGATTTGACCATTTATCCACCTCTTAAAAAGATTGCGGTCTTGCCCTTTGAGCCGGTCTGCCCTGGCCAGAAAGAAGACGAGATTACCTGTGCCTTCGCCGGAAAAATTGTTCCCGGGGAGGTAGCCGGTGAGGCCGCAGGGGTGCTTACGGAACTTTTGTACGCCAAACTGGCGGGAAAACCCCAATTTTATCTGGTACCCGAGGATCAGGCCTTAAGGCTCTGGGCGGAGGTGCTTTCAGAATACACCGGGGCCTCTGCTTACAAGCTTATCGCCGAAATAGGGCGGCGCCTGGGGGTAGACGCCGTCCTTTACGGTAAGGTTTTTCGGTATCGGGAAAGGGAAGGTTCCGGCTTTTCGGTGGTCAAACCGGCCTCGGTGGCCTTTGCCCTGATCCTGGTGCGGGTCTCAGACGCCCGGGTTATTTGGCGAGGCTGGTTTGACGAGACCCAAAAGCCCCTTAGCGAAAACGTCTTAAGCCTCAAACTTTACGGAAAAATTGGTTGGCTTACCGCCCGGGAGCTGGCAGCAAGAGGGCTAGATAAGGTGCTTAAAGAATTCCCCTATCTCAAAAAAACTTAGAGGAGGAGCCATCAATGCACATCGCCGTTATCGGGACGGGCTACGTGGGGCTGGTATCCGGGGCCGGGATGGCGGATTTCGGTATGAACGTGGTCTGCGTGGACAAAGACGCGGAAAAAATAAACCGCTTGAAGGCCGGAGAAATACCCTTTTACGAGCCGGGGCTTAAGGAGCTGGTCCAGAAAAACGTGGCCGCCGGGAGACTCTCTTTTACCATGGATTTGGAGGAAGCGGTTAAACAGGCCCTGGTCATCTTTATCTGTGTAGGGACTCCGCCGGCCCCAGACGGTTCAGCGGACCTTTCCGCGGTGAAGGAAGTGGCCCTTGCCCTGGCCGAAATCATTGACGAATACAAGGTTATTGTCACTAAGAGCACGGTGCCGGTGGGCACTAACCGCTGGCTCAAGAAGTTGATCGACGAAAACAAAAAATACGACGTAAACGTGGACGTTATTTCCAATCCCGAATTTCTGCGCGAGGGCTGCGCCATTGAAGACTTCATGCGTCCGGACCGGGTGGTCATAGGCGGGGAGAGTGAACACGCGATAGCCATCATTAAAGACATCTATCGTCCGCTCTATCTGGCGGAGACCCCTTTTGTGATCACCGATCTGGAAACCGCAGAGATGATCAAATACGCTTCCAACGCCTTTTTGGCGACCAAGATCAGTTTTATTAACGAAATGGCCGTCCTCTGTGATCGGGTAGGGGCAGACGTGGTCACGGTGGCCAAGGCCATGGGGCTTGATCCCCGTATCGGGCCGCGTTTCTTAAACCCTGGGCCGGGGTTTGGAGGGTCCTGTTTCCCCAAAGATGTAAGGGCTCTGGCCTACCTTGGCAAACAAAACCAGGTGTCCATGTATATTCCCGAGGCCGTGCTCAAGGTTAACGACCGGCAGCGGTATATCACCGTGGAGAAGGTAAAGCTCATGTGTGGAGACCTAAAGGACAAGACCATCGGGGTGCTAGGGCTTTCTTTTAAGCCGAATACCAGTGATGTGCGGGAATCTCCGGCCCTTACCATCGTGGAGGCCTTGGTTGAGGCCGGGGCCAAGGTACGGGTCTATGACCCGGTGGCCATGGAAGAGTTCCGTAAGGCCAAACCGGAGCTTCCCTTGCACTACGCCCGCGATCCTTACGAAGCAGCAGAACAGGCACACTGCCTGGTTATCCTTACGGAATGGAATGAATTCCGCTACCTGGATCTCGAAAAGATAAAGAAGCTCATGGCCGAGCCTGCTATCGTGGACGCGCGCAATATTTACGAACCGGCCCGGATGCAGAAACTGGGCTTCCGGTACGAGGGGATGGGGCGGGGTAAATTTAGCGCCCTAAGATGAATTCCGTGATATAAGGGTTGGTCTTCTTTTCTTCCGCCAGGGTAGAGAAGGGGCGGTCACCATAGTCGTGCCCTGGGCAGATAACGGTCTCGTCGGGTAAGGGCAGGATCTTTTCTTCGATTGAGCGGAGCATCTGGTGAAAATCTCCTCCGGGAAGGTCGGCCCGCCCCACCGCCCCGACAAAGAGGGTGTCTCCGGTGAAGAGATATCGCTGGCCGTCGTAATAACAGACCGAACCCGGTGAATGTCCCGGGGTATGGATGACCCGCAGGGCAATGGTCTCACCGATGCGGATCTGGTCCCCCTCTTTTAGGAGGATGTCCGCCGGCTCGTTGACTTCAAAACCCCAGGCGGCGAAGATGGCCGCCGCGTCTGGCTGGCGAAAGAAGTAGTCATCCGCTTCGTGCATGGCCACGGGAATATCAAGCTTTTTCCGTAACCACCAGGCCCCGGCTACGTGGTCCGCGTGCCCGTGGGTGGCCAGGATAAATTTGGGAACAAGTCCAAGGCGGTGCACTTCTTCCAGGATACGCCCTTCGTCTCCACCCGGGTCAATAATGGCACATTCCCTGGTCTCCGGGCAGATGACCAAATAACACCTGACCGCAAGGGTTCCCACGGTTAGTACTTCAAGTTTCATGACTGCTGCTCCTTTCGCCGTTTGCTCGCTAGTTCGGCGGCTTTAAGCCCCGCCACACAACCTTCGCCCACGGCCTTGGCTACCTGAAAGGGCGGGCCACAGACGTCACCGGCGGCAAAGACTCCCGGGAGGTTGGTCTGCTGCTCGCGGTCCACCTGGATATAGGTCATATTTTCTGGATCCAAGGCCACTCCCAGGACCGTGGCCAGCTGGAGGGCCCCTTTGGCCCCTTCCTCGATGAAGACCCCTTTTACCTTTAATACCTCTCCATTTTCCAGGACCAGCCCTTCAACCTCCTGGGTACCAAGGATCTCTTTGGCCTTGGCGGGGATGATCTCCACCCCGGCTTCTTTTAGTTCCGCCAGGAGCTGTTCTGAGACTTTTAGTTCAGGGCTTACCAGATAAACCGGGGAAGTAATTTTTTTGAGGGTAAGGGCCCCGTGGGCCGCGGCGCTGCCGCTTCCCAACACCGCCACCGGCAACCCGCGGAAGAAAAAGCCGTCACAATCCACACAATAACTCACCCCTTTGCCCAATAACTCTTTTTCCCCTTTTATTCTGGCCCGGCGCCGGCTCACTCCGGTGGCGATGATCAGGGTGTAAGCCCGGTAGTGGTCTCCGGTTTCAGTCTCGATAAGGAAGCCTGGTCCCTCTATGGCAAGGGATACCACGTCCTGGGGGAGGTATTCCGCCCCGAAATTTTGGGCCTGGCCGAGCCCGGTCTCCAGCACCTCTTTTCCGTCTTTTTTGCCGGGGAGGCCAAAATAGTTTTCTAGGTGGGCCCGAAAGAGGGCGCTCGCCTCTATTTTGCCAAAAATGATGGTCTTGGCCTTTCGCCTGGCGGCGTGGATAGCCGCCTGCAACCCCGCCGGTCCAGCCCCGATAATGGCTACGTCGTAAAAATCACTCACCTTCTTCCTCCTTGGGAAGCTCGTGGATTTCTTCCACCCCTTCAGCAGGTACCTGGATCCGGTATTCCTCCGCCAGCCAGTGGCCTAGGTCTAGCAATTTGCACCTTTCAGAACAGAAAGGCCGGAAAGGATTTCCTTCCCAATGGGTCTCCTGCCCGCAATGAGGACATTTCACCTTTTTCATCCTACCACCCAAATAGCACGGTCATTGAGATTGAAAAGGACTTTGGAGGAGACGGAACCCAGCAGAAGGCCTTTAAAACCGCCCCGCCCCCGGCGCCCCACCACCACGGTGGCAAAATCTTCCTCCCGGGCCTCTTTTAAGATGCTGGCCGCCACTCCCAGGGGAGAGGACTTAATTTTGACCCGCACTTTGCCTTTGAAGTTTTCCTCCGCAAACATCTTTTGGGCCTCGGCAAAAAATTCCGCCGCCTCCTTTTCCTCTTCTTTGGTAAGGATTTTTTGGATATCTTCAAGGGCCTGCTCTTTTTCTTTCGGAAAGAGGGTGGTCAGGACGTAAAGAATCTCCACTTCCACTTCCGGGTCTGGAGCTAACATAAAAATGACGTGGTCGAGCACCTTCATCCCGGGCTCTCCCAAGTCTACGGCCACCAGGAACCGCTTGTTCCACCCCTCTCCATCTATGACCCACACCGGCACGTTGCGTCCGTATTCCACCATCTTCTGGGTAACACTTCCGAGCCAGGCCGAAGAAAGGCGCCCCAACCCCCGGCGACCTGCTACCACCGCGTCAAAGTGTCCTTCTCTTGCTTCATGAAGAATAGTATTGGCAACGTCTCCGTATTGAACAGCCACTTTGGTGTGGAGCTTCTTTTCGTCAAACCCCTTTCTTTTTAGTTGTTCCACCGCCTCACTGACGTGGTGTTGGGCCTTTTTTAGCTCTTCGGCCTGAAATTTTTCCAGCCTCTCCTCCCGTTCTATCTCGTTGAGCCCGGGGATGGGGCGTAAAAGGTAAGAGGGGGGTGCTTTAGCCACGGAGAGGACGGTAATTTCCACATCCTGGCGACCGGAAAAGACGGTGGTCAAATAAGAAGTGGCCTTTTGGGTGTATGGGGAGCCGTCGGTGGTGAGGAGAAGGTGTCTATTCAAAACGACCTCCGTTTTTTAAAATTTTGGAGAAAGTCTAGGCTTTTACCCTCAAAAACGCCTTCTGTTCAGTATTATATAGCTTAAAAAGTCTGAAATTAATAAACAATTTTTGTAAACAGCCGGACGGGATTCTTACACGGTCTTGCTTAGAGACCAGAGAAATTTATTTCTTTAATTTAGGAGGGTTTTGGGGGCCAAAGTAGTCAGCCTTCTTCCGGTTTTTGAGGATTAAACCCGGGTTTCCAGGTCTTGACTTTTACAAACCTGCGGCGCAAGGTGGAAAAAAAGAAAGGAGGTGTAAGGATGGCCAGGGTTTTAATCGTAGCTTGCGGTTCTTATTCTGAAAACTCTTATGATTGTCCCAGCGATTGGAAATGTATGACCGCGGCGGCCGAGAAACGGGGGCCTTTTAAGGATTACGATGAGGTGCAGGTGGTGGGTTTTCTCAAATGTAAGTGTCCCGGCCGGGCCCTGATAAACAACATCGCCGCCACCAAAAAGAGGACCGAGTTTGAAGTGGTTCATCTCTCCAACTGCATGGTCAAGGCGGTCCCCATGTGCAAAAACCACGATCTGGAAAATCTTCCCAAGCTGATAGAAGAAAAAGTAGGGGTTAAGTGTGTGGCAGGCACTCACGATTTTGCCTAAAGGATGTTGGTCCTAGCTACCTGGAACATAAATTCGGTGCGCATGCGGCTTGAGCACCTTAAACGATGGCTCAAGCTGCGTGCGCCAGACGTTGTTTGTTTACAAGAGACCAAGGCCACGGATCGCGATTTCCCTTTCGCGGAACTTGAGGCACTGGGTTACGCGGCGGCCCACGCCGGTGGTAAGGGACGAAACGGGGTGGCTATCCTTGCCAAAGAAGAGCCACAAGACGTCATGATCGGTTTTCCCGACGGGGAAGACGAAGAGGCCAAGGAGAGGTTGATCGCCGCCACTATAAGGGGTGTGAGGGTCCATTCCGTTTATATTCCTAACGGTGGCAGCGTGGGCTCAGATTATTTCCTTTACAAACTGGAGTTCATTTACCGTTTACGGGAATATTTCGAAAATCATTTTGACCCTGAACGGGACCTGGTGGCCCTTTGTGGAGATTTTAACGTAGCCCCTGAGCCTATAGACGTCTACGACCCGGAACTTCTGGCCGGGCAGATCTGTTTTCACGAAAGAGAGCGCACCGCCATCAAACTTTTGCAGGAGTGGGGTTTTGTGGACACTTACCGGGCGGTTCACCCCAACCAGCCGGGGGCCTATACCTGGTGGGATTACCAATTCGGGGCCTTTAAGGCCAACCGTGGCTTAAGGCTGGACCACATATGGGTAAGTAAGGCCCTGGCGCAAAGGCTAAAAGACGCCCTCATCGACCGGGAGCCGCGTTCCTGGAAACGGCCTTCTGACCACGCCCCGGTAATGGCATATTTTGACCTATGAGATTCGAATTCCTGAAGCGCCTCTGTGAGGCCCCAGGGGTTCCCGGGGCTGAAGAACCGGTAAGGGAGCTTTTTCAGGCCGAAGTTGCAGCCCTGGTGGACGAAATAAAGACCGACGCCCTGGGGAACTTATTGCTCCACAAAAAGGGACCAGGGCCCAGGGTCCTGCTTGACGCCCATCTTGATGAAGTAGGTTTTATGGTGGCGGGGTTGGAAGGCTCCTTCTTAAGGGTGGTGCCCCTGGGCGGGATGGAAGGCCGTCTGGTCTACGGCCAGAGACTCCTGGTCTGGGGGCGGCGTAAGGTAACGGCGGTAGTGGCCAGCAGACCACCTCATCTCGGAAAAGAAGAAAAGGCCCCGGCTATCGAAGAGATGTTGCTTGACACGGGTCTTCCCGAAAGCGAACTGCGCGGGGTGGTGGCCGTGGGGGATCCCGTGACGTTTCCACCCTTTTTTGAGGAAACAAGTGAAGCCGTATGGGCCAAGGCCCTGGACGACCGGTTGGGGCTTTTTGTGATGGCAGAAGCCCTTAAGAGCGCAAACCCCAAGGTTGATCTTTACCTCTCCGCCTCGGTCCAGGAGGAGACGGGGCTGCGCGGGGCCCAGGCTTTGGCACAGGCCCTTGCGGTGGAAGTGGTGGTGGCCCTGGAGGGGACCCTGGCTTCGGATCTTCCCGGGACCCCGGCGCACGAAAGGCTTGCCTGTTGTGGTCAAGGGCCGGAGTTGCGCCTTTCAGACGCCCGGTTTTTAGCAGACAGACACCTGACCCTGGGTCTAGCCGCCCTAGCGGAAAAACACCAGATCTCCCACCAGGTAGTGGTGAAGAAAAAGGGTGGAACCAACGCCAGCGTTTTGCAGGTAACAGGAGGTGCGGTAAGGGCTACCGCCCTTTCCGTCCCGGTAAGATATCTCCACGCCCCTGTAAGTCTGGCTTATAAGAAAGACATCGCCGCGGCCATCGAGTTAGTGGTCGCCTTCCTGGAGCACCCGGAAGATGTCCTTACTTACCGTTGGACTTACCCCGCATAGACTGGAATTTTTGCCTGCCATTTTGGGCTCTTTAAAGAAACACGATTGGATCCTGCTTGAGGAACCCCCGGACCCAGAATTTGCAAACATGTTGCGGGGAGAAATTACGGTCACAGCGTACGTAGAACAAAGCGAAGCAGGCTTTCCGGAATACGCCAAAGCCCTGGCGGAAGAACTAAAAAAACTGTACCGGGAAGGGAAACACATCTGTCAGGTGGAACCTTACCTCGAAACGTGGGTCTTGATCAGGGCGTTGCTGGACGAGGGGGTGCCGGCGGAAGAGGTCAGAAAATGTCCGGAGCTCACCGTGGTCTACGACATGGAACACCTGTGTTTCGGGCGCCTGTTGGATTATTATGCGGCGATGCAGGGACCTTTTGACCTCTTAGTGGAAAAGATCAAGGCCTTTGCCCAGGCCGACGCCCAAAGGATTACCCTGCGCGACGCCATGAGGGCCAGAGAAATCATTTCTCTGGTCAAAAAGACGAGGGCCCCTTCCTTTTACGTTGAGGCTGGCTATATCCATCTGAAACTCCTTTATTTTTTGGCCCGGGAGGGAAAAGGCCTGATCCGCCTGCGCACTGAAAACCTCCTTTTAAAGGCCCTATCCGCCAGGGGCTTCCGCAAGGTCTTACCTTCACCCGGAGACGGCCTTACTTCTTACTACCTCTTCGGAGGGAGACACCGTAACCTATCAGAGGATTTGCTGGCCGCCAGAAGCATCGTCTATATCAAGCTGATCGAAAAGAACGAACTGCGCCCCAACCCTGAAGATCCCTTTCCCCATCTAAGAAACGAACTGCTCTGGCGTCTTTTCGTGTGGCAGCTTAGCTACGAAGAGTGTAAAGCCCTGGACCGCCTCATCAGGCTCCTTCCCACCACCAAGGCCCGGGAGGTGGCCAGAAGGGTTTTTGCGCCGGCCTACCAAAAGGCGTTGCAGGGGCTTGAAGCGTTCAATTTTGGGGCCTGGGAAGCTCGATAATGAATTCTGCTCCCCGGTCGTAGTTATGGGCGTAAATGCGGCCTTGGTGGGCCTCGATGATTTTTAATGAGATGGAAAGCCCAAGCCCGGTGCCCCGCCTTTTGGTGGTAAAAAACGGGGTGAACAGTTGTTTTAAAACCTCCGGAGGGATCCCCGGGCCGGTGTCCCGCACGGCTAGTATTATTTTATGTGGGGTTTCCCTGACCTCGACCGTGAGTTCGCCCCCCTTGCCGGCCATAGCTTCCAAGGCGTTCTGAAAAAGATTAAACAGTACCTCTTTTAATCTTTCTTCGTCCCCCAGGACCATCACCTTTCCTTTGGGGGCGATGAGTTTGACCTTTATTCCTTCTTCTTCAAAACGGGGGCGATAAACTTCCAGGGCCTCTTCGCAGAGATTGACGAGATCGAATTTTTTCTTTTCAAGTTTTAAGGGTTTGGCGAAATTGCTGATGTCGTTAAGGAGTTTCTCTAACCGTTCAACCTCCCGAAAAACCAGCGAGAGCTTTTTTTTCTTCTCCGGGTCCTCTTCTTTCTTTAACAAGGAAAGGACCAGCCCACCGATGGCTACGAGCGGGTTTTTGATCTCATGTACGATGCGGGAGACCGCCATCCCTACCGCGGCCAGTTTCTCGCTTTCCAGAAGCCGCCGTTCCATCTCCTTCTGAGCGGACATGTCCCGCAGGATGGCGGTAAAGACCCAGTGTCCGTTGATTTTCGTAGCCGAGCGGGAGATCTGGACGGGAAAAAGGCTTCCGTCCTTGCGTTTGGCCATCCCTGCCATCACTTTGCCGAGCACCGGAGAATGGCCGGTTTTAATAAATTCCTCGACGTATTGTTTGTGTTTTCCGGCTACCTCCGGGGGAAGGAGGAGATCCAGGTCCTGGCCCAGGACCTCCTCCACCCGGTAGCCGAAGATCTGTTCTGCGGCCAGGTTATAAAGGATGATCCGGTGGTCTTCTTTGATGGCGATGATGGCGTCGGTGGCACTTTCAATAATCCCGTGAAGCAGGTCTTGGCTGGAAAGAAGGCCCTCGTCCAGACAATACACCCTTTTTTTAGCCATTTAGCACCCACGGGCCAGTTTTTCTTGGTAACGCTTTTTGATGCCTTCGACTACTTTATGGGCGGAGTTGAAAGCCGCCATGATGCTTCCCTTTTCGAAAACCAGATCGCCCGCCAGGAAGATCCCGGGAACATTGGTTTCGTAATACTCGTCTACCTTGGGGCGTTTACCTTCCACCTCTATACCTGCTGAACGCAGGAAGTTTTCCGGTGTGCTCCCACCCAAACAGTAAAATATGGCGTCGAAGACCATCTTCTGACCGTCTTTAAAATTGACCTGCACCCCGTTTTCGGCGGGTTCTACCCCTTCAATATCGGTGGGCATAAGTAGGGTAATTTTCCCTGCCTCGACCCTTTTATTTAATTCGGCTAGATTAGTTTCGTTTATCCGGAAAAACTTAGGGCGCCGGTAAGAAAGGTAAACCTGGGCGCCCTGGTCGGCCAGGTAACAGGCGGTCTCGGCCGCCGAATCCCCGCCTCCCACCACCAAGACTTTTTTGAAATGGGAGGGGATTTCCGCCTGTGTGCCTAGAAAGATGCGGTCTCGGACATCTTTGGGTAACACGTAAGGCGGGCGATTGGGCCGGCCAAAGATACCGATGGCGATGACCACGATGGGGGCTTCGATAACGGTATCCTGCCCGGCGTGTACCCTGAAACAATCGTTGGTCTTTTCGATTTTATGGACTTCCTGTTTATAACGGATGTCAAGATCGTATTCTTTGATGTAGCGTTCCATCAATTCTAGAAATTCTTCCTTGGAGCAGGTATCAAAACGGCAGATACCTATCGGGTCGACCTTCACTTTACGGTAAACGGCGTCTACCCGCTTGCCCGGGTGGTAGAATTTATGGATGGTTTCACAGGGCTTGTCTGATCTTTCTAAGACGACCACCGGTTCTATCCCGGCCGCTTTGGCCTCTACCGCCACCGCAATCCCCGCAGGTCCGGCTCCGACCACTACGATCTTGGCTTTCTCCATTTTGAGATGCTCCTTTCGTAAGATTTTGCAGGACTATTTTTTAACCCGATAAGGATTAACTGTCATCACCGGGCAAGGAGCACCTTTGACTACTCGTTCCGCCACACTACCCAGGAGGACCTTCTCCAGACCCTTGCGCCCGTGGGTGCCCATAACAATAAGGTCTACCCCCTTCTCTTCCGCCACTTTTATTATTTCTTCCGGGACGTCTCCCCGGCGGATCATGGTCTCTACCGGAAAACCTCCAAAGTAGTCTTCTACGAAGCTTTCCATCTTTTTCCGGGCTGATTCCATAAGTTCGGCCTCAAGGTTATCCAGCGCGCTGTGGGGGACATAGAAGTTGGCGTATTTGGAAAGTTCTTCCACCACGAAAAGGACCATCAATTTGGCGCCCAGTTTATCCGCCAAATAGGTGGCGTACGGCAAGACCTTTACGGAAGCTTCGGTGAAGTCGGTAGGGAAAAGAATGGTTTTGATCTCCGCCATAATAACCTCCTTTAGGTAATAGAGTCTCTCTTTCATTTTCTACCGTTGGCCAGGGTTTTAAGTCAAGCAAATGTTAAATTTGACAAGCCGAAAAGGTTTTTTCTAAGCCCAGGGCTTGGCAAAGTTTTATAACCGGTTAGTAAAAAGCAAAACCCTAGCACAGGAGAAGAAATGAAAGGCCCCATAGATCTCCATACTCATTCCACGGCTTCTGATGGCACCTTAACCCCGACGGAGCTGGTTGATTTGGCCCACAAAAAGGGACTTTTGGCCCTGGCCCTTACCGACCATGATACGGTGGTGGGGCTTGCCCAGGCGGAGCAACGGGCCAAGGAGCGCGGGCTGTCTTTCGTGCCCGGAGTGGAGATAAGTGTTAAGTTTGACGGGCCGGGTCATTGCCATCTGTTGGGTTATTTCATTGATTACCAGCACCCCAACTTGGTAGCGGTGCTGCGCCAGCTCCATGAAGCCAGAGAGAGACGCAACGAATTAATGGTGGAGAAGCTCAAAGAATTGGGCGTTCCTGTGGACATGGAGGAGCTGGCAAAGATGGCTGGTGGTGGCGAGATCGGCCGCCCCCATATGGCCAAACTTTTGGTCAAAAAGGGCGTGGTCAAGGACTTTGACGAGGCCTTTGAAAAATACCTGGGAAAAGGCAAACCCGCCTACGTGCCCAAGGCCCGCTTGAGTCCGGAAGAAGCCATCGAGGTTATCAGAGAGGCCCAGGGGATCACGTCCCTGGCCCACCCCTATTACTTGGGCCTTTCACGGGAAGAAACCAGGGAATACGTGGCCTACCTGAAAGGGCTTGGTCTGAGCGCTATCGAGGCCTATTACACCGATCACGACGAAGAATATACCGCCTTCTGCCTGGAGATGGCGGAAGAGTTTGGGCTCCTGGTTTCCGGAGGGAGCGACTTTCACGGGGCCAACAAGCCGGAAATCGAGCTGGGGCGCGGGAAGGGGAACTTATTCGTGCCTTACGAGGTTTACGAAAAACTATACACCTTCTGGCGCCAGCACCTCAAAGCTTGACCGCTTCTTTTAGTTGTTTGAGCTCCCTTAGGCTCAAAGGTCTCATCTCTCCTGGCTTGAGTCCTTTCAAGGTCAGGGGGCCAAAGGCCACCCGTTTAAGGGCTATTACCGGATGGCCTATGGCCGCAAAGAGTTTACGCACCTCTCTCTTACGCCCTTCTCCCACGACCACTTTGAAGGTGGTGGAACGGGGCCCTTTCTTGAGGAGTTTGATACTTTTGGGAAAAACCCTGCGGCCCTCTACCACTACCCCTTCTTTTAATAGGCGTTCCAGGTCTTCGGGGCGGGGATGCCCTTTGACGGTGGCCTGGTATGTACGTTTGATCCCGTAGCGAGGGTGCAAAAGGTGGTGTGCCAGTTCACCGTCGTTGGTGAGGAGAAGCAGACCTTCGGTGTCCGCATCCAGCCGGCCTACGGGGAAGACCCGTACCGGCAATCCCTTTAAAAACCGGGCGATGGTAGGGCGGCCGTGTGGGTCATAAAGGCTGGTAAGATAGCCCCGGGGTTTGTAGAAAACGTAATAAACGAGGGGTTCTAAAGAAACCGGCCTTCCGTCAACTTCTATTTTTTGCCGCTGCGGGTCTACCTTTAGCCCTACTTCGGTTACCACCTGGCCGTTGACCTTGACCTTCCCTTCTTTTATTAACTCGTCAGCCTTCCGCCTAGAAGAAACCCCCGCCCGGGCCAACAATTTATTTAACCTGATTTTTGTCATTTTCCTGGCCAAACCGAAATTTATACCTATTTTTCCAGATAGAGCTAATCTCTTCAAAAGGAGGTGGGAGGATGGCTTGGATTTACGGGCCGGTGAACAGTGTGGAGGACGTCAGGCGGATCAACTGTCTTATCCGGGACGAAATGTTGGCGGTGGAAAGGCCGGAAGAACTCACGGACCTCAAAAAACGCTCTGATTACCTCTGTACCTTGACTTACAGTCCCTTCTGGCAAAAAAAGTTTGGGCCCAGGGTGGAGGAACTTCGTGAGGCTGCCAGAGAGGAAAACGTGGCCACGGTTAGACTGGCAAATTACGTGGCCCGTTTCAAAGGCTGGGATAAACATTATAACCCGTGGCGTGCAGACACCGCCGAAGAAATAGAGAAAAAGCTCGACGAATTGGACGACGCCCTCATTAAAGAGATTGAGGAGGCCAAACCCCTCGAGATCATAGAGGAAATCCAGAAAGAATTAGACGTCTTGAGGCGCGAATTCTGCCGCCTGCGCAAGGCCATGCTCTTTGTAGACGAACCCGAAGAACTTACCGAACTCAAAAAATACGCGGATTTTCTGGTCACCCTGACCTATTCCCGCGAGCTTGAGCGGCGTCTCGGAGAAAACACCCCGAAATTGCGAGAGATCGCCCACCAGGAGAACGAACGTTCGGTAACCCTGGCCAACATTATCGCGGCGGTTAACCGCTGGGATGTGGCCTACGAGGTGTGGAACGAAGACGAACTGGTGCAAGAAGAGACCATCGAGGAATACCTCCAGCGCTTACTGGAAGAGGAGGAAAAGGCACAAAAGTACGTGCCCACCGAAGCCCGTTATCGTAGCGGCAAGGTACTGTGGCTTGTTTACGAAAGTCCCCACGAATACAAGGGGGGTCGGGTCTATCCCCGTCTGCGGGTCAAACGGGTCTATTTTCCTGGGGACGCCTTTGACATCCAAATGGAAGGGCCCGGGGAATATACCACCCGTTTTGGCCGGAAGGTTTTCGGGGTCAAGATTACCTATAAGACCAGAATTGCCCCCACGGTGATAAGACGGCGGGGCAAGACCATAACCCTGCCCGAAAGGGTAGTTACCCGGACCAAAATCGTCCAGCTTGACGAAGGGGCCACCAACGTCCGACTTCTTGAAGAACGGCCGCCAGAGGCTTATCCGGTGGCCTAGCTTGACATTTTAAGGGGGCCTGCCATGCTAAAATTATGTACCGGCAGGCCTCTTTGTTTGGCCAGTCGCCTGGTCTGGTCCTGAGACCAGACCTTTCCCAGCGTCTCAAACTCCTGACCGAGGGTTCCCGTTTTGATCTGGCGGGCTCGTGCGCCAAAGACCCTCTAGGCCGAGGGCGGAGGCGGGGGCCTTTGGGACGCTGGCTCTACCCGGTTACGCTCCCTAACGGCCGCCGGATGACCCTTTTGCGTACCCTCCTTTCAAGCGTATGTTTTAACGATTGTGCCTATTGTCCTCTACGTGTGGACACCGACCCTCCCCGGGCCAGTATGACCCCGGAGGAGCTGGTGCAGGTCTTCATGGGACTTTACCGCCGCGGGCTCGTTCAGGGGCTCTTTTTAAGTACCGGCGTCTTCGCCTCCCCGGACGTCACCATGGAGCGTTTGATCGCCTGCGCCCAGATTCTGCGGGAAAAAGAGGGGTTTGGCGGTTATATCCACTTAAAGGTGATCCCAGGGGCCAGCCGGGAAGCGATAGCCACGGCGGCCCGTTACGCCAGCGCCCTTTCCCTGAACATAGAAGCCCCGGGGGAGAACTATCTCTCCCGCCTCTCCCGGAAAAAGGATTTTCGCAGGCACCTCCTTGAGGGTTTGGCAGAAATCGCCCGCTTTAAGGAGCGTTTGGGACGTCCCCTCTCCCAGACGACCCAGTTTATCGTGGGGGCTTCCGGGGAAGACGACGCCGCCATTATCAGGACTACTGAGTTACTTTACCGGAAGTTCAGGCTTAACCGGGTTTATTTTTCCGCCTATCAGCCGGGTTTCGGACGCAGGGATCTTCCCGGAGAAAAGGAGGCCCGGCGGGGTGACCTGCGCACCCGGGAGCACCGGCTCTACCAAGTTGACTTTCTCCTGCGTAAATACGGTTTCCGGGCCGCGGAAATCCCACTGGAAAAGGGTTTTCTCTCCATTGATACGGACCCCAAAGAGCTCTGGGCCAGGGCTCATCCGGAATTTTTTCCAGTCGATCTCCACAAGGCCTCTTACTGGGAGCTTTTGAGGGTGCCTGGCATCGGCCCCACCGTGGCCAAGCGCATCCTGGCGGTCCGCCGGGAGACCAAGATAAGGGATTTAAAAAAATTTTTTCCCAACCAAAAATTGCTGGCCAAGGCCCTCCCCTACGTTGTATTTTAAAGCTGATGTTGGTGCGGATCCTGTTTTCTTGCTTTTTGGTCCTCTTGCTGGCTGGAAAAATTTGCGCCCTCCCCAGGGTGATAGAGGTTTACCGCAACGGTGTCTTTATCGTTGAGGAATTCGAGGTCAAGGAAGGGGAAAACGCCCTGCCCTTGCTTGCCAGAATTTCCCTGGAAGAGGTAGAGTTTCTCAGCCGGGAAGGGGCGCCCAAACTAGTTAATATCAGTTTGACGGAAGTAGAACCAGAAGGAGAGCTATTCAACAAACTGAAAGAGCTTAAGGAGCGGGAGAAGGAACTTGCCGACCGGGAAAAAGAGCTTCTGGCTGAGTTGACCCTCCTGGAGGAGGGTATCAAGCATAGCCAGGAAGCCCTTCCGGCGGCGGAATTTGAGAAATACCTGGACTTGAGGGAAAGGTTAAATGCGGAGCGGGAAAAGGTTCAAAAGGAGCGTGCCGCCCTCAAGGAAGAGATAGCCAAGCTCTCAGCCAAGGTAAGTGGTGAAAAAGTTAGCGCCCTTCTTGTCTGGGCGACAGAAGGTGGGCGGCTTTGGGTAAGGTACCCGGCCTCCAGATGGTTGACTTTTAAGGATCACTATACCTTCTCCCTTGAGACCTCCCAAAAAAGCTTAAAAATTGCCCCGCAATTTTTGCTCACCCAAAAGAGCGGGCGGGTCCTGGGGCCCTTGGAGCTGCGTTTTTATCCCCGCAGCCGGGCCGTGGGTGCCGTGGCCCCGCCACCTTTCAATCCCTGGGTCATATCCGAGGGCCTCGTGCCTCCTCCGCGGGTCCTTCTAGGCAAGGCCGCCTCGGCGCTCAAAAAACTTAAGCCCCCGCGGATCGAAAGGGAAATAGCCGGGAGCGCATACTGGGAAAGGTTGAGTATAAAAGGGGTGCGCCTGGTGCCTGGCCGAAACGTCATTCCCCTGCCGGTAGAAACCCTGACGGTTGACAGGGTGATCCTTGAAGTTCCGCTTTACGCGGTTTGTGCGGCCTATTTCCGCGCAGATTTCACCCCTGACCGTAGTCTGCCCCGCCTTTTGGCCCAGCTGTATCTGGATGGTTCTTTTATGGGGCGGACCTGGCTTGGCCCCTTTTCCCCAGGCCAGAAGGCCCACATATATTTTGGCGTAGCGGACCTCATTGAGGTCAAACAGGAGGTCTTAAAGGACATCACCGGTGACTCCTTCTGGGGCAAAGAGGTCCAGGAAAAGGTAACCCGTACCACCATCATAAACCATTATCCTCGCAGGGTCTTTGTGGAAGTGAGAGACCGGATTCCTGTTTCTCACCACAAAGAAATAAAGATCGAGGCCGAGGCAGATCCCCCCTGGGACAAGCGTAAACCCGACGGGGAGGTAAGCTGGGCCTTTTCCCTGGCGCCTGAGGAGAAAAAGATCCTGGTCCTTTCCATCAAAATCAAACGCCCCAGCCAAAAGGACTAATAGAAGAAATAAATAACCGCACACATGACACAGAGATATATCAGGCTCATGCCGGCTCCCACCCTGAGGTAATCTTTGGTCCTGTAACCTCCGGGGCGCATAATCAGGGCGTTTACCTGGTGGGTGGGAAGAATGAAGGTGTTAGAGGCAGCCACGGCCACCGTAAGCCCGGCCAAGAGCGGATTGAATTCGGTTTCCAGGGCCAGATTCATGGAAAGGGGGACCATCAGTACGGTGGCTCCTACGTTTGAGGCCACCAGAGAGAAGAAGGAGGTCAGGACACCTATGGTGAGGAGGAGGGTAATGGCGGAAAAATCTCCTGCCAAATTTATGATTTGGGAAGCGATGAAGTGAGCCGCCCCGGTCTTCTCAAAGGCCCTCCCTAAAGGGATGAGGCCGGCCAATAAAAAGATGGTCATCCAATCTACGGCCCGGTAAGCGTCATCAATGGAGATTACCTTCAAAAGGATCATGCCCAAGGCACCGGTGAGGAGGGCGACCGAAAGTTTTACCTGAAATACCATGGCCAAAATCAGGGCCCCCACTAGACAGATAAGAGCAGGGATGACCTTTTTGGGTTTTTCTTCCTCCCCTTTTAAAACTTCCGTAAAGACCAGGTCGAGGTTTTTGTGTAGCTTCTTGAGTTTCTCCCACGGCCCCCAAATAAGGAGGGCGTCCCCTGCCCGTAAAGGCTGTTTGCCTATGTTTTCGCATATCACTTGGTCTCCCCGGTAAAGGGCCAAGACGTTGGCGTGGTACCGGTCCCTGAAATCCAGTTCTTCCAGGGTGTTGCCTATCAGCGAGGAGCCAGGGGGTACTATTCCCTGGACCAGCCCGTATTCTGGTACCAGGGACCTTTTGGTAAATTCGTGGTGATATTCTTCCATCCTCCATTTCAGTTCCATGGCCAGACGTTTTAGATTTTCTTTGCTAGAAATTACCGCTACCAGATCACCGGCCTCTATGAAGGTATGTCTGTCCGGGGCGAATATGGGTGGCTGGTTCTTTTTAAAGATGCCGATTACGGTAGCGTGGAAACGCTGACCGATGGCGAGTTTTTCTAGGCTTTGGGAACCAAAATGGGCGGGCACCCGGAGTAAGGCATAGTCTAGGATCGGGGTGTAGATGTCTACCAGTTTTAATTTGGGGCAGGCTTCGGGTTCTTTCTTCGCGGTGGCCGGCAAAAGAAAGCGACCTATTAAAATGAAATACGTTAGCGCGCTCAAAAGCAGGGCTACTCCTATCGGGGTTACGCTGAAAAGGCCCAGGGGTTCAAAAGGGGCGCCGTTTAGGGCAGCGGCGTTATGAGTCCACCAGGCCTTCATCAGGTCATTGAGCATTATAAGCGGGCTTGAACCCACCAGGGTCAAACACCCCCCTATAATGGCGCAGAATCCCATGGGCATAAGGATGCGTGAAGGTGAAAGGTTGAGCGTTTTACAAATCTTAGAGACCGCCGGGAGAAAGAGGGCCGCAGCCCCTATGTTTTGCATAAAACTCGATATCAGTGAGACAGTACCAGAAACCACTACCATGATGCGTGTTTCGCTTTTTCCGGCGATTCTTATTATTTTGCGGGCCAGGAGGTCCATTACCCCGGTTCGATTAAGCCCGGCCCCTATGATCATGACGGCGATGATGGAGACCACCGCGTTGGAACTGAAGCCGGAAATGGCTTCTTCAGCGCTGATGACCCCGCTCAGGGGCAGGAGCACCATAATCAAAAGACCTACTATGTCCACCCTTACCCAGTCGAGAACAAAGAGGGTGACCGCCAAAAAGAGGAGTAAGAAAACTTTTATCATAGCCGGAGACAAGGCAACGTGTTCCATTTTTTCCTCCCGCTTCAAAGTAAAAAGGGTTAAAATTTGAAGACGTGCATGATTTATAACCGGATATCTTCCCTACCAAAAGAGTCTACTTCTCCGTTTGTCTTTAAAATTGAGGCCTCGGCCGGGGCCGGGAAAACTTACCGCTTAACCCAGAGGTTTTTAGAAATTCTGGCCACCCTTGCCCCTGCGCCCCAGCACCTGCGCTCCGTGGTGGCCATTACCTTCACCAACAAGGCTGCCTGTGAGATGAAGGAGCGCCTGGTACGCACCCTCAAAGAGATCGCTTTAGGGACCCCTTACGGCCGGAAATTTGCCGAACAAACGGGCTTTTCTCCGCAGGTCGCTAGGCAGTGGCTGGAGCTGATTTTTGAACATTATCACGACCTTCAGGTCCGCACCATTGATTCTCTGGTCTTTACCATCTTAAAAGGGGTGGCCTTGGAGGCCGGGTTGAGACCAGATCTGGAAGCAGAACTCAAAGAAGACGTCCTGCTCACCCGGGCTTATGACCGTTTACTCCTTTCCCTGCGAGACGGCTCTCTGGCGCTGCGTGATGTCTTCCGAGAAGTCCTTCTGGCATATCTTGAAATAGAGACCAAAGGGGGGTTTAACCCGGAAAAGGGGATCCGTAAGACCCTCCTTGATCTCTTCCGGTACGAGCTGAAAGGAAGGCCCCTTGAGGCTAACCAGGAGGAATTCCCCCTTTCTGCCCTGGAAGAAAAGGTGAAGCAGGCCGCTTTTCAGTTTCTTCAGGCGGTCAAAGAGCGGGGGTTTGTTTTTCGTTATCCTTCCTGGCAGGTGAAGTTTGAAGACCCTATTGACAATTTTTCCGCCACCCCTTTCTGGAAGAACTTTGCCTGGGAGCTTTTTAAGGCCTCCCGCAAAGACGAGGAGCTGGAAAACCTTTACGCCCGTTTTAAACGGCTCCTTGAAGAATATCTCCTGGCGCGCGCCATTATCAGGCTTGTCCCTTACGCCCGCCTTTACGAATTTTTGAAGGCCGAATTGGAACACCTCCGGCGTCAGGAAGGGTTAATTCACGGCGGTGGCTGGGTGGAGATAGTAGAAAAGATTCTGCGCGCCGAGGGCGTACCGCTGGTTTACTGCAAGTTGGGGGCCAAATTTCGGCATTTTCTCATCGATGAGTTTCAGGACACCAGCCGGCAACAGTGGGAGGCCTTAAGGCCGCTGGTGGAAGAGGCCCTCTCCACCGGAGGGACACTTACTTACGTTGGCGACGTGAAACAGGCCATTTATGTCTGGCGTGGCGGTGACCCGGTCCTCTTCAGCGAGGCGGCCAGGGATTTACCCGTGCCCCTCATCGAAGAGCCCCTGCTCTATAACTGGCGGGCTAGGGAGAAGCTGGTCACCTTCAACAATACCTTTTTCTCCCTCCTGGCTGACGAAGGGGTGGCGCGCCTGATTGCCCAGCGTTTTCTCTACGGCCAGAAGAACGAGGGAAGAAACTGCCCTTACGTGGCCGAATTTGCTGAGACCATTGCCGCTACCTTTGCCAAGGTTTCCCAGAAGGTCCCTGAAAACCGCCCCGGGGGGCAGGTGGAGATCGTGACCCTCACCGGGGAAACGGCCCTTGAGATTAAAGAAAACACCCTGGGGACTCTGAGAAAGCTTCTGCCTTCGGTCTTTCGGGAATACGCAGGCCGGGGGGAAGTGGCCATCCTGGTCAGGACCAACGATCAGGCCGAGGAAGTGGCCAAATTACTCTTTGAGCTGGAAATCCCCGCCATTACGGAAAACGCCCTGCGGCTGGCCAACTCTCCCCTTATCAGGGCCCTGATTTCTCTGCTCACCTTCCTTGATTACCCCCTGCACGACGTGGCCCTGGTGGGCTTCCTGAGAAGTCCTATCGCGCAGGGGTATTTTAAGCTCCCGCCCCATTTCTGGCGGGAAAGACTTGGGGCCGGCCCCCTCATTGAGCTTTTGAAAGATCTTGATCAGGCTGGTTATAACCAATACCTGAAGCCCCTTCTTGAAAAGGTGGGCTTTCTTTCCCCCTACGACCTGGTGCGGGAGATTTTTGAGACCTTTCGTTTGTACGAACGTTTCCCTGAAGAGGAGGCCTTTTTGCACCGCTTTTTATCCCTGGTCCTTTCTTTTGAACAGGACGGGGTGGGGCTTTCGGCCTTTCTTGAACGCTGGCAAGAGCGCGGGTTCGAAGAACGCCTCGGGCTGCCGGAAGAACTTGAGGCGGTGAAGATCTTGACCATTCACGGGGCCAAAGGCCTTGAGTTTGACGTCGTCTTTCTCCCCTTCCTCCACTGGGAACCCAAAGTGCCCCGGCTGGTTACGCTGGCCGAAGGCCGGCTCGGCTACGTACAACAACCTTACCCTGGCCCTATCCGGGAGAAAGTCTTAAAAGATAAAGCGGAGCAGGCCCTGGAGAGTCTCAACCTCCTTTACGTGGCTTTTACCCGGGCCAAGGAGCGGCTCTATCTTTTTGTGCCGGAGAAGGCCCCTGAGCGGGCCCGGTTTGGGACCGGGGACGTGGTGCGTTATTTTCTGGAGCGATTGGGGTATTTGGGCCGTGCGTCTTAAAATCAGGGTGCGTTCCTACGATCTAGAGATGCTTGGTGAGCGGAGCCGGGAGATCAGTTACGGTGAACTGGCGCACCAGGCCCTTTATTTCCTCCAACCCCTACCGCCGGGATACCATCTCAAAGAACTGAAGCCCGCCTTGAAAAAGGCCATAGGCCGGGCGCTGGCCCTGGCGGATCCCCGCTTTCGGGACGAATTTGCCCAGGCAAGGGATTTTCTTTTTAAGGTCCTCGCGCGGGCGTTGAGTCTTAAGGAAGTCAAGCCCTTCTTTGCCCAGGGGGCCAAGGCCCTTTGCGAACAGGAATTTCAGGACGAGGCAGGGCAACTGCACCGTCTTGACCGGCTCGTCTTTTTAGGAGACGAATTGGTCCTCCTTGAATACAAACTGGGGGGAAGACGCAGGGCCCACTGGGAACAGGTAGGGCTCTATCAAAAGGTCCTTACCGAAATTTTCGGGAAAAGACCGCGGGCCTATCTATTTTATCTGGAAGAACCGGCCCTGGTGGACGTGGACCGGGTCCACCAGAGGCCTCTCCTGTGAACTACCAGGCCAGGGGTTTTTGCCAGCAAGCCTTAAGGGTGAAGATGTTTTCCTCGATCACGGTTTCTCCGCGGCCATTACGCACGGTAAGCACCGGTTCGGCTACCACCTCGCCGATTAAGGCGTACGTGGTGCCTGAGAAGAGTTTTTCAAATTCCCGCTGTTTTTCTCTGGGAACAGTGACGACGATCCGGCTGGCTGATTCGGAAAAGAGGATATAATCAGCCCGATTTTCACCTTCGTAAGGGACTGCTGAAAGGTCTATCACCATGCCTAACCCGCCCGCAAAGGCCATTTCCGCCAGGGCCACCGCCAGACCACCGTCTGAGCAATCGTGAGCGGCGGAAATAAGACCGTAATAGATGGCTTCTCGCAGGCGGAGATAACGTTCCCTGGCCGTATGAGGCTGCACTTGGGGTACACTCTGGCCGACAAAGCCCAGGCTGGCAAAATATTCAGAACCCCCCAATTCCGCCCGCGTTTGGCCAAGGATGTATACCAGCTCTCCCGGGGCCTTGACCTCCATAGTCATGGCCCGGGTCACGTCGGGAATCCGGGCGATGACGGAGAAGAGAAGGGTGGGTGGGATGGAGATCTTGAGGCTACCGTCAGGTAGCACCGTTCCCACCCCGAAGGGGTTTTCTTCAGGGGTCAAGCCCAGTCCCGTGGCCAGGTAGTCGTTTTTCATGGAGTCTTTGCCGGAGATACAGGGAACCCCGTAAATTTTAGTGATTTCATAAAGGGCCTTGTTAGCCCGGACGAGCTGGGCCAGTTTGTAATGACCATCGGGGGTCTTTTCGCTCTGGATAGGGTCGCACCAGCAGAAATTATCCAGCCCGGCCATGTGCTCCAGGTCAGCCCCCACGCAAACCGCGTTACGCACCGCTTCGTCAACGGCGTTCATGACCATCCAGTAGGTGTCTATATCTGAAAATTTGGGGCAGATGCCGTGGGCCACCACCAGCCCGTCAAGGCGCTCGAGATCCGGACGTAAAACCGCGGCGTCGCTTGGCCCGTCATCCAGTACCCCGACCAGGGGCTTGACTACACTTCCCCCCTGGACTTCATGATCATACTGCCGGACCACGTATTCCTTGGAACAGACGTTGTAACGGGAAAGGAGCTTTTTTAAGATGCTTCCGCAGTCCTCCGGTACCGGGGGTTTGGGTTCTTCGTGTTTGGGAGGCTGCCAGACGGCCTCAAGCTCCAGTTGGGGCACCCCTTCGTGTAAAAATTTGAGGGGCAGGAGGGCCACCGTCTTCCCCTGGTAACGGACGTGGAAGAAGCCGCTGTCGGTAAATTTGCCAAGTACCGTGGCTTCCACGTCCATCTTTTGGGCAAGCTCGAGGAAACGTTCGATGCATTCCGGGGGTACGGCCACGGTCATTCTTTCCTGACTCTCCGAGACCAAGATCTCCCATGGTTGCAGGCCGTGGTATTTGAGCGGGGCCCTGTCCAGGTCCAGTTCCGCCCCCCCGGATTCCCGGGCCATTTCGCCTACGGAAGAAGAAAGCCCCCCGGCGCCGTTGTCGGTGATAGAGGTGTATAAACATTCGTCTCGGGCCACCAGCAGGAAATCAAACATCTTTTTCTGGGTGATAGGATCTCCGATCTGGACCGCGGTGGCTGGGCTGCCTTCATGAAGCTCTTCGGAGGAGAAGGTGGCCCCATGGATTCCGTCTTTACCGATGCGGCCCCCTACCATGACAACCAGGTCCTGGGGTCGGGCTCCCTTTTTCCACCCGGGCTCCCCGCATACTTCCGCAGGCATGATGCCGCCGGTGCCACAATAAACCAGCGGTTTGCCCAAATAGCGGGGGTCAAATACGATGGAGCCGTTGACCGTGGGGATACCGCTCTTGTTGCCTCCGTGCTCTACTCCTTCCCTTACCCCTTCAAAGATCCTTTTGGGATGAAGGAGCCGCGGTGGGAGGGGCCTTTTCCAGTCCGGCGGGGCAAAACAGAAAACGTCCGTGTTAAAGACCAAGAGACAGCCTTTTCCCGTACCAAAGGGATCCCGGTTGACCCCCACGATGCCCGTAAGGGCTCCGCCGTAAGGGTCCAGGGCGGAGGGGCTGTTGTGGGTTTCTACCTTCATGACCGCGTTCCACTGGTCGTTGAGCCTGATGACTCCGGCGTTGTCTTCAAACACGGAAAGGCAGAAATCCCTATCGCCCTTTTCGCGCCTTATTTCTTCGGTGGCGCGCCGGATATAGGTCTTAAAGAGACTGTCTATGACTTCGGTCTGACCGGTGGTTTCGTCACGATAGGCTATTTTGGCGTTGAATATCTTGTGTTTACAGTGTTCAGACCAAGTTTGGGCCAGACATTCGAGTTCCACGTCGGTAATGCGGTGGTCAAGGCCATATTGGTGGCGGAGGGAGACAAATTCCGGGTTTTGAAAATAATCCCTTATGGTCTTCATTTCCTTGAGGTTTAAGGCCAAAACCCTTTCGCGGGAAAGGCGGAGGAGCTCTTCGTCCGACAAAGAAGAAAGATCAAACAGTTCTACTTTGATCTCAGGCTCCTCGGTTACCTTGGGGGGCGGGATGGTGAGGCCTTTTTCGGGGTCGAATTCTTCCGGGGCCACTACCCAGAACCTTTCGATGAGTTCGTTTGCCAGAAGCTCTTTAGCCGCCCGTTCCGCCTCCTGCCGCGAAAGCTCCCCCTGCACTAGGTATTGCCGCAAAAAATAGACGTTTTCTTCCTCATCCAGCCGGTGACCCAGCAGGAGGGCCAGCGCCTCTCTGGCCACACGCCCTTCGTTGTCTGTGACCCCGGGGCGGAACCCCACCTGGATCAGCCAGTCAAAACCAAAAACCGGGGCCAGGGGTTTTTCCACGGCGTAAATCTCGGTAACCGGGTCGCAGAGGGGACCAGTGGCAAAGGCCACCAGTTCGTCTTCGGTAAGATTGGCCTCCACCAGATAGACCCGGATGGTGCGGCAGGCCTTAACTCTTAGGCCCAGGTCTTCTCGCATCCGCCGGGCCGTCTTTTCCCCCAGGGCGTCTTTTAAGGTGGGTTTTAGGGCGACTTCAATCCTTGCCAACATGGTTTCCTCCGTACTCCCGGGCTTTATAGACCTTTTCACAGCCAACGCCGTTCGTCAACTTTTATCCCAATTTGATTTCATGGTTCCGGGCGATGAAATACCCTGGGAAAATGGTAAAATGCCACAAGCATTTGGGTGGTGGTGTACCCTTTGGCCAAGAAAAGTTTACCCGTTATCTATTCGCCGGATTTCAAAAGACACCTTCCCGGTCCCCAGCACCCTGAAAGCCCTTTGCGGGTGGAGGCCATTTGGCGTTTTCTGGAAAATGGTCCCCTAAGACCTTTTCTCCGCATAGTTGAGCCCAAAGAGGCCCCTTTTGAGTGGCTCACCCAGGTCCACGACCCGCATTACGTCATGCGGCTTGAAGAGGCCTGTCTTAAGGGTCAAACCCACATATGCGGCCCTGATAACGAAATATCTTTCGATTCCTTTGAGGTGGCCAAACTGGCGGCAGGGGCGGTTTTGGTGGCCGTTGATCTGGTAGAAAGGGAGGGTGAAACCCTGGTCTTTTGTCCGGTAAGGCCCCCGGGGCATCACGCCGAAAAGGACCGGGCCCTGGGCTTTTGCCTTTTTAACAACGTGGCGGTCGGGGCCCGTTACTGGCAAAAGACCTACCGGAGACGCCTTCTCATCCTCGACTGGGACGCGCACCACGGAAACGGGATACAGCACGCCTTTTATGAAGACGATTCCGTCTTTTACGTCAGCCTTCACGAAAACCCTCGCCTGAGTTTCCCGGGTACGGGTCTGGCTGAAGAAAGGGGAGCGGGGGTCGGGGAGGGTTACACCCTCAATATTCCCATGCCCCTAGAAAGTGGTGACGCGGAATATCTGAAGGCCTTCCAGGAGCAGGTGGACCCGGCTGTCAAGGCCTTTGCCCCGGAAGGGATCATGATTGCCGCAGGCTTTGACGCCCACCGCGATGATGACATGTCCTTCCTTAACCTCACCACCCGAGGGTTTGCCGCCCTGAGCGCCTACGTTCGGGAATGGAGCAGGATTTTCAAAGCCCCGGTGATTTCCGCCCTCGAAGGGGGATACGAACTGAAATCCCTGGTAGCCTCTGTAGAAACCCACCTCAAAGTGCTTTTGGGTTTTTGATTTGTTCATACGATCTCTAGACCGTTGTTTTAGGGTTGCGATGAGCGGTTTAGAGATCCGGTCTTTTCTGCATTAATCAGACAATCTATTCTTTTTAGAAAATTTTTGAGTAATAATGAAGAAAAAATTACAATTTGAAGATTTAAGATGGTTTATGTGAAATAAATTTCCACGATATGGAAAAAATTTTCTCTTTAATTAACAGGATTTATAAGAATTCATTTTTTAAAATCGCCAATTTTTTAAAATTTTATGAAACATAAAACATTCTTGATGGCATCTTTTTTGCATGAAAAGAAATAAATCTTAAAAGGAGGTCTATTATGAAACCATTGAAATTTTGTTTAGGAATTCTAGTAGTAATGCTTTTGGTTGTGACAAGGGCTTATGCTTTAACGGTGGGTTCTGTTACCGGTGCTTCTGATTTGGTTAATACCATAATCGATCCCGCAACGGTTACAGTTTCAAATATCTCTTTTACCGGAACATTAGACGCCGTGGGTATTTTTTCTGACGGTCTCTCTTCCGGTTTAGGTATTGATCAGGGAATCATTCTTACCACCGGTTCAGCTGCAGGTGCTGTGGGTCCTAATAATGAAGAAGATTATAGTGTTGATAACGGATTGTCTGGTGATAGTGATTTGGATATTTTGGTAGATCCTTACGAGACTTATGATGCTACGGTTTTGGAATTTGATTTTGAGACTACTACTTCTAATTTGTATTTTAACTTTGTTTTTGCTTCGGAAGAATATGAAGAATATGTTGGTAGTGCATTTAATGACGTTTTTGCTTTCTATGTTGACGGAACCAATATTGCTCTGGTTCCCGGTACTTCTGATCCAATAACTGTCAATACTATAAATCAGTATACTAATTCCGCCTATTTTGTAAGTAATCTTAGTGGAACTTATGATGTACAATATGATGGATTTACCAAGGTTTTAGTTGCCAGTTTGTTAGGTCTTTCGCCGGGGACACATCATATGAAAATTGCGATCGCTGATACCTCTGATTATATTTACGATTCGGCCGTTTTTATTGAAGCGGGAACCTTTTCTGGTAATCCGAGTAATCCTGTGCCTGAGCCGGCTACGGTTTTATTGACCGGGGTGGGGTTAGGCTTTGTTTACGGTATTGTGAGGCGTAAGAGAAGTTAAACGATCCTCAAGGCTGCCCTTAACGGGCAGCCTTTTAATTATCTTTAACAACAATTTAATAAAAAATTATGGTGATTAGACCTGCTAACTCATATTTCAGTTTCGTCTCAATTATTTATGTCGGTAAACATCAAAATTACATCTATAATTTTCTTCATTTTTGCTTTTGTGCTATTTTGTTAGGAAATCATGTCTTCAGTGAGCCTACATTTAGACGAGTCTAAACGGAAAGTCGTAAGCCAAAGCTTTTGAATCCGACCGTTAGTCATCGCGACCCTCTGACACGTTTTTAAATGTGTCAGGGAGGATGGCGATCTCTAGAGATTGCTTCGTCGCTCCGCTTTGCGGAGCTCCTCGCAATGACTGAGGGCGGATGTGTATACGTAATGATAAATAATGATGTCGACTACTTGGTAACTCCATTAATATATGTTGTTCTTTTAAACCTCATAATCCCATAAACTAGACCTAACCCAATTCCGGTCAACAAAATAGTCGTCGGCTCAGGTATAGGATCGGCTTTTAAAGATAAGTTAACCCATTCTATAGAAAAATCATTTTCAATTAAACAAAAAGCTTCAGGAGCAATTACTATACTGATAAATTGTCCATCCCTAAGATAATCTAAGACTCCTTCTTCTTTTAAATCGATAGTTAAATCGGCATATTTTCTATGATAACCAAACCACCAATATCCTAGCCAATATGTTTTTTCAGAAAGAACTTTATTTCCGTCAAGAAAACTTGTTTTGATTTGTATTTCTTCTGGAGCCAAATCCTCAGAAGAAAATTGGAAAGACAAATATGCTTCAATAGGTAAATTTGAATTGGGATCATAGCTGATTTCATCATAGCTGGGCATTTTTTCTTGTATTATGTTGTTATGTTCATCTCTCAAGATGGCATAACCGCCTAAATCGAAAAGTTTAAATTCGAATATAGCCTTCCATCCTTCTTCTAAGTCAAAATGATCATCAGTATTATGGTTTCCCTTGGAACCTAAAAAAGTTTCAGAAAATTCAATAGGAGTAGCTTTGGTTATTTTTTCCATTTCGAAAAAATAAAACATAGCATTAATTAACAATAACATTAAGGCTATCTTCTTTTCTCTCATTTTACTTTCTCCGGTTTTGCTTTATTTTTTCTTTGCAAGCAAAATTTATGCCGAAGTAGATTTTGCTAGTAATCCTTTAATTTTAGCTAGATGTGGTAC
>WGCA01000015.1 GCA_015494065.1 Thermodesulfobacteriaceae bacterium | reverse complement strand
CATCTACCGTTGGCGCAAAAATATCGCGGCTTTTCCGCCTCCGAAGCTAAACGCCTCAAAGCCCTTGAAGAAGAAAACGCTCGCCTCAAACGTCTCCTTGCCGAAAAAGAACTCGAAATCCAGGCCCAGCGCTTCTCTATCCCTAGACGCTCCTTCTATTATGTCTCTCGTAAAGATCCCGAATGGCTGGTAAACCTGTTCCAGAAACTGGCTCTGGAACATCCGGCCTGGGGCTATCGCATGATCACCGCTGAACTCCACCGCTTGGGCCATCCCGTAAACCACAAAAAAGTCTACCGCATCTACCGTAAACTGGGTCTCCAGAGACCTGTCAGCAGACGAGCCGGAAAGAAACGTCGTAAACCAAGGCCCTTTGAACCCGAAAAAGCTCTTTACCCTGGCCATATCTGGGAGGTGGACTTCATCCATGATCGGCTCACTTCCGGCAAGGCCTTTCGAATCTTCAACGTCCTTGATCTCTTTTCCCGAAGAGCTTTTGAGCTAACGGTCCATCACCAGACTCCTATCAGCTTTACCCCATATTTTTCAAACTTCCTGTCCGCGGTGATAATCACGAGATCCTCGGCCAGGGCCTGGGCAATGAGCATCCGGTCAAAAGGGTCACGGTGGTGCCAGGGGAGTTTTAACACCCGGTCACCGTGGTAAAGGTATATGGGGAGCTCAAAGAAGCCCCTCTCCTCAACGATGCGGGCTATGTCATCGGGGGCCTTAAGCTTTCCCAGGCTCTTTTTGATGGCTATCTCCCAACTGGTAACCGCACTCACGAAGACCGGATTGGACGGGTCGGCGATGATCCTTCTGGCCTTCGGGGTGAGCCGGGGGCTGTCTATCAGGCACCATAGAAAAACCTGCGTATCAAGAAGATATCCTTTCACCCTGGCCCTCAAAAAGCTTTACTATCTCCTCGTCGGTCTCGTCAAAGTCAGGAGGAATGTAAATCTCATCTTCGTAGCCCCCAAACCGCCTTTTCTCAGGAGCCGGTTTGTAGGGCACAAGTTTGACCAACGGTTTTCCCGCCTTGGCGATAACTATTTCTTCCCCGGCAAGGGCCTCTTCCACCAGTTTGGAGAGCTTACTTTTGGCCTCGTGCATATTAACCAGGCGCATAATCCCTTTACCTTAATTTAGCTAGGTTTAGCTAAGTTTAATCTGGCCGTCCGCTTCTTTCAATCCCAGCTCTTCCTCAATGGCCCGGTGGTCTTCTCCGGAAATTTCGTAAATGCGATAGACTTCTTCGTCCTGGCGCTCTATTTCGGCAAGCTCGGCGTGGCGCCTGGCGACCGCCTCCACCCCATCCGACCAGTCCGGCGGGCAATGAAGTCCCAGGTGGTCTCGTCCTCTTCGGCGTCTTTCTTGGGAAATTCTATGGCCTCTTCCACCAGCTTACGCAGGCGGAAGCTTGACTTTTGAGGGATGGGCAGACGAGCGAGGTCACCAACTGGACGTGAATCGTAGATTTATAAATTTTTAAGTTTCAATACATATTGAGCAAAAAGTCGGATTCATTAAACCAAGTACAAGTTCTACATCTTCGGGGAAGCAACAAGAGCCAGAAACATCTAAAATGAACCTTGGCATCTCAGCTCAAAAATCCTAAAAATTATAAAATGTAAGAGCCCAATTTGGCGGTTTTTGCAGTTTATTGATACAAACTGACATTCTTTCAAAATGCGGGAAACCTATAATAAGGATAGAAAAGGCTCGGAGCAAAAAGATCAGGATCCGCGCGGTTCATTTTCCTTCAACCTCTGCGCAAAGGGAGAAATAGCTAGGCCTTATGTTCCTGGGAGCCGGAAATCTGCAAGCAAAATTGATTGCATTGACCTATTTGATCGGTTTGACCATCTTGCAGGGAAAAATTGATCCGGTTAAAATGCTTATAATTCAAGGAATTCAGGGCTTTGCCCCCGTAGCTCAGGCGGATAGAGCACGAGATTCCTAATCTCGGTGTCGCAGGTTCGAGTCCTGCCGGGGGCACCAACCAAGAATCTTTTTAAAGCTAAAAATCCCTCGCAATTCCCCTTCCCTAAAGCCCACTGCCTTATCTTCAGGATAAAGTTCAAGAATTTTTTGCCGCAAGGCGGGTCTGATCTTGGCTCCGTGGCACATAAGGCAAATTTTTCCCATGGGAATGGCCTTGGCGTATCTGAAGACGCGTTTTCCGTCTTCTACTACCACTTCGCCGTATTCAAGGGTGTGTGGGTTACGCCCGGCAGATATTTCGACTGTAAATTTCTCGAGTACCTTTCTTTCCCAGGCGTCAGGGGCATTTTTAGGATTGCGTACCCTAAGACTTGTTCTTTTGAGTTGCCAGCCACTTTTTAGGGAAAGTTTTTGGGCAATCTCAGGGGCCCGTTTTTGGCAAACTTGGATCGCGTTTAACGGCCCGCCTGCCTTGAGGGCAAGTTGTAATTCATGCTTCAATTCTCCCATAAATTGTTTACTCAGTTGGCGCCCTTCTTTCATTAGGGCAGCCGTGTTAGTATGGGTATCCCCGGGTTGACAAGCCAGAAAGATCAACCCAAAAATCCCTAGCCAAAAAGAAAATCTTTTCACGTCGTTACCCCCCTTATGTTTTAATGGGAGCATTTTTAGCCGACATGCTTAATCGTATTTATTATCATCACAAACCCCCGTTAGTCATCGCGAGGCCCCTCCACGCATTCTGAAGCGTGGAGGGGGCGTGGCGATCTCCAGAGATTGCTTCCCCCTGTCGTGATGATTTAACCACGACAGGGGTCGCAATGACTGAGGGCGGATGCATATACGTAATGACAACTAACGATGTCGACTATTTGATAACTCCCATTAATATCAATCTGGTAAATGATTTTTTATCAGTAGTAAAGATAAACCCATAGAAGTGGTAAAAATCCGCGTAGAAGGCGTTTATCAAATTAAAAACTGGACTTAAAATCCATTTTTGGCGTAAAATAGAAAAAATTCCTCAGGAGGTCTTATCCATGGCCCTTTTCGTTATTTTGAGCACCCTCACCGATGACGGCCGCAAGACCATAAAGAAGAAACCCGAACGTATTATCGAAGTAAACCGCGAGCTTGAAAAAATGGGTGTCAAAGTGCTGCAACAATTTGCCGTGCTGGGTCCTTACGACTTTGTAAATATCGTGGAGGCCCCGGACTACGAGACCATTATGAAAATGTCGGTAGAAATCGGCTCAAGGGGTACCGTCCAGATTATCAGCATGCCCGCCAAGGAGGTTAACGAATTCATCCAGATGCTTAAAGCTGGCTAATTTTTCTAAAACGCTTTTATCCTTCCGGCCGGGCTTTTTCTTCCGGCCCGGCTTTTTCCTCCGGAAGGCCCTGCGTTCTGTTTGAAGTTTTTGCGCAGAAATTTCTCTCCCTTGTCTCCTTATGCGCGAGAGTTTAAGCTTTGGGGCTTGGAAGGAGGTCTTTATGGTTACGCTCCTTGACTACGGGGCCGGAAACGTCCGCAGCGTGATAAACGCCATCGAAAGGCTGGGAGAGTCGGTAAAAATAGTAAAAAGGCCAGAGGATATCCTGACGGCGGAAAAATTGGTCTTCCCCGGGGTCGGCAACTTTGGCTCCCTTATCGAGACCCTGCGGCAAAAGGGTTATTTTGAACCCCTGAAAAAATACCTTGCAGAAAACCGCCCCTTCTGGGGCATCTGTCTGGGACTCCAGGCCCTTTTTGAAGGGTCTGAAGAGGCCCCCGGGGTGTCGGGGCTTGGCTTTTTCAAAGGTTACGTGAAAAAGTTTGACCACCACCTGTCTATCCCCCATATTGGCTGGAACGGCCTGAAGCCGGCCAAACCATCGCCCATATTTTCCGGTCTAACCGGAGAGGAAAAATTCTATTTCGTCCATTCCTACCACGTGGTTCCGGAGGATGCCGCCATTATCCTCACCACCACGGACTACGGCTACGAGTTTGTAAGTGCGGTGCAGCAAGGAAACATCATTGCCACCCAGTTTCACCCGGAAAAGAGTGGGCAGGCTGGGCTCAAAATGCTCAAGAACTTTTTGGCAGGGAATCTGGCCCCGGTAAAACCCGAAAAGGCCCCAGAGAAGACGCGGCTTGCCAAAAGGATAGTGGCCTGTCTTGACGTGCGCACCAATGACGAGGGAGACCTGGTGGTGACCAAGGGTGACCAATACGACGTCCGTGAAAAGGGCCGGGTGCGCAACCTGGGAAAACCCGTAGAATTGGCCAGACGCTACTACACGGAAGGGGCTGATGAAATAACCTTCCTCAATATCACCGGGTTCCGCGACTTTCCCCTGAAAGATCTCCCGATGCTTGAGGTCCTCAAGCTGACCTCAGAAAACGTCTTTGTGCCCCTTACCATCGGGGGTGGTATCCGAGATTTTTTAGACCGGGACGGCCGCTTTTACTCGGCCCTTGAGGTGGCGGCGGAATATTTTCGTTCCGGGGCGGATAAGGTTTCCATCGGCAGCGACGCAGTACTCATCGCCGAGGAATATCTGCGCACGGGAAAGGCTACCGGTAAAAGTTCGATTGAGACCATTTCGCGGGTTTACGGGGCCCAGGCGGTAGTGATTTCCATCGACCCCAGAAGAGTCTACGTGGATTCCCCGGCCAAGACCAAACACCCGGTCATTGAAACGGAGATTCCCGGGCCCAACGGGGAACGTTACTGTTGGTTCCAGTGTACCATCAAAGGAGGGCGGGAAGGTCGGGATATTGACGCCATCACGCTGGCCCAGGTCTGTGAAAAACTTGGGGCTGGAGAAATCCTCTTAAACAGTATTGACCGTGACGGCACCAATCTCGGCTTTGATATTGAACTCATTAAGGCGGTCAAGGAAGCGGTCTCCATTCCCGTGATCGCTTCAAGCGGGGCGGGCTGTCCGGAACATTTTTACGAGGTCTTTGCCAAGACAGACGTAGAAGCTGCCTTGGCGGCCGGTATCTTCCACCGCCAGGAAGTAACCATCGAAGAAGTCAAAAAATATTTGCGGGAAAAAGGGATAGAGATACGGCCGGTCTTTAAAGAAGAACTACTCTAAAAGACCTTTTCAGCCGGCACCACCGGCCCTTCGGTACAAAGGTGAAGAAAGCGTCCGCCTTTTCCTTTTATCACGCAGCCCAGACACAGCCCGAGCCCACAGGCCATGCGTGCCTCAAGGGAAAGATAGGCCTTAACGTTAAAGGCCCGGGCTAATCTGGCTACCTCTTTAAGCATGGGGTTTGGGCCGCAGGCGTAAATGGTCCCAGTGGCGTTTTGAGCCAAAAATTCCTCCAAAGGCCTAGTCACCAGGCCGTGGAACCCAACGCTTCCGTCCTCGGTAGCGGGAAAGACCTTGACCCCTAATTTTTGAAACTCTTCCAGCAACAGGAGTTCTTCGGCCCTTTTAGCCCCGTAAAACAAAAAGATCTCCTCGTCTTTGAGGGCCTTTACCAAAAATTTAAAGGGGGCGATCCCAATCCCCCCTGCTACCAAAATAAAGGGGCCCTTTTCGTTTAACGGGAAGCCGCGACCCAAGGGCCCGAGCACCGAGGCCCGGTCACCGGGTTTCAGTTGCGCAAGGAGAGCGGTGCCCCGACCGCGGACCTGGAAAAAGATGCTAAAATGTTCTTTTTCTACTTCGTGTAGGGAAAAGGGCCTCGCCAGCAAAGGGTCATGGGTAGACCAGGCTTTTATCATCAAAAATTGCCCCGGCATACCCCCAAGTTGCCCCTTAAAGACCAAACGGTGATAACCGGGGGCCAGTGCTTCGTTTTGGCAAAGGACGAATTCTTTCATTTAAAGGCCTTTTCTCTCAAGGAAGAGACAAAAACCGATGAGCAAAAGGCTAAAGATCAGGCCCGCTAGGGCCGGGGATACGCCTATTAACGAAGGAATGGTGGTTTTGCCCAGGGCACCGATGGTCAAGACCTTTTCCTTCCAGAAATCGTAAGTGTGGGCAAAGACGATGGCTCCCACAAGTCCTCCCAAAAGGCCGAAAAAGCCGTCTAAGGCCCCTTCAGCCAAGGCACCACCGGTAGTTCCCGGGCAATATCCCAAAAGGGCCCAGCCCAGGCCGTAAATAATTCCGCCCAAAAGGTTGGCCAGCAAATAGGTGGGCTTTATCGCGTAACTGATTACCCCGAATTGGGCCAACAGATTGACGCCAAAACTTCCGACGATCACGCCGCTTAGAAGGAATTTAAGGATGGTGAAATCTTTTAAGGTCAAGAGCCCGATGTGTTTTTCAAAACGCAAAATCCTTGCTCGTTGGAAGATGTAGCCCCAAAAAAGGCCGGTTAGAAAACCGAGCAGAATTTCCATCTTATTTCCTCCTCCGGTAAAGGATTAAGGCCAGGGGGATGCCCCCGATAAAAAAGCCTGCCACCGTGATGAATCCGGACAGGGAAAGCTGAGACATACCCGACAAACCATGGCCGCTGGGACAGCCTCCGGCCAGTCTGGCCCCGTAAACGATAAGAAAACCCCCTAAAAAGGCGGTTAAAGCCCTTAAGGCCGGCCGGGGGCCGAAGCTTTCTTTCCAGCGTGCGGGAATGAGGTGAGCATAAAATTCACCGTTTTTAACCGCCGCCAGAAAGGCCCCTAAAGGCACCCCAAAGAAGACCAGGGCCACCTTCCAGTCCACCTTGGGTTGGTATTTCTGGTAGTAAGAGAGCGCTTCCGAGCCTTGGTTTATGGCCTTCTCAAGGAGCCCGGCCACCCTCACGTACGCGGTAGAAGTGCCGAGATAATGTGGTTTCCCCAAAAATTTCTGGGTAACCACCACGGAGACGATTAATAAAATCCCGGTCAAAAACCCTCCCAGATAAGGAGACCAACCTCTATTCATTTCCCTCCTCCTGCGCGAAAAATGGGCGTATTATTTCGGCGACTCTTTCCGGGGGCGTGATGATCAATTCTGAACCCAGCTGACGTTGGAGAAAATAATCATCCGTGCGGTAGTTTTCGTAAAAATTCTGGCGGGTAATGAGGCGTATGTGGGGGCAAAACCAGCCGGTCCTTTCGTCAAGAGGGGGCAGAAAGAGGGTGAAATTAAAGGTGCCGTAACCGAGTTCGGCGTAACCCTTTAAGACCGCGCTAATCCCTCGCCCCAGGTCCAAAACGTCTTCCTGGGTAATTTCGGCCAGCCCCCGCGCCCCCTCAATAATACCGATGACCTCATTACCCCCCAAAGGGGCGAAGGCCGCCACGAAGGTTACGCGGCCTTTCTGCCCCAGGAAGCGGGGGCCTTCCTTTTCTTCAGCCGCCAGTTCTTCCCAGAAGTTTTTCCCTTTCTCCGTATAAAAATTGAGACTGGCTTCAAGAAAACGTTTGAGCTGGGGGAAGGCCTCTTTGGCCGCCACCACCTGAAAATGTGGGTGCACCAAACTGGCCCCGGCGGGCGGCAAAAAGTTGGCGCAAACGGTGCCAAAACGCATGACCGGGTCTTCTTCCGCCACCAACCTCAAAAATTCAAGGCCCAAAGCCAGCCCGTCGGCCACCAGTTGGGGGCTAAATTCTTCAAGACGCCGAAAATGGGCCTCCCCGACCGCTATTACGGCGTGTCTGGGAGTGATAGGAAAAAGATTGGGAAAAAGGGTACATTCTCCCCGTCTTAAACGACCATCAGGGATAAAGTCCTCTGAATATTTGGGCGTTATTTCCCACACTTTAGGCGGACACATGAAGCAATTTTCTCTGGTGGCTTCTGCGACCTTTTCGACTAATTCCCAGTCCTGAGGCCCAAAGAAAAGTCGGGCCTTATCCTCAAGGGCTGGATTAAAGACGGCAAAATGGTCCAGCAAAGGATCAAAGCGAAGTTCGACTTCCTGGCCCTCTGGTTCAAAATTTTTCAAAGGATTATGAAAGGTCTTGATGTGCGTCTCCTTCCGGAAAACTAAATCACCCATGGGCGCCTCCTCGACGGAATCTGCCTTTAATATGATCACAAGGAAGAGCTTTTCAAGCGGACTCAAAGACCAAAAGCGAGGTCTGCCCCTCGGGCAAAGGGATTTCTGCTTTCAAATAAAGGGGCAGGGCCGAAGGCCGCCACTTTTCCACTTGGTGGCGGAAGAGATAAAAGGCCTTGCGGGCCTGAAAAAAGAAAAAGGCGTGTTTCACGAATTTGTCCACGGCCCCGTAACCCCGGCCTATGGCCAGAGGGGCACGGACCTCACAGGGTTTAAAGCCAACGTGACAACAGACAGCCCGGGTATTTTTTAGGCCGAGGGCCGCGATGGCCTGGTTCATGAAAGCCACCCGTTTATCTACGGCTTCTATCAGGGTAAGGTGCAGGTCCGGACGGGCTAATTTTACGAGGAGGCCCGGGATACCCGCTCCTGCCCCCAGATCCACGCACCGAGCTTTGGGGGGCAGCTGCCGGGCCAAAAAGAGGGCCTCGGTTGCAGGCCTTAAGAAGGCCTCAAAGGTCTGGTGCGCCGTAAGTCCCAAGGAGGGGGCCTCTTTCCGAAAGAGTTCCCAAAAGGAGATGGTCCCCTCCAAGAATCCCGGGGAGGGCTTGATCTTTAAGGCCTCAAGCCTTTCATTTAATAGGGCCTTAAGTTGCAAGTTTTCCGGCCTTTTTAAGAGCAGCGTTAATAAAGGAGACAAAGAGGGGATGCGGTTCCATGGGGCGTGACCGAAATTCCGGGTGAAACTGGCACCCCAGAAACCAGGGATGTTCTTCTTCAGGCAGTTCAATTATTTCCACCAGCTCTCCGTCCGGAGAGACCCCACTTATGACTAGGCCTTTTTCTTGGAATAAATCCCGATATTCGTTGTTGAACTCGTAACGATGGCGGTGCCTCTCAAAGACCTCGTCTTTCTGGTAGGCCTTTTTGGCCAGCGTCCCTTCAACGAGACGGCAGGGGTAGGCCCCCAGACGCATAGTTCCTCCCTTTTCCGTATCCTCGTCCCGTACTTCTACCCGCTGGGTGCGATAATTGAACCACTCACGCATGAGATAAATGACCGGGTGGGGAGTTTCCGGGTTAAATTCCGTGGAATCAGCGCCTTCAAGCCCTGCCACGTGTCTGGCAAATTCTATCACCGCCAGCTGCATCCCCAGACAGATGCCAAAGAAAGGAATTTTCTGTTCCCGGGCGTATTTAATGGCCTGGATCTTCCCCTCAATGCCCCGGGAGCCAAAACCCCCTGGCACCAGGACCGCGTCCACCCCGGCCAACAACTGGGCGCTGTTTTCCGGTGTAATTTCTTCCGAATCCAGGTAGCGGATATTGACCTTGGTGCGGGTAGGGATGCCCCCGTGGACCAGGGCCTCATGCAAGGACTTATACGAATCCTTCAGGTGGACGTATTTGCCCACCACCGCAATGGTAACTTCCTGTTTGGGGTTTTTGAGGCGCCAAACCAGGTCCTCCCAGTCCTTGAGTTTGGGTTCCCTAGTCCAGATATTTAGGAGTTCGATGATTTTTTCGTCAAGTTTTTCTTTGTGGAAGATAAGGGGAATCTCGTAAATGCAGTCCACGTCTTTGGCCGTGATAACGGCGTCTTCGTCTACGTTACAGAAAAGGGCGATTTTCCGTTTGACTTCCGGAGGCAAAAAGCGCTCGGTGCGGCACAACAGGATATCCGGCTGGATTCCGATAGCTCGTAACTCTTTAACACTGTGCTGGGTGGGTTTGGTCTTGAGTTCACCGGCGGTTTTGATGTAGGGCACGTAGGTCAGATGGATGTAAAGGGTATTTTCCCGGCCTAGGTCGTTCCGCAGCTGCCGGATGGCCTCAAGAAAAGGCAGCCCTTCGATATCTCCTACCGTGCCACCAATTTCGATAATGGCGATGTCCACGTCGCTGCCGGCCAGCTGCAGGATAGAGGCCTTAATCTCGTCGGTAATGTGGGGGATGATCTGGACCGTACCCCCGAGGTAATCCCCCCGACGTTCTTTCATGATGACGGAGTAATAAATTTTTCCCGAGGTAAAATTATTTTTCTGCCCCATCTTGGCGGAGGTGAAGCGCTCGTAATGCCCGAGGTCAAGGTCCGTTTCCGCCCCGTCGTCGGTAACGTAGACCTCTCCGTGTTGAAAGGGATTCATGGTGCCCGGGTCCACGTTGATATAAGGATCCAGTTTCTGGAGGGTAACGGTTAAACCGCGTGCCTCAAGCAAGGTTCCGATAGCGGCGGCGGCCAGACCTTTACCCAAAGAGGATAGGACACCGCCGGTGACGAAGATAAATTTGGTGTGCAATTTGTGTTTACGCGCCATGATCAGGACTCCTTATGTATTTGGGTTTCCGCCCAAATTTGCCCCCCTCCGGCCGCCTGAAGTTCAATTTTCTTAACCTTTTCGAAAAAGAGGGGTTGCGGCAGAGAAATGATAAAAGTAGCCCCCTGGAAACGACCAATTTCGCGGGTTACCCCGTCCTGGTCCGTTAAGAGCACGATCATTTCCTCTGGTGCCTGGGTGTTCAATTTAATTACCAAAAATTCCGAGCCGTCCCCACGCCTTTTAAAGATGACCGTACCTTCATAGTTTTTACCTGACAGGAAGTGTAAGGGAAAGCGGCCCAGTTCCACTGTCTGGGAACGCTGAGCTTTGAGGGCAAAGAGGTAGAAAATTACCACGATGAAAAGGACGTATATCAAGGTGCGCGAAAAACCCTTCACGCCTTCACACTATATTATTCTTGGACAAAGCTTCAAGACAAAAAGAAAAAGGCCCCGTTAAGGGGCCCAAAACGTGAGAGGGAGGGGGATTCGGGCAAGTTTTTTAAAAGCTTCAGATACAATATCTGTGCCAATTTGCGCTAAGCAGAAAGAGCGGCTCTTAAGTCTCTCTGGTAGTGCCAAAGCCCTGGTTTAAAACGGGAGGCAGGACTTAAAAATTTTGGGAGAAAAAATATTTTTCGCCAGCTATGTCGAAATTTTGTCGATTTTGTCGAAATAAAGCTTTGTTCCCCTTGAGACGAAAGAGATTTTAGAGTGTCAAATTTTTGGAGGCAGGGTGTTAGCCAAAGTCTATTCGGCAGCTATTATTGGGGTGGAGGCCCACCTGATAGAAGTTGAGGTGGATATTTCTCAGGGATTGCCGGGGTTCACCCTGGTGGGTTTGCCCCAGGGAGCGGTTAAAGAGAGTAAGGAAAGGCTGAGAGCGGCCCTCAAAAACGCGGGCTTTCCCTTCCCTACCCAGAAGATCACCGTTAACTTGGCCCCGGCTGACCTCAAAAAGGAAGGCAGCGCCTTTGATCTGCCCATGGCTTTTGCCCTCTTGGCCGCTGCCGGCATTGTACCCCAAGAAAAAGTCAAAAGATATCTCTTCTTTGGTGAACTCTCTCTTGACGGGCGGTTAAAGCCCGTCTCCGGGGTCCTGCCGGTAGCCTTGAAAGCCAAAAGGGAAAAGCTTTCTCTGGTCTGCCCGGCGGAAAATGTCCCAGAAGCGGCTTTAGCAAGGGATCTGCCCGTTTTGGGGGCCAGCCATCTGGCCGAGGCAGTAACAGGCCTGGGACACGAAAAAGTGCCTGCCGTCTCTTCCGTAAAGTCTGAAGAAAAAGGCCCTGATCTGGCCGAAGTGGTGGGGCAGGAACAGGCCAAAAGGGCCCTGGAAATAGCCGCCGCCGGAGGGCACAATTTGCTCTTCATCGGGCCTCCGGGCGCAGGAAAGACCATGTTGGCCAGAAGGCTTCCCGGTCTTTTGCCTCCCTTAAACCACCAAGAGGCCCTTGAGACGAGCCAGATCTATAGCGTAGTAGGCCTTTTGAACCGGGAAAATCCTCTGGTCTGGCAGAGGCCTTTTAGGGCCCCACACCATAGTATTTCGGACGCCGGCCTCATCGGGGGCGGGAACCCTCCCCGCCCCGGAGAAATCTCGCTGGCACATAACGGAGTCCTTTTCCTGGATGAATTGCCGGAGTTTCGACGCAACACCCTTGAGACCCTCAGGGAACCCCTTGAGGCCGGGGAGATCACCATTGCACGGGCCCAGCTTACGGTCACCTACCCCGCCCGGTTCTTACTCCTGTGTGCCATGAATCCCTGCCGTTGTGGTTATTTCGGGAGCAAACAGCGTGTTTGCCAGTGCACCCCGCAGGAGGTGCGGCGTTACCGCCACAAACTCTCTGGCCCGCTGTTGGACCGGATCGATCTTCAGGTGGAGGTGCCGGCGGTAGATTATGATGATCTTTCCCTGCAACGTCCCGGAGAAACCACGGCCCAAGTCCGGGAAAGGGTTTTGGCGGCCCGTAAACGGCAGGAAAAACGCTTGGGGTCAGGACGGACCAACGCGCAAATGGGGACCAAAGAGCTCAAGCAATTCTGCTCCCTCAAGGCAAAAGAGAGGGCCTTGCTAGACAAGGCCGCCCGCAAGTTAAATCTTTCGGCCAGGGCCTACTACCGCTTGCTCAAAATCGCGCGCACCATCGCGGATCTTGCCGGAGAGGAAGATATCCACGCCCCTCACCTCCTTGAGGCCCTACAGTACCGCGTATTTGACCGTTTGACGTGGTAAACGAGGCCAGGCTGTGCTAAAAAGGTCTTATGCCCGACCTTTCCGTGCAGGTAGGACCACTTTCTTTAAAAAACCCCCTGTTGCTGGCCTCAGGAACCTGGGGATTTGGGGAGGGGCTTTCACATCACCTGGATCTTTCCCTTCTGGGCGGGGTGGTCACCAAAGGAATTTCTTTAAACCCCAGGCCGGGGAACCCGCCTCCCCGCCTGGCCGAAACTCCCTGCGGGCTGATTAACGCCATCGGGCTCGAAAACCCGGGGGTAAAAGTCTTTCGGGAAAAGATCCTGCCTTCCCTCTTGGCCAAAATAAAAGGTCCCATCCTGGTGAACGTCTTTGGGGAGAGTAAGGAAGAGTTTTTGGCCGTGATAGAGGCCCTAAAGGAAGAGCCCGTCGCCGGGTTTGAACTCAATGTTTCCTGTCCGAACGTCGAAAAAGGCGGGCTTTCTTTTGCCCAGGACCCAGAGGCGGTAAAAACCCTGGTTCAGGAGGTAAGAGCGATTTATACAGGTTTTTTGTCCGTCAAGCTCTCGCCCGTAGGGCCGGTGTTGGCGGTGGCCGAAGCGGCTTTAAAGGCCGGGGCCGACGCCCTTACCGCCGCCAATACCTACCCTGCCCTGGCGGTTGACCTGTGGCAACGCAGGCCGGCTCTGAGCCGCCCCGGCGGAGGGCTTTCCGGCCCAGCCATTAAGCCCCTTACCCTGAAATTGGTTTTTGACCTTTGGCAAAGGTTTAAGGCCCCTATCTTGGCCTCAGGGGGCATCTCTTCCGGAAGAGACATCTTAGAATATATCCTCTGCGGGGCGGCGGCCTGCCAGATCGGGACCGCCACCTTAATTGATCCGGAAAACCCGGCCAAGATCCTCCGGGAAGCCGAAAAACTGTTAACAGCCTTGAAGGAAGAAAAACTTTTTTCCCTAAGAGGGGCGCTGCGCCTTGACGCGTAAGGAGGGGCAGGCTAGAAACCAAGATATGCGCGCAGGGTCGTTTTTCCTCCTGGTAATTTTTTTATCTTCTTTTCTCTGGGGTTGTGTGGCTCAGCAGCAAGACGTTGAGGCCTTAAACACCCAGGTTTACCACCTGGAAAACCAACTTAACGCCCTGGATAAGCGGCTTTCGGCCCTAGAGACCGAAGTGGCCCGCCTGAACGAAAAATTTTCCCGCTTTGAAAAGACGGAGACCCGCCTGAATGAGCTGGCTCAGCGGCAGGCGGACCTGGCAAACGAGCTGGAAAAGCTCCAGGCAGAAGAACTCAGGCTGAGCGGTCAGCTTGAACAACTCCTCTATCAGCAGGGGCAGGACCGAGAGCTTTTCCAGGAATTTCAAACTCAGATCCTGGCCCGGCTTGACCGTCTAGAAAAGGCCCTTGCCCCCAAAAAGAAGCTCCCTGAACCCAAAAAAGAAGTTGACGAGGAGGCCCTTTACAAGAAGGCCTTAAACCTCTTCCGGCAGAAGAAATACGAAGAGGCCCAGGCCCTTTTTGAGGAATATTTGCGCCGTTATCCCCGGGGCAAAAGGGCACCTAACGCCACCTTCTGGATCGGAGAATGCCTTTACAAACGTAAACTTTATGAGGAAGCCATTCTCCAATACCAAAAGGTCATAGACGAATTCCCCAAGAGCGGAAAGGTCCCTGCCGCCCTGCTCAAGCAGGGTCTGTCCTTTTTGCGCTTGGGAGATACCGAGGCGGCGGCCATCGTATTTAAAAAATTAGTGCGTCTTTATCCCCGTACGGAGCAGGCTCGTATTGCACGCAAGTACTTGGCTAAACTGGGGAAAAAATAGCTTAAAGATAGCTATTTTAATCCTGTTTTTCTGGTCCGCCCCTGTCCTCGCTTCTTTAAGAGTGGGGGTCATCCTCCCCTTAACCGGCGACCAGGCCCGGTTAGGCCAGGCCTTACAGGCCTGGCTGAAAGAAGTTAACCTCTATTTTGCCCGCAATTACGGTCTCTCCTTCCGGCTGCGTTTTTTGGACTCTGGCAGCCGTTGCCGGAAAATGCCTCAAATGGTAGAGATGGCCTTCCTGGAAGGGCTAAACGTGTTGGTGGGGCCGGCGCAGCCCGCCTGTGCCCCGATCCTTTTAACAGAAGCGCGTCGGCTCGGGGTGCCGGCGGTTATTACTAGCGGTGATTTCCACCCGGTAAAAAGTTTCCGTACCCCTTTGGGGCCCTATTTCCGTACCGGTCTTTCTACCAGGGCGGCGGTAAAGGTCCTTTACCGCTGTTTCAAAAAGAAGGGGTGGCACAAAATAGGGCTCCTCCTGACCAAAGACCCTGTGGGGCGGGAGGGAGAGCGGTGGCTTTTGGCTTACGCCACCGAATTTGCCCTAAAAATCGGCGGTAAACGGTATTTTGGTCTGAAAGACACGGACGTTTCCGTGCACCTTGAGGCCCTTCTTTCCTGTGACGCGGTCGTATGCTGGGCCCCTCCCGGGGCCTCTTACCGGGTGGCCAAAAACATAACGGCTAATCGTTTCGGAATACCGGTCTATTTTTCCCACCTGGTAGCCGGGGAACTCTTTTTGAAAGAACACGCCGGACTTTACGCCCACCCCTTTGTCGGGGCCGCTTTTTTCAGCGAAAGCGACTTTCCGGGAGATAAAGGGCTTAAAAGGCTCTTTGAAAAATTATATGTTTCAAAATCCACGTGGTGGCATCCAGTCTTTGCGGCTTACGCTGACGCCTTGAATTTCTTAAGGATAGGTGTCCTTAAAGGTGGTACCGCCGGGTGGAAGCGAGGGCTTGAGCGGGCAGGCCTTGTCAAAGGTTTGACAGGACTTTACTTTCTATCTACAGATGACCACTACGGTTTATTGCCGGCCAGCGTCGGGGTCTTTAGGTATCAGTGGTATCGTTATGAGCCGGTATGTAAGCCAACCGCCAATATTTTTTAGGCCTTGGGGAGGAGAAAATGGCCGTTATCCGGATCCTCTGGAGCGAGGGACTGAGTAAACTCCACCGCCAGATGCAGGCATATCTTAACGAACTCCTGTATTATCAGGTCCGTTGTTTGCCCCTGCCGGAAAGCTGGGTACCTCCGGTGGATATCTTCGAGGTTCCGCAGGCGTTAGTGGTGGTGGTAACTTGCCCGGGGGCGGAACGGGAACGTTTTGATATCCGTTTGGACGGCCATTTTCTCTACGTGAAGGGGTACCGCTCTTATCCTTTGCGCGGGCGGGTCTACCAGCTGGAAGGAGAGTATGGCCCGTTTGAACGCCTTATTCGCTTACCCTTCCCGGTTACTTCCAAAGGGGCGGAAGCTGTCTTTGAAGAGGGACTTTTGAAGATATTCCTGCCTAAACAGAGCCATTAATCAATTTTTGGCACGCTTCCCAGACTTCTTCTGCCTCCAGCCGGTTAAGACAGCTTTTTTCCGCACAGGTTTTACGAAAACAGGGGCTACAAGGGCTTTTCCTGCCTAGGATCTGGTGCCCGCGCCCGAAGGGCCCGGTGCGCCAGGGAGCGGTGGGCCCAAAAAGGGCCACCACCGGTTTTCCCAAGGCAGCAGCCAGATGCATGGGGCCGGTGTCCACCGTCACGATGACCCAAGCCCCTTTTAGTAAGCTCGCCAGTTCGGTAAGTCTCAAGCCGGCCAGGATTTGGGCCCGGGTGTTGGCTTTAAGCCTTAAAAGATAGGGGAAGTCTCCTTTGGCCCCTACGAAGACGGTGTGCAGACCTTTGGCCTCAAATTTACGACTGAGTTCCTGCCAGCCGTCCTCACGCCACAATTTGCTCTCCCACCTGGCCCGGGGGATAAAGACGGCCACCGGCCCTTGAAGCCCGTACCGGGAAAAGAGCTCTTTCGGGTCAGGCAAAGGGGGGAAGGTGAAGACTGGTGCTGAGGCCCTTGCCCCCAACACCTCCAGGGCCAAGAGATAGCGGCGTACCGCGTGTAAATCCGGGTCGTACGGGGGCAACTTCAAATTATAAAAAAAGGGGCTCCCTTCCCGGTGGTTAGCAAAACCTACCTTGAGCCTGGCCCGGGCGGCAGCCACTACCAGGGCGCTTTTCAACAAACCCTGTAAATCGAGTACCACGTCGTAAGAAAAGGCCCTTAAAGAACACCAAAAATCCCTCAACAAACCCCGGTTTTTTTCTTTAATAATCTGGCGCCGCGGAAAGACCAGGAGACGGTCAAGCAAAGGGTGCCCCTCAAGTATTTGCTGGGCCGGTGGTTCTACCACCCAGTGGATCTCGGCCTGGGGACGGGCGCTTTTCAAAGCTTTGAGTACCGGTAGCGTCTGGATGACGTCCCCGAGGGCCGAGAGTTTAACGATTAAGATTCTCATGGGAGATAATCTTTTGGGCGGCTTCAAAGAGGTCTTCTGCCACCAGATCCGGTTTGAGGCCCAGACGGGGAAGATAATAGAGGTGTTCCCCGCGGCCGTAACCCGTGAGTACCAGAACCCCTTTGGCTTTAATATTCTTGGCCAGTTGAAGGTCAGTGAAACGATCCCCCACCACGTAAGCCCGGGAAAGGTCAAGCCCTAATTCCTGGGCTGCCCTCTCTACCAGCCCGGGCCGAGGTTTCCGGCAGTAACAGCCCTCCTCGGGATGATGCGGGCAATAATAAATCCCATCCAGGATGGCCCCTTCCCGGGCCAGCAGTTCCTGCATGAGGGCGTGGACCTCTTCCACCAGGGTTTTGGGGAAGAACCCCCGGGCAATACCACTCTGATTGGTGATCACCACCACGGCAAACCCCGCCTCTTTGAGGAGCCGGATACCCTCGGCCGCCCTGGGCAGCAACCTGAAACGAGAAAGGTGGTTCAAATAACCTACCTCCTCGTTTATGGTGCCGTCTCGATCCAGGAAAACCACCGGTCTTTTCATGAGCAGACCTCAAGACAGGCTTCAAGGACCTTGGTGACCTCAATGGCCTCAAAGCACAAATAACCCTGGGAACAGGTCCGGGCAAAACAGGGGCTACAGGGAACTTCAGCCCGGACCACCTTGGCTTTAGGGTTCAAGGGGCCCGTACAGGCAGGGTCCGTGGAGCCAAAGATGGCCACCTGAGGAATACCGAAGGCCGCCGCTACGTGCATCAAGCCCGAATCGTTGCTTACGAAGAGGTCCACCCGGGAAATAATGGCGGCGGCGGTGGCCAGGTCTATCAGGCCGCAGAGGTTACGGGCCCTGGCCAGGTCTTTGGCGATTTCTGCTCCGGCCTGGTGTTCCGCCGCTCCTCCCAGGATGACCAAGCTAAACCCCTGCCGCCTCAAATGATAAGCCAGGGCCCGGTAACGGGCCAGGGGCCAGCATTTGGCCGGCCCGAAGGCCGCCCCCGGGGCCAGGGCCGCCCTCGGTCTGGGCAGGGCGGAAAGATAATGTTCCGCCCGGCGCTGGGCTTCTTGGGACAAGAAGACCCGTAGCTTTTTAAAAGGTGTTTCTATTCCCAGGGCCTCAAGAAGCCGCAAATAATAATCCCGCTGGTGGATTTTTTCTTTCGGTTTTTTGACGGGATGGGTGAGGAGTAACCGGCGTCCGTCCGTGGCGTAGCCCGCCCGGTTTTTAACCCGGGCCAGCCAAAAGAGCAAGGCCGAGGAGAAGGAATTGGGCAAAAGGAGCCCGGTTTTATAACGTCCACGTATTCTTTGGGCCAGACGTAAAAGATGGGCCCGGCCCGGAAGCAAGGGAAAAGACCTCTGCAGTCCGGCCAAACCCTCAAAAAGGCTCAGAATATGGGGGCGCCCCACCAGGGCCAAAGAGGGGTAGACGTTTAACAGGTTGACCAGGACCGGTGAGGCCATGACCGCGTCCCCTATCCAGTTGGGTAGACGTACCAGAACAGGGCCTTGTTGGGGAAAAGTTTTGGCCATGAAAATGAAAATACAGGAGGAGTTTTAAAGCGCAACTATTTTCGGGCCTTCCATTCCAGGTAAAGCCAGATAAGCCCGACGAAGACACCGATGGCTAGCATTTCAGTCAAAAATTCCTTCATATCTTTAAAAAGAACACCTTTAATCCTCCTAAACAAGGCTTTTCCTGCTGGTTGACACGAAAAATTTGTTCTAAAAACTTGGCGTATTCTTGGCGGGATGGTTAATATAGCCAGAAAGGGTAGTGGAAACATGGCTACTTTTACACTTACCGACCGTGTGAGGGCGTGGAGCCGGCCAATCCTGGCCCCGGTAGCTGATTTTTTGGCCCGCCTAAACGTCCATCCCAACACGGTCTCCGTCATCGGTTTTTTGGGGTGCGTGGCGGTAGGGGTGGCTCTGGCTTTGGGTTGGCCGCGTCTGGCCGGTCTTTTACTCCTTGGTTTTGGCCCTTTAGATGCGGTCGACGGCTTACTGGCCAGGCGTTCCGGCAAACAGAGCACCTTTGGAGCCTTTTTGGATTCGACCCTGGATCGCTACGCCGAAATCGCCATCTTTGGAGGGCTCATCTATTTTGCCGTCTTTAACGGCCAGAACCTCCTGGTCCTGCTGGCCTTTTTGGCCCTGGCTGGCTCCTTAATGGTGAGTTATACGCGGGCCCGGGCCGAGGCCTTGGGTTTCGAGTGCAAAGTGGGGTTGTTGACCCGTTTTGAGCGCCTGGCCATCCTGACCCTGGGGCTGCTAGTGGGATGGGTGGAGGTGGCGGTATTCATCATCGCCCTGCTAGCGAACTTGACGGCCCTTCAGCGCATTCTTCATGTTTACCGCAGCGCAAAGAGCTGAACCTGGCGTCCTCTATGTAGTGGCCACCCCCCTCGGAAATCTCCGCGATATTACCCTTAGGGCCCTTGATATCCTGGCCAGCGTGGACTTGGTGGCGGCAGAAGACACCCGAACCACGTTGAAACTCTTTAATTTTTACGGCTTAAAGGGGCCAAAGCTGGTGGCGTATCACGAACACAACGAAGCCCGAAAGGCCCCGGAATTGATCGCCGCCTTGAAGGCCCAAAAGAGCATAGCCCTGGTGAGTGAGGCAGGCACCCCGGCGATCTCCGACCCAGGGGCCTACTTGGTAAGGTTGGCCCACGAAGAGGGCATCCCGGTACGCCCGGTACCGGGTCCTTCTGCCCTTACCTGCGCGTTGAGCGTGAGCGGTTTTGACCTCAAAGGGGGTTTCGTCTTTTTGGGCTTCTTACCGGCCCGGGCCACGGCCAAAAGGCGTCTTTTAAAAGACCTGGCGCAGGAAAGGAAGCCGCTCCTTTTTTTGGAGGCGCCCCACCGCTTAAAGGACACCCTGGCGGCCCTCCTTGAGGTCCTAGGAGACCGGACCGTCTTCCTGGCCCGGGAAATGACCAAAGCTTTTGAAGAATATCTGGTGAGCCGGCTCTCCGCCCTCAAAAACCGGTTTGAGGAAGAAGAGCCCCGGGGCGAATTCACCCTTCTCGTGGCTGGAAAAGAAGAGGAACCAGTCCCCCTTAAAGAGGTAGAAAAGGCCCTTAGGGAGGCCTTGACCTCCGGCAAGACCATAAAAGAGGCGGTTTCTGAGGTGCGAAAAAAGTACGGCTGCTCCAAAAAAGAGGTCTACCAGCTGGCCTTGAAGCTCAAGCAGTCTCTGCCAGAAGACGTTTGACCTCGGCAAAGAAGGTCGAAAGGATTTCTTCCTCCGGCACTTTTTTGACGATCTTTCCTTTACGGAAGATGATCCCTACCCCTTTCCCTCCGGCCAGGCCGACGTCCGCCTCTCTGGCTTCTCCCGGACCATTAACCACACACCCCATCACCGCCAGTTTGAGGGGGCGGTCAATGGTGCGGGCAAATTTTTCCACTTCAGCCGCAATGGGAAAGAGGTCTATTTCGCAGCGACCGCAAGTGGGACAAGAGATTATTTCTGGCCCCCGGGTCCTCAAACCCGCCGTGCGCAAAATTTCATAAGCCACGTGGACCTCTTCTTCCGGGTCCCGGGTAAGGGAGACCCGGATGGTGTCACCAATGCCTTCGGAAAGGAGAAGCCCCAAGGCAAAGGCGCTTTTTACGGTCCCCGCGATAAGCCCTCCGGCTTCGGTTACCCCTAAATGAAGGGGGAAATTGCTCTTTTGCGCAAAGAGTCGGTAAGCTTCGATGGTCGTCCATACATGGGAGGATTTAAGGGATACCTTCAGATTTTCAAAACCGAGGTCTCCCACGATAAAATCTAGGTGCCTTAAGGCACTTTCTACCAGCGCCTCAGCTGTAGCCCCTCCGTATTTGCGGTAAAGGTCCTTTTCCAGGGAGCCGGCGTTTACCCCTATCCGTAAAGCCGCTCCCCTTTCTTGGGCGGACAGGACGATTTTTTTGACGTTTTCTAGTCCCTTAATGTTGCCGGGGTTTATGCGCAGGGCGTCCGCCCCGGCCTCAAGGGCCGCGATGGCCAGGCGCCAGTCAAAATGGATGTCAGCAATCAGGGGGATATTGATTTCTTTTTTGATGGCGGAAATCGCCCGGGCCGCTTCTTCGTCTGGTACCGCCACCCTTATTATTTCGCACCCAACCTCTTCCAGTCGTTTGATCTGGGCCACCGTGGCCTTTACGTCCCGGGTGTCGGTATTGGTCATAGACTGCACCACCACCGGGTGGTCTCCTCCCACCGGGACGTTTCCCACGTAAATGGTCCTTGTTGGACGCCGCTTTTTGGGTTTCATCTTCCTTTGCTTGTCAAGCCTTTTAGAAAACTATATCATTTTGGGCAAAAATTTCATTAAAACCGTAAGTTTCGGAGGCTAGCTTGGAGATAAGAGAGCTAAAACGTTACGTAGTTTTGGTACCCAAATTTTTAAAACTCCTTTACGGCCTGCTCAAGGATCCCCGGGTCCCTTTTAAGGATAAGACCATCTTGGCGGCGCAGTGGCTTATTTGCTAAATCCCGTAGACTTTATCCCTGATATGATCCCCTTCTTCGGGATGGTAGACGACCTCTATCTCGTGGCCCTGGCCCTTTTGAGGCTCCTTTACCATACCGACGAACAGGTCTTGCAGGATCACTGGGAAGGAGAAGGAGACATCGTAGCCATAATCAAAAGGTTGGTAGAGTTGGGAGCCAAAGTGTTGCCGCCTCGGGTCAGGGAAGCAGTACTGGGTTCTTTCGAAACAAAACATGCTTGATTTGAGAAAACTGGAAGTCTTTTTAGCGGTGATTGAAGAGAGCAGTTTTTCCCGGGCGGCAGAGAGGTGTTATCTCTCACAACCTACGGTCTCCGGCCACATCAAGGCCCTTGAAGAAACTTTCGGGGTTCCACTCTTTGACCGTCACACCCGAGAAGTCAGACCCACCCGGGCCGGAGAGCTCCTTTACGCTTACGCCAAAAAGATCTTTAAACTTTTGACAGAACTTGAAAAAGAAATGGCCTTTTTCCGAACCGGGACCAAAGGCCCCCTTCTATTAGGAGGAAGCACCATTCCGGGGCAATACATCTTGCCGGCCCTCCTAGGGGCTTTCAAAAAGGTTCACCCTGCCACCAAGATCACCCTTAAAGTGGCGGATTCTGGAGAGATTGTACGCTTGGTAAGTGAGGGGGAATTAGACCTGGGGGTAGTAGGGGCCAGTTTTCCCAATAAGGAACTGACTTTTGAACCTTTGTGGGAGGATGAAATAATTTTGGTGGTTCCCAAAGGGTGGAAGGTCAAACCGAGCCCTTCCCTGACTGACCTTTTTGCTCTTCCGCTGGTGGCCAGGGAGGAAGGCTCAGGCACTTGGCTTACGGTAAAACAGACATTGCAAGAGAGGGGAATAGATCCAGCGGGGCTTAACATTGTGGCAGAATTTGGTTCCACTGAGGCGGTAAAGCAGGCGGTCAAGGCTGGAGTAGGCGGGGCCTTCCTTTCCAAAATAGCCGCCAGCGACGATCTGGACCGCCAGGAACTACAAGAAATCCGGCTCCCCTTTCAAATTAAAAGGCACTTCTATCTGGTGCTACCCCGAGGACGTACCCCTCCACCTTTGGTCCAGATTTTTGTGGATTTTTGTCGCAAATCCGATTAATAAACTTTTTGGGCTGCGGCTTGCTAAGGGACGCAAAAAGTCTATTTTTCAAATGAACAGCGGTTAATTTTGAGTAAATTTTTGGGCAAGGGGGTAAGAGATGTCAGGGAAGAAGGTTCGGCTGGCGATCGCGGGAGTAGGAAATTGCGCCAGTTCTTTGGTACAAGGGATTTTTTACTACCGGGAAAAAGGCTTAGACCCCACCCAAGGGGTTATGTTCCCCGAGATAGGAGGATACAAACCTTGGGACGTTGAAGTAGTAGCGGCCTGGGATATTGATGAAAGAAAGGTGGGCAAGGATGTAGCGGAAGCCATCTTTGCCCCACCTAACTGCACCACGGTCTTTTACCCCGATGTTCCCAAACTGGGCGTGAAAGTAAGGAAGGGGAAGGTTTTAGACGGTTTCGCCGACCACATGGCCCATTATCCTGCAGAAAAGACCTTTGTCCTTTCTCAGGAAAAGGAAGACGAGCTGGAAGACGTGGTAGCGGTGTTGAAAGAAGTTCAGGCCGATGTCCTGATCAATTATGTTCCCGTGGGCTCTGAGGAAGCGGCCCGTTTTTACGCCGAAGCCTGTCTTCGGGCTGGGGTGGCCTTTGTAAACGCCATGCCCACCTTTATCGTTTCGGGAGACTGGGGGAAACGCTTCACCGAAGCCGGTATCCCTGCGGTGGGTGACGACATAAAGAGCCAGGTAGGGGCCACTATCGTACACCGTGTCCTTACCGAATTGATGGTAGAGCGCGGGGTGCCGCTTAAGCGTTCTTATCAGGTAAACTTCGGAGGCAATACGGATTTCCTGAATATGCTGGCCCGGGAAAGGCTTAAGACCAAAAAGATCTCCAAGACCGAAGCCGTGACTTCCCTACTCCCTTACGATATCGGCGAAGACAATATTCATATTGGGCCTTCTGATTGGATCCCCTGGCTCAAGGACAATAAAATCGCCTATATCCGCTTGGAGGGAGAACTTTTCGGGGGAGTGCCCATGTACATCGAACTCAAGCTCAGCGTGGAAGACTCCCCCAACTCGGCTGGTTCGGCCATGGACGCTATCCGCTGTGCCAAGCTTGCCAAGGATCGTGGTATTGCTGGCCCCCTGATTTCTATTTCAGCTTACACCATGAAACATCCGCCGGAACAATACCCGGATCATATCGCCCGCCAAATGGTACTGGAATTCATTGAAGGAAAGAGAGAGCGCTAAAAGAAGGAGGACACGGATGTTTTCCTTTTCTGAACGTTTAAAGAAACTGCCGCCTTATCTCTTCGTAGAGCTTGATCGGCTGAAAGCGGAGGCCAAGGCTCGCGGGGTAGACGTGATAGATCTCGGGGTGGGGGACCCGGATCTTCCCACCCCGGCCCATATCGTTAAGGCCGCCGAGGAGGCGGTGAAAAAACCCGAAAACCACCACTACCCTTCAAGCGTGGGGATGCTCGCCTTCAGAGAGGCGGCGGCCCGCTGGTTCGAGAAGCGCTTCGGGGTCAAGCTCAATCCAGAAACAGAAGTAGTTACCCTCATCGGTTCCAAAGAAGGGATCGCCCATTTTCCCCTGGCCTTTGTAAATCCTGGTGACGTGGTCCTGGTACCAACGCCGGCTTATCCCGTCTACCATATCGGGACCCTTTTTGCGGGGGGAGAGACCTTTTATTTACCCCTGCGGCCGGAAAATGATTTTTTGCCGGATCTGGAAAGTATCCCCAAAGACGTCCTTTCTAGGGCCAAGATCATCTGGCTCAATTATCCCAATAACCCCACCGCCGCGGTAGCCACCAAAGACTTTTTCGCCCGGGTGGTCTCTTTTGCCCGGGAACATAAGCTGATTGTGGCCCACGACGCCGCTTATACCGAGCTTTATTTTGACGATTACCGCCCCCCGAGCATCCTTGAGGTAGAAGGGGCCAGAGAGGTGGCCATCGAGTTCCACAGCCTTTCCAAGACCTACTGCATGACCGGTTGGCGTATCGGTTTTGCCGTGGGGAACGAAACCTTGATTGCCGGATTGGCCAAGGTCAAAAACAACGTGGATTCCGGGGCCTTCCAGGCGGTTCAGGAGGCAGGGATAGCGGCCCTTTCCGGGGACCAGAGCTGTGTAGAAGAATTCAGAAAGATTTTTCGGGAAAGACGAGACGTGGTGGTTGAAGGCCTTAAGGCTCTAGGCTTTGAGTTCGACCCGCCCCGGGCCACTTTTTACGTTTGGGCAAGAGTGCCTGAGGGATACAGTTCCGCAGCCTTTGCCGCCAAACTCCTTCAGGAGGCTGGCATCGTGGTCACCCCTGGTCACGGCTTCGGGGAACCGGGGGAAGGCTTCTTCCGCGTAGCCCTTACGGTGGATAAAAACCAGCTCAAGGAGGCCCTGGCACGGATAGCCGCCCTCAAGTTTTAAGCCGGGCCTTTGTGGGGGTAGGCTCGAATCTGGGGGAGCGCAGGGCTTTTTGTGTACGGGCTCTGCGCGCGCTGGCAAAGACCCCGGGGATTACGCTTAGGCGCTGGTCAAAAATTTATCTTACCCCACCGATGGGTTTTGCATCTAAAAATTATTTCTATAACCTGGTGTGCGAGGTAAAAACGGCCCTTTCGCCTCAGGCACTCCTTTTCCGGCTCTGGCAAATTGAGCTTTCCTGCGGACGTCTCCGCATAGGAAGGCTTGGCGACCGCACCTTGGATCTAGATCTACTCCTTTATGACAATTTGGTCTTGAGAGACAAATCCCTGACTTTGCCGCACCCACGCCTTCACTTGCGGGGTTTTGTGCTTTTTCCCCTGGTGGAATTGATTCCTGAAGAAAAACATCCTATGCTGAATAGAAGTTTTGTGAGCCTTTTGGCGGACCTTTCACCTGAAGAAAAAAAGGAAATAAGAGTTGTAGGTGAACTTTGTGTTTAGGCTGATCCTGATCCTTGGCTTATTATTGGTCATCTATTGGGCGGCCCGCTCCCTCTGGCGGGATCTTAAGGCCTCTTCTTACCACAAGAAAAAACCGGCTTCTTCAAGTGCTCCCCCTCAGGTCACCGATAAATTGGTAAAAGATCCGGTCTGCGGGGTCTATTGCGCTAAACGCTCGGCTTATACGGCCATTTGGAAAGGAAAGGTTTATTACTTTTGCAGCGAAGAGTGCCGGCAAAAATTTTTGGCCGAAAAGGAGTCTGCCTCCTCTGTGGGCTAATTTTGGGGATAGCCTTTTCAGCCAAGGCCGAACTCTACTATTACCGCGACCAAAACGGCACCCTCTGTTTGACCAATATCCCCACCAACCACCAGGCCTTTTCTTTCGGGCCTTCAAAGCGGGCCGGGTCCGTGGCCGATGAACTTTTTCACCAAATAGGGACCCTTTATGGAATAGATCCGGCTTTACTCAAAGCCGTCGCCAAGGTGGAGTCAAATTTCGATCCGCAAGCGGTCTCTCCCAAAGGGGCCCAGGGGCTTATGCAACTCATGCCCGAGACTGCTTCGGCCTATCAGGTCCGGGAGGTGTTCGACCCTCGGGAGAACCTCCGGGCGGCGGCGGCTTACTTGCGCGACCTCTTGGACGAGTTCGGCGACTTGTCCTTGGCGCTGGCGGCCTATAACGCAGGGCCCGAAAAGGTAAGGACCTACGGCGGAATCCCCCCGTATCCCGAGACCAAGGTTTACGTCCGTCGTGTCTTGAGCTTTTATCGTCGTTACCGTGGCCAAAAAAATTACAAATTTTTGAGCCAAAATCCTTAAAAAAAGCTCAACTCAGCTTTACAATATATGGAGCGATTGTTAAGATGCAGGCGCTTTGAAGAGGAGGGAACGGTGAAAATATTCTTTGATCCTGATATTCCGGCAGAACTACAGGAAGAAATAAAAAATATAGTAACGGAACAAATTCAGGGTCCCTGCCCGGCCTGTGGTTGTGAAGAAATATACGTGTCTTTGTTAGACAACACTCTAGACGTGAAGTGTTACGATTGCGGGGAGAGCTTTTTTGAGATGGAGTTAGAAATTGAGGAGCAACAGACGGCGTAATTAATCTTTTTTCCGTTCAATGTAAGCGTAAGCGTTGTGGGCGTGAATAGATTCAAAGTTTTCTGCCTCTACCGCAAACCAGGTTATGGCCGGATGTTCCAATAAGTGTCGGCAGACCTCGCGCACCACGTCCTCTACAAACATGGGATGATCATAGGCGTATTCGGTTACGAATTTTTCGTCCGGCCTTTTGAGTAAGGGATAAACCGGAGAGGAGCTACATTTTTCCACTATTTCGATCAACTCTTCTATCCAGACAAATCGCCTAAAACGTACCCGGACCCTCACTAATCCCCGCTGATTGTGGGCCCCGCGCGCGGATATTTCTTTGGAGCAGGGGCAGACCGTCATCACCGGGACGCGCACCTCAAGGACCAGGTCTTTGAAATCTTCCCCCAGGGAGCCGACAATTTTACAGCCGTACTCCATAAGGGCCAGGGCTTTGGAGACCGGGGCCTCTTTCTCCAAAAAAAAGGGAAAATCTATTTCCAGATGGGCCACTTTGGCGCAAAGACGGGTGCGCATTTCCTGAAGGATGCGGGGAATCTTCTTGATATGAATTTCGTGCCGGTACTCGTTTAAGATTTCCACAAACCGGCTCATATGGGTGCCCTTAAAATGGTGAGGAAGATCAACGTACATGTTGATGACCGCCACGGTATGCTGCACCCCTTTGCGCCGATCAAGCACAGAGACCGGATAGCGGATACCCTTTATCCCTACCTTATCAATTTCGATATGGCGGTGGTCAGGCAGACTCTGGATGTCTTTAAGTTCCATGGCTTAAAGCTTTTTCCAACTTTTCAGCCAGAAGTTCCGCCGTGTGGTAAGCAGGCCCCCGGGTCTCGCTTAGGGGAAGCCCCTGTCTTTCAAGGCGGGCTAGTTCCTCGTCTCGGGGAAAGGCCACCAAGAGCGGTTTTTGAAGTTGTTCTTCCAGGAATTTTTCGTCCTCCGGAGAGACTACGTTATTGCCCACGAAAAAAGTGTTTTTGACCTTTAAGTCCCGAGCCATTTTTTCAATCTGTTTGGTGGTCTCGATGCTACCCCGGTAAGGCTGGACGACGATGAGTACGGCGTCAATGGCTGAAATAGTCGCCCGCCCGAAATGCTCCACCCCGGCCTCCATGTCGACCACCACCGCCTCCTTGCTCTGGAGCAAAAGAAGCGAAAGGAGGCGCCGGAGTACCGTCTGTTCCGGGCAGGCGCAACCCCCGCCTGCCTCACGCACCGCCCCCAATACCATAAGTTTGAGGCCGTCTTTACGAAGCATGAATTTTTCGGGTAAGTCGTCAACCTTAGGGTTGAGAGAATAAAAGGGGCCGTCTTTTTCGGCCCGGGCTGTTAGAAGCTCTTTCATTTCGGCGATGGGAACGACCTGGTCCGCCTCTTTGAACCCCAGAAGTCTCGCCAAATGGGGGCTGGGATCCGCATCAATGGCCAGGACCTGATAACCTCGGTTTATAAGCGCGTTGCAGAGCAGGGCCGCAATGGTGGATTTGCCCACACCGCCTTTGCCACAAACCGCCACCTTCATGCCTTTACATTCTTAGCAGCTAACGGGTCCCCTGGCCAGTCCTTTTCGGATTTTTAGGGCCATGTCTGGAAAGCTGATTTAAAGTGAAATTTGTGAAGGGACTGTTAGATTTAGACGAAACCACTTGAGGAGGCGTCTATGCGGCTCAGTCGCTATTTTCTACCTACTCTTCGGGAGGACCCGGCAGAGGCCGAAGTGATCAGCCATAAATTGATGTTGCGGGCCGGGATGATCAGGCGTCTGGCCTCGGGGATCTATAGTTTTCTCCCCCTGGGGCTGCGGGTCCTGCGTAAAGTGGAGCGCATCGTCCGGGAAGAGATGGATAAGGCCGGGGCCCTGGAGGTCTTGCTGCCCTTGGTGCAGCCTGCTGAACTTTGGCAGGAGACAGGCCGCTGGGACAAATTCGGCAAAGAATTGCTGCGCTTCAAGGACCGGAAGGACCATGACTTTTGTCTAGGCCCCACCCACGAAGAGGTAATTACGGACCTGGTACGCAAGGAAGTCCGCTCTTACCGGGATCTACCCCTCATCCTTTATCAAATTGCCACCAAATTTCGTGACGAAATTCGCCCCCGCTTCGGACTCATGCGTGGCCGGGAATTCATCATGAAAGACGCCTACAGTTTTGACGCCGACGAGGAGGGCCTTAACCGGAGCTACGAGCTCATGTACGAGGCTTACGAAAAGATCTTTAACCGTTGCGGTTTGCGTTTTCGGGCGGTGCTTGCGGACACCGGGGCCATCGGTGGGGACGTCTCCCACGAATTTATGGTGCTGGCAGAGACCGGAGAAGACGTGATCGCTTCCTGCCCCTCCTGCGGTTACGCTGCCAATTTAGAAATGGCCGAAGCAACACGCCGTTTCAGCTATCCTGAAGAAAAGGAAAAGCCTTTACAAAAAGTATCAACCCCCGGGGTAAAAAGGGCAGAAGAGGTCGCGGCCTTTTTGGGGGTGCCTCTTGCCAAATTGGTCAAGACCCTCATCTATCTTGTTGACGGCAAACCTTACGCGGTCCTCATCAGGGGAGACCACGAGCTTAACGAAGTGAAGCTCCGCCGGGCGTTAGGGGCCGAAAGGGTAGAAATGGCGGGACCTGAAGAGGTGGAAAAGTTAACCGGGGCCCCGGTAGGTTTTGCCGGCCCGATCGGGCTCTCTCGGGTCACTATCATCGCCGACAGGGCACTTGAGGGTCTCAAAAACTTCGTGGTAGGGGCCAACGAAAAAGACGCCCACTACGTAAACGCGAATTTTTCGCGCGATTTTAAGGCAGAGGCCTTTTACGATTTAAGAAACGTGACCGAAGGGGATCTCTGCCCCCGGTGCGGCAAGCCTCTTACCCTAACCAGAGGGATCGAAGTAGGCCATATCTTCAAGCTTGGCACCAAATATAGCGCCGCCATGGGGGCTACCTTTTTGGACCGGGAAGGAAAAGAACGCCCCTTGGTCATGGGGTGTTACGGCATAGGCGTCTCCCGCACCGTGGCGGCGGCCATCGAGCAGAACCACGACGCCCAGGGGATTATCTGGCCTCTGAGCCTGGCCCCGTTTCACGTAGCCTTACTCACCCTGGGTCCTCAAGATGACGAACTCATGCGCGCCTCCGAAGCCCTTTACCAGGGACTCACGCAGGCTGGTGTGGAAGTCCTTTGGGATGAACGGGACGAAAGGCCGGGGGTTAAGTTTAAAGACGCGGACCTTATCGGCCTTCCCTACAAGGTGGTGGTGGGCAAAAAGTTCAAAGAGACCGGCAAGGTTGAGGTCAAACCCCGCGCCGGGGAAGGGCTTCAGCTTTTAAGCCCAGAGGAGGCCGTAAACTTTCTCAAAGAGAAGGTGGCCTCGCAAACTTAAATGAGCGTTAAAAAAGAACGCCTTGACAAACTCCTGGTAGACCGCGGGCTGGCCGAGACCAGGGAAAAGGCTCGGGCTCTCATCATGGCCGGGCAGGTATACGTAAATGGACAACGGGTCGAAAAGGCAGGGACCAAGGTTCGGGAAGGGGCCAAGATCGAGCTTAGAGGGGAGGGGCTGCCTTTTGTCTCCAGGGGTGGCCTAAAGTTGGCCCACGCGCTCAAAGAGTTTGGTATAAAGGTGGAGGGGCTGACCTGTGCCGATATAGGGGCTTCTACGGGAGGGTTTACGGACTGTCTCCTCCAGGCCGGGGCCAAAAGGGTCTACGCCATCGACGTGGGTAAAGGCCAGTTACATTACAAATTGCGCCGTGATCCCCGGGTGGTCTTGATGGAGGGGGTAAACGCCCGCTATTTGCGCCCGGAGGATCTGCCTGAACCTGTTGATTTGGTCACTATTGACGTGAGTTTTATCTCCCTTACCAAAATTTTGCCAGCGGCCCTGAATATCTTGAAGCCGGACGGCGAAATAGTGGCTCTCATAAAACCCCAGTTTGAAGTTGGGCCCAAGAAAGTGGGCAAAGGAGGGGTGGTAAGGGACCCCAAACTCCATCAGGAAGTACTGGCCAAAATTTCGACTTTTGCCCGGGAGGAATTGGGCCTAAAGGTCCTTGGGGTTACCGAAAGTCCCATTTTGGGCCCGGCAGGCAATAAAGAGTTTCTTATCTGGTTAAAAAAGGCTTAAAAATTTGCTTAACTCATTGGCGCTGAGAAGCGATGATGGTATAAAAGGCCAAATTATTTTGGCTTAAGAAAACAAAGGGGGCTGCCATGCTGGTTAAAGAATGGATGACGGAAGACCCTATAGTGCTTGATGAAAACGCCTCCATCATGAAAGCCGTCCAGGTGATGAAAGAGCACGGAATGCGTCGTATTCCCGTGGTTCGGGACGGAAAGCTCGTAGGCATTGTGACCGATCGGGACGTACGTGAAGCCACACCGTCTAAGGCCACGGCCCTTGACGTGCACGAACTCTACTACCTCCTTTCTGAGATCAAGTTGAAAGACATTATGACCCCGAATCCCATCGCCATCCATCCGGACGAAACGGTGGAGTACGCCGCGGTGATCATGCTTGAGAATCGCATCTCCGGACTGCCCGTGGTGGATGACGAAAACCACGTGGTGGGCATCATCACCCAAACTGACATCTTCAAGGTCTTGATCAACATCACCGGCATTTATTACGGCCCCTGGCAGATGGCCTTTGAGATGGGCACCCAGCCGGGAACGATCTCGGAATTGGTCAAAGAGGTTCGGGAAAAAGGCGGGCGCATTATCAGTGTCCTGACCTCTTACGAAGGGATGGAGCCGGAAAAGAGAAGGGTATACGTACGCCTGGCAGACATGCCTGAGGAAAAATTTAAAGAATTGATAAACGAGCTCAAACAGAAGTTTAATCTTCTTTACTGGGTCAAAGATGACCTTTCCCAGATCCCGCGCAAGGGAGAAACTACCAAAAGCCCCGAGGCCTTAGAAGCTCTCTTAAAAATTTAGGCCAGCGGCTGTGTGGCAGTTTGTTTTTCAAGGCGGGTACGTTTTTTTCCTCAAAGGGCAACCACAAGGCTTCCTCTCCCCGAAGGGGATCATAGTCTTTTACCCTGACGAAGGTAATATCCGGGGGAGGTTCAAAGTCTCCGCCGCTATAATCTTCCGGACGGCTAAGCATTACCTTGAGCCAAAGGGGACAAGCGGCTCGCCCTCCGGTCTCCAGGTGCCCCAGACTCTTTAAATTATCGTACCCCACCCAGACCCCACAGGTCACTTCTTTGGTAAAACCGATAAACCAGGCGTCATGGTAATTATCCGTGGTACCGGTTTTTCCGCCAGCGGGAACCTTTAAGGCCTTGGCGCAACGGCCGGTACCGGTACGGACCACTTCTTTCAACAAGAAGACCATCTGGTAGGCTGTCTCCGGGGAGAGGACAGGTTTTTCTACCCCAAAGTCAAGAGAGACGGGATTGCCGTGGCGGTCAAAGATACTTTCCACGTAAGATTCCTTCTGAAAGAGACCCCGGTTGGCAAAGACCGTATAGGCCCTGGTGAGTTCAAGGAGAGAGAGACCCGAGCTCCCCAGGGCCACCGAATAATTGGGAGCCAGGGGGCTTTTAATACCCATCTCGGTGCAGAAGGTCAAAAGGTCTGGAAGGCCTACCGCCCAGGCAAGCTTGACAGCCACGGTATTGCGGGAATGCACCAAGGCCGTCCGTAAACTGATGGGGCCCAGATAATCCTTATCAAAATTACGGGGTTGCCAATAAGTAAAGGGCTTGGCCCCGGGAAGGACCACGGGCTCGTCAACCACTTCACTGGCCACGGTGGCGAGGTCCTTTTCCAGGGTCAAGGCCCAGATAAGGGGTTTGAGGGCAGAGCCTGGCTGACGACGGGCCTGGACGGCTCGGTTGAACTGGCTAGTCTTAAAATCGCGGCCACCTAACAGGACACGTACCGCTCCGGTACGGTTTTCCAGACAGACCACCGCGGCCTGCGGGATTTCGCGGGCATGATGCCTTTTAGCAATCTGGACGACCTGTTCGTTGAGGGCCCTTTGCGCCTCTTCCTGCCAGGTAAGGTCAAGGGTGGTGTATATGGTATAACCTCCGGTGTAAAGGGCCAGCCCGAAACGTTTTTCGAGCAATTTTTTGAGTTCTTCCAGGAAATAAAGGGCTTCAGGACGGGGAGAAAAGTCTCCTGGGTTGAGTTTGAGGGGGCTGCGGGCGGCCTCTTGGGCCTCTTCCCAGCTGATATACCCCTCCTCTGCCATACGACGCAGTACGTAGGCGCGGCGTTTGAGGGCCAGCTCAGGATGCCGGAAGGGGTTGTAACGGCTGGGGGCCGGGGTCAAGCCAGCGATGAGGGCCGCCTCCGGAAGGTTCAGTTCCCACACGTGTTTGTTGAAATAGGTCCGGGCGGCCGCCTCCACCCCATAGGCGCCGGCCCCGAGATAAATGTGGTTCAGGTAAATGGTCAGGATTTCGTCTTTGGTCAAGGCTGAGTCTATTTCCCAGGCCAGAATCGCCTCCTTGAGCTTGCGGACAAAACTCCTTTCCCGGGAAAGGAGGAGGGAACGGGCTACCTGCTGGGTTATGGTGCTGCCCCCCTGGACGATGCGGCGGGCTTTTATGTCCTTTAAAGCGGCGCGTAAAATACCCCAAAAGTCAAGCCCCTTGTGCTCATAGAACCGGGCGTCTTCTGCAGAAACGAAAGCCTGGATGAGGTGTGGCGGGATCTGGGAGATGGGGACGGGAAAACGCCTCTCTTTGTACCAGTAAGCCAGGGTTTCTCCGTGACGGTCCAGGACCTCCGTAGCGGCCGGGGGTTCATAATTGATGAGCTTGGAAATGTCAGGAAGCCCCAGGGAGAGATAGGCGTAAACTCCGAGAAAGATAAGCCCCAGGGCCACCGCGGCGGCCAGAAAGAAAAAGACCGTGAGGTGGAAGTGGGTTAGTATGGTATTTTTCTTCCGTCTCTTAGGCATCTTTCGGTTTGAGGCTTCGTAAGCGGTTTAAGGCGGCGGCTAATTCATGGGGCCGGAAGGCGGCCAAATCTCCCCTCGGTAGCCGGCAAAGGGACAGGAGTCCTTCGGTTTCTACCTGGTGCTGGATGTTTTCCACCGCTTCCCGCAAAGAGGCTCCTTTTTCGATCTCAGTGGCCAGCCTTTCCAGGGCCCGGGCCAGGGCGTTGGTCTGCTCAGGACAAACAATTTGTTCCACGGCGGAGAGGTCGATTTTCTCGCGCCCCCAAAGGATGGTCTCCCGTCCTTTGGCCCGGGGGCCTTTACGATCCCGGGGAAAGCTCTCCGGGGCAAATTTTCGGCTCTCCGGCAGAACGAAGGGCCTGGAGGCCTCCACCTTGCGCTGGGTAGGGAATGAGGCCACAATTTCCCGGGCCTTTTGGGTTACGTCTCTAGGGAGGTAATGGTCCATGGCGATTACGGTATCCGCCACTTCAAGGTAATCTCCCGAGCCCCCCACTACCAATACCGTTGAGACCCCGAAACGCTCAAAAAGTTCCCGCACGCGGTCCAGATAAGGGGTGATGGGCTCCTTTTCTTTGGCGATTAAGGCCTGCATCCGGGCGTCCCGGATCATGAAGTTGGTGGCGGAAGTATCTTCGTCAATCAGAAGGACTTTGGCCCCTATTTCCAGGGCTTCCATGATATTGGCCGCCTGGCTGGTAGAACCGGAAGCACAAGGGGTAGAAAAAGAAGTGGTGTCCTTCCCGAAGGGAAGGTGGGTGATAAAAGGAGAGATGTTTACGCTGGTTACCTGGCGTCCGTCTTCGGCCCGAATTTTTACGGCCGAAGCGTCACTTACCACCAGTTCCCTTCCGTCCCCGGGAACGTGGTTATAAACCCCAACTTCTAAGGCCTTAAGCAGGGTGGATTTGCCGTGGAAACCGCCTCCGGTAATCAGGGTAACCCCTTTTCTGATGCCAAGCCCCCTTACGCGACCCCGGTTGGGGAGTTCGATCTCCAAGGCTAAAGAGGCCGGGGCCTCAAAGGGGACGGCCTCTTTGGCGGGCCGGGGGTCAACTCCTGAGGCCCGGGGCAGAATGCTTCCGTCCGCCACAAAGGCGATGAGGCCGAGATCACCCAGTTTTTGGCGGAGAAAGGAGGCGTCTTCGTTGGTCTCCACAAAGTTTTTAAGAAGGGCGTGGTCCAGATTAGGGTAACAGAGGCTCCGGGCCAGGGCAGGGATGTCCTCCAGTATCAGTTCTTGGGCCTGGCGGGCCAGGATCCGCCGACCGGCGGCTGGAAGCCCTACAAAAAAGCGCAGTTCTACCGCTCCATCCCCCGTTACTTCTACGGCGGTCAGGGGAATCATCTCCTGCCCTGGGCCGTGTACGATTAGCTGGCCGCTCTTGCCTGTCCCCCGGTGTTTGGCCAGCGCCCGGGCCTTGACCGCGGCGGTGTGGGCGAGAAAATTCTCAAGCCCTGTTTTGCGCTCCCGGTTGGCAAAGGTCCAGGCGGGAAGACAAGCCACCTCCGCCGGGAGCCAGAGACGAAAAAGGCTCGGAGAAGCAAAGGGATCCGCCTGGACTTTGTCAATAAAGAGTTTGAAGGTGTCAAACTGGTAAACTCCTTTTAGTTCTTTATAGGCCCCGTACCCCCGTCCGTCTAACCGTTTAATTTTCTGGGCTAAACTTTTGGCGTCCATAAACTAGGCCCTTCTTTTGAAAGCCCAAAGCATATGGCTGCGGGGAAATTCCCGGGCAATGAGTCTGGCAAGTACCTTGGCCAGTTCTTTGAGTTCAGCGGCCTGGTGATCCTCTTTAAAAAAGCCCCTTTCCTCGAGGCGATAACCTTTTTCCAATTTGACAATCCTTACCAAACGGTTCCTCTTTTTACAAAGGAGGTCCAGACAGTCCCCTTCTTTTAATTGAGGGGCTTGACTTAAGGCCCAATTTAAGGCCTTTTCAAGGGGGATGCGGGCCATGGGCGCATTTTATGAGGAAAAATTTACTTCTACAAGGCGTTCAGGAGGGATTAAAAAGTGGAGATACCAAAGGGCTTTTGGTTTGCAGCTACCGCAAGTGGTATCAAAAAAGAAGGGCTTGACCTGGGGCTTATTTTGAGTGAAAGACCGGCCCAGGCCGCTGGGGTCTTTACCACTAATTTAGTCAAAGCGGCACCCGTCCTTTTGGCCCAAACAAGGCTTGCCACCGCCCGCCCAATAAGGGCCATTTTGGTGAACAGCGGTTGTGCCAACGCCTGCACCGGTAAAGAGGGGTTGGCTGATGCCGAAGAAATCCTGGCCCAGCTTGCTTCCCTGCTTGAGATAGCCCCACAAGAGATACTTCCCGCCTCCACCGGGGTGATCGGGCAGAGGTTGCCGGTGACCAAGATAAAAGAGGCCCTCAAGACCTTAAGTAAAGCACTTGATCCTCAGCGGGTGGAAGAGGTAGCCCGGGCCATGATGACCACCGATACTTTTCCGAAAATGGAGACGAAAAGACTTTGCCTTGCCGGAGGTAGAAAAATTTCGCTCCTGGGCCTGGCTAAGGGCGCTGGCATGATTGCCCCCCGGATGGCTACCATGCTGGCTTTCATCCTTACGGATGCGGCGCTTCCTCGGGAGTTTTTACAGGAAAGCCTAAAGGAAGCGGTGGAAAACAGTTTCAACCGTATCACCGTGGATGGAGATACCAGTACCAACGACACCGTTTATCTCCTGGCCAACGGGGCAAGCGGGCAAGTGGACAATGCCGAGGAACAGGCCCTTTTTAAAGAAGCTTTAACTGAGGTGTGTCAACGATTGGCGTATCTGATTGTCAGAGACGGGGAAGGGGCGACCAAAGTGGTTCGCATTCGCCTGGTAGGGGCCCGGGACGACGAAGAGGCCTTTAGACTCGGTAAGACCGTAGCCGAATCCCTCCTGGTCAAGACCGCCTTTTTTGGTGAAGATCCTAACTGGGGCCGTATTTTGGCCGCTATGGGGCGTTCTGGCGTAGATTTTGCCCCGGAGCGTGTCGATATTTTTATTAACAGCGTACAAATCGTAGAAAATGGTCTGGGCAAAGGTTTAGCAGCTGAAAGAAAAGCCCATGAGGAGATGAAAAATCAGGAGTTTTCTTTGACAATTCACCTAAAAGAAGGTAATGGTTCGGCTGAAATTTTGACCTGCGATCTGTCTTATGAGTACGTCAAAATCAACGCCGAATACCGAACCTAAAAAGAAAGAAACGCAAGAAGAAATGGGTTTTTGCGCCAAAGACAGCGAATATAGCCCTTTGGCAAAGGGCTGTCGACACCCTAAAGATTACTGTCCGCACCGTAAGGCTTGTTTAATCCATTTCCTTGAAAAAGAACGCGAAAAATAATGCGCATCTTACTCACAAACGATGACGGTATTTTTGCAGAGGGTTTATGTGCCCTCTATGATGCCTTATATCAGGATCACGAAGTTTTTGTAGTAGCTCCGGAAGCCGAAAGGAGCGCGGTAGGACACGCCATCACACTTTCTGATCCGCTACGCGTCAAAAGAGTAAAAAGGGGTAACGTATTTTTTGGTTACGCCGTAAACGGCACACCGGCAGATTGCGTCAAAATAGCCATTCATGAGTTAATTGGTCCAGAAATAGATCTCGTCCTTTCTGGTATCAACAGAGGGGCAAACGTTGGCATTAATGTCCTTTATTCAGGAACAGTTTCAGCGGCAACCGAAGGGGTAATATTGGGCTATCCGGGGCTAGCCATTTCCTTAGACGAATATAAAGAGCCGGATTATTGTTTTGCTGCCTATTTTGCCAGCGTATTGGTTGATTTTTTGGCCCAAAATTTCTTAAAAGATCCAAAAATTTGCTTGAACATAAACATTCCCTTCCTACCAGCCAATAAAATAAAGGGTATCAAATTTGTTAGGCAGAGCACGGCTCCGTTAATAGAAAGATTTGAACGGCGAGTTGATCCGCATGGTAATGTTTATTACTGGCAATGCGGAGAAAGATTTACGGAGCAGGATCCTGATACGGATGTAGTAGCCTTAAAAAGTGGTTATATCACCATTACGCCCCTCCAGCATAACCTTTCTGACCCAGAACTATTATCAAAAATTGCTTCCTGGCAAATAGAATTTTGAAAAAAAGTTTATTTAAGGGTTGACAAAAATTCCCTGTTTTGTCTAAGTAATACTAAAAACGAAAAGGGAGGGATTTAGATGGCCAGGAAGCGTAGTCGTCCAGTAACCAAGGAAGATGTCAAGTTTGTGTATGAAAATTATCTCAAAATGTCCGCCGCAGAAATCGCAGAAAAGTTAGGAATTAGCAAATTTCAGGTGATGAAAATCGTAACTGAATTGCGTAAAAGAGGGGTAAACATCCCCAAAAAGGTTGGTAAAAGAGAGAATCCTATTGATGCTTTTGTTAAGGAACTCAAAGCTGCAGGCAAAGCTTAAGAGAATCAAACCATCCCCCACCAAAGATTTTTGAAAAGGGCGCGCCAAGCGCCCTTTTATATTTTGGGCGAAGTACTGGCTGTACAGATTGACAAGTGCTCCCTGAGAGCTAAGTTCAATGGTTAACCAAAGAAGGAGGCCCGGGATGGAATTTGAAGCGGTGATAGGTTTGGAGGTGCATGCTCAGCTCCTTACGGAAAGCAAAATCTTCTGTGCCTGTTCTACCCGATTCGGGGCGGCTCCTAATTCGCACGTCTGTCCGGTCTGTCTGGGGATGCCAGGCAGTCTGCCCGTATTGAACAAACGGGTGGTAGACTTTGCCCTCAAATTGGCCCTGGCTACCCAGGCCCGGATAAACCCGGTCTCAGTTTTTGCCCGGAAAAATTATTTTTATCCTGATCTGCCCAAGGGTTATCAGATCTCTCAGTATGAACTCCCCTTGGCCGAAGGCGGATATATCGAAATTGAAGTAGGGGAGACCAAAAAGCGGATCGGCTTAGTCCGGATTCACATGGAAGAAGACGCCGGCAAACTTATCCACGACGAAGCACGGCCGGTATCTTACGTTGATTTTAACCGTACCGGGGTCCCCCTCCTTGAGATTGTCAGTGCACCAGACATTCGCTCTCCTGAGGAAGCAGTAGCTTACCTCAAGAAACTACGTTCCATTCTGCGCTACCTTGAGATATGTGACGGCAACATGGAAGAAGGAAGCCTCCGTTGCGACGCAAACATCTCGGTTCGCCCCAGAGGGAGCACCACTTTTGGCACCAAGGTAGAGCTCAAAAACATGAATTCTTTCAAACACGTCCAGCGGGCCTTGGAGTACGAAATCAAGAGGCAGATTGCCCTAATTTTAGACGGCAAGGAAGTGGTCCAGGAGACCAGGCTCTTTGACGCCGCCCGGGGAGTTACCCAGTCTATGCGGGGCAAAGAAGAGGCGCACGACTACCGCTATTTTCCAGACCCTGACCTGGTCCCGGTAGAAATCGACGCTGACTGGATAGAGGAAATAAGGAAGACGCTTCCCGAATTGCCGGACGCCAAGAAGGCCCGTTTTATGGAGGAATACCAGCTTCCGGCCTATGACGCCGAGATTATCACCTCTTCCCGCAAGCTGGCGGAATTTTTCGAGGCCTGCTGTAAATTGTTACCCAAACCCAAGCTGGTCAGTAACTGGATAATGACCGAAGTCCTGCGAGAGTTAAACCGGGAAGGGAAAGAGATCGACGAGACCAAACTCAGCCCGGAAAACTTTACCACCCTTTTGAAATTGTTGGACGAAGGGGTGATCAGCGCTCCGGCGGCCAAAAAGGTTTTTGCGGAAATGTACGCTACAGGAAGGGACCCGCAAGCGATCGTCGAGGAAAAGGGGCTTAAACAGGAAAGCGACGAGGCGGCCTTGCTTGAAATTTGTCAACGTATCTTGGAAGCTCACCCCAAAGAGGTCGAAAAATATAAGAAAGGCAAGAAAAATGTGCTTGGGTTCTTTGTGGGGCAGGTAATGCGGGAGACCCGGGGCAAGGCCAACCCCAAAGTAGTAAACCAGCTCCTTACCAAACTCCTTGAGGGAGAATAGCCTTGGATTACCTACCCCCGAATTTAGACGTCATAAGGCCCATTCTCTGGGATGACAAAGGCCTTCTCCTTTTAGACCAACGTCTGCTGCCCTGGCGTGAAAAGTATCTCCGCTTCAAGACCTGGCAGGAGGTCCGGGAAGCCATAAGGGCTATGGTGGTCCGGGGGGCCCCGGCCATTGGTATTACCGCGGCTATTGGTATGGTTTTGGCGGCGGAAAAGATTAAGGCCCGAAGCCCCCGGGACTTCCTGGCCAAACTACGACGGGCAGGAGAGGGGTTAAAACGGGCCCGGCCTACCGCGGTGAACCTGGCCTGGGCGGTGGAAAGGATGGTCAAACGGGCGGAAAACGAGCCTGAGGTAGAGGCCTTGCGGGAAGAAGCGCTTAAAATTTGGGAAGAGGACATTGCGGCCAACCGGCGCATGGGGCTTTTGGGAGCGGAGCTCCTGCCTGAAGGGGCAATACTCACCCATTGTAACGCCGGGGCCCTGGCTACCGGTGGTTACGGTACGGCCCTGGGAGTGATACGGGCCGCTTTCGAAGCTGGTAAAAAGATACAGGTTTTCGCCGATGAAACCAGGCCATGGTTACAGGGGGCCCGGCTTACCGCCTGGGAAATGAAAAAAGTAGGTATCCCGGTTACTGTTATCCCCGATGGGGCCTCGGGCTCCCTTATGGCCCAAGGGAAAATCACGGCCTGCGTGGTGGGGGCAGACCGGATCGCGGCCAACGGCGACGTGGCCAACAAGATCGGCACTTATAACGTGGCGGTGCTGGCCAAGGAAAACAAAATTCCTTTTTACGTAGCGGCGCCGCGTTCCACCGTAGACTTGGCCACTAAAGAGGGAAAGGATATTCCCATCGAATGGCGGGAGGAAAAAGAGGTCCATTTCTGCGGAAACAAAAGGATTACCCCGAAAGGGGTGGCAGCCGCTAATCCTGCCTTTGATGTTACCCCGGCGCGTTACGTATCAGCTATCATAACGGAAATCAAAGTCGTGTTTTCCCCTTACAAGGTTGGGCTTAGGAAGCTCTTTGAGGAGGCCAACCATGGAGCTTCTTGAACTGGCTCGGGCGGCGGCTTTGGCAGCGGGACGTTTACAGCGGGAGTATTTTAACCGCCCTATTGAGGTGCGCCACAAGGGAGAAATTGACCTAGTTACCGAAGTAGATCTCAAAAGCGAGGCCCTAATCGTAGCGCTACTTGAGTCTTCAGGTCTTCCAATTTTGGGAGAGGAGATGGCCAAAACGGAACCCACGGGGCGTTACTGGTTGGTCGACCCTTTGGACGGCACCACCAATTACGCCCACCGTTTCCCCTGGTTTGCCCCCAGCATCGCCCTTATGGAAGACAGAGAGCCCGTGTTAGGCGTGATTTACCACGTCATGCTTGACGAACTTTTTTGGGCGGAGAAGGGAAGTGGGGCCTATCTTAACAACCAAAAGATCAAGGTTTCTGAAGTGAAAGAGCTCAAAGATGCCGTTTTGGCCACGGGCTTCCCTTACGGTGTCCATGAACAACCGGACAAGGTGGTGGGTGCCTTTCGGAATTTCCTGATTAAGGCTCAAGGAGTACGGCGGGCCGGGGCGGCGGCGCTGGATCTGGCCTACGTGGCCTGTGGCCGTTTTGACGGTTTTTGGGAGCCGCTTCTCAAGCCCTGGGATACCGCCGCCGGCATACTCTTGGTCAAAGAGGCCGGAGGACTGGTAACCAATTATCGTGGAGAGGCCTTTGATCCATTCCAGAACCATATTCTGGCTTCCAACGGCTTGATTCATCAAGAGCTGGTAGACATTGCCCAGCATTACGTGCCATGAAGAAAACTTGTCCGCGTTGCGGCGCAGAAGTCCATGTGTACCGTAATCCCTTCCCCACGGTGGACATCATTATAGAAGTCGACCACCGTATAGTCCTTATCCGGCGCAAAAATCCGCCAGAGGGCTGGGCCTTGCCGGGAGGTTTCGTGGATTATGGGGAAAGTTTAGAAGAAGCGGCCATCCGGGAGGCCAAAGAGGAAACTAGTCTTGACGTAGAGCTTGTTTGCCAGTTTTACACCTATTCCGAACCGAACCGCGACCCCCGTTTTCATACGGTTACTACGGTTTACGTAGCCCGGGCCAAGGGGGAACCCAAAGGGGGAGACGACGCGGCAAAAGCCCAACTTTTTTCTCCGGAAGAGCTCCCTTTAGAGGAATTGGTATTTGATCATGGTCGCATTTTGGCAGATTATCTAAAATGGCGTTATGGAAAAGACCAAATTTTGGCTAGAGAAACCTTCCGAACCAAAGTTCCTCGTTGTCGATGATGAACCTTTGGTACGGGAATCCTTGAGACACTACTTAGAAAGTCAGGGCTACCAGTGCGAGGTGGCGGCGGACGGAGAAGAGGCCTGGACCAAACTTGAGCAAAACGGTCCTTACGACATCATCATTACCGATATATTTATGCCCCGCTTAGACGGTCTTACCCTTATGCGCCGGGCCAAAGAACAATGGCCAGAGATTGATTTCATTGCCATTACAGGGCACGCCCAAAAAGTAAAATACGTAGACGTAATAAAGGCCGGGGCCAGCGATTTTATTAAAAAACCTTTTGATTTTGACGAATTGGACGCCAAATTGGCCCGTATTTTTAAAGAAAGAGAGCTTAGGGCCAAATTGCGGGCCTTAACCATTCGAGACCCTTTAACCGGTATTTTTAACCGGCGCTATTTTGCCGAAAAACTCCCCGAAGAATGTTACCGAGCCTGGCGGCAACGCTACCCACTGCACCTGGTTATGTTTGATATTGACCATTTCAAACAATACAACGACACTTATGGGCATCAGGCCGGAGACGAGCTCCTGCGCCGTTTTGCTAACCTTATCATCTCTTCGACCCGTCGATTTGTAGACCTTCCCTTTCGCTACGGCGGAGACGAATTTGCCCTTTTAATTCCCCAATGCGATACCCCGGGTGTCTGCAAAGTGGTAAGCCGGGTCCTTAACCGATATCAGGCCGAAGAGTTTGAACCCACTACTCTTTCGGCAGGAATTGCCCGGTTCATTAGACGGGAAGAAAACCCGCTGACCCAAGACGTAGACGATTTCATTTTACGGGCGGACGAAGCCCTCTATGAAGCCAAACGGCGAGGCGGTAATTGTCTGGTGGTCGATCCTCTAACCAAAAAACTCAAGCCTTTTGTTAACCGATAGCGACAAGTTTTTTTATCTCCCGCTTAAGTTTTTTACGGTCACAACGTCGACTTTTGTCATATCTTGACAAGCCTTCTCTAAAACCCATCTTTATTGGCGGGATTGAGATTAATTCTCAATAACTAAGGGGGTGTTCGGGGTGCGTTTAGCGGTGTGGGTCTTAATCGGGTGGTGGTTAAGCGTGGCCACGGTGTGGGGAAGTGTAAGGGGGCAAAACGTTGGGGAACAAATAGCGGCCCCTAAATATTTTAAGCCCCCGGTGTCCACCGCGGATCACAGCAAATTTGAGGCCTTGAAGAAGGACTTTAAGAGCCCACAGGAAGTTACCAAGGCCTGCCTCTCCTGCCACAATAAAGCCGGAGAACAGTTCAAAAAGACCCTTCATTTTACGT
>WGCA01000014.1 GCA_015494065.1 Thermodesulfobacteriaceae bacterium | reverse complement strand
TGAGAGGAGTGGGTAAGGATGAGGTGGAGCGTGGGCAGGTATTGGCGCAGCCTGGGAGCATAACGCCGCACACGCGTTTTAAGGCGGAGGTATATGTATTGACGAAGGAGGAAGGAGGGCGGCACACGCCGTTTTTCAATGGATATAGGCCGCAGTTTTATTTTCGGACGACGGACGTGACGGGGGTAGTGCAGCTGCCGGAGGGTGTAGAGATGGTGATGCCTGGAGACAACGTGGAGTTAGAGGTGCAGTTGATCAAGCCGGTGGCGATGGAGGAGGGATTGAGGTTTGCGATACGGGAAGGTGGGCGCACGGTAGGTGCCGGTGTAGTCACCAAGATTTTGGAATAGTTTTAGGAGGCTTGAGGTCCGGTTATGATAGTCCCGACCCAGAGGATAAGAATAAAGTTGAAGGCTTTTGACCATAAGATCCTTGACCATTCGGTGGCGGAAATAGTGCGTACCGCGCGGGATACAGGGGCGCGGGTGGTGGGTCCGATTCCGTTACCCACAAAGATTAGTCGTTGGACGGTGCTGCGGTCTCCGCATATTGACAAAAACTCGCGCGAACAATTTGAGATCCGGACCCATAAGCGCTTACTTGATATCTTGGAGCCCACCCAGCAGACGATAGATGCGCTCATGCAGCTTGAACTTCCCGCTGGGGTGGAAGTGGAAATCAAGCTCTAAAGGGGTGGAAGCAATGGCCATGGTGGAAGGATTGATCGGTAAAAAATTGGGCATGACCAGGGTCTTTACTCCTTCAGGAGAAGTGGTTCCGGTAACGGTCTTGGAGGTTGGTCCCTGCACGGTGGTTCAGGTGAAGACGGTAGAAAGGGACGGATACAACGCGGTGCAGTTAGGCTTTAAGCCTAAGAAGTTTTCCAAGCTTACCAAGCCCATGAGGGGCCATTTTGCTAAGGCTGGTTTGGACCACGGTTTTTATATCCTGAAGGAGTTTGCGGTAGAAAATCCGGAAGATTTTTCTCCAGGGCAAGTAATTACTTTGGCTGAGCTTTCTCTTGAACCCGGTCAAAAGGTCAAGGTTACGGGAAAGAGCAAGGGTCGGGGCTTTGCCGGAGCGATTAAACGCTGGGGTTTTCAGCGTCAGCCCATGAGTCACGGGGCCAAGCAGGTGCACCGCAAACCCGGTTCAAGTGGGGCCAGTACGTTTCCAGGGCGAGTCATCAAAGGGAAGAGGATGCCCGGCCATTACGGTAACGAGACGGTGACGGTGCGGAATTTGAGCATTGTGGACGTGAAACCGGACAAAAACGTTTTGTTGGTAAAAGGGGCGGTGCCGGGCTCGGTAAATAGCTACGTCTTTGTTTATTTCAACCAATAGGCCTGGGGAGTGAGTTATGGCCACGGTGGCGGTGGTAAACAATAAAAACGAAAAGGTGGGCGAAGTGAGTCTCAGGGAAGACATCTTTAATGTTCCGGTCAAAGTGGGCCTGCTGCACGAGGTCGTTCGCTGGCAGATGGCCCGTTGGCGTGCGGGCACAGCTTGTACCAAGACCCGGGGGGAAGTGCGCGGTGGAGGCCGCAAGCCCTGGCCGCAGAAAGGGACGGGGCGGGCCAGGCAGGGTAGCATCAGAGCGCCGCACTGGGTCGGTGGCGGCGTGGTCTTTGGCCCCAAACCTCGAGATTACGAATTTAAGCTCAATAAAAAACAGCGGCGTTTGGCCTTAAAGATGGCCCTTTCGGTACGGGCCCAAGAGGGGAAGTTGAAAGTGGTCGATGATTTTGGTCTTGATGAGATCAAGACCAAAAAATTTGTCCAATTTTTGAAGGGTTTGGGGGTAGAAAACGCCCTGGTAGTGGTCCCTGAGCGGGACGAGATTATAGAAAGGAGTGCCCGGAATTTGCCCAAGGTTAAAGTGCTGGCGGTGGAGGGTCTTAACGTCTACGACGTGCTCAACCACGAATACCTGATTATAAAACAAGAAGCTTTGCCAAAAATTGAAGAGAGGCTTTCAAAATGAAGGACCCGAGGACCATCATCTTACAGCCGGTAATTACCGAAAAATCGATGTATTTGAAGGAGAAAAACAATCAGGTAACTTTCTGGGTCCATCCGGACGCTAATAAGATTGAGATAAAAAAGGCCGTGGAAGAGCTTTTTAACGTGAAGGTAGAGAAGGTCCAGACCATACGGGTCAAGGGCAAGCCCAAGCGAATTTATCGTTTTGAAGGGCGCCGCCCGGTGCGTAAGAAGGCTATTGTGCGTTTGGCTCCGGGACAGACCATAGAATTTTTTGAAACCGTTTAGAGGAGTGTTGCGCTATGCCAATTAAAAAATGTAAGCCCACGTCTCCCGGACGACGTTTTATGAGCTTTGTGATAGACCCGGACCTCACGCCGGGTAAGGAGCCGGAAAAATCACTCCTTGAACCACTTACCAAGACGGGAGGACGCAACAATTACGGTCGGGTCACTACGCGTTTTCGTGGGGGTGGGCACAAACGGCTTTACCGGCGCATTGACTTCAAGCGCGATAAGGACGGAGTGCCTGCCAAAGTGGCAGCCATCGAATATGACCCCAACCGTTCGGCCAATATCGCGCTCCTGCACTACGCCGACGGGGAAAAGCGTTATATTTTAGCTCCTTTGGGCCTCAAGGTTGGGGACGTGCTCATGTCTGGGGAAGAGGTGGAAGTTAAGGTGGGCAATTGTATGCCTTTGCGCAATATTCCCCTGGGTACTATCGTGCACAACATCGAATTGAGACCTGGTAAAGGGGGGCAGCTGGCCCGGGCGGCGGGAACCTTTGCGCAGCTAATGGCCAAGGAAGGTAATTACGCTCATTTGCGGCTCCCTTCTGGGGAGATCAGGATGGTCCACCTGGACTGCCGGGCCACCATCGGTCAGGTGGGTAACATTGACCATGAAAACGTGACTTTGGGGAAGGCTGGTCGTTCCCGTTGGCTTGGTAGACGGCCCCACGTGCGCGGGGTGGCCATGAACCCGGTGGATCACCCTATGGGTGGTGGTGAAGGCCGCACCCACGGCGGCCGGCATCCTTGTTCTCCCTGGGGGCAGTTGGCTAAGGGGCTTAAGACGAGAGGGAAAAAGCCTTCTGACAAATTTATCGTAAGAAGACGCAAGGGCTAAGGAGAGGTGTGTTATGCCTAGGTCAAGGAAAAAGGGGCCTTTTGTCGACGAACACCTACTTAAAAAGGTACGCAAGGCCCTTGAGACGGGAGATAAGAAGGTCATCAAGACCTGGAGTCGGCGTTCGACTATTCTGCCCGAGTTTGTAGGGCTTACTTTTGCGGTGCACAACGGGCACAAGTTTATCCCGGTCTACGTTACGGAGAATATGGTTGGTCATAAACTGGGGGAATTTGCCCCTACTAGGACTTACCGTGGGCATGCGGCGGATAAAGGCAAAGTAAAAGGAAAGAAAAAATAGGGGTTGAGCCATGGAAGCGCGAGCGGTGGCCAGATATGTACGCATATCGCCTTATAAGGCACGGTTAGTGGTAGACCTTATCCGGGGCAAACCCGTGGACGAGGCCTTGAATATTCTCAGGTTTACGCCCAAAAAGGCGGCACGACTGGTGAGGAAGGTGCTGGAGTCGGCGATTGCCAACGCTGAACATAATTACCAGATGGACCCTGACCGTCTCTACGTCAAAAGGGCTTACGTTGACGAAGGGCCAAGACTTAAAAGGATCTGGCCCCGTGCTTTTGGGCGGGCTAGCCGGATTCTTAAACGGACTAGCCACATCACCATCGTAGTAGAAGAGAAGCCTTAAGAGGAGGGTGAACGTTGGGTCAGAAAGTAAATCCCATAGGGCTCAGAATCGGGATTACCAGAACGTGGGATTCCCGCTGGTTTGCCAAGCAGGATTTTCCCAAATTGGTGCATGAGGATTATAAGATTCGTCGTTATATCAAGGAGCGGTTAAAGCACGCGGGGATCTCCCGGATAGAAGTGGAACGGGCAGCCAACAAGGTCCGGATCATCATTCATACAGCCCGTCCCGGGATTGTGATCGGGAAAAAGGGCGCCGAGATTGAGGCCCTTAAAAGGGCGTTGGAAGAGCTCACCGGGGGTAAGGAAATCCATATTGATATCGTGGAAGTAAGGCGGCCGGAGCTTGACGCCCAATTGGTAGCGGAAAACATCGCCACACAGCTTGAGCGGCGGGTTTCTTTCAGGCGAGCCATGAAAAGGGCGGTGGCTTTGGCCATGCGTTTCGGGGCCCAGGGAATCAAGGTCCAGTGTAAGGGCCGCCTGGGTGGGGCTGAAATTGCCCGTAAGGAATGGTACCGGGAAGGGCGGGTACCCCTCCACACTTTGCGGGCTGATATCGATTACGGTTTTGCCGAGGCCAATACCAAATACGGGGTGATCGGGGTAAAGGTCTGGATCTTTAAGGGAGAGGTCTTGCCGGAAAAAGGAGAGATGGCGCCTCTTAATCTTTAGGGGGTAAGAAAATATGTTGCTGCAACCGCGTAAAGTAAAATACCGGAAACAACAGAAAGGCCGTAACCGGGGTAAGGCCTGGCGGGGCAACGCCGTGGCCTTTGGTGAGTTCGGCCTAAGGGCCCTTGATCACTGTTGGCTTACCGCGCAACAGATCGAGGCCGGCCGGGTGGCCATCGTGCGCCACGCCAAAAAGGGGGCCAAGATCTGGATAAGGGTCTTTCCTGACAAACCGATTACCAAAAAGCCCGCCGAAACCCGGATGGGTAAAGGAAAGGGAAACGTAGAGGGCTGGGTGGCGGTAATAAAGCCGGGGCGAATCATTTATGAGATCGAAGGGGTGCCAGAAGAAGTGGCGCGTCAGGCTTTGAAGCTGGCGGCGGATAAGCTGCCTATCAAATGTAAGATTGTCTCGCGGGAGGACCGGTTATGAAGGCGGAAGAATTGCGCCGCTTATCTGTGGTGGAACTCCAGGAAAAGTTGAGGGAATTGCGGGAAGAGTTATTTAATTTGCGTTTTCAAAAGTCCATTCACCAGTTGGAAAATCCGATGCGCATTAGGCAGGTAAAAAGGGATATCGCCCGGGTGCTTACGGTGATACGTGAAAAAGAGTTAGGAATTCATTCTTAATAAAGGGTCATGAAGATGGGAGAGAGCAAGAAACAGAGCAAACAATTTATCGGGACCGTAGTCAGTGACAAGATGGACAAGACGGTAGTGGTAATGGTAGAGAGGCTCGTTTTGCACCCTCTTTACAAGAAATACGTAAGGCGAAGGAAGAAGTTCATGGCCCATGATGAAGACAACGCCTGTCGCATCGGCGACAAGGTCCTGATAGAAGAGACCCGTCCCCTTTCCAGGCATAAAAGATGGCGGGTGCGGGAAATTTTGGAAAGGGCAAAAGTTTTAGAGAGGGAAGAAACGTCGGCTTAGAAGGGTGGTGAAGAGCTATGATTCAACAACAGACTTACCTTAACGTGGCTGATAACTCCGGTGCCAAACGCATTATGTGTATCCGGGTGCTGGGTGGTTCTGGACGCCGTTACGCGCGCATCGGGGACGTGATCATTGCTTCGGTCAAAGAGGCTTTGCCCAATTCCAAAGTAAAGGCTGGAGACGTGGTTCGGGCCGTGGTGGTGCGAACCAAGAAAGAGCAGCCGCGTTCTGACGGCACGTTGATTCGCTTTGACGAAAACGCGGCCGTTTTGATTAACCAGTGGGGGGAACCGATTGGGACCCGGATTTTTGGCCCGGTGGGAAGGGAGTTGAGGGCCAAAAATTTCATGAAAATAATCTCGTTGGCACCAGAAGTTCTTTAAGGGGTTTTAGCTATGCCACTTTTCAGGAGCAAACAGCGCAGAGACCTTAAGCCGCACCAGGTAAAGTGTCATATCCGGAAAAACGACCAGGTGGTGGTGATTGCAGGCAAGGACAAGGGGAAGATCGGACGAGTGTTACAGGTCTTTCCCCGACGGCAGCGGGCGGTGGTTGAAGGGGTAAACATCGTTAAGCGGCATATGCGGCCGACCCCTTACGCCGAAGGAGGGATCGTGGAAAAGCCTGCGCCCATCCATATCTCCAACCTTATGGTCTTTTGTCCCAAATGTAGCCGCGGGGTACGGATAGGGCGCAAGATCCTTGAAGACGGCACCAAGGTGCGGGTCTGTAAAAAATGTGGCGAGATAATTGAGGCGAAGGAGTAGGGTGGCTATGTCCTGGCTGAGAGAATTCTACCAAGAGGAAGTAGTACCTAAATTGATGGAAAAGTTCGGTTACAAGAACTTTTTAGAGGTGCCCAGGCTGCAAAAGATCTGTCTTAATATGGGGTTGGGGGAGGCGGTACAAAACCCCAAGATCATCGACCAGGCGGTGGAAGAGCTGGCCATGATTTCTGGCCAGAAGCCGAGCATAAGGCGCGCCCGCAAGTCTATTGCGGCCTTTAAGTTGCGGGAAGGGATGCCCATCGGGGTTATGGTGACTTTGCGCAAACAGCGGATGTACGACTTCTTTGCGCGTCTGGTGAACGTGGCCTTGCCCCGGGTAAGAGATTTTCGGGGGGTGCCGACCAAAGGTTTTGACGGAAGGGGCAATTATACTTTGGGAATAAGTGACCACACCATTTTTCCGGAAGTGGATCCCAACAAAGTAGAAAAGATCAAGGGGATGAATATTACCTTTGTTACCACGGCCGAGACAGACGAAGAGGCCTTTGAGCTTTTAAAGCTTTTGGGAATGCCCTTTAAGCGCAGGAGATAGGAGGAGTCATGCCGCGGAAAGCCCAGATTGTAAAAGCTATGAAAGAGCCCAAGTTTAAGGTGCGCAAGCGCAACCGGTGTTCTATTTGTGGTAGGCCAAGGGCTTATATTCGCCGTTTCGGGCTCTGTCGTATTTGTTTTCGCAAATTGGCTTCCGAAGGGAAAATTCCTGGCGTGAGAAAAGCCAGTTGGTAAGGGGTGTTGAGCCATGATGACTGATCCTATTGCTGATATGTTGGCCCGCATTCGTAACGCTTGTATGGTGCGGCATAAAACGGTAGAGATACCGGCTTCCAAAATGAAGCTGGCTATAGCCAAGATTCTTAAGGAAGAAGGCTATATTGAAGATTTTAAGTTCATCCCTGAGGGACCGCAAGGAAAGATCGAGCTGGTGCTGAAATACGATGAGCAAAGAAGGCCGATAATTGCCGGGCTTAAACGGGTAAGTAAGCCCGGGCGGAGGGTTTACGTAAAAAAGGACGAACTTCCCCAGGTCCTGGGAGGTTACGGGGTGGCCATCATTTCTACCTCCCAAGGCATTATGACCGACAAAGAAGCCCGCAAAAGGGGCATTGGGGGAGAAGTAATCTGTGAAGTCTGGTAGCGAGGTGAGGAGATATGCTTTCCCGTATTGGCAGAAAGCCTGTTCCGCTTCCGGAAGGGGTTAAAGTAGAAATAAAAGAAGACAGGATCATCGTCCAGGGGCCGAAGGGGCGCCTGGAGAAACCTCGTCCTCCCCTGGTGGAATTTGAGGTAAACGGTAACGAAATAAAGGTCTTGCCGGCTGAGGTCCAGAAGCGTTTGGCCAGAAAAGTCAAGGCCTTTCACGGGCTGGCCCGGGCCCTGCTCAACAATTGGGTAATCGGGGTGAGCCAGGGCTTTACGAGGTCGCTGGATATAGTAGGGCTTGGTTACCGGGCAGAGCTAAAAGGGGATACCCTGGTCTTGAACCTGGGTTATTCCCATCCGGTGGAGTTCAAGCTCCCTTCTGGCGTTACCGCCAAGGTGCAAAAAGGAAGTGGTGAGGTCCAATTTCAGATCATTCTAGAGGGTATTGACAAAGAGCTGGTGGGGCAAACAGCAGCCAATATTCGTAAGCTTAGGCCCCCCGAACCCTACAAGGGGAAGGGGATCCGTTATACGGGCGAGAAGATCCTACGCAAAGCCGGTAAAGGCGGTAAGAAATAAGGGCAGGGTGAAGAAGCTATGGGAAGAACAAGCAGAAAGGTATTGGCACGTCTCAGGAGAAAACGGCGCGTTCGTAAAAAGATTTTTGGGACACCGGAAAGACCTAGGCTTTCGGTTTTTCGCTCCTGCAAACATATTTACGCCCAAATTATCGATGACGTATCGGGGCGGACATTGGTGGCGGCTTCTTCTCTCACGCCCCAGATCAGGGAAAAGCTGGCGGAGCTTAAAAAAGACGGGGGTAAGACCGCGGTTGCCAAAGCGGTAGGGGAGTTGATCGGTAAGCGAGCGCTTGAAGCCGGTATCACGAAGGTGGTTTTTGACCGTGGGGGTTATAAGTACCACGGCCGCGTTAAGGCCCTGGCCGAAGGGGCTCGGGCCGCAGGTTTAGAGTTTTAAAAGGGAGGTTTGAGCCTTGGTGGCGTCACCTAAAGAACAAGAACAGCTGATTGAAAAGATCATATTTATTAACCGGGTGGCTAAGGTCCACAAAGGTGGGCGCAGGTTTCGTTTCTCGGCGCTGGTGGTGGTGGGAGACGGAGCCGGACGGGTTGGTTACGGCCTTGGGAAGGCCCCGGAGGTGCCAGACGCCATCCGTAAGGCCTTGGAAAAGGCCCGAAAGAATATGATAACGGTCCCGGTCATTAAGGGGACCATTCCGCACCCCATCATAGGAGAATATGGCGCGGCCAAGGTCCTTTTAAAGCCGGGCCCGCCTGGTACGGGGGTTATCGCGGGAGGTACGGTGCGGGCGATTATGGACGCCGTGGGTATAAGGGACGTGGTGACCAAGTGTATCCGGAGCACCAACCCGCACAACGTGGTCAAGGCCACGTTCCGGGCCTTAGAACTTTTGCAAAGTCCCGAACACGTGGCCAAGAAGCGTAACCTTGAACTCGAAGAAGTGGGTGAAGGCCATGGCGAAGCAGCTTAAGATCACCTTGGTGCGTAGCAAATATGGATGGTCCAAGAAGCAGAGGGCGACTATTCAGGCTTTGGGGCTTAGGCGTATAAGACACACCGTCATCCGCCCGGACAATCCTTGTATCCGGGGGATGATCGAAAAGATAAAACATCTTGTCAAAGTGGAGGAGATCAATGGCTGAAGGGATCAGCCTGGCCAACCTTTCGCCTTTTCCAGGGTCCAAAAAGAAAGAAAAACGGGTAGGCCGTGGTCCTGGTTCGGGACACGGAAAGACCTCCTGCCGCGGGCATAAAGGGCAGAAGGCGCGTACCGGGGGTGGAGTGCCCCCCTGGTTTGAAGGTGGCCAGATGCCCATTTTGCGGCGTTTACCCAAGCGGGGTTTTAAAAATCCCTTTCGGGTAGAATATGCGGTCTTTAACGTGGGCGATCTCGCTAAGAAGTTTGAGGCTGGGGCGGAGGTAACCCCGGAAACCCTTCGGAAGGCCCGTCTTCTTAAGGGGAAACCCAGGCCGGTAAAGATCTTGGGAGACGGTGAGCTGAACATCGCTCTCAACGTAAAGTGCCATGCGGTTTCGGCTTCCGCCCGCAAAAAAATTGAGGCCGCAGGGGGAACGGTGGAGATAATTCCTCTTTAAGGGGTCCTTTACATGTTACAGACCAAAGGGGTGGAAACCCTTGCCAATATTCCTGAATTGCGCCGCCGGATTTTCTTCTTACTGGCGGCGCTTGCTATTTATCGGATAGCGGTCCAGATTCCGACCCCGGGGATCAATACCGAGGCCTTGGTAGCCCTCTTTTCCCGGGCCGGGGGCACCATTTTTGGTTTTATTGACATGTTCTCCGGTGGGGCGCTGCGCAAGCTTTCGATCTGTGCCCTGGGGATCATGCCTTACATCAGCGCCTCCATTATTCTTCAGCTTCTGACAGTGGTTTTCCCCAGCATTAAAGAAATGCAAAGGGAAGGGCCGGAGGGGCGGCGCAAGATTGCCTATTATACGCGCTATTTGACGGTGGCCATCTGTCTGGTGCAGGGGTTTGGGATCGCGCTGGGGCTTGAAAAAATGAGCGGGCCAAACGGGGAGCCCATTGTCATGTTTCCGGGCTGGGGCTTCAGGCTCCTTACCATGCTCACCCTCACTACGGGGACGGTTTTCCTCATGTGGCTTGGAGAACAGATGACGGAGCACGCTATCGGCAACGGCATATCCATGCTCATCTTTGCCGGTATTGTGGCGCGCATGCCCTCTGCCATCATGAATACCATCCGCTTTGTTAAGACAGGGGAGTTGTCTCCGCTGGTTTTACTCTTCATTATCGTCCTGGTGGTCGCGGTGGTGGCCTTTACGGTCTTTATGGAGCGGGCCCAGCGACGCATCCCTGTTCACTACGCGAGGCGTCAGGTAGGGCGTCAGGTAGTAGGGGGGCAGACTACGTATTTGCCCTTGAAGGTCAATATGGCGGGGGTTATCCCGCCGATTTTTGCTTCTTCGGTCCTCATGTTTCCGGCCACCGTGGCCAGTTTTGTGCCGCTAGAGTCTTTTCAGCAGGTGGCCTCTTTCTTCAGACCGGGCAATTTGGTCTATGAGTTACTTTTTGTGGCGTTGATCATCTTCTTCTGCTATTTCTACACCGCCATCATCTTCAATCCAGAAGAGGTGGCCGAAAATTTGCAAAAATACGGCGGATTCATCCCTGGGATAAGGCCCGGGCGCGCTACGGCCGAATTTTTGGACCGGGTGCTTACGAGGATCACTTTAATCGGGGCCCTTTACGTTTCTGCCATTTGCGTTTTGCCCACCATTTTGATAGCTAAATTTAACGTACCCTTTTATTTTGGGGGCACGGCCCTTTTGATTGTGGTTGGGGTAGCCATGGATACTATGGCGCAGCTGGAGTCACACCTTTTGACGAGGCATTATGAAGGCCTCATGAAGCAGGGGCGGCTACGCGGTCGCCGTTAAATTCGTTAAAGGAGGGGGCTATGAACATCGTATTTTTGGGACCACCGGGGGCAGGTAAAGGGACGCAGGCCAAGATGATTGCGGAGAAATACGGTATTCCCCAGATTTCCACCGGTGACATGTTTCGTGAGCATCTTTCCAAAGGTACCGAGTTGGGGAAGAAGGCCAAAGAATATATGGATAAAGGGGCGCTGGTACCGGATGAGATTGTGCTCGGCATGGTGGAGGAGCGTCTCAAACAGCCTGATTGCGAAAAGGGCTTCATTCTAGACGGGTTTCCGCGGACGGTGCCCCAGGCCGAAGCCCTGGACAAGCTTCTGGAAAAGCTTGGCAAGAAGATCGATTACGCCATCTTGATTGACGTACCCGATGAGGAGTTGGTCAAACGTCTTACCGGGCGGCGTACTTGCAAGAAGTGCGGCATGATGTATCATGTAATTTTCAAGCCGCCCAAAGAGGAAGGCAAATGCGACGTCTGTGGTGGAGAGCTCTATCAGCGGGCGGATGATAACGAAGAGACGGTGCGCAACCGGTTGAAGGTGTATCACGAACAGACCGAGCCCATTATCGCTTATTACGAAAAGAAAGGGGTCCTGCACCGGATTGACGGGATGGGCTCCATTGAAGAAATTTTTAACAGGATAGTTCAGCTACTCGGCGGTTAACCTTGCGTAAGACCCAAATAGTGAAAAAGGCCAAGGGGCCTGCCAAGATTACGTTAAAGGCCCCTTGGGAAATTGATTTATTGCGTAAAGCAAATGCCATCGTAGCGGAAGTATTGTATACTTTAAAGGAAACGATTGCCCCTGGCGTTTCGGCCTGGGATTTGAACCGCATTGCGGAAGAGATTGTCCAAAAAAGGGGAGCCCTGCCGGCCTTCAAGGGTTACCGGGGCTACCCCTTTAGTTTGTGTGTTTCGGTAAACGAAGAAGTGGTGCACGGGATGCCGTTGAAAGAAAAGGTTCTTAAAGAGGGCGATATTGTGAGCCTTGACTTTGGGGCTGTTTATGAAGGGTACGTGGGAGACGCGGCCCTTACCGTGGCCGTAGGAGAAATATCTGAAGAAGCGCAAAAATTGATGGAGGTTTGCGAGGAGGCCTTATACCGGGCCATTGATAAGGCCCGGATCGGAAACCGGGTGCAGGATATTTCGGCCACCATCCAAAACGTGGCGGAGAAGGCTGGCTTTAATGTGATTCGCGATTTTGTTGGGCACGGGATAGGAAGAAACCTGCACGAACCCCCGGAGGTACCCAATTTTGGGCGCCGGGGAAAAGGGCCCAAACTTATGGCGGGTATGGTGCTGGCCATAGAGCCCATGGTGGTTACCGGGGATTACGCCATTGAAATTCTTCCGGACGGCTGGACGGCGGTCACTAAAGACCGGGGGTTGGCGGCACATTTTGAACATTCGGTGGTGATTACGCCTAAGGGACCGGAAATATTATCCAAAATTTAAGAGGGGTTTATGCCAAAGGAAGAGGCCATCCAAGTAGAAGGGACGGTAGTAGAGGCTTTGCCAAACGCCATGTTTCGGGTGGAATTAGAGACGGGCCATAAGGTCTTGGCCCATATTTCGGGTAAAATGCGCGTGCATTACATCCGCATCCTTCCGGGAGACAAAGTGATTGTGGAGTTGTCTCCCTACGATTTATCCCGAGGGCGTATCGTCTACCGGGGTTCTAAAAAAGAGCGCAAGAAGGGGTAAAAGATGAAGGTACAGGCTTCGGTAAAAAAACGTTGCCGTAAGTGTAAGATCATTAAACGCAAAGGTGTGGTGCGGGTCATCTGTGAGAACCCGCGTCATAAGCAGCGGCAAGGATAATTTTTAGAAAGGAGGTAACCGGCTTTGCCCAGGATAGCAGGCGTTGACATTCCGGATAACAAGCGTATAGAGATTGCTCTTACCTATATTTACGGGATTGGGCGCACGCTGGCCCAGAAGGTCCTTACCAAAGCTGAAGTAGATTGGAACAAAAAAACGAAAGACCTTACGGAGGAAGAGCTTACCCGTATCCGTCAGATCATAGAAAGGGAATATAAGGTTGAAGGGGACCTGAGGCGGGAAGTCTCGGCCAATATCAAGCGCCTGATGGATATGGGTTGTTACCGGGGTCTTAGGCACCGGATGGGGCTGCCGGTAAGAGGGCAGCGTACGCGTTCTAACGCCAGAACCAGAAAAGGGCCGCGTCCTTCTTCTCTGCGCGGCAGACGGAAAAAATAAGGGGTGAGGAGAGATGGCGAAGCGCAGAAGACCAAGGGGCAAAAAACGCGAGAAAAAGAACGTACCTGAAGGAATAGCCCATATTCACGCTACCTTTAACAACACCATCGTCACCATTACCGATAAACAGGGAAATACCATCGCCTGGGCAAGTGGTGGGACCGAGGGTTTCAAGGGTTCCCGAAAAGGCACACCTTACGCGGCGCAGTTGGCAGCCCAAGCCGCGGCGCGACGGGCCATGGAGCACGGGATGCGCAAGGTAGCGATATACGTTAAGGGACCAGGCGCGGGCAGAGAGGCGGCTTTGCGCGCCTTGCAAGCGGCTGGTTTTCAGATAACCCTCATCAAAGACGTCACCCCTATCCCGCACGACGGGTGTCGTCCCCCTAAGAAGAGAAGGATCTAAAATTTAGTTTTCAAGGAGGAGAAAGCCTTGGCTAGGTATACAGGGCCTCGTTGTCGGTTGTGTCGTAGAGAAGGAATGAAGCTCTTCTTGAAGGGAGAGCGTTGCTATACGGATAAATGTGCCTTTGAGCGGAGGAGTTATCCCCCTGGCCAACACGGGCAGGCCCAAATGCGGGCCAAACGGTCCGACTACGGGATCCGATTGCGGGAAAAACAAAAGGTCAAGAGGATCTATGGGGTCTCAGAGAAACAATTTAAGCGGTATTTTGACTGGGCGGACCGGATGCGGGGCCAGACCGGCCATAACCTGCTGCAATTCTTGGAAAGAAGGTTGGATAACGTGGTTTACCGCTTGGGTTTTGCCTCTTCCAGGTCTCAGGCCCGGCAAATGATTGTCCACGGGATGTTCAAAGTAAACGGCCGCACGGTGGATATTCCCTCTTACTTGGTCAAACCAGGAGAGGTGATTGAACTTAAAGAAAAGTATCGTCAGAACCCGTTCATTCAAGAAAATCTGGAGGCCGTGGTGCGTCGAGGGGTGCCCCAGTGGCTTGAACTCGACGCAGAAAACTTTAAGGGTACGGTTAAAGCCTTGCCTACCCGCGAAGATATTACCATGCCTATTCAGGAGCAGCTGATCGTCGAGTTCTACTCCCGTTAGCGGAAAATTTAAAGACAGGGTGATACTATGGCGGAAACGAAGGTACCTATTAGCCGAAATTGGTTAGAACTGATCAAGCCCAAAGGGGTTCAGGTCCACGGAGACTCTCGTCCTCCTTTTTACGGTAAATTTATCATTGAACCTCTGGAACGGGGCTTTGGGGTTACCCTGGGTAACGCCTTGAGGCGGGTACTTCTCTCTTCCTTGCAGGGAGTGGCCATTACCTGGGTCAAGATTGAGGGGGTTTCTCACGAATTCACCAGTCTGCCCGGGGTGGTAGAAGACGTAATCGATATTATTCTCAATCTGAAAGGGGTCCGTTTTAAGCTCTTTGACGAGGAACCCAAGATTTTTGTGCTGGAAAAAGAAGGTGGCGGGGAAGTTAAGGCCGGGGATATCCAAACCAACGGTCAGGCCGAAATCGTAAACCCTGACCACCATATTGCGACCCTCACCAAAGACGGGCGTCTCAAGATAGAGATGCACGTTGAGTGGGGCAAAGGCTATCAACCTGCAGATCTATCCAAAGTGGAAGAGATTGGTATTATTCCGGTGGATGCGGTCTTTTCCCCCATCCAGAAGGTCAATTTTACGGTCACACAGGCCCGGGTAGGGCGGAGTAGTGATTTTGATCGCTTGGTAATGGAGATCTGGACCGATGGTACCGTGGATCCCGCAGACGCTATGGCCTACGCGGCTAAAATCTTAAAAGACCAATTGACCATCTTTATCAATTTTGCGGAGGAAGAAGCAGAAACCGAAAAGGCCCGAGAAGAGGAAGAAAAACCAGAATACTACAAATATCTCGACAAGAAGATCGACGAGCTAGAGCTTTCGGTGCGCTCGGCCAATTGTCTGAAAAATGCCAATATCCGTTATATCGGTGAGCTAGTGCAAAAGACAGAGTCAGAGATGCTCAAGACCAAAAATTTTGGGCGCAAGAGTCTTAATGAGCTCAAGAAGGTCCTTGAGAAGATGGGTCTTTCCTTTGGCATGCAAATTCCTGATTGGAAACCTCCTGAGGAAGCCAAAGAAGCACAGTAGGGAGAAGAACCATGAGACATAGAAAGAGAAGTCGTCGTTTAGTAGGGAAATGGGAACACCGCCAGGCCCTTTTACGTAACCTCCTGGTGGCCCTGTTTGTGCACGAAAAGATTAAGACCACTGAAGCCAAGGCCAAGGAATTACGGCGCTGGGCAGACAAAATGATCACCCTGGCCAAAAGGGGTGATCTGGCGGCGCGCAGACAGGCCCTTTCCATTCTGCCTAATAAGACAGTGGTGCGGAAACTCTTCTCTGAGCTTAAGGAGCGCTACGCTTACCGCCAGAGCGGTTTTACCCGCATAGTGCGTATCGGGCCCAGGCGGGGAGACGCCGCCATGATGGTCTTTATTGAATTGGTGACGGACAAGCTGGAACATAAGCCTTCTGCCGCGAAGAAAAAGGTCGAAGAGGAGGCCAAGGCCGAAGCGCCCAGGGCTGAATCCCCTGAACAGGCAGCTCCACCAGAGACTGGCCAGGAAGGAGCAAAGGGTCCGGAAGAAGAGGCTCAGGAGGCTGAGGCCAAACCGGAAGCAGAACAGGAAGCCCAGCCTGAGGCCAGAGGGGAAGGGCAGGCAGAAGCCGTTTCCTCTGAGGCCACGGCTGTTGAAGCCGAAGGAGGCCAGGAAGCTCAGGCGGCTCGGGAGGAAACTTCCGCAGAAGAACTGAAAGAAAAGAAGGAGCCCGAAGAGAAATAAAACGTTTAACGAATTTGATCACGTTTTTAAAAGGCCCGCTGAAGCGGGCCTTTTTTGGTTTGGGAGGAGGTTAAAAATATCTTGAAAAAGGCCTTTAGTTTTTGATATGACCTAAAAAAAGTTTTTTTGGGAAAAAGAAATGGCTTTTCCTCACGAATTCGAAGTGGATTTTAGGTCTATTTTAGATCTTATAAAGGCCGCGGTCATTTTACTAAAACCCGAGGGCGAGATCCTTTATGCCAACCAGCGCGCCCTGGAATTATTGGCTGAGGAAGATCTAAAAGGGAAAAATATTGCTTACTTTTTTGACGAAAAAGATCGGCAGATATTCTGGCCCAATATTCAACGTATACTAGCGGAAAAGGGGGTTTACGAAGGGGAGGGTTTTTTAGTTCCCAGGGGGAAAGAAGGGTTTGTGGCCCATCTACATTTCGTCCGTTATGATATGGGGGAAATTTCGCCCGTGGTTTTTACTTTTCAAAACGTTTCGCAGGTAAAGGCCCTGGAACGATCCTTAAGAAAGACCCGCCATTTGGCCTTTCTAGGGCGTATGTTGACAGACATTTCCCACCATATCCGTAACCCCATTCTGGTAATCGGGGGGTTGGCCCGGAGATTGAAGGAAAATCCCCAGCGGGCAGGAACCTACGCCGCGGCTTTGGTTTACCAGTGTGAACGTCTAGAAAGCTTATTACAGGCCCTAAGCCGCTTGGTGCTTATGCCCACCCCCAGGTTTCGTCTGGTTGAGCTAAAAGAGATAATAGAACTTGTGAAAGAGCGTTTTCAGCTGGAAATTAGCGGGGAGGAGCCGGAGCTTAGCTTACCCCGTGAGATACCTTCTCTTGCCTTCTACACTGATCCAGAACTGCTAGCCGAAGCCTTGGTAGAGTTAATCCAAAACGCCCTAGAAGCCCACCAGGCGGTAGGGCAAAAAGGGCCGGTAATATTCAGGTGTACCGCGGATCAGGAAAAAGTCGATTTTTGGGTAAAGGATTACGGGGAAGGAATAAAGGTTGAGGCCCTTCCCTTTATCTTTAACCCGTTTTTTACCACCAAGCCGGGACACTTTGGCATGGGTCTGGCCCTGGTTTCCAGAATCACCGAAGAACTGGCCGGGGAGGTAAAGGTAGAAAATGCCTACCAACCTACCGTTTTTCGGCTAAGCCTTCCATTTGACCGGCGCCGTCCGGAAAGGCGTCGGCCCCTTTCACAGGAAGTTGAACCAGAGACTTGATTCTCCAAATAGTCTTTACTACTAGTAGCCCCAAATAACGGAGGGAGGCCCATGCCAAATCGTGAACACTGGGGCACCAGGATAGGTTTGATTTTGGCCATGGCCGGAAACGCGGTAGGTTTGGGTAATTTCTTGCGTTTCCCCACCCAGGCGGCCCAGAACGGGGGCGGGGTCTTCATGATCCCGTACATGATTTCCCTGGTCTTGATCGCTATCCCTTTAATGTGGGTGGAATGGGCCATCGGGCGTTACGGAGGGATACGCGGTCACGGGACCACCCCGGCCATTTTTCGCCTCCTCTGGTCACACCCGGTGGCCAAATATTTAGGGGTCCTGGGCCTTTTTGTTCCTTTCGTGGTCTCTTGCTATTACGTCTATATTGAAAGCTGGACCTTGGGGTACGCGGTTATGTCTCTTTTGGGGATGCTCCCCAAAGTCCCGGCCTCAACCGATCCTCACACTTACCTGGCCCCTTTTAAAGAATTTCTCAACGCTTATACCGGAATGGGGGAAGGGGACTTTTATCGTCCGAGTCTTAAAGCCTATTTCTTTTTCCTGGTTACCATGGGGTTAAACGTCTTTGTGCTGATTAAGGGGATTTCCAGGGGCATCGAAAAGTTGGCCAAGGTAGCCATGCCGCTTCTCTTCCTCTTTGCCGTGGTCTTAATGATCAGGGTCATTACTCTGGAAACCCCCATGGGCTCAGCGGTGGCCGGGCTCAACTTCCTGTGGGAACCCAAATGGGCAGAGCTAACCAACCCTAAAGTATGGTTGGCGGCCGCTGGCCAGGTCTTTTTTACCTTGAGTCTGGGTTTTGGGGCCATCATTACCTATGCTTCCTACCTCAAACGGAACGACGATCTAACCCTTTCGGCCTTGACCGCCTCATCCCTTAACGAGCTGGCCGAGGTAGTGCTCGGGGGTTCAATTGCTATCCCGGCAGCGGCGGCCTTTTTCGGGGTGGCCGCGGCCCAGACGATTGCAGCCAGTGGGGCTTTCAATCTAGCCTTTGTCAGTTTGCCCGCCATCTTTGCCAATATCCCGCTTGGTCAATTTTTCGGTTTCCTTTGGTTCATCCTCCTCTTTTTTGCCGGGCTTACTTCTTCGGTGGCCATTACCCAGCCCGTGATCGCCTTTTTGGAGGACGAATTCAGGCTCGATCGCCGCACCGCCGTCCTGGCCACCATGTTTGTCCTTTTCTCCGTGGCCCACGTGGCCGTCTTTTTGGCCGGTGCTCTTGACGAAATGGATTTCTGGGCGGGGACCTTCTTCGTGGTGGTCTTTGCTTTATGCGAGGTACTTATCTTCTTCTGGGCCTTTAATCCGGCTCAGGCCTGGGCGGAGATCAATCGCGGCGGTTATATAAAACTGCCTCGGGTCTTCTTTTTTATCATGCGCTACGTAACCCCCCTTTTTCTCCTTCTAATCACCGGCTGGTGGATGGTCACCATCCTTCCGGGGTATCTCGCGGAAAGCCGCTGGACTTCCTGGGTGGCTCGGGAGGTCCTGGTCGCGATTATGGCCCTGTTCTGTTTTCTGGTATATTTTCAAGATAAAAGGCGGAGGAAAAGAAAGTGAAAGGCTCAGCCCTCCTTTTTATGCTTTTTTCCTGGAATCTGATTACTTCTTTGTGTACTTTTTGCTTTACTCGCCTGTTTCTGGCGGAAAGAAAAACCCGCAAACAGCGTAAGAAGGCAGGTTAGTGCCCAAGGCCCTTTTTGAGCCACAACCACCTCTGGCCGAGCGTCTACGTCCCAAACGCCTGGAGGATTTTGTTGGCCAGGGGCACCTCATCGGGCCCGGCAAGATTCTGACCCGCTTTTTGGAGACCAAAAAGCTCCCCTCCCTTATTTTTTGGGGCCCTCCGGGTTGCGGAAAGACCACCCTGGCCCGCCTCTTGGCCAGAGAGAGTGGGGCAGAGTTTATAACGGTTTCAGCGGTAGACACTGGCTTGAAAGAGCTTAGAAAGGCCCTCGAGCAGGCCCAAAAGGCCAGGGCCTATGGGCGAAAGACCATCATCTTTATTGACGAAATTCACCGGTTCAACAAGGCCCAGCAGGACTTTCTCTTGCCCTTTGTCGAAACCGGAAAGATTACCCTTATAGGGGCCACTACCGAGAACCCTTCTTTTCGGATCGTGGCTCCTCTGCTCTCCCGGGTCCAAGTCTTTAGGCTGAACCCTCTGAGCCGGGAAGAACTGCTGTTCATCCTCAAACGAGCCCTCAAGGTCTTGGCTACCCAAGGGGTAGAGGTGGAAGAAGGGGTGCTTGAGGTGCTGGCCGAAAGTGCCGAGGGAGACGCACGCATGGCCCTTAATTTTCTCGAAAACCTGGCCCAAATCGCAGAAGAAAAAGACGGTAAACGGAAAGTCACCAGAGATCTTTTACAAAATGTCCCTCTTAAAAAACCCCTCCTTTACGACCGGGAGGGAGAGGAACATTATGACTTGCTTTCGGCCTTTCACAAAAGTTTGCGGGGCAGTGATCCTGACGCAGCCCTTTACTGGATGGTACGTATGCTTGAGGCCGGCGAGGACCCCCTGGTTATCATACGGCGGCTGGTAGCAGCCGCAGCTGAGGACGTAGGCCTGGCTGATCCTTGGGCCTTGCAAATAGCGCTCGCCGCCAAAGAGGCCTTTGAATTTTTGGGCCGCCCTGAAGGGGAACTGGCGTTGGCAGAAGCGGTGATTTACGTGGCCCTGGCCCCGAAAAGTAATTCGGCTTACCAGGCCCTGGAAGCGGCCCGGGAAGACGTGGAAAGATTCGGGGCTCAACCGGTGCCGCTTCATTTACGCAACCCGGTGACCGCTTTGATGCGCCGGCTGGGATACGGCAAAGACTACGTCTACCCCCACCACGCTCCCGAAGGGTTCGTCTCGCAGCAATATCTCCCTGACAAGTTGAAGGACCGGTCTTATTACCGGCCCAAAGGACACGGCTTTGAAAAGGGCCTGAAAGAGAGGTTTTACCGTCTCTGGCCTGAGCGAGCCAAAAAGGAATGAACCCGTAATCCATTTTTTACTTGCCTTAAAACTGGCCTTTGGCTAACTCTTCAAGAGATGCCAGTTGAAATCTTAAATTACCAGCCAAAGTCTCTGCCCCTTGCCTGGCTGCGGCGCAAGCTGGAAGAGGCCCTGGCGCTGCTTAATATCCCGGACAAAGAGGCTAATTTTGTCTTCGTGGATGACGAAACCATAACCCACTACAACCAGTTTTACCTGGGTAGACCTTACCCCACCAACGTCATTTCCTTTTCTCAGAGAGAAGGCCCCTTTGCCGGGGTACAGCCCCGCCTCTTAGGGGACGTGCTTATTTCCGTGGATACCGCCTTAAGAGAGGCCGAGCTTTATGGAATTCCCAAACGCCATTACCTCCTCTTACTGGCGGTCCATGGTCTGCTTCATCTTTTAGGGCATGAACACGAACAGGGCCGCTATGCCGCCAAACTTATGCTTGACAAAGAATACGCGGTTATGGCCCAATTGCTTGGGGAAAGGGCCCGTAAGACTTTGAATTTTTTACTAAGGAGGGAGTATATGCCGGCCAAACTGGCGGTTAACGTGGATCATGTAGCTACGGTCCGGGAAGCACGCAAAGTCCATTATCCAGACCCGGTCCACGCGGCGGTCCTGGCGGAGCTGGGAGGGGCGCACGGCATCGTGGTGCATTTAAGGGAAGATCGCCGCCACATCCAGGACCGGGACGTGCGGCTTTTGCGTGAAATTGTTAAGACGAAGCTCATCCTGGAGATGGCGGCTACGGAAGAGATGATAAAGTTTGCCAAAGAGGTCCGTCCGGATCAGGTGACCCTGGTCCCTGAAAGGCGCCAGGAGATAACCACCGAAGGGGGTTTAAAAGTAAAGGGACGCACCGCCAAGGTGAGGGAAGTGGTGGAGGAGCTCAAAGAAGTGGGGCTTAAGGTGAGCATTTTTATTGACCCTGACCCCCAGCAGCTCAAAGCGGCGGCCAAGACCGGGGCCGACGTGGTAGAACTCCATACCGGCCACTATGCGGAGGCCAGCGGCCCGGAGGAGATGGACTTAGAATTTGCCCGTTTAGAGGAGGCAGCCCGGGTGGCCAAGGACCTGGGCTTTGAAGTCCACGCAGGCCACGGGCTACACTACCACAATATTTCTCCGGTGGCTGCTATCCCGGAGATTGAAGAGTTTAGTATCGGGCACGCCATCATAGCCCGGGCCATCATGGTGGGGATGAAAGAGGCGGTCCGGGAAATGCTCTGTTTGATTGAGCGTGCCCGTTAGGAAGATCCTTCGATCTTGGCCGCCTCAAGCCTTTTAAGGGCCTCTTCCAGGCTCATTATACCTTTGGCTACGGCGTAAGCCACGTAGGGATAAACCCGGGGGTCATAACCTTCAGGGCGCGGGAAGAGGCCCTTGGCCCGCAGTTTGGCAAGTTTGGCCCGGCGGCGCCGACGACGTTCAATTTCCCGCATCCGTTCGATCTTTTTGTGTCTGGCCATAACCTTCCTCCTTCATGGGGATGCGCTAATCCTATAAAGTAAAAGGGACCTTTCGTCAATGAGATTGGAGAAACGGGGCGATCTCTTCCCAGAGGATGGGCTGGGTCCCGATTTTGCCCACCACGATCCCGGCGGCTCGGTTGGCCAACTCCACCACTTCTTCGATGGGAAAACCGGCGCTGTAAAAGGCGCTCAAAGTAGCGATGACCGTGTCCCCGGCCCCTGAGACGTCGTAAACCTCTCTGGCCTGGGCCGGAAAACGTTTTTTGATTTCCGGGTGATGGAGGTAGATCCCTTCCGGGCCGAGGGTTACCAGCATAAAGGAAAAGTTGTATTTCTGGCAGAGGTGTTCACAGACCGTAGGCATTTCTTTGGTAAAAAGGCCCTCGGCTTTGGCGATTTCTTTTAGTTCCTTAAGGTTTGGTGTAATACAGGTAGCTCCCTGATATCTTTCCCAGGAAAGGCCCTTGGGGTCTACTACCACTGGGCGGCCGAGCCTGGTGGCCTCGGCGATGACCCAATTGGTGAGCCCATCGGTCAAAAACACTCCTTTGGCGTAATCAGAAAGGATGACGCCGTCTACTTCTTTAAGGAGGCCTTTGAGCTCCTTTTGCAGTAGTTCAGCCGTTTCCCTGGCGAGCGGGTTTTGGTCTTCGATATCGATCCGCAATAATTGCTGGGAAGAGGCGATAATCCGGGTTTTGACAGTGGTGGGGCGGTTTTTTTCCCGCACCAGGCCCCGGCTACCTATCTTCTTCTCTTTGAGTAGAGAGATGAATTCTTCGGCCTCCTGGTCTTCCCCGAGGACCCCGGCCAGTTCTACCTGGGCCCTGAGCCCCCTAAGATTGTTGGCCACGTTGGCAGCCCCACCCAGGGACTTGGTGACGTAGCGCAAGTTGAAGACCGGCACCGGTGCCTCCGGGGAGATCCTTTCTACCTCTCCCCAGAAGTACCGGTCAAGCATGACGTCCCCGACTACCAAGAAACGGAGCCCTTCTAAGGGATTAGCCGGCATGGGCCTCGCGTTTTTCTTCTACTTCCTGCCGGAGGGGCAACCCGGCCATCTCGCGGATCTTGCTCTCGATCTCCTGGGCCAGGGCCGGTTTTTCCTCGAAGAGGCGCCGGACATTTTCTCTTCCCTGCCCCAGTCTTTCTCCCTGGTAGGAATACCAGGCCCCGCTTTTTTCGATCAGCCCCATTTTGACTCCTAAGTCCAAAAGTTCAGTGTATTTGGAGATTCCCTCCCCATAGTAAATATCAAACTCTGCCTCTTTGAAGGGTGGGGCCATTTTATTTTTTACCACCTTTACCCGTACTCGGTTTCCTACGGGCTCGTTTCCGTCCTTGATGGTACCTATGCGTCTGATATCCAGCCGGAGACTGGAATAGAATTTGAGTGCGTTTCCTCCAGGGGTGGTCTCCGGGTTGGCGTAAGCCCCCATACCTATCTTCATGCGGATCTGGTTGATGAAGACCACGGCGGTTCCCGTCTTGGCGATGGCTGCCGTTAGCTTCCGCATGGCCTTGGACATGAGGCGTGCCTGGAGACCAACCTGCATCTCGTCCATGGCCCCTTCGATTTCAGCCTGGGGTACTAGGGCCGCCACCGAGTCCACCACGATGACGTCAACTCCGCCGCTGCGCGCCAGGACTTCGGCGATTTCCAGGGCCTGCTCCCCGGTGTCCGGTTGAGAAACCAGTAGGTCGTCCACGTTAACCCCCAGTTTTTGGGCGTAGTGGACGTCCAAGGCGTGTTCAGCGTCGATAAAAGCGGCGGTCCCTCCGTCTTTTTGGGCCTCTGCGATTAGGTGCAGGGCTAGGGTGGTCTTTCCTGAAGATTCCGGGCCGAAAATTTCGGTGATGCGGCCTTTGGGGATCCCCCCGATCCCGGTAGCAAGGTCAAGCCCTAGGGAGCCCGTAGAAATGGTGGCAATGTCTCTAATCTTGGGGGCTTCTCCGAGGCGCATGATGGTGCCCCGGCCAAATTGGCGTTCAATCTGACTGATGGCCGCTTCGATAGCCTTTTTTTTGTCCATACCAGCCATAAAAATGCCTCCTACGAAGGAACTGCATACATTTTAAACGCTTTTCGGCAATAAATTAAGACAGCCTCAGGCGGCTTTGTTTTTTTCTACAAATAAGTGTACGTCCTGTTGGGGATAAGGGATGCTTACCCCTTCGGCGTCAAAGGTCTTTTTGATCTGTTCGGTAAGGTCAAAGCGTACCGCCCAGTAATCAGAGGTCTTGACCCAGGGCCTAAACACCAGGTTGACCGAACTGTCGGCCAATTCAGCCACCGCAATGGTAGGAGGTGGATCTTTTAATATCCGCTGGTCTTTGGCGGCCAGTTCCCAGAGAATGGCTTTGGCTTTGTCAATATCATCTTCGTAACTAATTCCCACGACTAGGTCAATGCGACGTGTTTTATTGGCGGTGATATTGGTAATGATATCTCCCAGAATCTTACTGTTTGGCACGATGATCTTCTGGTTGTCCGGAGTGTGTAAAACGGTATTAAAAAGCCCGATTTGTTGCACACTACCGGTCACCCCGGCTATCGTTACCGCATCTCCTATGCGAAAGGGGCGGAATAAGATGATCATGATGCCGGCGGCAATATTGGAAAGGGAGTCCTTTAAGGCCAGGCCTACCGCCAGCCCCAAGGCGCCGAGCACGGTGAGGAAGGACATGGTATTGATGCCCAGCTGCCCCGCCGCCGCGATTATCACAAGAAGCAGGAGGGCGTAATAAAAAAGACCTCCCAGAAAGTTGGTCAGGGTCGGGTCTACCTGGCGCCTTTCAAGCACTCGTTTAAAAAAATTGGCGGCCCGTTTGCAAAACCAGGCCCCGATCACCAGAATGAGCAGGGCGCCGATTACCTGCCAGGTCTTGCTCAAAAGGTAAAAGTGGACAGTGCCCCAAAGGTTTTCCATCATTTTGGCGCCTCCTTTTTAAATAAATATTTTTAAATCATCTAAGCTAATAAATTTCCAAAAATCAAACGATTTTTTAATTTTTAGCGCTTTAAAAGGGGCCAAAATTGCAAAGCGCTTGAGGAGAGTTACAATGCCTTTTAAAGCATTTTTGGAGGTGGTTGGTCATGATCATCATTTTAAAGCCTGACGTTACCCCTGAGAGCACGGAATATCAGATCCTGATGAGGTATCTTTCCCAGTTTGAGGGGGTACGCACGCAGGTAGCGGAATACCAAGGGATTACCCGGAAGGTGGTAGAGATCCATCTCATCGGTGACACGCGCAAGATCCCGCTGGAGGTGATCCAGAGTCTGCCCGGGGTGGAAAAGGCCATCCGTATTTCGGCTAAATACCGCCAGATTGGCCGCCACGGCGACCTGGAGCCCATAGGGTTTGATTACCGGGGGCTCCATTTTGACCAAAACTCTTTTCACGTCTTTGTGGGGCTCTGTGCCGTTGACACCAAAGAAAATACTGAAGCCATCTTTAAGGCCTTGCAGGAGAACGGAATCCGGACCGCCCGGATGGGGGCCTACAAACCCCGTACTTCCCCCTACGATTTCCAGGGCCACGGTAAAGAGTGTCTCCCCTGGCTCTTTGAAATGGCCGGCAAATACGGCATCGAGGTCATCGCCATGGAGGTCCTGGCCCCCCATCATATCGAAGAGATCTGGGAGGCCCTGGAACAGACCGGCCATCCTACCGGGGTGATGCTCCAGATTGGAACGCGTAACGCCCAGAATTTCGAACTCTTAAAGGCGGTGGGGAACCAGCAGGAGTTTCCCGTGCTTTACAAGCGCGGGATGGGGCTGACCATCGAGGAGAGTCTCAACGCCTGTGAGTATATAGCCAGCGAAGGTAACCACAATATCATTTTTTGTCTGCGCGGGGTGCGGACCCATCTAGGGGACCCTCACCGCAACCTGGTGGATTTCGGTCACGTGCCGGTGGTAAAACGTCTTACTAAGCTTCCGGTATGCGTGGATCCCTCTCACCCTATTGGCTCCCGGGCCCAAGCCCCTGACGGGATCAAGGACATTTATCACGTGGCGGCTCAGGGCGTCATCGCCGGGGCCAATATGGTCCTGGTGGAATTTCATCCGCAACCAGAGACTGCGCTTTGTGACGGTCCTCAGGCCCTATATTTAGAAGAACTGCCCTGTTTTCTCGAATATCTTGACCGGGCCCGCAAGGCCTATCTGGAAATGAAAGACCTGGTGGCCAGGCATACCATGCAACAGTTGGCGCCCAAACCCTAAGATGGAACCCACGCGCTTTGTTTTCGGGCCGGTTAAATCGCGAAGATTGGGGCTTTCTTTAGGGGTAGACCCCTTAGGGCCCAAAATTTGTTCTCTTGACTGCCTTTATTGCGAAATCGGCCCCACCAGAATTCACACCTTGGAACGGCGTCCTTACCAGCCCGTATCCCTTATCGAGCAGGCTTTGCGGGAAAGGCTGGCCGAGGCGGACCTTCATTTTGAGGTCCTCACTTTTGCCGGTTCAGGGGAACCCACGCTACACTCCGAACTGGGCCGTCTTATTGAAACGGCCAAATCCCTGACGGATCGGCCGGTCTGTCTCCTGACCAATTCTTCTCTCCTCTGGGACAAGAAAGTAAGGGACGAAGTAGCGCGCTGTGATCTTATCCTCCCCTCCCTTGACGCCGGGCGGGAGGAGACCTTCCGGCGCCTTAACCGGCCGGTTCCCGGGCTCAGGCTGGCTCAGATCGTGGATGGGCTTTGTGCCTTAAGGGAGGAATTTGGCGGAGAGATCTGGCTTGAAGTAATGCTGGTAGGTGGGGTCAACGATTCCCCTGAAGAAGTGGAAGCCATAGTCGCCCAAGTGGAACGTATCAGGCCCCAGCGCGTGCAATTGAACACCGTGGATCGGCCGCCGGCTTATCCGGTGGCCAAGGCGGTTCCCTTGAAACGCCTGGAAGAATTGGCCCGCTATTTTGACCCCCCGGCAGAGGTCATCTCCACCGAGGCCCTGGCAAATCGGGGTGGGGACCGTAAGCCTTCGGTTAGTGAAATAATTTCTCTTTTGGCCCATCGGCCTTCTCCGTCTGAGGAAATCGCCGCGGCCCTCTCTTACGATTTTAAGGAAACACTCTCCCTTCTGGAAACGCTGGTGAGGGAGAAAAAGATTAAGACCAGGGTCTTTAAACGGCGCCTTTACTACTATGTCTAAAATTCGCCTTGGTGTGACCATGGGTTGCCCTGCCGGGGTGGGGCCGGAGTTGATTTTAAAGGCCCTGACTCACCCCTTTCCTGAAGATTTGGCGCTGGCCGTTTTGGGGGATGAGAATCTTCTTAAGGAAGCCGCCCAGAAGCTTTCGCTTCCCCTGCCTTCGGCGGAGATTATATCCCTTTCCCAACTGCCCTATCGGCCTGGGGCTCCGAACCAAGAGACGGCCCGGGCCATGGTGCGTTACATCAAAGAAGGGGTGCGCCTCTGTTTAGAAGGGCAACTTATTGGTCTGGTAACCTGCCCCATTAGCAAGGCGGCCTTGAAATTGGCCGGGGAACCCTTCCCCGGGCACACCGAGATGTTGGCAGCCCTTACCGGGTCCAAGGAAGTGGCCATGGCCTTTTACGGCAAACGACTCTCAGTGGTGCTGGTCACCATTCACGTACCGCTCCGTAAGGTCCCTGAACTCGTAACGGTCCCTCAGATCCTGCGCGTCACCCGGCTGGCTTACCGGTTTTTAAAAGACCTCAAGCCCGAAGAACCGAGACTAGCCTTGGCGGCCCTCAATCCACACGCGGGCGAAGGCGGCCTTTTTGGAGACGAAGAAGAAAAGGTCCTGCGGCCTGCGGTGGAAGAGGCCAGGAGACAGGGTATCCCCCTCTACGGTCCCTATCCCGCTGACAGCCTCTTTTACCGGGCCGTTAAAGGAGATTTCGATTTGGTGGTAAGCCTTTACCACGACCAGGCCCTCATCCCCTTTAAGCTCCTCCATTTTGAAGATGGCGTAAACGTCACCCTGGGACTTCCCATTATCAGGACTTCGGTTGATCACGGAACGGCTTATGATATTGCCGGGCAGGGGGTGGCTCAGGAAAAGAGTCTGGTGGCGGCCATTGAACTCGCCTATCGACTGGCCAAAAACCGCCTAAAGGGTCTCTAACTCGATCCTTTCTCCGTTGCCGGAGATGAAGGCCAACATGAGGGAGAGGTAATCCCGCACGTGACGGGTAATTAGAAAGTTTTCTTTGACAAACCGGTGGGCTTTTTGTCCCATTTCATAACATTTATCCTGGTAAAAGAGGAGATAGCGGATCCGGAGGGCCGCCCCTTCGGGAGTATGCACCAAAAAGCCCGTGTGGTGGTTTACCACTTGGAGCCGTATCCCCCCGGTATCTCCTCCTATCACCGGCTTAAATTTCCACATGGCCTCGGTTACCGTAAGCCCAAAACCTTCTTTTAGTGATTTTTGGAGCACCACGTGGGCGGCCCGCTGGAGGGCGTTGATGGTGCGGTGAGCGTCAGGGGGCAGATAAAGGATATGGATGTCGGGATGATCTTTGGCGGCGGCAAGTACTTCCTGGTAGACGATTTCTCCCTCGGGGTCGTCGGCGGCTCCCCCTCCGGCGTAAACCAACTGAAAAGGAAGGAACTTCATGGCCAAAAGCGCCGCCCTTATTACTCCCACCGGGTCTTTAAACCGATCGAACCGGGAGACCTGGAGGACAATGGGTTTAGCAGGGTCAAGCCCAAAACGGTCGTAGACGGATTTTATTTCTTCCGGCGGAAGCTCCATATTTTTTTCCGTCAAAGGGTCAATGCTCGGAGGAATGATGTACTGGGGGTGGGGGAGGGGTTGGGTGAAATCCGGCATGGAGAAGATGCTTGCGTCGTAATCCACCACCACGTTTCGTAAATAGCGCCACACCGGCCGGTAGGGCCGGGACAGATCGATGTGACAGCGCCAGATCCAGCGGTTTTTCCGCTCGGGCATGAATTTTATGAGGAAGGCCGGCTGAGGGTCGTGGATAAAGACAAAATCTGCCTCTTGCAGAAACTTTTCCAGTTTTTCAAATTCGGTACGGTTGTTTTCTTCGTAAGTTTTGATGGCCTTTTCGGTGAATTCAATAGGGAACCCCTGAAGGGCGTTGTGGAAGGATTTGGTCACTTGGAAGAAGCTATCGTCTCCTGAAATCACCTCCCATCTTACCGAAAGTCCCAGGGCCTCCATTAAAGGGACCATGCTGCGCAAGATCTCCGCCACTCCCCCTCCGTAACGGGTAGAATTTACGTGGAGGACCCGGGCGTCTTTGAGTCTGGCGGCCATCTGACATAACTGGTCGATGACGTCCTGACCAACGATGGCTTCGTAACGTTTCAGGAGTTCCTCATTCATGGTTTTCCCCGAAATAGTCTTCAAAGACCACGGCTAGCTGGTTTCTGATTTCGGTGAGAGTGAGAAAATAGGGGTCTATGGCGGCCAAACGGGCCGACAAATCGTCGTATTCCGGAGAGAAGGCGGAAAGCCAGGCCCGAAAGTCATCGATACGCTCCGGGGTACGGCGGCGGGCGTCAATAAAGTGGTAAAAAATGCTGCCCTGAGATAAAGAAGGGACCACCTCCAGCAATTGTCGGGGATGGTTCAGACGACGCCCGGTATCGATGACCACGATCTGACTCTTGACGAAATAAAAGGGCTTTTCCGCCTTGCGCCAGGGAAGATCACCACTTTCGTCAAAGCGTTCTTCAAGCACGTTAATTAGTTCTTCCCTAAGCTCTTCAAGGTTATGAAATTCATGCGGGGCGATGAGGTTTAAACGTTCCGCCAGGACCCAATCGTGGAGTTCACGGTGAACCCAAGCGGCGAAATCGTTATGGAATTCCGGGTGGTCAAAAGAGGGGCGGAGCTGACGCGCCCAAAAATGATAATAAAGACAACCTATTTCCACCTGCTTCAGGTGGTCTAAAAGTTCGGTCAGGATGTAAGCTTTAACCCCCGTTGAAATTGAGACCAGGGCACAGTCTTTTACGTGAAAAAGGATTTCTTCAGCCATTTTCTTCGACCAAATATCGCAAAATTTTGCGTACTTCCCGGTAAGATTCTACCTGATATTTGGCCCGTGATACCCCGAAACCAACCTTTATGGTATAGGCCTCCTCTGGCATGGCTTCAAAAAGATCTTCGTCTGTCCAGTCGTCCCCTACCGCCAAAATAAATTCGTAGTCCTTTTTCTCCAGAAAGTAGCGCGCTGTCCGCCCTTTATTTACATTTATCGGCTTAACCTCAATAACTTTATTACCCTCAAGGACCAACAAATCGAGGTTCTGGGTGACGTCATAGAGGGCTTCTTTCAATTCCCTGGCTCTCACCGAAGAAAGCTCCGGGTCTGCCCGCCGGTAATGCCAGACCAGGGCGTAATCCTTCTCTTCGATAAAGGCCCCGGGGGTCAAATCGGCGAAATTTTCCATAATGGGGCGAATGGCCTCCTTCCAGTCGGTACTTAAAGGTTCAATCATCTCCCAATCTCTCCCTGGGGCCCGTACCCAGATTCCGTGTTCGGCCACCAGATATACGGGAAGTTCACCGAACCAGCGGGTAAGGGTGTCCTTGTCCCGGCCGCTGATAATCACCACGTCGTTTCCGGGTATTTGCCCGAGTTTTTCGATAATTCTGAGCAGTTCCGCGTCTGGTCGGGCGGCCTCTGGCCTGGTGGTAAAGCCGACCAGGGTGCCGTCGTAGTCCAGAAATTCGATTTTGCTTTGGGCCGCCAGGAAGTCTTCTTTTATTTTTTGTAGCAGCCGGGGGGTTACCTGACGGGCCACGTATTCCTGCTGAAGTTCTTTTACTTCTTGTAATTTTTGGACGAATTCCTGGGCCCAGCGGTGTATATCGTAGCGTCGGAGGCGATATTTCATAAGGTTATTACGGGTACGCTTTTCTTCTGGTTCCATTTCCAGGGCTTCCCGCATGGCCTCTGTCATCTGGTTGAGGTTGTGCGGGTTGATAATGATGGCCTCACCGAGCTCTGAGGCCGCCCCGGCCATCTCAGAGAGGACCAGCACGCCTTTGTCTGCTGGGGTACTGGCTACATATTCCTTGGCGATGAGGTTCATGCCGTCACGAAAAGGGGTAACCAGGGCCACGTCCGCCAGGTTGTAAAGGGCGGCCAGGGTGGGAAACTGAAGCGACCGGTAAAGATACCAGACCGGGGTCCACCCAAAGGCCCCGTGACGTCCGTTAATGCGACCGATAAGCTCATCCACTTCCCTTTTGAGCAACATGTAGTGTTCCACCCTGGTACGGGAAGGAACCGCCACCAGGATTAGAACTACTTTTTCTTTGTATTCCGGGTACTTTTCCAAGAGCTGGTCATATGCCCTCAGGCGCTGGGCTATCCCTTTGGTGTAATCAAGCCGGTCAACCGAAAGAATAACCTTCCGCTCGCCGATTCGACGGCGAATGCGCTTTATCTCCTGTTTGACCTCCTTCTTTTCCACACTCCGGGCAAATTTTTCGTAGTCAATCCCCATGGGGAAGGCGTCCACCCGGATCACCCGGGTGGCGGTGGTGATGAGCCCCAGCTGATGGTCGTAACCGAGAAGGCGCCTTACCGAACTTATAAAGTGCCTTACGTAGTCGTAAGTATGAAACCCTACCAGGTCCGCTCCGAGCATCCCTTCCAGGAGTTCTTTACGCCAGGGGATGACGCGAAAAATCTCAAAGGAAGGAAAGGGGATGTGGAGGAAGAAGCCGATAGAGGCCCGGGGTAATCTCTCCCGCAAAAGATGCGGCAGCAAAAGGAGCTGGTAATCGTGTACCCAGATAGTACTGTCAGGGTCGGCTACTTCCAAAACCGCCTCACAGAAGAGGCGGTTTACCCGGCGGTAGGCCTCCCAAAGTTTTTGGTCAAAGACGGCGTATTGTAAAAAGTAGTGAAAAAGGGGCCAGAGGGTCTTGTTAGAGAAGCCGTAATAGAAATTTTCGATCTGACGCTGACTGAGGAATACCGGCTTGCAAGAAAGTTCAGCCAGTTTTTCCTCAACTTCTTCTTCCCGGCCCCTGATGGATTCCAGCGAAATCCCCGGCCAGCCCAGCCAAACCCCTCCTGTCTCTCGGTAAAAAGAGCCTAAACCCGTGGCCAGGCCCCCGGCACTTGGTTGAAAGTTTAGCTTTCCTTCCCGCTTGGAGACGGTAACCGGAAGACGGTTTGAAACGATAATCATGCGGCCGGCCATTGGTTACATATTAAGTTTAGGCCGGCCGTCTGCCAAGGCTTATTATGCCTGTTTTTCCCCGATTTTAGGGCACCGCGAAAGGATCAGGGAGGTCAGCAGGCTTAACTATAAGGACGTTTTTAGGCGTACGATCAAGTACACCTCTGGCTACGCTTCCTAGGTAACTTTTGGTGCTATGGGTACCGTGACTCGACATAACAATGAGGTCAACGTCTTCTTCCGAAGCAGCCTTAATAATTTCACTGGCAGGAGAGCCTTCACGTACAAGTTTTTGTACTTTTACCCCAGCTTCCTCAAATTTTTTGACGGCTTCTTCTAATCTTTTTTCAGCTTCAATTTTAAGGGTTTCTAATAGTTCTTCTCGGGGAACATCAAAAGGACCAGCCCAGACCGTAGGAAAATGAATCACGTAAAGAC
>WGCA01000013.1 GCA_015494065.1 Thermodesulfobacteriaceae bacterium | reverse complement strand
GGAGAAAAAGAAGACTCATCCCCAAAAGTTTCTTCATCTCTTTCTCCTCTTAAATTTTGAGACGCCGGGCGTTTATGGCCACGATGACCGTGCTCAGGGACATAAGCACTGCTCCTACGGCTGGGCTCAAAAGCACCCCGTATTTATAGAGGGCTCCAGCGGCCAGGGGAATGGCCACGGCGTTATAGCCCGTGGCCCAGAAGAGATTCTGGATCATCTTGCGGTAGGTAGCCCGGGCCAAGTCAATAATGGAGACCACGTCCTCGGGGTTATTGCGTACCAGGACGATGTCTGCGGTCTCGATGGCTACTTCAGTTCCGGCTCCGATTGCGACCCCTACGTCTGCTTCCGCTAAAGCGGGAGCGTCGTTTACCCCGTCGCCAGTCATGGCCACGATCTCGCCGCGGGCCTTGACTTCGCGGATCTTTTGGGCCTTTTCTTGCGGTAGGACTTCGGCGAAGAATTCATCCAACCCCAGCTCTTCGGCCACCGCTTGGGCCACCCGCGCGTTATCGCCGGTAAGCATAAAGCATTTAAGCCCACGGGCCTTTAGGGCCTTTATAGCAGAACGTGATTCTGGCCGCACCCGATCTGAAAGGCCGATGGCCCCGGCAAGCTTACCTTCTACCAAAATGAAAATTACTGTTTCGCCCTTGGCCGAGAGTTCTACGGCCTCTTCAGGAAGACCAAGGCCCTTTTCCCGAAGATAACCCGGACTTACCACCAGGACTTCCCGGCCAGAAACCCTGCCCCGGGCTCCCCGCCCGGGAAGGGCCTTAAAGTCTTCCACCGGTTCGGTTTCAGGAGAAGCTTCCGCTACGGCCCGGGCAATGGGGTGTTCCGAATGGGTCTCTACCGAGGCGGCCAGGCGCAGGACCTCTTCCGGAGAAAAGCCCTCCCAAGAAAGGACCTTGGTCACCCCGAAGCGGCCTTCGGTAAGGGTCCCGGTCTTGTCAAAGACCACCGCCGTAAGGTTGCGGGCCCGTTCAAAGGCCGCCCGGTTACGGATAAGAAGCCCCCGCTTGGCGGCAAGGGCCGTGGAGACCGCCACCACCAGAGGTACCGCCAGCCCTAGGGCGTGAGGACAGGTGATGACCATCACCGTAACCGTGCGTTCCAAGGAGAAGGCGAGGTCCTTGCGCATTGCTGCCCACCAGACCAAAAAGGTGAGCGCTCCTCCGGAAAGGGCGATTAGGGTGAGCCAGAAGGCCGCCCGGTTAGCCAGGTCCTGGGTGCGGGATTTGCTTTCCTGAGCCTGGCGTACCAGCTCGATGACCTGAGAAAGAAAGGACTCGGCCCCGGTACGCGTGATCTCGACCACCAAAGAGCCTTCTCCGTTTATAGCCCCGCCGATAACTTCATCTCCGGGCTTCTTTTCTACCGGGCGAGACTCCCCGGTGAGCATGGCTTCGTTCACCGCACTTTGTCCTTCTAGGACCTGTCCGTCAGCCGGGATCTTTTCTCCGGGGCGTACCAGCACCCGGTCTCCGGGGCGCAAATCCTCAAGAGGGACCTCTTCGGTCGTGCCGTTCGGCAGCAGCCGGTGGGCCGTCGAGGGCATAAGCCGGGCCAGCTCCTCAAGGGCCCTCGAAGCCCCGAGGACCGAACGCATCTCTATCCAGTGCCCAAGGAGCATGATGTCGATCAAGGTGGCAAGCTCCCAGAAAAAGACCTTGCCCGGAAGACCGAAGGTCACCAAGGAGCTATAAGCATAAGCCGTGGTGATGGCCACGGCGATGAGGGTCATCATTCCCGGCCGGCGCTCACGAAGCTCGGAAAAAAGCCCCTTAAGGAAGGGCCAGCCTCCGTAAAAATAGACGGCACTGGCCAGCCCGAAGAGGAGATAACGGTCCCCGGGAAAGGCCAAGGCCTCAAGCCCAAAGATCTTACGTAGCATGGGGGAGAGAAAGAGGATGGGAAGGGTAAGGACCAGGGAGACCCAGAAACGGCGCCTAAAATCTTCTATCATATGGGCGTGGTGGGTAGGAGGATGTCTACCGTGACCCTTGTGAGCTTCGTGACCGCTATGAGTGGCATGGGATGCGTGGGCGTGGCCTTCGTGGAGCTCAGAGGGATGAGCGTCTGGCTGATGAGAAGATTTATGGGATGAGGCTGTCCTTTTAGCGTGATGGTGGTGTTCGGAAGTCATTTATATCTCCTTTTTGGCAGGGCGGGTCTGGCCGGCCCTGGTGCCCCTAACTAGAACTTTGGGGCATCATCATTTCTGCGCCATGGCCTCCATCTCTTGCGCCATTTCCCGCATCATCTGGGCCCTTTCCCGCAGCATTTTGGGGGAGACCCCTTTGGGGGAGGAAGGCATCATCATGGGGCAATTCATCATACCTTGGCCCATCATACCTCGCTCCATCATGCCTTTACCGGGGCCCATTTCGTGTTCCATCATGCCCTTTTCCTTAGTGGTTCCCTGCTGTTCAACTTCCGCCGGGCCATGCCATTTCTGGTGCCACCTTTGGGGCCAGCGCCTTTCATAACCCTGGGCCAAGACCGTGGCCGACCAGAACACCACCAATAGAACCAAAAACCATCCTTTCCTCATCTAAAACCTCCTTGATTTGATTAAACTAAATTCTACCAAATAAATAGAGAAATGGGAAACAAATTTTTAAAAATTATAATTTCCATCAAATAAAGCTTTAGAAATAGCTTGCTTTTATAGATAATTCTGATCAAGGAAATCTTAGAAAATTAAATTATTTAGCGGGGCTTTGGCCTTTCTTTTGTTTTTGGGGACCTTTGCTGTGGGAAAAGTTAAGGCTTTGAGAAGGCGTTATTTTAGATATCATCGCCGCTTAGCCCCTGTAGCCGTTTTTTCTAGCCTCTTTTCATGTAATCTATGGTTTTTATCTCCTTTGGTTTAGATAGGTATGAGAAAGTAAATTTGTCATCTCTTTTTGCAAAGATCTCAATGTGATTGTGGTTTCATTTTAAGATGTGAGGCTACATTTGACATCTAGCACATTTTTATATACGACTCATCCGAAAGGGATTTACGATCTTAACGCCTTCGATTTTCTGGCCGTGATTCAAATCTTCCGTAAACAGGACGCGACAGCCAGCTTCCAAGGCGGAACTCACGATCAGGGCGTCCCAGAAGGAAATTTTATGTTTTTGTGAAATGTCAACGGCTTTCAAGATTGTTTGGGGTTCTATGAGCGAAATCTCGATTTTTGAGAAATCTTCAATAATCTTGCGGGCCTTTTCTGCCGGCAGTCCGGGTTTTAGGCGCTTGGTAAGGACGACAAACAGTTCCTGAAGGACCTGGGTAGAGATAACCATTTTGCGTGAAGGGAACCATTCTCGAACTAAGTCTTGGGCTATTTTCTGTTTCTCGGGAGTGCTTTTGTCAAAACCATAGGCCAGGACGTTGGTATCAAAAAAGGCCTTATACGTCATAAAGGTCTTCCCGACGCCATTTGGTCAACGTCCCGGAATGTTCTTGCATGATGGCGAGAATTTCTTCGGTTACTTCTTCCAATTCACTTTTTTCTTGAGTAAGGGCTTCAAGTTGTTCCCTGATAAGGGCGCTTAAACTCTTCCCTTTTTTTGCCGCCAGCTCCCGGGCCTTGCGCCACACATGCTCGGGAAGAGCTATGGTTACGTTTTTGTACATAAACCACCCCTCAAGGAAATTAATCTTTTTCACAGTTTCACAGGCTAAAGGAGCTTTGTCAAGCGTAAATCAGTGCCTATCTCCTAGGAGATGTTCGGCTATAAGGCGTTCGGCAGCGCCTTTGCATCGGTAAGAATATCAAAATTTCCGTAAATCAAGAAGTAAGTAGGCTTGATATGCTGGCTAAATTGTCTTCTAAAAACCAGATCACCATTCCACCGCCTCAAATACCGGCCCACCGTCCATATCGAAAGCTTTATCCCAAACTTCCTCTCTATCAGTTGTTACACCGGGGAGTTTACGGGCGTCTATTCTGGAAATTTTGGAGTATTAGAGTCTATATCTTTACACACCAGAGATTGGCCCTATTGTCGAGTGTTTTCTGCTCTCATCAATATTTGGCCAGGTTCTGGGATTGTCATTCGTCTTGGCCGAAGTTTTACCCACCTGCTTTTCCTCGACTATAGCAAAAAAGGATTCCATAGCAAAAAGACATTTGAGGTGTGTTGGGGGGCAGAGTCCGCAGCCGAAAAAAGCCTTAACTCCCGCCCTTCGAAAACATTGGGCGATTCCCTCCTGGAAAACTCTTCTGTTTTTGGTAACAATATTTTCCGTTTTGTGCCATGAAGGATGTCAAATACTTGGGCCTTATTTTGGTTTTCCTTTTGTTCCTTTCCGCCTGTAAGAAGGAAGAGAAAACCCCCACTTTCACCTTCTCCGCCCTGGGGCTTGAGGTTTCCGGCCTAAGAGAAAAGACCCCGATCCGGGTCTTCCACGAAGGAAAACTCATCCTTTCCTATCCCGCTTTTCCCAGCCGAAACGTCTTTCTCGTGTTTCCTTGGGAGCCCAGGGGACGCTACCTGATACTTTGCGGGAAGAGAAAGTTTTGGCTCACGGCTCCCCCTGAAAAACCCCTTGCCGAAGTCAAAATATTCGCTCCTTTGGGGAGCCCGGGAAAGCGCCTCATCCTCCTTCCCGGCCAAAAGGTTGAGGAAGAACTCGTCCTCTTCTCCAGGAAGGAATGCCCCGAAATCGGTCTTCTCTTTACTTCAAACGTTAAGGGGCTTTCTCTCGCCCTCCCTGCTCAAAAAAAGGCCTTGGGCGGGGAACTTTCCCGCTATTTTTACCGCCAAAGGATTTGCCTTGATGAGGATAAGCCTCTTCCTCTTACCGTACGTCTGGAAACACCGGAAGGCCAGAAACCTGGGGTAGAGATGGTTTTGCGTTTAAAACGCAAGAGCTTTTCTCTTGCCCGGAAAGTAAAACTCCTTTCCTGGCTCTTTCCCACCGATGAGACCGGCTATATCCTCCGGGTAAGACGGGAAGGGCTGCTGGTGCTCCCGAATCCCCTTTTTGAGCGACTGGGCTATTTTCTGGGGCTTAAGTCCCAGGGCTTTTCCCGCTACGACCCCCTGGCCTACGAAACGATAACCCTTGTTAACCACGGCCCGGCCCCGGTAAACGTCCTCGTAAAGGCGGACTTCTTTGAGGCTGAAACCGGAAAACCAGCTACAGGTTTTTATCCTCCCCGCTTTGGTATGGCTGGCCACTACCGTAAGCCTTTGGCCCTGGCCTATCTCCCGCCCGGAGAAAAAGTAAAAGTGGTCCTTCCGGTCTACGCCCACGAATTAAAACCTGGAAGCTACCTCGCTCGGGTCTCCCTCTTTTCTTTCGGGGAGGAAGAGCCCTTTCTGGTCAAAGAGCGTTTGATAGGGGTTACGAGGGGAAGCCCCCTTCTTTCCGGGGCCCTGCTTTTGATCCTGCTTTTGGGCGGGGGTTTTAGTGTCCTGGTCCTCTTGAGGCTTAAGGCCCTTCTTCGGCGTTTCAGCCTGCGGGAACTCAGCCTCCTGGCCCTGGCCGGGGCCGTGGCCTTCGGGCTCGATTTCTTGGGAGGGATGTTGGCCAACGTCCTGTACGCCCTCCTCGGCCCCTTTAACATCCTGGTGGGCGGTTTGATAACGGAAGTGGTGCACTATATGGTCTTTGCCGCGCTTTTGGCCCTCGTCCCGCGCCCGGGCTTTGCCACCCTAAAAGGCCTGCTCCACTACCTCATGGGGCTGGTGCTCTTTGGTGGGATACGGGCTACGGACCCTTTTTTCCTGGGGTTCTCCCTCCTTACCTTTGAGCTCGCGCTCCTGGTTTTCGGGGCCTACCGCAGGCCCCTTTCCTGGCGTACCGTCTTTTCCCTTGCCCTGGCCGACGCGGTAAACACTGCCTCAAGCCTCGTCTTGCACATGACCTTTTACCGTCTCTTCTTTCCGGGCTGGTATCTCGCTCTCGACGTGGTGGTCAAAGGGTTCCTTTACACCCTCTTGGGGGCCTGGATTGGGTTGCGCGTGGGACGTCACTTGAGTGGGTTTGAGCGATGAAGAAGCTTATCCGGGTAAAAGATCTCCGTTTTCGCTACCCTTCGGGGGAGTTGGCCCTGAAAGGGGTTTCCTTTGAGGTGAGGGAAGGGGAGTTTTTCCTGCTGGCCGGGGAGACGGGCTGTGGTAAAAGCACTCTTATTCAGGTGCTGTGTGGCCTTATCCCCTTTGCCTCGGAGGGTGATTTTTCCGGCGAAGTAGAAGTCCTTTCCTGGCGCTTACCGGTGGCCCCGGGGACTCTCTTTCCAGCGGTGGCCACGGTCTTTCAGACCACAGCTGAACACCTGGTGGCGGAGACAGTCTTTAACGAGCTGGCCTTTGGCCTTGAAAACCTGGGCCTTCCCCCGGCTGAGATCGAAAAAAGAGTGGAAGAGGCCCTGTACGAAGTTGGCCTTTCTCCCGCCTTCAAAGACCGGGCGCTAACCAGCCTTTCAGGCGGGGAGCGCCAGCGGGTGGCGCTGGCCGCGGCTCTTGCCGTGCGTCCCCGCATCCTCCTTCTTGATGAACCTCTCGCCCAAGTGGATCCTGAAAACGCGCACAAGATGGTCAAGCTCTTTAAGAGACTTACCCGCTCCGGGATTACGGTGATCATGGCCGAACACCGTCTGAAGTTTGTGCTCCCCTATGCAGAAAAGATCCTCTATCTCAAAGATGGAAGGCCCCTTTACTACGGTCCGGTAAAAGGATTCTCTCCTCCGCAGCGGATCTTTCCCCGTCTAAGACCCGCTCCTTTGGGGCCGGTGATCCTTAAAGTCGAGAATCTTTCTTTTTCTTACGGTGAAAGGGAGGTCTTCTCTGGGCTTAATTTCTCTTTCCGGGCCGGGGAGCGAGTGGCCCTCCTCGGCCCGAACGGAAGCGGCAAGACCACTTTCCTTCACCTTCTGGCCGGCCTCCTGCGTCCTACCACCGGCCGGGTTTGCTGGTGTAGGAGGCCACCGGCGGAGCGTTTACCCCTGGGGCTACTCCTTCAGGACCCTGACCTCATGCTGGTGAGAGAGTGCGTTTTTTCAGAACTGGCTCTGGCCCCGGAAAACTTGGGACTTAATAAAGAAGAGATTTCGAGACGGGTGAGGGAGGTGGCAGAAAGGCTCGCCCTTACAAGATACCTTGACCGGCCTCCCTTTTCCCTTTCCCGGGGAGAACGCTTGAGGGTGGCCCTTGCGGGGCTTCTTACCGCTCGCCCCCAAGTGCTCCTGCTGGATGAGCCGACCACCGCCCAGGACGCGGAAAACACTTTGAAACTCATGAAGGAACTTGCCGCCGAACTCGTCATCTTCTCCACCCACGACGAAGAAGTGGCTACCGCGCTGGCCACCCGGGTAATCAATTTGGTCCCATAAATCAAGGGGGTCTTTAAGTTGCAGACCGCAACGCTTCACCCGTACACCAAGCTTTCGCTTTCGATTTTCTTCTCCCTCCTTTCCGTACTCCTTGATCAGCCTCGTTCCCTTTTTCTTTTGGCCCTCTTTTCCTGGCTTATCCTTCTGGGCTCAAGGCCGTCAAAGCCGGTCCTTAAGATGCACCTTATCCTGGTGCTCACTACGGTTTGGGGTTTAGTGGTAAGCCAGGGGCTTTTTTATCGGGATTTTCCACGGACCGTCCTTTTTTGTCTCATTCCACCGGGGGAAAGTTTTTCGGGCCTTTGCCTGATAAAAGAAGGTCTTTTTTATGGTCTGGTGCAGGCCCTGCGCTTGGTGGCGGCCTTAAGCGCCGGGCTTTACCTGGTGACTTCGACCCCTAAAGAACTCCTTTTCCGGGCGGTCTCGGCCCTGCCCCTTCCGCGAGGACTAACCTTGATGGCCCTTGCAGCGGTGAGGTTTTTGCCAGCGGTGGCTGATGATCTTCGCCTGGTGCGTCAGGCCCTGCGCCTGAGGGGCTATCGCCCTTTAAGGAGGGGGCTCTTTTATACGGTAAAGACGGAACTTTCCATCGTTTATCCTTTGCTGGCCAAGGCGGTAAGGCAGGCGAGAGCCCTTTCCGATACCTTGCTTACCCGGGGGTTTGACCCCTTGCTTCCCCCGCCCAAAGGGCTTCTTCCACCTGTGCGTCTTGCGGAAAAGATCCTGGTCGCCTTTTTGTTGCTGGCAGCTTTTTTGGTCCTGGCGGCCAAAATCCTTTTCTGGCTTTATTTCCAGGGGGTTTTTTATGAAGAGGCTCTGCGTCCTCTTTACGCTTTGGTGCGTTGTTTTCTTTAATTCTACGGGTTTAGGGGAGGAGACCAAGGCCTTTGGCCTCAAACTCCTCTGGGATCATCCCTTAAAAGACGTCTCCTTTCACGTGAGGGCGGGGCACACCCCTGATGCCTTTGTGGCCTTTTCCGGGGACGGCCGCCTGCTCGCCCTTGGAACCCTTCAAGGGGAACTTTTGGTCTTTGAAGCCCGAACCGGCCGCCTGCTCCTCAAAAAGACCGTTCCCGAGGCCATGGTCAAAAGGGTGGCCTTTTCCCCTGATGGAAAGAGGCTTTACTACGGGGAGCAGAGCCCGGAAGGGGCCCTTTGTGCCGTGGAACTCTCCACGGGGAAGAGGCTTTGGTGCTTTGAAACAGCTCGCGACCTCTTGCGGGGTACCCCGCCTGCTCCCGGGGATCTTTACGGCATCTATCATTTGCCCGGCATTTACCGCTTGAAGGTCCTTTCCGGCGGAGATCTTCTGGTCCTCGGGACCCATTCCTGGTACGACCCCAAAAGACGTACCTGGCGCAGGCTCTCGCGCCTCTATCGGCTTGACCGGGACGGGAAATTGCGTTGGGCTTACCCGCGAGAAGGCCCTGCCCCGGTGACCATTATTTACGCCGACAGTGACGAGGAGGCCCGGAGGGTGGCAGCGGTGGCCCTTCTTCCTTCCGAAGACCCTGAGGACCGCACACGCCTTGAAGGCCCTCCACCTCAGAGCTTTCTCCTCCTTGACGGGAAGACTGGAAGACCCCTTTTCGTCTACCGTTTGGCGCCCCTTAAGCCCTATTTTGACCGGGTGGCAGCCTGGGAGTCCGTAGCCGTTTCACCGGAAGGTGACACGGGGGCTCTGGGTACTTCCGATGGGAGGCTCTTTCTTTTTGACCTTGAAAGAAAGAGGCTTCTTTCCCTGGTGCCCCTTGCTACCCCTCTGCTTATTGGGGGACTTCCGGTCTCAGCCACCTTGAGCTACGGCCTTTTTGGCCCCCGAGGTGAGTTTTTCATCATTTCTGGAGAGAGTACGCTCCCTTTCGGGATGCCCCTTGCGGTTGATCGCCCTTCGGGGCCACATCCGGCGGCCCGTACCCTTTTTGCCCTTGACCATCAGGGAAGGATCCTCTGGCGTTTTTCTTCTCCCTTCAAGCTCCAGGGGATAGCCCTTAGTCGTAACGGAAAGACGCTGGCGGTGGCGGTGGGGGCCTTCAGGCGCGAGGACGCCCCGGTACGGCAGTTCGGGGTCTTGGCCTTTGACCTTACCCGTGAGGGGGGCGGTCTCAAGAAGCTTACCGGCTATTATCCTACGGTGGGAACCTGCTTCTTTCATCTCGCGGTTTCAGGAGAAGGCCGTTTGATCGCCACGGTTGAGACTCCCTGGCGGGACGAGGATGGCCGCCTTTTTGGCCGACACCGCCTCCTGGTCCTTGAGCGAGAAACGCCATAATTTCTTTTGAAATAAGAGCCCTATAAAGGGTATTATGACCTTAGAGGAGTAAAATGGGTGTTAGCGGGCTATGTCAAAAGAATACGCTCGGTGCCATAACCAAAGGCCCAGTTTGCCGAAGGCACAAAATTTGAGGAAGTCATTAAACCTAATTTAAGGGAGCTTGGTTTTATGGGGGCTAAATCTTTAGAAGAAATAAAGCGCATTCTTCGTGAGCATAAGCCGGTTTTGGCTAACAAATTCCATGTTAAGGAGATCAATCTTTTTGGCTCTTATGTGCGCGGAGAGGATACTTCTGGTAGTGACATTGATATTCTGATTGAGTTTGAAAAACCAATCGGCTTGGAGATAGTAGATCTCAAGGACTATTTGGAACAGATCTTGGGTATTAAAGTTGATGTGGTTTCTAAAAAAGCTGTGATCAGAAAACCCCGACTTTGGAAATATATAAGAGAGGAATTAATAAGTGTCTAAAAGAGATTCTACTCTTTTTCTTTACGATATTTTGGAATGTATAGAGAAAATAGAAAGATACGTTTCTGATATGACTTACGAAGACTTTGAAAAGGATGAACGCACAATAGATGCTGTTCTTCGGAATTTGGAAGTAATCGGTGAAGCTGCCAGAAATATCCCTCTTGAAATACGAAACAGGTATTATGATATTCCGTGGCGGAAAATTTTTGCTCTAAGAAATGTGGTAATTCATCAATATTTTGGAGTGGATCTTGAAAATATCTGGGAAATTATGACCAAAGATCTCCCAGATTTGAAAGAAAAAGTGAAAAATATCTTAGAAACTAGAGACTTGAAGAAGCGATAAGACGTAATTTAAGGGGAGATTGGGTTTGGAGAATAAGATTACCTACTGGCTATGCCGAATTTTAACGGATTTGAAGGAACGTATTCGAAAGAATCCGGATCAAAGCTGTCTTTCCGCCAATCGTGAGCTTATTTTGCTTTACTTAGAAATTGGCCGGATGATCCTGGAACGGCAGAGAAAAGAAGGCTGGCTCAAAGGTGATTGACCGTCTGGCACAGGATCTGAGGCAAGAGTTCCCAGACATGAAGGGTTTTTCAGCCCGGAATTTGAAGTATATGCGGGCTTTTGCTGAAGCCTATCCTGACAAAGGATTTGTGCAGCAGGTTGCTGCACAAATCCCCTGGGGCAAAATGTTCGCATCTTGGATTATGTATAAAAGATCCTGCTGAGCGTATATGGTACATCCAGCAGACCATCGTGCATGGCTGGAGCAGAAACGTCCTGGTCCATCCACTACCACCTGACCCGTGTTCTACCGGGGGAGCTTAAAGAGAGTCTGCCGGGTGCAAAGGAATTGGAAAGGGAGCTGGAGGGAACGTGAAAATCTTAACGCCGGATTGTATTCGCAGATCAGGGAAAGGATTGAGGAGAAAGTAAGGGTGAAGGTGTAAAATTTTGGAATTTTAAGGAGTCAAGATGCATTCATCTTGGACTGTTAAAAAGATAGGAGACCTTGGACGAATAGTTACAGGAAAAACTCCTCCTACAACAGAACCTGAAAATTTTGGAGGAGATATTCCGTTTGTAACACCCAAAGATATGGATGGTCGGAGAATAATATCAAAAACCGAAAGATATCTAACAAAGAAAGGATTAGAAAAAGTTAAGACTTCATATATCCCAGCTGGTTCAGTAATGGTTTCTTGTATTGGTTCTCAGATGGGAAAAGTGGCAATTGCAGGCAAAAATTGTGTTACAAATCAGCAAATTAATTCCATCATGGTCAATGATGAGAATGACGCTTTATTTGTTTATTATAATCTTTTAAATAGACAAAATGAATTAAGATACCTTACATCAGGATCAGCTCAACCAATTCTAAACAAAAATGATTTTTCTCAACTTGAAATTCTCCTTCCACCTCTACCCGAACAGAAAGCCATTGCTCACATACTTGGCACGTTGGATGACAAGATAGAGCTCAATCGGCGGATGAATGAGACGCTGGAGGAGTTGGCGAAGGCCATCTTTAAGTCCTGGTTTGTGGACTTCGACCCGGTAATTGATAATGCCCTTAAGGCCGGAAACCCCATCCCTGACGCCCTGGCGGAAAAAGCCGCCCGCCGCCGGGCCATCCTTGAAAACGCCCGCCAAAATTTCCCTCTCCCACCAGATAACGCCTTTTCTTCTGCTCCCTTTCTCCCTCGGGAAGAAACTACTTTTCCCAGTTCCCCTCTTCCTTCGGGAGAAACTACTCTTTCTAGTTCCCCTCCCCCTTCGGGAGAAAGTACTCTCTCTAGTTCCCCTCTCCCTCGGGGAGAAACTACCCTTTCCGGTTCCCCTCTCCCTCTGGGAGAAGCCCCGCCTTCACTTTCCCCTCTCCCTTTGGGAGAGGGGTTAGGGGTGAGGGAGAAAGAAAAATTAAAAGATCTCATCTCTTTTGCCCGCAAGCTAAGGCGCAACCAGACGGATTCCGAGGCCCTCATGTGGCGCCTCTTACGTAATAGACAATTCCTGGGCTTGAAGTTCCGCCGTCAGCATCCTATCCCTCCGTTTATCCTGGATTTTTATTGTCCCGAATTGAAGCTGGCCATAGAAATTGACGGAGGCCAGCACAACGACCCCGGACGACGCTTAAAAGACGCAAAACGAACCCAATTTTTAAGAAGGAAAGGGATTGAAGTCATAAGATTCTGGGTGCATGATGTCCTGAGGGATCCGGAATCCGTTCTAGAAGCTCTTTATCACAAAGTGATGGAACTGTCCCCTCACCCCCTTTCCCCCTCTCCCTCAGGGAGAGGGGGAAACATTTATCGACTTTCCCCCGAAATCGCCCGGCTCTTCCCCGATTCCTTTGAGGATTCCCCCCTCGGCCCGATACCGAAGGGGTGGAGGGTGGGAAGCATTAAAGATATTGCTATTTTACAGCGTAAAAATATAAAGCCCTTTGAATATCCAGAAAAAATTTTCCTTCATTATAGTATTCCTTCCTTTGATGAAGGAAAAGTACCAAAAAGAGAAAAAGGAAAAGATATAAAAAGCAACAAGTACTTAGTTCCCCATGAAGCTGTACTTATTTCTAAGTTAAATCCTAGAATACCAAGAGTTTGGTTATCCTGTCCTGAAGAAGATATACACGCTATCTGTTCTACAGAATTTTTTGTCCTAGCCCCAAGTAAAGTTTCTAAAGAATATCTCTATTGTCTTTTGAATTCAGAAAATTTTCTAAATGTTTTTGCTACGCTTGCTACAGGAACTTCGAGCAGTCATCAGCGTGTTAAGCCTGAATCATTACTTCAGATCGAATTGATAATTCCTCAAGGGGATTGTGTAAAATTGTTTACAGATCAAGTTTTTTATATATTCCAAAAAATAAAACAAAATGAAAAAGAAATTCAAACATTAGGTTCCCTACGCGACCCCATCCTCCCCAAACTCATTTCCGGCCAAATCCGCATCAAAGATGCGGAAAAGTTTGTGGAGGGAATGTCATGATCGAAAAAATCGTAAAACTTCGCGGGATTGGTTTGCTTCATGAACCTTTACCTTCCGGAGCCATTCAACTGAAACCTGTAACTCTTATTTACGCTGAAAACGGGCGAGGAAAATCTACCTTCGCCACTATTTGTCATTCTTTAGCTTGTGGAGAGGTACACCTTGTACAGGAGAAAAAAACTCTTGGTAGCTCTTACATACCAGAAGTACATTTTCGAATACAGGGTCAGAGTTTTGAATTTTATGACGGACAGTGGACGAAGTTATGTTCAAATATTTTGGTTTTTGATGAATGGTTTATAGAAAAAAATGTATGTATTGGAAGTCGTATTGAACCAGTTCATCGAGAAAATCTTCTTGAATTTGCTCTTGGTGAACAAGGTGTTCGCTTAAAAGAAGAAATAGATGAGATCAATAAAAATATTGCTCAAATAAACGAGAAACTAAGAGAATTGAAAGGGCTTATATCGCAGCATAAAGGTCCTTTTTCTATTGAAGAATTTGTTCATCTACAGCCAGATCCAGATATAGATGTAAAACTTAGAAAGATACAGCAGAAGTTACGAGATACAGAAAATATTGAAGCGATTCGTAGGAGACCACTTCCGAAACCAGTTTGTCTACCTGATTTCGATATTGTTTGCCTTAAGAATTTGCTTGCAAGTTCATTAGAAAGTATTTCCGAAGAAGCTGAGAAAAAAGTTAAAGAACACATAACAAGAAATCTCGATGTCTATGGAGAAAAATGGCTTCGACAAGGTCTCGGTTATTTGGAAAAGGCCACAGGATGCCCCTTTTGTGGCCAAGATCTTGAAGGTTCAGATCTTATTAAGGCTTATAAGCAATATTTTACTGAAGCTTACGACAACTTTAAGCGCAAAATTGAAGAAGCATTAGAGAAAATTAGGAAAGACTTTGGAGAAGATATATGGGTATCAATTGAAAGCACTCTTAAATCAAACGAAAATGCCGAAGGTGCGTGGGCAGATAGGCCAGATTTTAAATTTCCTGAAAAGCTTGATTTAGATAAAATAAAATCGACATTTATCTCTCTTCGGGAGAAAGTGGTGAATATTTTAGAGCAGAAATTATCAGCTCTTCTCACTAAAATATCAATACATGAAGATTTATATATTGCTTTCGAAGAATATGCAGCTATACAGTCAAAAATAGAAAGTTACAATAAAGCAATTAAAAAAGTTCGTGGTCTAATTAGCCAATTCATAAATTCTTTAGAAACAATTAATAGAAAAGATTTGCGGATAGAAATAAATAGACTCGAAGCTAAGAAAAGGAGATTTCAATCAGAAGTTGAAAATTATTGTGCAGAATATCTTGAACTTCAAGAACACAAATCCAGACTTGAGAGTCGTAAGAGAGAGAAACGTAAAGAACTAAATACATATATGGAACAGTTATTGCGAGACTACAAAGATCAAATAAACAGCATTTTACGGAAGTTTAATACCGGATTTAAGATAAGCAGAATTGAAGTTGCACATGTAAAAGGTACTCCCAGAACGGAATATGGCCTAGAAATAATGGGAGAAACAATTTC
>WGCA01000012.1 GCA_015494065.1 Thermodesulfobacteriaceae bacterium | reverse complement strand
TCATGGGGCGCAATTCAAGAGTGACAGTGGTCGCTCACAAAAGCCGAGGGAGATCTTTAGACACCTATATGGACCCCAGGAGGGGAAGCTCTGAAACCCTTGGAGATGGCGCGCCCGGGAGGACTCGAACCTCCAACCTCTGGATTCGTAGTCCAACGCTCTATCCGGTTGAGCTACGGGCGCGCAAGCAATTTAAAATTAACTTTTATCCCACCGTTTGACAAGGGAGCCCATAAAGTTTTTATTTCTTTCCATGGACCTTAAAAACCGTTTTAAAGAACTCATTTTTACCCTGGCCTCCATCCCCAGCCCGAGCGGGGAAGAAAGGGCCATTCTCGAGTATATAACCGGCCGGCTAAGTCAGAGAGGTTTTAAGTTTCGTAAGCAGGAGGTCCCTGACCGCTTCTATAACATCATCGTAAACGAAGACCCGTCTCACAAATTGTTGATTACCACCCACGTGGACACCGTCCCTCCCTGGCTGGGTATCTTCCCGCCCCGGATCAGAGATGACGTCCTAGAAGGTCTGGGGGTTTGCGACGCCAAGGCCGGGGTCGCCATTATGCTCATGCTCCTTGAAGAGCGCAAACGCCAAGGGAAACCCATCCCCGCCACATTTGCCTTTGTCGTGGACGAAGAAAGAGAAGGACACGGCTCGGCCATTCTGGCCAGGGAAAGCCTTCCTCCCTACGCCGTGGTCTTGGAACCCACGGACCTCAAAATTGCCATTGCTGAGGGTGGTTCGGTTGAATTTGAGATCAGGGTTAGGGGGCGGGCAGTTCATGGAAGTTGCATCCCCCACGGGGAAAACGCGATCGAAAGGGCCATAGAACTGATCTCCAAGCTAAAGAGGCTTTCTTTCCTCTATTCTGAGCATCCTTTAGTTGGCCCAGGGGGGTTCAACGTAGAAAGGTTTAGCGGAGGAGACGGGGAATTGCGGGTCCCTGATCTCTGCATCGTGGAGATCGATTTTCGGGTTCTTCCAGGCCAGGATACTGAAGACGTCATCAGGGAAGTGAAACAGATTCTTGAAGAGACACCCAACGTCCACTACGTGGTAAAAGACGTCTCGGAGCCCTTTGCCATCCCTACTGATTCTCCGGTGGTCCAAAAAATCTGTGAAGCCTATCGGAAGGCCCTGGGGGAAGAACCAGAGTTGGCCGGGATGCCCAGCTGGACCGACGCTGCCCATTTGTACGCCGCAGGCGTAGAACCGGTGGTTTTTGGCCCAGGAGAGCTGGCCAAATGTCATACTTCGGAGGAAATAATTGAGCTTTCCGACGTGGTAGAGGCTTTCTCAGTCCTTGATACCTTGCTTGACATGCTGACAGAAGAGTCCTGAAGCGCCCTTTCCATTCTCAGCCATGACCCTTGACGGTCGGTGACTTTAAAGCCTAGCCGTTCGTAAAAATGGCGGGCGTCTTCGTTTTTCTCCCCCACCCATAAGGCTACTTTCTGGTAACCCCTTTTGGTTAAGAAATTGAGGGCCTCTTGCATAAGTCGCTTGCCGATCCCCTGGCCCTGGTAAGCAGGGTCCACCACCAATTCGTGTATTTCGGGGATCTCTTCTCCCTGATAGCGGCAATCTGGTTGGACCACGATAAAACCCACGGGTTTTCCCTGGTCGAAGGCCACGAAGAACCCACCGTCTGCGTGTTTGAGAAGCCATTTCAAATAACGCTTAACCCTTTTAGGGTCCCGGTAGGCGTAAAGATAATCCTCCTGGTAAGCGTCTAGATAGATCCTTTGAAGCTCTTTCGCCCAAGGGCCAAGGTCCTGGATGGGCCTGATTTCTATGATTGGTTGTTTTTTTCTTTCCTTCATCGCTCCTAAAAAGTTATGATAAGCCAAAGGGGGTGATTTATGGTCCTTAAGTATTTAGTCCTTTCTGATCTCCATCTCGGTGAAGAAGATAGTCTTTTAACTAACCTAAAACCAGGGCTTTGGGAACAGGACCCTTTAAAAGCTTCGCCTGTCCTGACCAGTTTTACCCTCTGTCTAGAAGAGCTTCTCAAAGGGCAGGAAAACAGGCCCTGGCTGGTCATCCTGGGGGACGGTTTGGAGCTGGCGCTCGCCCGTTTTAACCAGGCGGCCATGGTCTTTGAAAGGCTGGTGGAAGAGTGGCTGGTAAAGAGGGCTTTGTTTTCTGGCTTAATTTATATCCCCGGAAATCATGATCACCACCTTTGGGAGACCTCAAGGGAGATTCAATACGCCAATTACGTAGCCCGGCGCAAGCCTCCCGGGTCTTTCTTACCCCCACCTTGGCACATTTCGGAGGTCTTTCCCCAAAAGAGCCACCACTTTGTTCCTTCCCCTTTTATAGGACGTTTTTTAAAGCGCTTTCCCCAGCTTGAGGATTTCCCGGTAGGGGTCACCTATCCGGTATTGGGGCTGATCAACGAAGAAAAGAAAAAGATCGTGTGCCTCCACCACGGCCATCTGCTGGAGGGGATTTACCGTCTCATGAGCAAGCTCCGGGTGATCCTGTTTCCGGGAGAGCAGGAGCCTCAGACCCTAAACGAAATTGAGGAAGAAAATTTTGCCTGGATCGATTTCTTTTGGTCCACCATGGGCCGCTCCGGCAAGGTGGGCGAGCGGATCGAGACCATTTATGAGAGTTTATTGGTCCCGGAAACCTTTAAAGATCTGTTGGCTAATCTGGCCAAGGCCTTGGCCCAAAAGTTTGATATTCCCTTGGTGCCGGAAAGGTGGGAAGATGACCTTATCCAAAAGGTCCTGGAGAAGACCTTTAAAAAGGCCCTTTATCCTGAACGGAAAAAAGAAACAGTGGCCCTTTCGGAAGAGGTGGAAAGGGAGCTTAACTGGTTCGTGGAAGGCCCTCTCCTTAAGGAGATAGAAAAGGTAGACCCGGAGGGAAATCTTACGGATTACGCCTTTGATTTCATCTTTGGACACACCCACAAACCCTTTGCCAGGCTGGATCGTTTTGCCCCCTTTTCGCCCTGGGCCAGGGTCTTCAACACCGGAGGCTGGGTGATAGACCGCCTGGAGTTATTTCCCGTGTACGGGGCCAATCTGGTCTTGATAACCGATGAACTTGAGGGCCTCTGCCTTGAACTATTTCGTCTGGGCGAGACCGCTTCCCCAAGACCCGCTCTGGTGAAGGGTACTGGAGAGGGCCTTTTAAAATTCATAAAGCCGATCCTAGAAAGACCGGTCTGGGAAAGGTTTGTTACCGAAGTTCAAATAGCCGCCCAGATAAGGGCCAGCCATTTGAGAAAGAGGGTGTTGGAGCGGGCCAGCCTTAGGCACTAAGTTCTTTTATTACTTCGATGACTAATTCTTCAGGTGGTTCTTCATAGAAGACTGGCTCCCCCAGGCGTTTTAACAAGACGAAGGTAAGCCTTCCTTTCCAGACTTTCTTGTCCGTCCGAAGAAAGGAAAGAATCTCAGCTGGCGCCAGGCCTTGAGGGATTTGAGTGGGTAAATCAAGCCGTTTAAGCAAAGAGACTAGCCTTGGGCTTATCTCCTCCTGGGAGACCTTTAGTTTTTCTGAGAGTCTTGCGGCGGCCACCATTCCGATGGCTACGCAAAAGCCATGTAATAGTTGGTAATTGGTAGCGGCTTCTATGGCGTGGCCGATGGTGTGGCCGAAGTTTAAGATGCGCCGCAGGCCCCCTTCTTTTTCATCCCGGGAGACCATCTCGGCCTTGATGCGGCAGCTTTCGTAAATTATGTGTTCTAGGGCCTCGGCGTCGTAACGCAGGAGCCTTTCGCTTTGGGCTTCCAAGAAGGAAAAAAGGGCCGGGCTGGAGATGCAGCCGTATTTTACCACTTCGGCCAGGCCGTTTTTTAAGTGTTCAAAGGGAAGGGTGGTAAGGGTTCCGTAATCGATGTAGACCCGTGCTGGTTGGTAAAAGGTCCCTAAAAGATTTTTCCCTTCCGGGAGATCAACCCCCGTTTTACCGCCCACGGAGCTGTCCACCTGGGCCAAGAGGCTCGTTGGAATCTGAACGTAGGGAATGCCACGAAGGTAAATGGAGGCCAGAAAACCGGCTAGATCTCCGGTAACCCCGCCTCCCAAGGCGATCACCGCACATTTGCGGTCAAAGCCGGCGCGGACCATCTTCCGGGCCAGGTCAACCACGGTGGCCATATTTTTGGAGGCCTCTCCCGCCGGGAAAGAAAAGAGTTCCGCCGAAAGCCCTTCTTCATGAAACAACCTTAAAAGGTCTTCACCCAGCAGCTCTGCTACGTTACTGTCGGAAACAAGGGCGTAACGATAACCCAGATCAAGTTTTTTGAGGTCTTGCGGGACTTCCGTTAGAAGTCCCCCTGAAATAAGAATTTGGTAAGGTCTGTTGGTTTGTACGGTAAGCTCCTTCATAGAGACTTTTTCTAATAAGCCCGGTCGAGGCTGGCAATAGCGCTACGACAAATGAGTTTTCTTTTTGCCAAAAAAGGGCTAAGAGAACGGAAGAGATGCGAAGGATTGCCAGAGAAGAAATAGTCTCTAAGGTGGCGCAGGCAGCGGTGGAGGCCTGCCGCGGCCTTCCGCAGGAGGTGGTCAAGGCCCTTGCGCAGGCCCTCGAAAAAGAACCTTCCCCCCTGGGGCGCAAGACCCTTTCCCTCCTTTTGGAAAACGCCTCTCTGGCCCATAAACTGGGCTTGCCCCTTTGTCAGGACACCGGGATCGTGGTGGCCCTCGTGGAGCTCGGAGAAGAGGTCGTGGTTGAGGGACTTTACGAGGCCATCAATGAAGGGGTGGCCCAGGGGTACGAAGAGGGGTATTTACGCAAATCGGTAGCAGATCCTATCACCCGCAAAAATACGGGGACCAATACCCCGGCGGTGATCCATCTTGAGGTAGTACCGGGCCAGAGGCTTCGGATCACCCTTATGCCCAAAGGTTGCGGGAGCGAAAATATGAGTGCGCTCAGGATGCTCCCTCCGGCGGCGGGGCTTGAAGGAGTTAAAAAATTCGTCCTGGAAACCGTGGCCAAAGCCGGTCCCAACCCCTGTCCCCCGCTCATCGTGGGAGTGGGTTTAGGAGGGACTTTTGAAAAGGCCGCTTACCTGGCCAAAAAGGCCCTTTTGCGCCCGGTAGGCCGATCTTCTTCCCGGCCTGAGGTGGCTCTGCTAGAGAAGGAATGGTTGTCAGAGATTAACGCCTTGGGGATCGGGCCCTTGGGTTTTGGAGGGGCCACCACGGCCTTGGCCGTGCACGTAGAAACCTTTCCCACCCACATCGCCAGTCTACCGGTGGCGGTAAACCTTCAGTGTCATGCCGCCCGGGTCAAGACGGTAGAGTTTTAGGAGGCCATCATGTTTGAGCTGGAGATTCCGCGGGTAGGTCTATTAAAACTCAAGCATTTAGTCTTTGATTTTAACGGAACCCTAGCGGTAGACGGCCATTTGAAGACCGGGGTAAAGGAAAAATTTTTAGAACTGGCCAAAACCTTTAAGCTTCACGTGATTACGGCGGATACCTTTGGCCGGGCCAAAAAGGCCCTCTGGGACCTTCCCTGCGAGCTCGTCATCCTAAGCCCCGAAGAACCTCACGACGAAGCCAAACTCAAATACGTGGAAGAGCTGGGCCCTAAATACGTGGCGGCGATAGGCAATGGGGCCAACGACGTGCTCATGCTTTCTGAAGCCGCGTTGGGGATTGCGGTGCTTCTGGAAGAGGGGATGGCCAAAGAGGCGTTGCTGGCGGCTGACATCGTAGTCCGGGATATTAACGATGCCCTGGATCTTTTCCTGCACCCTCTGCGCTTGAAGGCCACACTTAGACGTTAAATGGAAAAGGCGGTCCTTTTAAACCTGGCCTTAGTAATCGCGGTTGGTATTTTTGCCCAATGGCTGGCGTGGCTTTTCCGTCTACCCTCCATCATCTTTTTGTTGCTTGCCGGGCTCTTGCTGGGCCCTGTTACCGGTTTTCTCGATCCAGACCAGCTCCTGGGAGATTTTCTGGCCCCGCTCGTTTCGGCCTCCATCGCCGTCATCCTGTTTGAAGGCAGCCTCAACCTCCGTTTTGAAGAAGTAAAGACCAAGGCCTCCGTGGTCATCAACCTGATCTCCGTGGGGGCCTTGGTCACCTGGGCCTTGACCACCCTTTTGGCCCATTATCTGTTGAACTTCCCATGGCCTCTGGCCCTGCTTCTGGGGGCTATTTTAATTGTTTCGGGCCCCACGGTGATCGGTCCCCTCTTGAACCACGTTCGTCCCCGCAAACCGATAGGCCCCATCCTGCGCTGGGAAAGTATTCTGATCGACCCCATCGGCGCTATTTGTGCGGTCCTGGTCTTTGAGGCCATTACCCAGCAGGAAGAGGGGTGGTTTTTACTCTGGGCTTTCGTAAAGACCATCCTCATCGGCGTGGGGTTTGGCTACCTCCTGGCCCAGATGTTGATCGTCATTATGAGGCGTTATTTTGTGCCGGAATACCTGGAAATTGCCTTCTTTTTGATGTTTTTGATGCTTGGCTTCGCTTTGTCTTCTTATTTTCAGCCTGAAACAGGCCTTTTGACCGTCACGGTCATGGGGGCTCTTTTGGCCAACCAGAAGATCGTCTCCATTAAACACGTAGCCGCCTTTAAGGAAAACCTGGCTATACCCCTTTTGGCCAATCTTTTCATCCTTTTGACCGCCAGGCTGGATTTGAAGGATTTTTTAGCCTTCAGCTGGCGGGAGCCGCTTTTTCTCGGCGCTATAATCTTCTTGGTGCGGCCGGTGGCGGTCTTCTTTTCTACTATGAGGTCTGGCCTCAGTTTGAGGGAACGCCTTTTCCTGGGCGGGATCTCCCCCCGCGGGATCGTGGCCGCGGCGGTCTCTTCCCTTTTTGCCCTTCACTTGAAAGATTACGGCTTTCCCCTGGCGGATAAGCTGGTCACTATCACCTTTCTGGTGATCATGGGTACGGTCCTTCTAAACGGCCTCCTGGCCAGGCCCTGGGCCTGTTTTCTGAAAGTCTGCCAGCAGGAACCCAGCGGGGTGCTTTTTGTGGGGGCCCACGACTGGGCCCGAGAGATGGCCCACGCCATTTACGAAGAAGGTATAGAAGTACTTATGGTGGATACTAACTGGTTCCACGTGAAAGCGGCGGAAAAAGAAGGACTACCCAGTTTTTACGCCAGTATCTTTTCAGATTGTGTCCTGGAGGAGGTGGAGTTTGAAGGTCTGGGGAAACTTTTTGCGGTAACCGGAAACGATGAGGTTAACACCCTGGCGGTGGTCCACTTTATGGAAATCTTTGGGCGCAAGGAAGTGTATCAACTGGCCCCGTCCAAAGAGATCTCTGGTTGTCTGCGAGCCGCACCCCAGGTAAAGGGCCGTCTCCTTTTTGGTGAAGAGATCGATTACCAGTACCTGGAAGGTCTTTACCGGCGGGGTTACCGGGTGCGGAAACTTAAGCTTTCTAAATACTTTGACTACGAAAGGGCCTACCGCCTTTTTAACGGCCAGCTGATCCCCCTTTTTTTGATTGCCGAAAACCGGAAACAAATCCTGGTCTATACCGCCGACCATCGCCCCCGTCCCCGCCCGGGGCAATACCTGGTGCTCCTGGCTAATCGTTAAATAAAACCTTGCCTAGTTCGTTTCCGTACTTACCTTCTGAAAAAGAGGGGGAAAGGGGGATCTATTAATAAAATTTTTCCTAAAATAGAGTTGACAAAAGATTGAAATCTTTCTAACTAAATAGCAAAAACTAAAAGGAGGGAAGGTTATGTGTGTACGTCCTGGTATTGCGGCGCCTGATTTTGAAGCGCAGGCTTACGTAAATGGGGAAATAAAGATGGTAAAGCTCTCAGATTACAAGGGAAAGTGGGTGGTTATCTTTTTCTATCCCGCGGATTTTACCTTTGTGTGACCCACCGAATTGGCCGCAGTTGCGGCGCGCTATGAAGAGTTTAAGAAGCGTGGAGTTGAAGTCCTGGCGATTAGCACCGATACGGTTTTCACCCACAAAGTCTGGCAGGAGACCGAGCTTTCCAAACTGGTTCCTGGCGGGGTTCCGTTTCCACTCCTCTGGGATGTAGCTGGGAAGATTGGCCAGCTCTACAGTGTTTACGACGAAAAGCTGGGTCTTAATTTGCGTGGTCGTTTTATCATTGATCCTGACGGTGTTATCCAGTCCATTGAGATGTTAAACGCCCCGGTAGGCCGCAACGTCAACGAATTACTACGTCAGATAGACGCCTTCCAATACGTACGCGAACACGAAGGTGAAGCCTGTCCGGCGGAATGGCGTCCGGGCAAGCCCACGCTTAAGCCCGCGCCTGACCTGGCGGGTAAGGTGTGGGAAGTGTGGAAGCCGGAAAACCTTGACAATTAAAGCGAAAAGGGGCTTTGGCCCCTTTCTCATTTTTAATCCGTACTAAAAAACTAAAAAAAACTTAAAGGAGAGCCAAGATGCAAAAATATCAGTGTTCGGTTTGTGGATACGTTTATGACCCTGCGGAGGGGGATCCCGAGCGCGGCATTGCGGGCGGGACCCCTTTTGAGGATCTTCCCGAGGATTGGACTTGCCCCGTGTGCGGGGCCCCAAAATCGGCCTTTAATCCCGTAGACTAAGTCAAAGGAGGTAGGGCGATGAGAAAGATACTTTTGTTTTGGGTTGCGTTTTGCTTTTTAACGGTTCCGGCTCTGGCCGCAGAAATGGGTTCTTTTAAGTACCATGACTTCAAGAAGCCGCAAAAGTGCGGGGCCTGTCACAAAGAGATCTTTCAGGAATGGAAAGAGAGTTTGATGGCGCAGGCCTTTACCCACGAGTGGGACCAGGTCGAGTATTTCAAACTGGCCTTGCCGCACGCTTTAAAGGAGCCCAAGGTGGCCGGCGTAAAAGCCGGTTGTATCGGTTGTCATGCCCCCCTTGCTTTTCTGGCCGGTGATATTCCTCCCAAAGAGGCCTCGGCTGGGACCAGGGCGAACGAAGGGGTCTCTTGCGAAATCTGTCATAACATTACGGGCTCTACCGAAAAAGAGCCTTTTAACTTCAGTTACACCATCCAGCCCGGTAAGACCAAGATGGGGCCACGGGCCGACGCCAGGCCAATGGGGCACAAAGTAAAACAATCTGATTTTATTAAATCGGCCGAATTTTGCGCTACCTGTCACGACGAAGCCAGCCCTTACGGGGCCTGGGTCAAGGAGACCTACCGGGAATGGAAGGCCGGACCTTACGCTAAAGAAGGGGTAGTCTGCCAGGACTGCCACATGTACCGCGCGCCGGGTAAAGCAGCCACCATGGGGCCTAAACGGGCTGATATAGCGCACCACGTCTTTCACGGCTCCCATTCCCCCACCAAGCTGGCGGGGGCCATTGATCTTGCCCTTTACGTGAACAAGAAGAAGGCCTCTCCTGGAGACCGTATCAAAATTCGGGCCGAGCTTTTCAACGGTAAGGCTGGTCACAAGATCCCTTCCGGTTCTGCGGAAGAGAGGATGCTCTGGCTTGAGGTGTGGGCCATCGACGCCAACGGTAAGAGCTGGCACCTCCCGGTCAAGAAGAAGGGCTTCAAAGGTGAAGAATATACCATCGCTGACCCCAGTGCTTACGCCTACTTTGCTATCGGTGAAATAATGGAAATTAAGGATTTCAAAGGGCTTAAGCGTGACGGAAACGTGCCCGCCGGAGCCAGGATTTTCAGGCGGCCTTTCTTTGACCCCAAAGGACGGATGACCATCTGCCAGTGGTACACCGAAAAAAACGATCTGGTTGATTACCGCATTGGCCCTAGGGAAACCAAGATCGAAAATTACGAATTTCAAATTCCTGCAGGGGCAAAAGGGCCCATTACCATCAAAGCCAATCTTTTCTACGCCCAGATTCCAAGCTCTGTGGGAGAATTCTTCCACCTGCCGGAATCCGAATATGAGCCTATTTTGGTAAACAGCGCCGAAATCATCGTTAATGTTGAATAATTAAAAAGCGGGGGATTTTCCCCCCGCCTAAAATTTTCAAAAAGGGGAGGGGGGATTATGAGATGGAGTGCGTGGTGGTTTCTCTTGGTGATGCTATTGGTTTTAGGGGTTAGTCCAGGGGTTTGGGCCAAAATAAGTGAGGCCACGGAGGCCTGTCTTTCCTGTCACGAAACGGTAACGCCTGGCATCGTAGCGGATTGGAAAAAGAGTTTGCACGCCCAGGTGACCCCGCGTAAGGCCCTTGAGAAAGAAAAGCTTTCCCGACGCATGAGCGCTGAAAAGGTACCTTCCAGACTGGCAGAGGTGGTGGTGGGCTGTGCCGAATGTCACACCATGAATCCCGAAAGCCACAAGGATACCTTTGAGCACAACGGTTTTAAGGTGCACGTGGTGGTCACGCCAAAAGATTGTCAGACGTGTCACCCGGTAGAGGTGGCTCAGTATGAGAAAAACATAATGTCTCACGCTTACGCTAATCTCAAGAAAAATCCCGTTTACCACGGCCTTTTAGATACCTCTTTGGGGCCGCAGGTCTTTAAAGACGGAAAACTCGTTTACGAAAAGCCGGCCCTTGAGACTCAGGCTGACGCCTGCCTTTACTGTCACGGCACCAAAGTAGAAGTGAAGGGTATGGCCACCCGGGAAACGGAGATGGGAGAGATGACGTTTCCTGTACTTTCTGGCTGGCCCAATAACGGTGTGGGACGCATCAATCCAGACGGTTCAAAAGGTTCCTGCTCTTCCTGCCACCCGAGGCATTCCTTTTCCATCGCGGTGGCGCGCAAACCTTACACCTGTGCAGAATGCCATAAGGGACCAGATGTACCCGCTTACAAAGTCTATATGGTGAGCAAGCACGGGAATATTTTCTCTTCTGCCAAACACGAGTGGAATTTTGACGCGGTGCCCTGGACGGTGGGGAAAGATTTCTCCGCCCCCACCTGTGCCACCTGCCACGCCAGTCTTATCGTAGATGCTGAAGGAAACGTGGTGGCAGAACGGACGCACCAAATGAACGACCGTAGCGCTTGGCGTATTTTTGGTTTGATTTACGCTCACCCGCATCCCAAAGAACCTGATACCACCAAGATTAAAAACAAGGCGGGGCTTCCTCTGCCCACTGAACTCACGGGGGAACCGGTGGCAGAATTCCTGATCGATAAACAGGAGATGGCGGCGCGTAGGGCGAAGATGAAGAAGGTCTGTCTGGCCTGCCACGGTACCAGTTGGGTAGACGGTTTCTTTGCCAAATTTGAGAAGGCCATCGAGACCACGAACAAACAGACCCTGGCCGCTACCCAGATCTTGCTGGAAGCCTGGAACAAAGGGGTAGCGCAGGGGCTTCCGGCTAGCATCTTCGATGAGGCCATTGAGAAGATGTGGGTCGAACAATGGCTCTTCTACGCCAATTCCACCCGTTTTGCTGCGGCCATGGGGGGTGCAGATTACGGTGCCTTTGCTAACGGTCGGTGGTACCTCAACAAGAACCTGCAGCAGATGGCCGATTGGCTAAAGTTTCTACTGGAAGCCAAGGAGAAATAAAACAAAAAAGCGGGGCGTACGCCCCGCTTTTTTTATTCAACACGCCTAGCTACCAAACCCGTTTTATTCCTCCAGGGGTTTTAGTTCAAACATAAGCTGACCTTCTTCCACGGTATCGTTTAGCTTTACGTGGATGGCGGTAATCTGGGCGTCAAAGGGAGCCACTACCACGTTTTCCATCTTCATGGCTTCGATATTGGCGATCTCTTCCCCTTTGTGTACGATGTCTCCCACTTTGAGGCTGCCCCGTTCGGGATTACCGATACGCCACACGTTTCCGCTAATGGGGGCCCCGATCTGGTTGGGCCCTACCGCCTTTTTAACCTCTTTCTTTTTGGCCCGGGGCGTTTCTACGGTATAAACCCGGGTCTTGTTATTCACTTTCATCACCACGTGGATGAGCCCTTCATGTTCCGCCCCCACCGAGACCAGTTCGATGGTGTAGGGTTTGCCGTTGAGTTCAAATTCCACTTTGTCTCCCGGTTTTTTGAGTCCTTCGCGCCAGACATTGGTAGGCAGGACGAGGGGGGCCTGGCCGTATTCGTCCCGGAATTTGATGTATTCTACCGCGTCTTTGGGGTGCATGAGGTACAGGATGAATTCTTCTTCAGTGGGTTTGCGTTCTATTTTTTCTTCCAATTCCTGACGGAGCTTGTCTAAGTCGTCGGGTTTAACCGTCTCAAGGGGCGATTTATCCGTACGTTCTTTGATCTTTTCCTGCCATTCCTCGCCGAAAGCACTCTGATAGACCCAGTCCGCCGGCCAGCCCTGGGGCAACCGCCCGTATTTCCCGAGAATCAGGTTCTTGAAATCACCCGGGGCGTTGCGGAAGATGGTAAGGAGTTCTTCCCTTTCCCAAGGTTCCATTTTATCAAGGTCCTGATCCACTTCTTCCACGAACTTGGTAAGCAACCGGATCAGGTGTTCGACGCCTTTAAGGCCCCTTTCTTTTGCGTATTTGTTCACCATGCCCGAACAGGTAACCCAGGTGATCTGGGATCCTGGGGTGACGTCGAAATATTTAACGATGCGGTTGTAAAGAGACATAACGCGCAGGATCTGGGGCATGAGGTGCAGGAAGCCACCCTTTTCTGCCTGCTCAAAGGAGCTGGGAAAGGCCCCGCCGGGCATTTTGTGCTTGGTCACGTTATGGTCAAGCCCTTTGAAGGGACTTTCGGCCCAGGCATACTGATTGATCCATTCCCTTACCTTCTGAACCGCCCCTTCGGCGGCATCCCGGTTTAAGTGGACCTTCACCCCGGCTTCTTCCAGGTAGGCGTGGACCCCCAAAATGGGGGGCTGACCGTAAAACCTGGTCAAAGAATCCTCTTCTACGTCCAAGATTTTGGCCCCAGCTTGCGCCGCGGCCAAATACGCGGGCAAGGCCAGCCCGTCGGTGGTGTGCCGGTGGTAGTGGATGACCAGATCGGGGTATTTCTGTTTAATGGCGTCGATAAGCTGGGCGATACGTTTGGGGCTCCCAACCCCGGCCATGTCCTTGATGCAGAGTACGATTTCGTCTACCCCGCCGCACAGAGACACTATTTCGTCCACCACCGAGAGGTAATATTCGTCGGTAGTCCAGTCAGCCTGCGTAAAGGAGATGGCCGGTTCAAAGAGGCGACCCCGTTTCATGACGATTTCCGCCACGGTACGCATGTTGCGGATGTCGTTTAAAAAGGAAAAACAACGCCAGACATCGATATCGACCCGGGCCACCACGTATTCGATTACGTTTTTGGGATAAGGGCGATAGCCCCAGAGGTTTGTCTCCCGGATTAAGGTCTGGAGCAGCACCGAGGGCATCTTTTCTCGCAGAATACGGATCTCCTCGAAGGGGTCTTCCCGGCGGTTCATGATGCCCACGTGCCACCTGGCGCCCCCGTGGCATTCCGCACTAAAAAGACCCATCTCTTCATAGTAGGGTGCCAGGGTGGCCAGGTCGTAGATACGGTGTCGGTTTTTATAATCTGATTGACCGGCATCCCTCATGCCGGTGGAAGTGAACATTACCCCGTCTAATTCTCGCAGTGTTTTTACTATTTCTTTAGGAGTCATGCCTGGTTTTACGATGTTCCACATCTCCGCACTCCTTACATCCAAGGTTGCGGGCCAAGGGCAGAGACCCTGGCCACAAACTTGGCTATTTTGAGGACTTCGTCTTCCGTGCTCTTTTCTTTGAACATGGCCACCAGTTCGTCCATGTGTTCCTCAATGAAGGTGGTGGAGAAATGTCCGGCACGGAAAGAAGGGTGTCTGATGATAGCCAAGAGCAGGGGAGCAATGGTCTTCACCCCTTCGACCCTCAGGTCCCGCCCAAGCGCACGGTCCATGGTCCTTATGGCGGCCTCCCGGTTTTGCCCGGCGGTCATGATAAGCATGATAAGCGAATCGTAATAGGGGGGAATATCTGCTCCTTCGTAGACGCCCTGAGAGATTCTGACAGCCGGGCCCTGAGGGAGCTGGAGTCGGGTAATGGTCCCGAAAGAAGGATTAAAATTGATGGGGTCTTCCGCGTTCAGGCGGACTTCCAGCGCCCAGCGGTTGGCCTTGATTTCTGATTGTCTGATCGGGAGCTTTTTGCCCTCAGCCACGTCAAGCATAAGGGAGACCAGGTCAAGACCGGTGATGAGTTCGGTAACCCCGTGTTCCACCTGGAGCCGGGTATTAACTTCCAGGAAGTAGAATTTGTTGGTGGCAGAGTCAAAGATGAACTCCACCGTGCCTGCCGAAGCGTAACCAATCTCCCGCATGAGGCGTACCGCGGTGAAACATATCTCTTCCCGCAGGTCTTCGTCTATGGAAGGGGATGGGGCCTCTTCGATGATTTTTTGGTTGCGGCGCTGGAGGGTACATTCGCGCTCAAAGAGGTGGACTACTTTGCCGTGTTTATCCGCCACTACTTGCACTTCGATGTGGCGGCCTTTTTGGATGTATTTTTCAGCCAGCAGGGCATCGTCGCCGAAGGCCTTCATGGCCTCTGATTTGGCCTGGTTGAAGGCCAGGGGGAGCTGCTCTTCTGACTCTACCTTGACCATGCCTTTCCCACCACCACCCTTGGCGGCTTTAAGCATGATAGGAAAGTCGACTTTCTCTTCCCTGATCCAGCGTTTGATTTCTTCAATGTCTTTTACGTTGTCGATGCCGGGGATGGTGGGGACGTTGGCTTGCTTGGCGTACCTTTTGGCCTGGACCTTATCTCCCATGGCGCGGATTACTTTGGGGGGAGGCCCGATCCAGATTAGGCCCGCGTCTTCGACCATCTCGGCAAAATCCGCGTTTTCCGCCAGAAACCCCCAGCCCGGATGGATGGCGTCGGCCCCAACCTTAAGGGCAGCGCCGATGATCTTTTCCATATTCAGATACGACTCCAGCGGAGGCGCCTCACCGATACACACCGCCTGGTCAGCCAAGCGGACGTGATAGGCCAGCCGGTCGGCGTTACTGTAAACGGCGGTGGTCTTTATGCGCCGGTCCCGGCAGGTGTCCATGATACGGACGGCAGGGACCCCGCGGTTGGCAATCAGGACGTGGTTTATCTTTCTCTCCATAAGGCCCTCCTTGGGCAAATTAAGCCTTAGCTGAGCTAATTAACGTAATTTTGGGCTTTTGGCAAAGCCAAACTTAAGGCTGAAGAAAGCGTGTGCGGGCCAATGCGTAGAGATTTTTTATTTCTGCGGGAGAAAGCCCCGCGCCAAGACCAACCATTTGGGCCATTTCCGCCGTCATGAAATCCGAAGGGGCGTGGGCGTCGGAATTGATCACCAAGGGAGCTTTATATTTGCGTGCCAGGGAGGCCACGTGCCCGTTGGCCAGGCAATGCCCTTTGCGTCCGGAAAGTTCCAGAAAGACCCCCTTTTCCGCCGCCAGCTTGACTTCTTCTTCAGAGATCAACCCCGGATGGGCCAAGATATCGGCTCCGGCTTTGATAGCGGCCAGATTAGTGCCAGGCTCAACTGGTTCCACCAAAGTTTCTCCGTGGACGACCACCACCACCGCTCCCAGCATCCGCGCCCGTTGGACTAATTCCGGGATCAGCGGAGGAGGAACGTGGGTGAGCTCGATGCCAGGGATGAGCTTTGTGGGAGAGACCTGATTTAGGGCTTTGGCTGCCGCAATTACCCGCGGGATGACGAGATCGATATTGGAGTGGTCGGCGTGGTCCGTAATGGCTACCCCCTCGTAGCCCAGCTTTTTGACCCGCTGCAGGAGCTCGGCCGGGATGAGTTCTCCGTCGCTAAAGATGGAATGACAATGGAGATCAAACATCTTACATCTTGTATTTGCTGATGGCTGACGGGTCTAACTTTTCCAAAAGTTCCTTTAGCTTTTCTTTGTCTTGGTCCTGCTCTACTCCTTCTTGCTGGGCCTCTGTTTTGGCCGCCTCCTCTAAGGCCTTGCTTTTTTCAAGTACCTTTTCATGGACCCATATTTCTGCTCCCGTGCGTAAGGCCAGGGCCACGGCATCACTTGGACGAGCGTCAATTTGGACCTCCCGGCCGTCGATATCAAGGGTAATCAGGGCGTAGTAAGTATTGTCTCTCAAATCGCAAACTTCGATACGGGGAATTTTGATGCCCAGGTGATCTAGGATGTTGATCATGAGGTCGTGGGTCATAGGTCTGGAAAACTGGATATTTTCCAGCCGGGTAGCGATAGCGGTGGCTTCTAGCAGTCCGATCCAGATCGGGAGGGCCCTTTCTCCCTCTTCCTCCCTTAAGATCATAACCGGACTGTTGGAGACGGGATCCAAGGCGATGGCTTGGACCTTCATTTTGACCTTCATTAGGACCCCCTAAAACTAATTATTGGCACTTACACGGCCACGCAGGGAATGTTGGCCACACCCTTCAATCAAAACACGAACCAGCTGACCTTTCAAACCAGCCGGGCCGCTAAAATTTACCACGTGGTTGGTACGGGTTCGCCCGGTCCAGAGTTCTGGGTTGCCCGGGCTTTTCCCTTCTACCAGCACTTCTACTTCGCGTCCTACGTATGATTCATTAATCTCCCGGGTAATTTTTTCCTGAACCTGGTGCACGATGGCCAAACGCCTGGCCTTTTCTTCTTCTGGAACTTTTTCTTCAAACCGGGTAGCCCGGGCCAACGGACGGTCTGAATACTTGAAGGAAAAGATTTCATCGTAGCGGACTTCTTGGAGCAGTTGGATGGTCTCCTGGAAATCTTCTTCCCTTTCTCCGGGAAAACCCACGATTATATCGGTGGTTAGGGCGATTTCTGGGCAGATCTCTCTAAGCCGTTTTACTTTGGCCAGGTAGTCTTCTTTGGTATAGCCCCGGTGCATGAGTTTGAGGATGCGGTTGGACCCCGCCTGGGCCGGCAAATGTAAATGTTCGCAAACCTGGGGAATTTCTGCCAGACAACGCATGAGATCTTCGTCAAGGTCTTTAGGGTGACTGGTAGTAAACCTGATCCTTAAAAGGCCTGGGATACGGGCAATTTCCCGCAAAAGTTCGGCAAAAGTCGGGTAATTTTTTTCTTTACGCCCGTAAGAATTTACGTTTTGTCCCAGAAGGGTTACTTCCTTAACCCCCTGACGTACCAAGCATTCTATTTCAGCCAGGATATCTTCCGGGGGGCGGCTTATTTCGCGCCCACGGGTGTAGGGAACCACGCAGTAGGAGCAGAAATTATCACACCCCTGCATAATGGTAACGTACGCCTTGACCGGTCTTGTGCCGTTTAACTCAGGGAAAATCAAAGGTTGGCGAAAGTCTTTCCGGAGCGAAACATCTACCACCGGGCCTTCGCCGCTTTGAATCCGGGCCAGGGCCTCAGGCAGGCGCCAGATAGCCTGCGGCCCGAGGACCAAATCCACGTGGGGGAGACGTTTTAAAATATTTTCCCCTTCCTGCTGAGCCACACAGCCACAAACTCCGATAATAAGCTGGGGTTTGTTCTTTTTTAAATGTTTAAGCCGCCCTACCAGGCCGTAAACCTTTTCTTCGGCCTTTCGCCGCACCGAACAGGTGTTAACCAGGATAAGATCGGCCTCCTTGGGTTCCTGGCAGGGGACATATTCGTCCTTTATGAGCGCCAACATACGCTCCGAATCATATTCGTTCATCTGGCAGCCAAAGGTGCGCACAAATACCTTTTTCATGGCCATCGTGCTTCAATTTTTTAGACAATTTTAACAGATCAACTTTATTTTTACAGGCTCGTTGTCAGGGGGCGCGGCCGGGGCTAAGTTTATAAAGATGCTGGTGACCGATCTTACCATGGAGGAATTTGAGGCCGGGCTAAAAAAGACCCGGACCATTATCCTCCCCTTTGGCTCGGTGGAGGAACACGGCCCGCACCTTCCCTTGGGGACCGATACGCTCCAAATGTATGAGCTGGCCAAGCAGGCAGCGCAAAAATATCCCCTTTTTGTGGGGCCACCTGTGTTTTACGGGCTTTGCCGGAGCACCAGCGAACATCCGGGCACGATAAGTATAAGGGGAGAGACCCTTAAACAACTCACTTTGGATCTCCTAAGGGCCTATTTCCGCCAAGGCTTGCGTAATTTTATAATCCTTTCTGGTCACGCCGGTGGCACCCACCTTGCTTATTTAATCGACGCTGGGGAACAATTTATACGCGAGCAACAGGAGGCTAAAGTAGCGGTGGCCTCAATCCTTGATCTTTTAAGGTCTTATGCTTACGAATTGCTCGAAACCCCGCATGATTCTCACGCTGGGGAATTTGAGACTTCTCTCATGATGTATTTTTATCCGGCTTTAGTGAAGGAGACTTTACCTGAGGAGGAATACCCTTGTTTTCCGAAGCCTATTTTGGTCCGACAAAAAAGAAACTTCTGGCCCGGCGGGGTCTGGGGCAACCCCAAACGGGCCTCAGCTGAGAAAGGACGCTTGTTTGCCGAAAAATTAGCGGAAGGTGTAGTCGCTCTTGCCCAAAAGATAGAAACCTTCAGCGAGGAGGGAAAAGATGCGTAAAAGAGCCTTTGGGCTGGTAACTTTATTACTCTTCCTGGGTTTGGCAGGGGCCCTAGCGGCCCAGCAACTTCCCTGGGAGCTTAAAATAAGGGTATTTAACGGTCATAAAGAGCTAAAATTTGAAGACTTTAAGGGAAAGGTCCTTTTGATTAACTTCTTTGCCACTTATTGTCCACCGTGTCAGGTAGAATTGCTGGAATTTTCTGATCTTTACCGTAAGTTTAAGCCTGAAGGGCTGGAAATTATCAGTTTTATGGTAGATCGGGGAGGAGAACGGGTCCTGCCGCACATTATTCATTCTAAAAATATTAAATATTACGTGGCCATTGCCGACGAGGCAGTGCTTTCGGCATTTAAATGGCCTGATATCCTACCGACCACCTTTCTGGTGGATCAAAACGGACGTATCGTCAAAAAATTCGTGGGTTATGCCGGCAAAAAGGTGCTTGAAGAAGAAATTTTAAACTTGCTTAAGCAGAATGATACCCAGACCTAAGGGGTTACGATGACCTTGGGGGCCCCGGCTTCTACGTGGCCAATCTGGGCTGCTTCAAAAACACCTTTTTTGAGGAGTTCTTCGTAAAAGGCCTGGGCCTTGTCCCGGGCCACACTGATGAGGAGCCCGCCGGAAGTCTGGGCGTCGTGGAGCAGAAGAGCAAGATTTTGGTCCACTTCCGGGGCTATTTCTACACTCTTTTCGCAAAAACGGACGTTTTCATAATCCCCTTCCGGGATGAGCCCTAAGCGGAGGAGTTCCAGGGCTTCTTTTATGATGGGGACCTTGCTGGCGGAGATTACGAGCTGAACTTTGCTGGCCTGGGCCATTTCCAGGGCGTGGCCCAGGAGGCCAAAACCGGTGATATCCGTGGCGGCGTTAGCCCCCACTTTGTTCATGACCTCCGCGGCGGCCCTGTTTAAAGTGGTCATGATCTTAACGGTCCGGGTGACGACGTTTTTGTCGACCAGGTCGCCCTTTATGGCGGTGGCGATGATACCGGTACCTAGAGGTTTGGTCAGGAAAAGCACGTCACCAGGTCTAGCGCCGGCGTTGGTGATGAAGTGTTTGGGGTGGACGGTGCCTACCACCGCCAGACCATATTTTATTTCCTGGTCATCGACGCTGTGGCCCCCGGCCAGTACCGCCCCGGCCTCCCGTACCTTTTCGGCACCACCCTGAAGGATGGCCTTTAAAATTTCTTTGTCCCCCTTTTTGGGGAAACAGAGGATGTTTAAGGCCAAAAAAGGGATTCCTCCCATGGCGTAGACGTCTGAGAGGGAATTTGCCGCGGCTATTTGACCAAACCAATAAGGATCGTCTACTATAGGGGTAAAAAAATCTAAAGTGGCGATTAGAGCGAGATCATCCCTTAGCCGGTAAACCGCCGCGTCAGAGGCGGCTTCAAAACCTACGAGGAGGTTGGGGTCTTCAAAGGGCGGGAGGGTCCGTAATATTTCCACCAGTTCCGCTGGTGGTATTTTGGCGGCTCACCCTGCGGCACGGACGGTTTGGGTTAGCTTAGTTTTTTTTGACATAGTAAATTCATTATGGATTTAAAATTTTTACCGATCAATAGAAAATAAAATATTATAAAACATGTTTGAAAATCTGGGCCAAATGTATTGCGAAAATCCCGCTGGCCGCGTATCGGCTACCAGGTATCTCCAGATCGTAAATCATCTTTTTGCTTCCCATTATCATTTACCGCTGGATTATTTTCTCGCCAACTTAGTAGAAGTCTTAAACCTCAAGAAGGCCGCCATTTACTACAACCGTTTGGATTACCGGTGGCAACTGGTAGCTTCGCTGGTGGCTCAGCATGTAACCGGGCCTAGCACGGCTCGTTTTCCCGACGTCATCGAATATCAGGAAATCTGGCCGGGCTTGGAGACCAAGCTTTCTCAGGGAGAAAAGGTCATGCTTACCGAGGCCGAAATAGAAGCCTTGGGCTTTTTAGGTGAGACCAAACACCGTTTTTTTGTCTTTCCCCTGCTTGAAAATAAGTGGTGGAACGGGATCCTGGTACTTGATTTTGGGAAATGCTCTCCTTCGGCTGAAGAGTTGGCCCTTTTAGAAGAGCTGGTAAGATCTCTTTCTCTGGCCATTAAAAGGCAAAAGAGGGAAAGCGAGTATCTTGACCTTACAAGAGTTTTTCAGGAGCTCCTAAACAACATCCCTTACCTGGTGATTTTGGTCGACGCTAACGGGCGCTGGCTCCTGGCCAACAAAAAGACCACGGAATTATTCAAACTCAAACGAAAAAATATTTACCAAGGATATACTTTCGAAGAATTAAGCCAATTAAGACCACAATACCAGAATTTGTTCGACAAGCTGAAAAATTTGGTCCAAAAGATTCCTGGCCGAGACGCCCCTCTGAAAGAGACCTTTAAATTCAAACAAAAAGATCATTTTCAATGGTGGGAATTTCTGCTCATTCCTTTTCGGTGTGATTCGGAAAAACGCATCCTTATTTTAGGCCGCGACGTTACCAGTTTTAAACTGGCTCAGGAGCGGCTCCTTACCATCCTGGAGAATCTGCCGGCTATGGTCTATATCGTGCAACCAGAGAGCCGGAAAATCCTCTACGGCAACGCCCTTTTTAAGCAATATTTTGGGGAGGAGGTCTTAAATAAGGCCCCTTGCCACCAATTGCTTTTCGGGCGCGATTATGTTTGTGAATTCTGTCATTTGGACAGCCCCGCCACCGGGACCCACGAAGAAAGGGAAATCTTTGATTCCCGAAGAAACAGGTGGCTCAAGCTTTATGAGGCTTATATCCCCTGGTTTGAAAAAGATTTAGTGCGCTTGGGCATGATTCAGGACGTCACCGCTTACAAACAGCAAGAAGAAGAATTGATCCGTTCTCAGAAATTGGAACTGCTGGGGAAGATAACGGGTAACATCGCACACGAATTTAACAACGTTTTGGCTATTATCAGTGGTTACCTGGATTTAATCCGGCTCAAGACCAGAGAAGAGGAAAAGGTCCAGAAATACGTGGGCCATATCCAACAAGCTATAGAGACGGGAACCAAATTAATCAAACAACTTTTAATCCTTTCCCGCGGAAAGGCCGATAATAGAAAAGAAGTAAACGACCTGAACCTTGTTATCTCTGAGCAAAAAGAACTTTTCCAGAAGCTTTTAGGAGAAAAAATCCAACTAGAACTGGATTTGCAACAGGGATCTTTGCCGGTAGGTCTCTCTTATGAGGAAATACAGCATGTGCTCACGAATTTACTTTTGAACGCCAGAGACGCAATGCCCCAAGGTGGGCTGGTAAGGGTAATCACCCGCCAGGTAGAAACATCCAAAGGCAAAGCAGCCCTTTTAAAAATAGAAGATACCGGATGCGGGATTCCAGGGGAGAATTTAACCCGTATTTTTGAACCTTTTTACACGACCAAGTCTTTCGGTGAAGGGACGGGCTTGGGCTTAAATGTGGTCCTTTCTTTGGTGCGCAAAAATGGGGGAGAGATCAAGGTAGAGAGTGAACCAGGGCGTGGGACCTGTTTTGAGATAATTTTACCGTTGCAAACCAGTCCAACAGCTATTACTGGAGAAAAGGATTTGTCTGCTGAGGGGTGCGACCAAGGTGGAGAAATTCGTATGTCCAAACGTTTGATTTTGGTGGTGGAAGACGAACCCCATATCCGGGAAATGTTGGCGGAGATGCTTGAAGGCCAAAATTTCGCCGTGGCGGTAGCGGCTAACGGCCAAGAAGCCCTGCAATGGCTTAAAGAGCATGATTTCAGGGCTGATTTGATCATTACCGACGTGGTAATGCCCAAAATGGACGGGGTCCAGCTTTACCGGGAGTTACAGAAGTACGCCCCGGAAATCCCCATTATTTTTATTTCAGGCTACGCGGAACATATCCTGGAAAAATACGGTTTCAACGAAGAATCCTTCAAGATAATCAAGAAGCCCTTCACCTTCAGGCAACTTTTGGAAGAAATCGAAAAGGTTTTGGGGGATTAGTCTTTTTTCTTGGTTACCACCAATTCTGTCCGACTAACAAAAGCCCCCTTGACCGGTTGGCGCTGGTGTAAAGCCTCTGAAAGCTTGTTTATGCGGTCGGTTTTTACGTATTCCTGGGCCTTGGTCAAAAAGCGCTGGGCGTCTTTGACTTTACCGTCGATGAGGTAATCCCTGGCCCTTTTTAAGATGGCCTGTTCTCGTTCCGAACGGAAAGACGCCGCATCGGTAAACCCAAAGATAGAGGGCAATTTAAAAACCTTTTCGGCCCCGCATTTGGGACAGGGGGGCCAGGGATCGTCCATTTTTTGTATCTTTTCAAAGACGAGACCGCAGATCTCACACCTGAATTCATAGATGGGCATTTTTTCCTCCCGGTGCTTGCCCCTTTGCCTTAATTTTGTCAAGGTATTTAACGTGGCGCAATTAAATCCCCTAGAAATTGTAAAGAAACTTCCCCGTAACAACTGTCAAGCCTGCGGGTATCCTACCTGCTTGGCCTTCGCCATGGCCCTTATTACCGGAGCGGTTTCTCCGGAAAAATGTCCTTATCTTGATCCCAAAGATTTAGGCCCCCTCCCCCAGGAGGCGACCCCTTCAGAAGACTACGCCTGGCGCATTCTTGAGGAAATAAAAGAAAAGGCCCGAAACCTCAGTTGGGCAGAGCTGCCCACTCGCACCGGGGGTAAACTAACTGAAGAAGGGCTCTATCTTCCTTACCTTGAAGGTGAAGTGGTGGTTACCCCTGAGAAGGCCTGGCGGGTTGACGGGCGGGAACTTGATCCCAGGGATCAAATTTTACTCTATAACTATCTCTTAAGGGCACAGTCTGCCGCGCCGAGTGGGCGCTTCGTGGGGCTTGAGAGCTTTCCAAGCTCCCTTTCGAAGGTGCAAACCTTAAGGCGTTACGCGGAAGAAAAATGTGCCCGGACCTTCTCCCAAAGGTTGTCCTCTCTAAAAGGCGCCCTTTCCGCTTTAAAGGCCACTTTTCCCGCTGACTGTCCTGCCGATCTTTGTGCCGTAGTTTACGTCTTGCCTAAAGTGCCCTTAAGGCTCCATTTTTTTGATGCCGAACCAGCGGAGGGTCTGCCGGCTGAGGTAAAGATACTTTTTGACGAAAAGGCCCTTGATTTTCTTGATCTGGAGTCCCTGGTTTTCAGTGCTGAACGTCTGGTGGAAACCCTGATAGAACTTGCCAAGGAGGAAAAATGCTCTTCCTGATCGCCCACGCCTGCCCCAATTGTGGGGGGACTATTAGTGACGAAAGGTTGATCAAAGGGCTTCCCTGTTTTCACTGTCTACCCAAACCCACAGAGGAAGACCTCTGTCGCTATCTCGCCCGGGAGCAGAGACTCAAACGCCTTGCCCCCTTTTGTGAAGTAAAAGAAAAACTCAAGGAGTTTGAAAGATTTTTTAAAAAGGCCCTGGGGTTTTCCCTCTCTTCGCTGCAGGAGACCTGGGTTAAACGGCTCCTTTTCCGGGAGTCTTTCGCCATCGTCGCCCCTACCGGGACGGGCAAGACCACTTTTGGTCTGCTGGCGGCGTTGTATTTCCGCGGGCGGGTGCTCATCCTGGTGCCCACCAGACTGCTGGCCCAACAGGTAGGGGAAAGGCTGGAAGAGCTGGCAACCAAAAGCGGCCTTAAACGGAAGATCCTGGCCTATCTCGGCAAAAAAAAGGACAAAGAGGCCTTTCAAACACGGGATTTCGAGATCCTGATCTGTACTACCGCCTTCTTTTACAAGCACCTTGATGAGCTTCAAGAGCTTGATTTTGAATTCGTCTTTATTGACGACGTAGATTCTTTCCTCAAACGTTCCGCCCATATCGACCGCCTGTTCAAGCTGCTTGGTTTTTCCGAGGCCGAGATTGCGCTGGCCCTTAAACCACGCAAAACAGAAAGGGATTTCGAAAAACTCGAACGGATCCGTAAAAGACACGCCGGACGCAAGATTCTCCTCCTTTCTTCTGCCACCCTGAAGCCCAAAACCAGCCGGGTGATGCTTTTTAAATTCTTACTGGGCTTTGATATCCAGCGGGCCGTCAGTACGCTGCGCAACATAGTGGATGCTTACGAGGAGAGGGAAGACGATCTTTCTTCCCTGACCTCAAGGGCGGCGGAATTGATAAGGATTCTGGGCAAAGGTGGACTCCTTTTTGTCTCCCAGTCATACGGTAAGGAAGCGGTAGAAGAGGTAGTGGAAAGACTCAGGCAGGCAGGTTTTCACGTCTTGAGTTACCTTGAATTTTCGCCCGAAGAACTGATGGCGGAGATGGAAAAGGGCGAATTTGACGTAGCGGTGGGTTTGGCCCACCTGGCCAACCCCTTGGTGCGCGGAATAGACCTCCCCTACGTCCTGCGCTACGCCCTCTTTTTGGGGGTGCCTAAACACCTCATGCCCACCCGGGTCACCCTGCTGCCCCGGAGTCTTTATAACGTCCTGGTGAACATCCTTTCGCTTCTGGAGGAAGAAGAGAGGATCTCCGCCCTGGCCTATATTCAATATCTGCGTCGCTATCTTAATCTTCAGGAAGAAGCCCTTTCTCGTTATCCGCGTTTGCAGGCCCGCCTTGAAGAGATCAAGGCCTTTGTGGACCAAAAATTTGCCGATGAGGCCTTTTTAAAACGCCTGGAGGAGGCCGAAGACGTCTTCCTGACCCGTAGTCCTGAAGGAGAACTTTATCTAGTGGCCGGGGATACCGCCACTTATATCCAGGCCTCGGGAAGGGTCTCAAGGCTTACCGTCTTTGGCCTGTTAAAGGGCCTGTCGGTGGTGCTAGTAGAAGACAAGCGGGCCTTCACAAGCCTTGAGAAGCGGCTTCGTTTTCAGTTGGGGGACGAATTTTCTTTTAAGCCCCTGGCTGAACTGGACTTGAAGAGTCTGAGCGAAGAACTTACCGAGGTTAGACGTCCGGGTACAAGAGGTGGGGCCCACCAGGATCTGATGCGTACCGCCTTAGTGGTGGTGGAATCACCCCACAAGGCCAGGACCATTGCTTCTTTTTTTGGCAAGCCTTCGGTGCGGCGGGTTGGCGAGGCCTTTGTCTATGAAATTCCCACCGAAGATAAGTTGTTAATGATCAGTGCTTCCCTGGGCCACGTCTTCAACCTTTCCCGGCGCAAAGGTTTTTTCGGAGTCTTGGAGGAAAAGGGTCGTTTCATCCCTATCTTTGATAGCATAAAAATCTGCCGCCAAACCGGTGAGCAACTGGTAGACCCGGAAGAGGTCAAGCTCAGGTGTCCAGAAGGGCCGGTTTACGACAAACAGGAACTGCTTGATAGCCTGCGCCGTTTAGCTTACGAGATCCAGGAAGTCTATATCGGTAGCGACCCAGACGCCGAAGGGGAAAAGATAGCCTACGACCTGCTCGTAGAGCTCAGGCCTTTTAACGCTGCGGTGAAACGCCTGGAATTCCACGAGGTCACCCCCCGGGCCTTTCGGGAGGCTTTGGCCGCGCCGGCAGATTTTAACCTTAACCGGGTCAAAGCCCAGTTAACCCGCCGGGTGATTGACCGTTGGGTGGGGTTTGTCCTTTCCCGAAAGCTCTGGCAGGCCTTCGGTAACAAACGTCTTTCGGCAGGTAGGGTCCAGAGCCCGGTTTTGGGCTGGGTGATTGCCCGAGCCGAAGAGGCCAAGCAAAAAAAGGGACGCCTTAGTTTTTTGCTTTTCGGGCACCGGTTTGTTCTGGAACTGGATGACGTAGCTTTGGCCCGGCAAATCTACGAGCAAATGGGATCTTTCTCCTGGCAGATCAAAGAAAAGAGAGAGGAAGAAAAGGGGCCCCTTCCCCCTTATACTACTGACACCATCCTCCAGGATGCCAGCGCCAAATTAGGGCTGAGCACCCGGGAGACCATGCAGTTTCTCCAGGAACTTTTTGAAAGCGGTTTGATCACCTATCACCGTACGGATTCCACGCGCATCTCCGAAGTAGGTCGTTACCAGGTGGCCCGGCCTTATATCGTCGCCAAGTTCGGGGAGGAATTCTTTTATCCCCGTGGCTGGGGTGAAGGCGGGGCTCACGAAGGGATAAGGCCCACCCGTCCCCGGGAAGCAGAAGAATTGCGTTTGATGATCGCCAACGGGCTTCTTAGCCTTTCTGCGCCTAAACCGATTTTGCGTCTGTATGACCTTATTTTTAAACGATTTATGGCTAGCCAGATGCGGCCGGCGCTAGTAGAGGTAACCAAATTAATCTTTGCGGTACCGGTTCACCAGTGGGAGGAAGAGGTAATTAGCCAGATCATAAGGCCGGGTTTTGAACTAATGTACCCTACTTTCAAAGTAGTCGAGATCAAAGAAGACGCACCCAAGGAGCTTTCCTTCAAACTGGTTCCCAAAGTTGAACTTTACACCGAAGGTACCCTGGTACAGGAGATGAAAAAGAGGGGGCTTGGGCGTCCTTCTACTTACGCTGAAATCGTCACCACCTTAATCCAGCGCCGTTACGTAAAAGTATTGCCTGGCGGGCGCCTTTACCCTACCAAACTCGGCCGAGAGGTTTACGCCTATCTCAAAAAGAATTTTCCCGAACAGGTGGACGAAGAACTTACGCGCAGGGTAGAAGCCGCAATGGACGAAATAGAAGAAGGAAGACTTGATTACCAGCAGGTCCTCAAAGAGGCTTACGCCATAAGGCGGTTTCTGGAAGAGAAAGAAATTCCGGAACACCCCGCCGAGGAGCTGCCTTATTACCAGTCCAAAATTTAGGAATTGAACCTTAGTTTCTCAATTTTTCTGCCATTTCCAAGATGGCCTGGGCGATGACTTTTATTTTTACGCGCCTTTTCTTGGCTTCGTTCTGCAAAAAGCGCATGGCCTCTCCTTCTTTCATCCCGTAAGCGTCCATGAGAAAGCCTTTAGCCCTTTCTATTATCTTACGGGTCTCTAATTTTTCACGCAGATTGGCCAGTTCCACTTCCAGATGGTTGATTTGGGCGCCGATATTCAAGGCCACCTCGATGGCGGAAACCAATTCGTCAATGGAAACCGGTTTCATCAGGTAACCAAGGACTTTGGCCTCCCGGGCCCTTTCAAGAAAGACCGGATCAGTATAGGCGGTCAGGAGAACGATCGGAGTGAAGCGTCTCTGGTTTATGATCCTTGCCGCCTCCAGGCCGTCCATTTCCGGCATGCGGATGTCCATAACGATGAGGTCCGGGGCGTGGATTTCCGCAAGTTCTAGGGCTTCTTTTCCTGTCCGGGCCGGGCCCAATACTTGGTAACCCTCCTGGCTTAAGGCTTCCACCAGGGAAGAGCTGAGCCAGTGGTCGTCTTCAGCGATGAGAATACGCGCTTTTTTGTCTTGGCCTTGTTTTCTTTGGGACATGGAAACGCTCGGCAGGTTAAATCTCTTCTTCTTTTAAAGAAATTTTTCCTGAAAATCAATAATTTTTGTACTGCTGGGCGGCTCCCTCTGGAGTGGCTGCGATCCCTGACCGGGTAAGAAAACCTAAGTCCTTCCACTAAAAGATGAACTTCTGAAAGCCTTGGAGATGGCGCGCCCGGGAGGACTCGAACCTCCAGCCTTTGGGTTCGAAGCCCAACGCTCTATCCGGTTGAGCTACGGGCGCTGGCTTTATTTTAGGCCTAAAACCTGCCTGGAACAAGGAGCCAGGCGGAAAAAGTTGTGCTAAAGTCTGCCCTTGATGGAGTTTATTGATCTTAAGGCCCAGTACCGGGCTTATCAGGCAGAGCTTGAAGAAGCGGCCCTTAAGGTCCTGCGGAGCGGGCGTTACATCCTGGGCCCGGAAGTGGCGGCGCTGGAAAAGGCCCTGGCAGCCCGGGTAGGGGTCAGGTACGCGGTGGGGGTCTCTTCCGGTACCGACGCGCTACTGCTCATCCTTGCCGCTTTAGGCGTTGGTCCGGGTGACGCGGTTATCGTACCGTGTTTCACTTTTGCGGCCACCGCCGAGGTGGTACGCAGGGTGGGGGCGCAGGTGGTTTTCGCCGATGTGGACGAGAAATTTATGGTTCTTACCCCGGAGACCGTAAAAGCGGCCCTTTCCAAGGCCCGGGAACAGGGGTTATCGGTCCGGGCCTTGGTGGCAGTTGGGCTATTCGGGGCCCCTTCTTTTCTTGATGAGCTTGAGGTTTTGGCTGCCAGCGAGGGGCTCTGGCTTATCGAAGACGCCTGCCAATCTCTGGGAGCCAGCCTTAAAGGACGGGCGGCGGGTAGTTTCGGCAAGGCGGCAGCGGCGTCCTTTTTTCCGGCCAAACCCCTTGGGGCTTACGGAGACGCCGGTATGGTCTTCACCTCGGATGAGGGCCTTTTTGAAAAGATAAAGGCCCTCAGGGTACATGGTCAGACGGAACGTTATCTGCACGTCTATCTGGGTTTTAACGCCCGGCTGGATACCCTCCAGGCCGCCCTCCTGCTGGTAAAACTCAAATATTTTGACCAGGAAATCGAAAGGAGGCGGGAAATCGCCAGGCGCTACCGGGAGGGGCTGGCCGGGCTTCCGCTAAGGTTTCAGGCCTTTTCTGCCGGGGCGGAGCCGGTCTACGCCCAGTTTGTCCTCTGCACTAAAGAAAGGGACGCCCTCCGGCAGTTTCTGGCGGCCCGGGGGATTCCCACGGCGGTCTACTACCCGCGGCCCCTACACCTCCAGCCGGCCTTTAGTGATCTGGGTTATGGCCCCGGTTCCTTCCCTGCGGCAGAGACACTGGCGCAGGAAATATTGGCGCTTCCTATTCATCCCTTTCTCAAACAGGAAGCCCAAGAATTTATCATTCAGAGGGTGCGGACATTTTATGACGCTAGCTGATATCTCTCAGGAAACCAAGAAAAGGGTTCACCTGGCCCTTCCCTTTGTGATGTTTGGGGATTATCTGGCCGAGGCCCTGGCCGCCGGGCTCAGTCTTGAAGTGGGGCTTGACCACCAGGCCATGGATCTTTTCACGATGGCGGATTTCAAAGCCGTAGCCGCTAAACTGAAAAAGGCCGGGGTTAATCTTACGGTGCACGCCCCGTTTTGTGACCTTTCGCTTGGGGCCTTTGACGGCCTGGTGCAAAAGGCAAGTGTCACCCGCCTTAAACAGGCGCTCGAAGTGGCCTGCTTTTTTGAACCCCAAGTGGTGGTTATCCACTCGGGTTATCACCCCGGTTATCACCGGGAACGCCAGGCCAAATGGCTGGAACTGGCCCAGAGCGGACTGGAAGAGGTGGTCCGCTTGGCAGAAGAGCGGGGGCTTCGTCTGGCGCTGGAAAACGTCTTTGAGCCTGAGCCCGCCCTGCTGACGGCGATCGTAGAATATTTTGCAAGCCCGGCCCTGGGTTATTGTTTCGACGCCGGCCACGCTTACGCCTTTGCCCGGAGTTCCTGGCAGCCGTGGCTTAAGGCCTTCCAGGGCCGACTTTTCGAGATCCACGTCCACGACAACGACGGACGCTGGGATGATCACCTACCCCCTGGCCAAGGGAAGATCCCTTTTCGGGAGATCTTTACCTTTTTGGCCAAAGAGAAACTGAACCCTGTGATCACCTTTGAAGCCCACCGGGCCGAAGACGTCTGGCCCGGGCTTGCTTATCTCCAGGAGATATTTGAGGCTATTTCCTGGTAGAGTTTTTCGTAGGCCCGCGCCATGCGGGAGGCGGAAAATTTTTG
>WGCA01000011.1 GCA_015494065.1 Thermodesulfobacteriaceae bacterium | reverse complement strand
GCCTTGCCGCAGTCCTTCTGGACCTCGGGAAGGATCACCGTATCGATTAACCCCGTTTCGTCCTCAAGGGTCACGAACATGATACGTTTGCCGGAGCGCACAGGCGGGGTGTGAACCAGTATTACCAGGCCGGAAACTTTGGCCTCCTTCCCAGGAGGAAGTTTTTTGAGCTCCTCTGCGGTAACGAAACCAAGACGTTTGAGCACCGGTCTTAAAAACTCAAGGGGATGAACCCTGGCAAAGACCTTAAGCCTCTGGTCGCGTAAAAACGCTTCAAGCAACCTTTCTTTCCTCAAGGGGGAGCCCGGCGAAGGCCCCTGCGAGGAGAAGCATTTCAAAAGTTCTGCGCGGGACGGAGAGGCGAGCGAGGAAATCTGTAATACAGGTGTACGGGCCATTTTTCTCCCTCTCTTCGATTATTTTGTTAGAAGTTTTGGGGCCCAGAAGTCTTACCTGGGTAAGAGGCAGCCTTATGCCCTTCCCTTCGGGCAGATATTCGAGCCCGCTTCGGTTTACGTGCGGGGGATAGACGGGAATACCCCTCCTTCTGGCCTCATTTAAGATCACAAAAGGCGGGTAGGAACCCACGTGGCCGGCGTTTAAGAGCCCTAGGTAAAACTCCCGCGGGTAATGGGCCTTGAGGTAAGCGCTCTGATAGGTAAGATGGGCGAAGGAGGCGGCGTGGGCCTTACAGAAGCCGTAAGCGGCAAAGGCAGAAACCATCTCAAAGACCCTTTCAGCCACCTCAAGGGTATAACCCTTCCTCAGGGCACCTGAGATAAAACGTTCTTTCAGGCGGGCCATCTCCTGCGGACTCCGGTCCCTGGTCATGGCCCGCCTGAAGGCATCCGCCTCGGCGTAGCTCATCCCGGAAAAACGATGGGCAATTTCAAGGACCTGCTCCTGAAAAAGGACCACCCCATAGGTCTCTTCAAGGATCGGTTTGAGGTCCGGGTGGGGATAGACCACCTTCGCCAGGCCGTTTCTCCGGCGTACGTAAGGGGTTACCATGTCTCCCTCAACCGGCCCGGGCCTGAAAAGAGAGATCTCGGCGATGATATCCGCAAAACGCCGGGGCCTGAGTTTTACCACCAGCTGGCGCTGGCCCGGAGATTCAAGCTGAAATACCCCCAACGTATCGCCTTCCTGCAAAAGCCGATAGGTCTTTCGGTCATCAAGAGGAATCTTTGCCAGATCAAGTTTAACTTTTTGTTTTTTTAAAGTTTCTATGGTTTTTCGGATAGCGGTGTGCATCCGAAGCCCCAGGAGATCAAGCTTTAAAAGCCCCAGGGCCTCCACGTCGTCCTTATCAAACTGGATCACCGGATAGCCCTTAAGAGACCTCTCAAGGGGGCTCAGGTGACCAACCGGTTCAGGGGCAAGGATTACCCCTCCTAAATGGACGGAAACCCGGAAGGGAAGGCCCGCTACCGCCATGGAAAGCCTCAAAAGTTTCTCCTCCTTGAGGATGGGATGCTTTTCAAGTTCAGGAAAACGCAAGAGTGCCTCCTCAAGGGTCACACCACGCAGGGCCGAAGGAAGCGCCCTTGCCAGACGGGACAGCTCTTCGTAAGGGTAACCGAGGGCGCGCCCTATCATGCGTACCGCCCCGCGGACCCTGAAGGTAAGGACGGTGGCCAAAAGGGCAGCCTGTTCACCAAAGCGTTGAAATACGTAGGAGAGGACCTCATCCCTGCGGTCAGAATCGAAATCAAGATCAACGTCAGGGAGGTCCATACGCCCGTCATTCAAAAACCTTTCAAAAAGAAGGCGGTGCTTAACGGGATCAACCCCACCCAAAAGGAGATGAACGATGAGAGAGCCTGCCGCCGAACCCCTTACCGTGCAGCGAATACCCTGCTCGTCCGCAAAGTCCTTTATTTCTTTGACCAGGAGAAAAAAGTTGGCGAGCTTGCGGGCCTTGATTACGGAAAGCTCCTTATCAAGACGGAAGAGATAGGCGCAAGGAACCGGTTTTTTATCTCTGGCCAGGTTTTTTATAAGGATCCTGGCCAGGCGCTTAAAGGATTTTTCTTCGGGTTCAAGCTTTGGGGGCCTTATCTTTCCAAGCTCAAAGGAGAAGTTGAGGCGGGTAAGGAGACGTTTGAGTTCATCAAAGGCTTCGGGCATGGGGATGCGGGCCTTAAGCTCCGCCTCGGAAAGGAGATAAAAACTTTCGTTCGGCAAGGGTTCGACGGGAAGATGGTGAAAAGCCCGCGCCACCCCCACCAGGGCCTTGTGGATTTCATAATCTTCCGGTCTCAGGTAAGCGACCTCGTTTACCGGGATCACCGGGAGGGAAAGTTCCCGGGCAAGTTTCGGGATCTTTTCAAGAAAGATTTCGTCTTCAGGCAGGAAATTGTTTTCAAGCCCCAGATATAGATTTTCGCGGCCAAAGCCTTCAAGAAGCCTCAAAAGATACGCTTTGGCCTCAGAGTATTTTCCGGCCGAGACAAAATGCACAGGCCTTGAAAAACGGCCGCAAATGCAGACAAGACCCTCGGCGTACTTTTTAAGCTCTTCAAGGTCTAAGGCCGGTTTTCCGCGTTTGTTTGAGAGATGGGCCCTGGTCAAAAGGCGGCACAGGTTGCGATACCCGGTTTTGTTCTTGACAAGAAGCGTTATATGACTCCGGTCGTTGAGGGTAACCTCGGCGCCGAATACGGCTTTGAGCCCCAGCTTCCTTGCCGCTTTAAAGAGCCTTACGCTTCCGTAAAGGCCGTTTCGGTCCGTAAGGGCCACGGCCTGGTGTCCGAGCTCTTTGGCCCGTAGCACAAGCTCCTCCGGGGTGAAGGTCCCGAAAAGGAAGCTGAAGGCACTCCTTGTAATCGGACAGAAAAACCCCATCTTTGGCCTTTCCTTGAAAAAGCGGCTTTTAATCGGTTAGAAAGCGGGTTTTAGCCCTTTCCTTTGCGGATAAGCCCCACCATGACCCCTAAGATTTTTACCCTGCCCCGGGCGACGTCTTCCTTCTCAAAAACAAACGGCTCATAGGAGGGATTTTCGGGCTTAAGCACCAGGGTGCCGTCTTTGAGTTCCAGCCGTTTGAGGGTTACCTCTGCTTCCGGTTCGGTAAGGACGGCGGCCACGATTTCGCCGTTTTTGGCCTCCTCCGTGACCCTGATGACCACCAGGTCACCGGGAAGGATGCCTGCCCCGACCATGGAATCCCCCTTAACCCTCAAGGCGAAAAGCTTTTCCTCTCCGAAAAAGGAGGGATCGACGGGAAGGACCTCCTCAAAATCCTCGTAAGGGATAAGGGGCTCGCCTGCGGGAATCTTGCCCAGAACAGGGATCCCTCTGGCCGGCCTTATGAGCCTGAGTCCCCTCGCCTCTCCCGGAACGATTTCAAGGTATCCCTTGGCCTCAAGACGTCTTAAAAGCTTGTAAACAGAGCTTTTTGAGGTGAACCCGATAGCCTCCCCTATCTCCCGCACGGTGGGAGGAAAGCCGTTATCAACAAAATAGGCCTCAATAAATTCCAGCGCCTCTTTTTCTTTCGGTGAAAGGGCCATGCTCCACCTTGGCGAACGTTTGTTCTCTTAAAAAGAGAGGTAGCAAACTTCCGTTCGCCAGTCAAGATGAAGGAAAGAATTTATTAAGGTAAGGGATTGGGCTTAGTGGAAAATTTGGCCCTGGTGCGGGAGGGGGGACTTGAACCCCCACGGGGAATAGCCCCACCGGATCCTAAGTCCGGAGCGTCTACCAATTCCGCCACTCCCGCGGAAGGCTAACCAAAAATTGTCAATAAATGGGCCGCCCGTCAAGTAGTGGCAAAATTCAACCCCTGAAAAGTTTTTTACGATTATAGGGGCAACTCCCTTTGACCTTTGTCTATTTGTTTAGTATGTTTCAAAGATAAGCAAAAATTTAATTTTTATGTTTTGAGGAGGTTCCATGGAAGAGAAAAAGATCGTCCCCAATATGGTAGTCACGCTTACCTACCAGCTGGAGATCGAAGGCAAGGAAACCCCGCCGTGGTTCGCCAGACCCATGCGGGTAAATTTTGTCTTCGGCCGGGATCCTTTAATGCCCATCATAGAACAGGCTATCGCCGGGGCCAAAGAAGGCGAGGAGCTGAAGGTCACCATTCCCCCGGAACAGGCCTACGGCCCTTACGACAAAAACCTTATCCAGGAGATCCCGTTAGACCAGCTAAAACACCCGGAACAGGTAGAAGAAGGGCAATATTACCAGGAAGTCACCCCATCTGGCCGGCAACTCATGTTTTACGTCCTCAAAAAAGAAGACGGAAAAGTGCTGGCGGATTTCAACCACCCGGCGGCCGGCCACAACGTGATCATGAAAATCAAGGTTGACGAGGTACGCCAGGCCACGGCCTTTGATATGGCCGCTTGTGACATGCGCAACTGCGGCGGTGGCTGAAGTTGCTAAAAAGAAGCGGTCCGCTTCTTTAAAAGTTAAAAGATTTGAAGCCCCGCCCAAGCGGGGCTTCTTTTTTAAGGACTACGGTTGGTTTCCTGCAAACCGGTGTTCTCCACCCACCCGCCTAGGAGTTGGGTCATACATCACCGAGGGTTGTTGCCGCAAGGGCTGAGGGAAAAGATTCATCAGATGATATATCTCAACCGGCATGTCTTTGCGCACGGGAAGGCCTAATTTCTTCGCTTCTTCAAAGGTGATAGGATAATCGTGCGTCCACCTCCCCTGAGAGAGGGTTTCGGCCAATTCCTCAACCTTCTCTTTGGGGTATTTCCCGGCCAACAGTTCCCGCAACTGCTCTTTCATCTGTTTTAAGGCCTTTTCCGAAACGTCCCCCAGGATCAGGGTCTGATCATCTATTTTTTCTACCGGTTTTTCTTTGAGCACCCGGACGATGCTCGCCGCCGGGTATTGCCCCAGCTGGGGATCCACCGGCCCCAAGACCGCGTGCTCGTCCATAACAATCTCGTCAGCCGCTAGCGCGATCAATGTCCCGCCACTCATGGCGTAGTGCGGGATAAAAGCGGTAGTCTTGGCCTTATGTCGTTTTAAGGCCTTGGCAATCTGTAAGGCGGCCAGGACGAGCCCTCCCGGTGTGTGCAGAATGATGTCAATGGGGACTTCCGGGTCGGTTAAATGGATAGCCCTGATGACCTGCTCGGAATCATTGATGTCGATATAACGCATCACGGGGAAACCAAAAAAGCTCATGGTCTCCTGCCGGTGGACCAAAAGGATTACCCTGGAACCACGCTTTTTTTCGATCTTCTCGATCATCCTTTGCCGGGCAGCTTCTAAAAAGCGCTGCCTCATCAAGGGTTGTAAGGTCATCAAGATGAAAAACAGCCAAAAAATATCAAACCCACTCATTTCACACCTCCTTAACGGTTGATTTTTTCAAAGGTAAGGGGAAGCACTCCCCAGGGAGTCCTTTCATCAGAAAAGCCTTTTTTAGGCCGCCCCCAGCAAAAGAGACGATGCAAAAGGAGCCCGGCTACGAAACCGCCGGCGTGGGCCCACCAGGCCACCCCTCCTGCAATCTGGCCGTGCACCACCGAAAGCGTGCCTGAAAATACCTGGATAAAAAACCACCAGGCCAGGTAGAGTACCGCCGGTAACTCAAAAAAGAAAGGAAAGATAAAGATGGGGATCATCACTACGATCCTTGCCAAGGGGAAGAGGGCGTAATAAGCTCCCAGTACGCCGGAGATGGCCCCCGAGGCCCCGATGGTAGGCACCGTAGAATGGGGATGCATATAGATGTGACAGAGGGAGGCCGCAAGCCCACACAGGAAATAAAAGATTACAAACCTCAGACTTCCCATGCGGTCTTCTACGTTGTCCCCAAAAATCCAGAGGGTCCACATGTTTCCGATTAAGTGGACCCAGCCGCCATGCAAAAACATACAGGTGATAAAGGCAAGGTATTTAAGCCCCGGAAAAAGCTCCGAACCCTGAAAAGAGGGGTCAGTATAACGGGCGGGCACGACGCCCAAATAAAAGATAACTTTTTCAAGTACCGCCGGAGGAAGAGAAATTTCCAGGATAAAAACCGCTACGTTTATGGCAATTAAAAGATACGTGGCCACGGGAATACCTGTTCTAGGGGCATCATCTTGGACCGGAAACATAAACACCTCCTTGCTTCAGGATAATTCAAAAATGGGAACGGAAAGGTAGCGGGTCAAGAAAAAAAGAACAAAAAGGTTAATTTTTTATGCCAAATTTGTTAGAAATCAAAGACCTGGTAGTGGGTTACGAAAAGGGCCCGCCCATCGTCGAAGATCTCTTTTTGACCGTGGAGGCCGGGGAAATTTTGGCCCTGGTAGGGGAATCCGGTTGCGGCAAATCCCTTACAGGGCTTGCTGTGCTTGGCCTACTACCGGCTGGAATCAAGATAGAAAAGGGAAAGATCCTCTTTAAAGGAAAGGACTTGGCCGGGCTTTCTCCCCAGGAATACGTCCGTTTAAGGGGCCGGGAAATAGCCATCATTTTTCAGGACCCCATGGTGAGCCTGAACCCTGTCTTTACAGTGGGGGACCAGATCGCCGAAGTCCTTTGCTGGCACCAGGGCCTTTCCAAAAAAGAGGCTTTAAAACAGGCTGAAGCGCTCCTGCGCGAGGTAGGTATCCCGGCCGCCCGGGAAAGGCTCAAGGCTTATCCGCATGAACTTTCAGGGGGCATGCGGCAGCGGGTGATGATCGCCATGGCCCTGGCTGGCCAACCAGCCCTCCTCATCGCCGATGAACCCACCACCGCCCTTGACGTCACCATCCAGGCTCAGATCCTGGAACTCTTAGCCAGGCTCAGGGAACAACATCAATTAACCATCCTTTTGATTTCTCACGATCTCGGGGTAGTGGCTGAACTGGCCGACCGGGTCGCCGTCATGTACGCCGGCCGTCTGGTAGAGGTGGCCGCCTGCCACCGTCTCTATCAAAGCCCGCGTCACCCCTACACAAAGGCCCTGCTTGAAGCCCTACCCCGGCCGGGCAAAAAGACACTCACGGTCCTGTCCGGGGTCGTCCCCCCGCCGGGCAAGAGGCCAGAGGGGTGCAAATTCCAGCCGCGCTGTCCCAGGGCCCGAAAAGATTGCACGCGTCAGGAACCTCCCCTAAAAGAAGTTAAGAGGGGACATTGGGTGAGGTGTTTTTATGCCTGAGGTCCTGCGGTTGGAAAAAATAGCCAAAAAGTATCACTTAAGGGGCGGCTTCTTTGGACGGGAAGGCAAGACCTTTTACGCCTTAAAGGACATAAACCTCTCGCTTACCGCGGACGAAATCCTGGGAGTCCTCGGGGAGTCTGGCTGCGGAAAAAGTACTCTGGCTAAAGTGGCTTTAGGGCTAGAATGGCCGGAAGAAGGCCGGGTGATCATAGACGGGAAAGACTTCTGGACCTTGTCCCAGAAAGAGCGGCAGAAATTGCGCCAGAAAATCCAGATCGTCTTTCAGGACCCCTACGCCTCCTTAAACCCCCGCAAAAAGGTCTACGATCTTTTGGCTGAACCCTTGATCATCCACAAACTTTGTCCGGCTTCGGAAATCAGGGACCGGGTGGTGGCGATGCTCGAAAAAGTAGGACTTTCGGAAACGGATCTAGCCAAATATCCGCACCAGTTCAGCGGAGGCCAGCGGCAGCGGATCGCCCTGGCCCGGGCCCTGATCCTCTCCCCCAAAGCCCTGGTGCTTGATGAACCCACCTCGGCCCTTGACGTCTCGGTCCAGGCCCAGATCCTTGAGCTGCTGCTCCATTTCAAAAACAACCTGAAGCTAGCCTACCTTTTTATCTCTCACGATCTGCCCCTGGTGCTCTTTTTGAGCAACCGGGTGGTGGTGATGTATTTGGGCCGGATAGTGGAACTTTGCCCGAGCCAGAATTTTTACCAGGTCCCACACCATCCTTATACCGAAATGCTCCTAGAATCGGTCCCGGAACCGGACCCTGAGCGGCGCAAGAAGCGGAAAAAGATTTACGGCGAGCCCCCGGACCCTGCCAAAATCAAAACGGGTTGCGCCTTTTTTAACCGTTGCCCGGAGGCTGTCTCTCTTTGTAAAGAAAAAGAACCACCCCTTAAAAAAATTGCGGCAGGACACGCCATCGCATGTCACCGACGATGATTAAGCTTGACGGCTCTTACGGAGAAGGGGGCGGCCAAATTTTACGCACCGCGCTCACCCTTTCCGTAATAACCGGGAAACCCTTTGAATTGATAAACATCCGGGCCAAAAGGCCCAAACCTGGCCTCCGCCCCCAACACCTGACCTGTGTAAAGGCCGCCCAGAAGATAAGCGGGGCCCAGGTGGAAGGGGCCCGGGTGGGAAGCCTTGAGCTTTATTTCAGCCCCGGGGCCTTACGCCCGGGCTCTTATTATTTCGACATCGGCACGGCGGGGGCGGTAAGTCTCGTCTTCCAGACCATAGGCCCGGCCCTGGCCTTTGGCCCAATCCCCTCAAAAATAACCCTCAAAGGAGGGACCCACGTTCCCCACGCCCCGAGTTTCCATTACCTGGCCGAGGTTTACGGGCCGGTAGTACAGAGGCTCGGCTTTGTCTTCTCCTTTGAATTGAGGCGTTACGGCTTTTACCCCGCAGGTGGCGGAGAGGTAAGGATCAAAGTTTATCCCCGGCAAAAGGCCACCCCCCTTACGCTTCGCGGGCCGTACCAGAAAAAGGAAGTGACCGTGCTCTCGGTAGTCACCACGGATCTCCCCTCCCATATCCGTACCCGCCAGGCCAAGGCCGCTTCAGCCCGGCTCACCGAAGAGGGGTTCAGACCCGTGGTCGTGCTGGAAAAGGCTGAGGCCGCAAGCCCTGGCACCTTTGTCTTCCTGAAAATCGCCGAAGATCTCAAGCGGGCGGGATTCATCTCCCTAGGGCGGAAGGGGAAACCCGCTGAAAAGGTGGCCCTTGAGGCCACCACGGCCTTCCTTTCCTTTTACCGGACGGGAAAGGCCGTTGACCCTTACCTGGCAGACCAGCTCCTCATCCCCCTGGTCTTGGCCAAGGTGCCCTTTCATTTTGACGCCTCTTTCCTTACACAACATTTTTTTACCAACCTCTGGGTCATCCAAAAATTCTTTCCCGAGTTTCGGCCAGAAATTTCGGGAGAGCTTGAACAACCCGGGGAAGTGAAACATCTTTTCTAAATAAAAACCAAGAAAGGACCCTTATGGATCCCCAGGAACTCTCGCGCCAGAAGGAACTCTTGAAAGAAGTTTACGCCACCTGTAGCCGGCTAAAGAGGATCCCCCTAAACGACCTCCTTTCTGCCCTTGAGGAAGGGAAAATCCTCTACCTGGAGGGGCTTGCGGTCCCGGCCTTTCGCTTCAAAAGGGACTTTCGCGGTCTGGCAGCAGGGACCGTGGTGGCCCCCGGGGTGCTTATTGAGGGTTTTCCGCATATCCCGAGGATCTTCGTTTTAAAGACCGGGATTTCCCGTTACTTACACGGCCCCTTTTATGCCGAAGAAAAAATTGAAGGCTACAACGTCCGCCTGGCCAGCATTGGTGGCGAAATCAAGGCCTTTACCAGGAGGGGTTTTGTGTGCCCCTTTGCCACGGACCGCTGGCCGGATTTTTTACCCCGTTTACCGGATTTTTTTGACGAATATCCCTCTTACGTGGTTTGCTGTGAAGTAGCGGGCCCGGAAAATCCCTTCGTAACCGAATGGCCGCCTTACATAAAAGAAGACGTCCGCTTCTTTTGTTTCGATATCTGGGACGTCGCAACGGAAAGATTCCTCAAGCCGGAGGAAAAATACGCCCTGCTGCGCCGTTTTTCCTTTCCCACCCCGGAAATATCCGGCCCCTTCTCCCCTGAAGAACTCAAGCCCTTAAAAGAACTCCTCCTTCGCTACGAAGAAGAAGGAAGGGAGGGAGTGGTCTTAAAACCCCTTTCTTTCAAAAAAGGACGAGTCATCAAATACGTCACCCCCGCCTCCAACGTCTCAGACCTGCGGGTGGCCTTCCCTTATCTCGGGGAACTCGATCCGAGTTACGTGGTACACCGCTTGGTAAGGATGGCCATCTCCCGCTGGGAACTCGGCCTGGGTTTTGACGAAGAGTTTTATCAGGCGTTAGGGGCGGCTATCTTTGAAGAGACCGGCCGCGTGCTCCACCGCGTGGCCCGAGGGGAACCGGTAGAAGAGGTCTTCCGGGTACGCTTCAGGCACGAAGAGGCCTTAGAAGCCCTGATCTCCCACTTTAGAACCGCACAGGTGAGGATTGAAATCCGCAGGAAGGAATGGCATGAGGGTTATCTCCGGGTGACCTTTGCCAAAATCTACCCCAAAGCCACCTCTTTCTGGGCAAGCAAACTGCAAGGACTGGCTCAAATCGACTAACCCACCGGGCAGGAAGGCCGGTTCTTTCACCCTCCGGAAAAGGTCAAATAAGGCCTTATGAGGTGGTAAAAGAGCAAGGTACCCAGGATGAGGGCGGAAATCTCTTCGGTGAGACTCAAGGTCTCTTCCGAAATCAGAGGCGGGCGGAGAGGCAGGGTAAATTTCTGGTTGAGTAGATCAAGGCCTATCCCGGCCAACAGGGCTGTACCTATAAGACTGGCCGCGTATACCACAAAGGCCCTGAGGCCAAAAAGCTTTTTCACCACCACCAGGGACGTCACGTTGGTGGCCGGCCCACTCATAAGAAAGACCAAAAGACTCCCCGGGCTGAACCCCTGCAGATAAAAGGAATAAGCCAGAGGGAGTGAACCAGTGGAACACGTGTAAATAGGGATACCGGCCAGGAGCATGATAAGATACTGCATCGGCCCCTTTGGCACCCTGGCCCCCAAAAAACCCGGGGGTAAAAGGGTGGTTAAAGCCGCGGCCAACAATAAACCCACCACGAAGGGTTTGGTTAGCTCCGCCGGTAGCTCAAGGAAGGAATAACGTATCGCCCGCACTAAAGGGTTGGCTGAAGAAGGCCCGTTTTGAACGGCACAGCCTCCTCCACCAAACAGGGAAGGTTCTGGTTGCGGTAAGAAAAAGAAATAAATGAGTAAACCGGCCGAAACCCCGGCGATCAAAGCCGCCAGGGGATAGGCCAAGGCAAAGGCCCCTCCGAACAAACCAAAAGTGATGAAAATGGCGTCTATACTCGTCTGAGGCGTGGTTACCAGAAAGGCCATCGTGGCTGGAAGGCCAGCCCCGGAACGACGCAAAGAAACCGCCACCGGCAACACCCCACAGGAACAAAGGGGAAGAGGGATCCCTATGAGCGCCGCCTTAAAAACCGCCCCCAGGCTCTCCTGACCTAAATGTTTACTGAGCTTTTTGTGGGGCAAAAAGACCTTGAGCAGCCCGGCCACCAGTAGCCCTACCAGAAAATACGGGGCAATGTCCGCCAGCAGGAAAAAGAGGTTCCTCAAATAAAGGTTCAACAGGGCACCGACATCCATTTCCTAGAAATTTACCAGAAATTCAAAAACGGCCCACCTTATTTGTGGGATATTTTTACCCAAAGACTGGGACGCGCCGCGGTTTAGCTCACGAGATCGCCACGACCCTCTACGCACTTTAAAGCGTAGCAGGCCTGTAATGACAAAAAGGTTTACGGTGGCTCACCGTGACGAGGGGCAGGCTCCTGCTTTAGCTTGCGACCGGGGCGCAATGACTGATTGAAAAGTCATCGCAAGGGAGGGCACCAGCCCTCCCGAAGCGATCTCAGAGATTGCTTCGTCAACCCGCCAAGCGGGTTTCTCGGAATGACTAAGGGAAGACCGGATAGAGAGAAGGAAGAAATGGATTTAGGGCCAAAACTTTGTTAAATATAAAAATTTAGGGAGGTAACGTGCTGGTCTTCGTAGCTGGTGGTACGGGTTTTATTGGTCCCCATCTTTTGAAGGGCTTTAAGGAAGCGGGCTATCAAGTCAAAGCCCTGGTGCGGCGTCCGGAAAAGGCCGAGCGTATCCCCCCGGGTGTTGAACCCATCTTTGGCAACCCTTTACTCCCGGGCCCCTGGCAGGAAACATGTGCCCGGGCGGACGTAGTGGTCAATCTGGTAGGGGCTAATATTTTTGCCCGCTGGACCACGGCTTATAAAAAACTCATCCGGGAGACCCGCCTTGAGGCCACCCGCAACCTGGTGTTCTGCCTCAAGGAAGGAAGCGTCCTCTTAAACGCCTCGGCGGTGGGTTTTTACGGGGCGGACCGGGGGGAAGAAGAAATAACCGAGGAAAGCCGCCCTGGGAAAGATTTCTTGGCCCAGGTGTGTCAGGCCTGGGAGGCAGAGGCCATCGCCGCCCAGAGGAAAGGGGCCAGGGTGTGCCTGATGCGTTTCGGGATCGTCCTCGGCCGAGATGGCGGCGCCCTGGCCAAAATGCTCTTACCTTTCCGCCTGGGTCTGGGAGGCCCAATCGGTTCGGGTAAACAATGGTTCCCCTGGATTCATATTAAAGACTTAGTAAAGGCCGCCCTTTTCCTGACTCAGCAAAAAGAGCTTGCTGGCCCTTTTAATTTTGTGGCCCCGGGCGTGGTAAGGAACAGAGATTTCGCAAAAATACTGGCCCGTGTGCTTAGAAGACCAGCGGTTTTTCCGGTGCCGACTTTTGTCTTGCGGCTCTTTTTCGGGGAGCTGGCCCACCTGCTGACCGGGGGCGTTAAGGCGAGACCCAAACGCTTGCTGGAAGCGGGTTTTGGTTTTGCTTTTCCCGAGCTGGAGGCGGCCCTCAGGGACCTTTTAAAGAAAAAATGAGCTTAAACGATTTAAAATTTACCAGGGAGGACAGAGATGGAATGTCAACTGGAACTCATCGAAGAGATCCCCGCCGAAGAACTCGATCTTTCCATTGAAACCCTTGGGGCCTGTAAAGTTGAAAATCCCTTGCAAAAAGACCGCCTTTGTTACGTAACCGACGATATGAAGGCCAGCCTGGTAGTTTCAGAAGACTACCTGAAGAAATGTCTCAAAGAAGGGCGAACTCCTCCTTCGGCCGAATTGGCTGGCCCCAGGCCCAAGATCTATTTTGATCCTGCCAAGACCAGGGCGGCGATCGTTACCTGCGGAGGACTTTGCCCGGGTATAAACGACGTCATCCGTTCCATCGTGTTGACCCTCTATTTTTCTTACGGAGTCCGTCACATATTCGGCATCCGGTACGGGCTCCAGGGTTTTATCCCCAAATACGGGCACGACGTCATGGAACTCACCCCCGAGGTGGTGTCCAATATCCATGAGCTTGGAGGGACCATCCTAGGGACCTCCCGCGGCCACCAACCGATTGATGAGATCGTAGACGCCCTTGAGCGCATGAACGTACAAATACTCTTTATGATCGGTGGTGACGGAACCTTTCGGGCCGCTAACAAGATCAAAGATGAAATAAGTGCCCGGGGTCTCAAGATCGCGGTGGTGGCGGTGCCCAAGACCATTGATAACGACATCTTTTTCATCTCCAAAACCTTTGGTTTTGACACGGCGGTAGAGATGGCCTGCCAGGCCATCAGGTGCGCCCATACCGAAGCGGTAGCGGCGCCCAACGGTATCGGCCTGGTCAAAGTGATGGGCCGCTATTCCGGCTTTATCGCCGCGGCCGCTACCCTTGCCCGCAAAGAGGTCAATTTCTGTCTCATCCCGGAGGAGGATTTTGATATCGAGCCTCCCAACGGGCTGCTCGCCGCCCTGGAAAAGAGGCTTCAAGACCGCAAACACGCGGTGATCGTGGTGGCGGAAGGGGCTGGGCAAAAATACGTCCGCCCTGACCCGCCCCAATACGACGCCTCCGGCAATCTGAAACTGGGAGACATTGGTAAGTTCTTAAAAGACAAGATCAAGGAATATTTCACCAACAAGGGAATAGAAATCTATCTCCGCTATATTGATCCGAGCTACATTATTCGGAGCGTGCCTGCCATCGTGGATGACCGTATTTATTGCGGTTTTCTGGGCCAGTACGCTACCCACGCCGCTATGGCGGGAAAGACCGGTCTGATGGTAAGCTACCTGAACGACCGCTATATCCACGTACCGCTTAAACTGGCGGTTACCAAACGCAAACACGTAAATTTAAAGAGCCGTTTCTGGCAGTCGGTGCTGGAATCTACCGGCCAACCTCCCTTAAAAAACCAGTAAGGAGCGAGTATGAAAGCGATTATCCTTGCAGGTGGCTCTGGCACCAGACTCTGGCCCCTATCCCGGGAAGAATACCCGAAACAATTCCTGAGGCTTAACGGGGAGGATTCCCTCCTTAAACAAACGGTAAACAGATTGCTCCGTTTCCTGACCCCCGAAGACCTTATTATCATCACCCGTAAGGACTATAAATTTCACGTAAAATCTCATCTGACGGGGCTTGAGGGTTACCATCTCCTGTGTGAACCTAAAGGGCGCAATACCGCCCCGGCCATCGCTTTCAGTCTGGCCTACGCCAAAGAAAAACTTGGCGTCTCCCCGGAGGAAACCTTCCTCGTTTGCCCCTCAGACCACGTAATCAGACCGGAAGAGGAATTCGTTCAAGCCGTCCAGCAAGCCGCCCCCACCGCCCAGGCAGGTTATCTGGTTACCTTTGGTATTGAGCCCAAGCGACCTGAAACCGGTTACGGTTACATCAAACGGGGAGAATCTTTGGGGAAAAACGCCTTCAAGGTGGCCTGCTTTACGGAAAAACCGGATCGCCAAACCGCAGAAAGCTACCTTAAAGAAGGGGGCTATTTTTGGAACGCCGGCATCTTCCTCTTCAGCCTCAAGACCTTTGAAAAAGAACTGGCCCAATACGCACCGGACATTTTTGCCCTTTACAGCGAGGGGTTTCCCACGATAGAGGCACGTTTTTCGGAATTCCCTGACATTTCCATTGATTACGCCCTTATGGAAAAATCCGCCCAGGTGGCCGTCATCCCCCTCAAGGTCTACTGGAACGACATTGGTTCCTGGGACGCCCTTTTTGACATTCTGGCCAAAGACGAGGCAGGTAACGCCCAAACCGGGAAAGTCATCGCCCTTGACACCCGAAATTGCCTCATTTGGGGGGGAGAGCGCCTCATCGCCACCATCGGGCTGGAAGACCACCTGGTAGTGGAGACCCCAGACGCCCTGCTCATCGTGAAAAGGGGCCACACCCAGCAAGTAAGCCAGCTGGTCAAAAAACTCAAGGCTTCTGGCTACCGGGAAGCCACCGAACACGTTACCACCTATCGCCCGTGGGGACGTTATACCGTCCTTGAAGAAGGGCCCCGCTACAAAATAAAGCGGATCGTGGTAAACCCGGGGGAAAGGTTAAGCCTCCAGATGCATTACCACCGTTCGGAACACTGGGTAGTGGTTCGGGGCACCGCCAAGGTACAAATAGGGGACAAAGAAATGTTTCTGCACGAAAACGAATCGGTCTTCGTGCCCAAGTCCACCAAACACCGCCTGGAAAACCCTGGCAAAATTCCCCTAGAAATCATCGAGGTCCAAAACGGCGAATACCTGGGCGAAGACGATATCGTCCGGTTCGAAGACGTGTACGGCCGGGAAAAGGATTAAATTTCGTTTGACCTCCCTCCAAAGTATACTAAATTACTAGAAAAAAGAAGAGGGGTTTATGAAAAGGTTTTGGCTTTTCCTCTCGTTGTTTTTGCTTTTTGGCTGTGGGGGCAGAGGGGTATACCTCTACCAGGAAAAAGGGGACGCGGCCCGGTATGACCTAGACCGCCCCTGGGTCATTATCGGCCAAAAGGGGGCAGGCTCCCAGAAGCTTGAAAAGAGGCTCTGCCAGGAAAAAGAACTGCTCAACATTTTAAAGGAGGCCCGGCTTGAGACCGCAGAACAGGAGGCCCTTTTTGAAGCCGCCTGCGGTAAAGAGGCCTCTGCCGTCCGCTTTTTGCAGATCTATTACGGTCTGGAAAAGGAAAAAAGGAGCCGGGTACGCCGAAGCTTCGAGCGCCATGGTTACAGCCTGAACGATTACGGCTGTTAAACCAAGGAGACGCTTACGATCTTGGAGACCCCTTTCTCTTCCATGGTCACCCCGATGAGGGTATCCGCCGCCTCCATCACCTGTTTGTTGTGGGTGACCAGTATTATCTGACTGTGCCGGTTAAGTTCTTTAAGGAGCTGGATGAAACGGGCCGTATTGGCCTCATCTAAAGGGGCATCCACTTCGTCCAGGATACAGAAGGGCCCGGGTTTTACCAAATAAAAGGCACAAAGGACGGCCAACGCCGTAAGGGCCTTTTCCCCTCCTGAAAGCATAGCCAGATGGCGCACGGGTTTGCCGGGAAGTTTTACCGCAAGTTCAAGCCCCGCCTCAAGCAGATCCTGGGCCTCGGTAAAATCAAGCCTTGCCTTCCCCCCGGGAAAAAGGAGCGCAAAGACCAGGTTTAATTTTTCGTTGGCCGCTTCCAGGGCTTCTTTTAACCGTGCCCGACACTTACTGTTGATCTGGCGCACCGCCTCTTCTAGATCCCGGATGGCCTTTTCGAGGTCATTCTTCTGGGCAAGCAAGAATTCTTTCCGTTCCTTAGTCTGCTCAAGCTCCTCTAAAGCCGCGAGATTTACCGCGCCCAACCTATTCAGTTGCGCTCTGATATCTTCGATCTCCCTTTCGAGCTGGCTAGGAGAGACGACCCCGGCTGTCTCTTCTTGCGGAAGCGTTTGACCAAATTTCTCCAGGGCTTGTTCGTTTAAATGTCTCAACGTCAACTCAAGCTCCGCCAGGTCTACTTCCAGACGGTTCAGCTGTTTTTCGGTCTTTGAGATTTCTTTGACCAACTTGGTCAACCTTTCGCTAAGAGATCTTTCCTTTTCTGCTTTTTCATGCAAAAGCTTCCTTTTGTTTTCCAGTAAAGCCTTAATATTTTGTTCTTTTTCCCGCAAACCTTCTACTTCTTTGCGCCTAGAGGCCAAGTCCTTCTTGATTTCTCTTAACTTGACCTCCAAAAAGTTCAGTTTTTCTTTTAACCTTTCTAGTTCATTGGCCAATTTTACTTCTTCTTTGAGGAGGCGTTCTTCTTCGTGTCTTGCCTGCCTTGCGCGTTCTTGAAGAGCAGAGCTTGTCAATTCAAGATCCCTTATCCGCGAAGACACATGCCTCAACTCTTTCTGTATAGAATCAAGCTCTTTTTGAAGCGGTTCTATTTCTTGGAAAAGAACCTTTTGGCGTTCCAGAAAAGAAGATATTTCGCCCTTTATTTGGGACAATTTTTCTTCTAAAGACGCGGTTTTTGCTAAAATTTCTCTTTCCTTTTCATATAAGACATTTCTTTCAAGGGTAAACTTTTCTTCTTCTATTTCTAAGCGATCAAGTCTTTTTTCTACACTTACGAGTTCCTTTTCGTGTTCTTGTAATTCTTTCTTAATCTTTTGTAATTCTTTCTCTTTATCTGCCAAGTGCTTTTCAAGTCGCAAACGAAGTTCAGTCTTTTGAGAAAGCTCTTTTTCGGTACATTTCAGATCTTCCTTAGTTTTTATAAGTTTCCGGCGTTTACTAAGGATAAAGGGGGCTTTCTTCTTTCCTCTAAGGTGGAGGAGACCATCCGGTTCTAGGAGATCCCCGGCAGGAGAAACCACCCAGGCCTCCTTTTCCAGGGTCAGCTCCTCCTTCAAAACGGTCTTTTGGAGCCGTTTGCGTAGGAAAAGCTCAGGATCTTTCCCCACATAGATCAAGGCGGAAACGTCTTTCTCTTTGAGGAAGGCCATCGGCTCCCTTTTTCCTTCTGGAAGCCACAAGGCCTTGACCAATTCGGGAAAAGCCAGCTCCAAAGTCCTTTCTTCCTGTTCGTCAAGGCTTACCGTTTCAAAGAGCATCTTTGCCGGATAACCGGCCTCTTTAAGGACTTTGATTGCTTCCGGACTGTTTTCTGCCAGAAAATTGGTAAGCCAGCTGACCTCCTGGTGAAGTTCTTTCAGCTTAAGGCGCAAAAGACTCTCTTCTTCCCTACACTTTGCCAGCGAAGCCTTAAGCGTTTCCACTTCCTTGGCCAGGGCTGCCTTTTGGGTGGATAACGAACCTAACTGCTGGTTTAAAACCCTTTTTTCTTCCAAAAGTTCTTCTTTTTCTCTGACGATTTCTCTGTAACGGGTGGCCAGGGTATCCTTTTTGTTTTCTATTTTTTGGGCTTCCTTTCTTAAAAAAGAAAGTTCTTTTTCCCAGCTTTTTCTTTCTCTCTCCTTACTACTGATAACTTGTTTCAAAGAGCTTATCTTTTCGTCAAGCTCTTTGAGTTTTTGTTCAATCTCCCTTCGGGTCTTATCAAGTTTCTTTTTTTTCTGCCACCAAACCTCTTTTTCTTCCTTTATTTCGAAAAGCTCCTGAGAGGCCTCTTTCTTTCTCTTTTTTATTTCTTCCAAGGTAGATTTCAGCTCTTTTAGTTGCTGTTCTTTTTCACCTAGTTTTCCCGTCAAACTTGCTATATTTCGGGCTAGGTTGTTTTCCTCCTGGAGGATGTTTTCGTAGTCCTGTTCTGCCCGGCGCAAATCAGCCATTATTTTTTGCCAGTTCTCTTCCAATTTTTGGATTTCCTCCCGCAAAAGTTCTGCCTCAGCCGAAACTTCCTCCCTCTGGGGCAAAAGCTCTTCATATTCCTGGCGTAGCCGGTCGTTTTGTCTTTGAAGTTCCTGTCTCTTGGGCAAAAGCTTTTCTTTCTTTCGGGAGGTAGTGAGATAGAGCTGATTTAGCCTGCTCAGTTCAAGGCCCTTGAGTTCTTCTTGGAGTTTCAGGTAAAGTTTTGCCTTCTCTGCCTGCTTTTCCAACTTTTTGAGCTGGTTATCCACTTCGGTTAAGATATCCTTTAACCTTAAGAGATTCTCTCTACTACGTTCCAGTTGGCGTACGGTTTCTTCCTTTTTGAGCTTATAGCGCGCAATTCCTGCCAGTTCTTCCAGGAAACGGCGCCTTTCCTTGGGAGACTGCTCCAGGAATTGCCCTACCTGGCCCTGGTCAATGATACCGTAGCCCCGGGCGTGGGCTCCGGTGTCCAGAAACAAGTACACGATGTCTTTTAGGCGGCACAAACGGTTATTCAGGAAAAACTCACTTTCACCGTCTCGGTAAAGGCGCCGCGCCACCACTATTTCCGGGAGGTGAGCCAGGTCTTTGGGGCCCCTTCCCTGCTCGTTTTCCAGAACCAGTTTGACTTCGGCAAATTCTGGGCGCCGACCGTTATCCCCGGCGAAGATGAGGTCTGACATTTCTCTCACCCGTAAATGGCGCGGGTTCTGCTCCCCCAAGATCCAGCGCAGGGCGTCGACGATATTGCTCTTTCCCGCCCCGTTCGGCCCCACTATGGCAGAAATACCGGGAGAAAAGGAAAGGATAGTACGATTCGGGAAGGTCTTAAAACCGAAAAGCTCAAGTCTTTTGATGCGCATAAAGCTACCACCGCAAATTTAAACTTTTGCCGCCAAAAGTCAAACCAGAAGGGCCTAATGAAAGATTCCGTATCGATTAAGCCCCCACGTTGGTCATCGCGAGGCCCCTCCACGCATTCCAAAGCGTGGAGGGGGCGTGGCGATCTCAGATCGCCACGGCTCTTGCCAAGGCCTCGCGACAAGGATTGTTTCCCTCTGTCGTGATGATTTAACCACGACAGGGGTCGCAATGACTGAGGGCGGAGGCAGTACGTGAGGCATGTACGTAATGATAAACAATGATGTCGACTATTTGATGACCCATTAAAAGTAGCGATTTGGCTTGGGAAAAAGTTGTGATATTTTTAAGGCATGGGCAGGACTTTTTTGGCAGCCAAGTGGGTAGGAGAGGCCTTAGACCGCTACCACCACCGCCCTCCCAGGGCCACCATCATGGGCAAACGCATCATCTTCTCCAATTACCACTACCTGGCGGCCCTCCTCCACATCTACACGGGCACCTTTAAACTGGCGCAGATCGCCGAACTGGCTGGCCTTCCCCTTGAGGAACTTAAATTTCACCGGGCCCAGCTTGATTTCATGACCCTGGTAGACTATCTCAAAACCAAGTTTTCCGAATGGTTTCGGGAAACCCTCCTGATGCGTGATTTCACCCTGGAGGAATACGTGGATATCGCCTGGGAATACACCAAACTGGACGAAATGGTCCAATCTCAGATCAAGATCCCCCTTTTGGAAAGGGTAAAACATCTGACCTACGCCTGTCGGGACTGCCAGGAGGCAGGCAAGAGTCTGGATACTTACGATCTTAACGTCTTTCGCAGGCTGATGTCTTTTTTCGTTTTGGCTGAAACGATAAGGCCGACTCTTAGCAGCCGTTTAATCAAGGAAAAGGCCCTGCCGGTGGCAGAAAAGAGTATCGCTATAGAAGACTATAAACGCTGGGAAAGAAAAAATTATCCCACAGAGGAGGAACTCCTCTCTTCCCTGGTGGAAGACCTACGGGAAAAAACCACCCCCTTTCTGTAAAAAATGGCCAAAAAGAAGAAAGAGAAAAAAGAACTACCCCCTGAAGAGAAGGAAAGACTCCTTAAAATTATTGAACGTTTAAAGGCCGCCTATCCTGAGGCCAGAATCGCCCTAAAATTTAGCAATCCCCTGGAACTGTTAGTGGCCACCATCCTTTCCGCTCAATGTACCGATGAAAGGGTGAACCAGGTAACTCGCCAACTCTTTAAAAAATACCGTAGCGCCAAAGACTACGCGGAAGCTCCTTTAGAGGAGCTGGCTGAAGACATCCGTCCCACGGGTTTTTACCAGCAAAAGGCCAAATACATCAAAGAAGCTTGCCGGATGATTGAGGAAGAGTTCGGCGGGGAAGTCCCCAGAAACATGGATGATATGTTGAAATTGCCCGGAGTGGCCCGCAAAACGGCCAACATTGTGCTAGCCAACGCGTACGGTATCGTGGAAGGAATCCCCGTGGACACCCACGTGCGGCGGCTGGCCAAGCGGCTCGGGTTTTCCAACGAAAAGGACCCCAACAAAATCGAACAAGACCTGATGGCTATTATCCCAAGAGAAGACTGGGGCTTTATTCCTTACGTCTTCCAGCAACACGGGCGCCAGATCTGTAAGGCCAAAAAGCCCCTCTGCGCCAAGTGCGTAGTGAGGGATCTATGCCCTTCTCGGGACAAAGCAGCTTAAAGCAAATACAGCTTGCGGTGTTTGGAGAGGGTCTCCTGGGGACCGATAATAGGCTCTAGAACTTTCTTGGCCTCGCGCACCACAAAACGGGCCAGTTCTACCGCCTCTCTGGCCCCTTCACCGGTGGGAGTCTCCGCTAGCTCTTTGATCCGCTTAAAGGCCTTTTCGATTTCTTTGGCCAGCCAGGGCTCACAGGCCTGCGCAAGTGTTGGTATTATCTTTTCTACCGAGGGTTTCTCTTTGGGAGCTTCGATCTGGACGATGGCCCATAGGGCCCGGATGGCCTTTTCCACCGCGTCCAAAGCCAATCTGACGGCCCGGGCGGGCTCTTTGGCCGCCGCCATTTCCGCCTCCGCCAGTTTCTCTTCTGCATAGCGGTAATAGGTGCGGGCCCGAATGTAATAAGGCATCAGTCCCCTTCGCCCTCGCCTTGGTCTTCTCCCCTCAGGCGCCGGTAAAAGTGTTCAGTGAGCTTCTGGTCTGCGATTTCACAAATTTCAAAGAGGACTTCTAACATGTCAAGCATTTCCGCCTGGCCGTCCTGGGGACGCTGGTCAAAGTCTTCGAAAAAAGCGCCGCTTTCAAGGTATTCCTTGAACTGCTGGAGCTTTTTAAGGGTGAGCATTACTCCACCCGTTCCACGTAAGTGCCGCTGCGCGTATCCACCTTGATGACGTCTCCTTCGTTAATAAAGAGGGGAACTTTTATCACCGCTCCGGTTTCCAATTTGGCGGGTTTAGAACCCCCTGAAACCGTATCCCCCCGCACCCCGGGCTCCGTTTCCACCACCTTGAGCTCTACCGTAATGGGCAGTTCCACCCCTATCGGTTTTCCTTTGTAGTAGAGGACCTTAACGTTGATGTTTTCCTGAAGATATTTCCAGGCTTCGCCGAGCTGGTCTTTGTCCAGATAAACCTGGTCGTAATCTTCCAAATCCATAAAAACGTAACGATCCCCTTCGGCATACAGGTATTGCATTTCCTTCTCTTCTAAATCCGGTCGTTCAAAGCGTTCCCCCGAACGAAAGTTTACCTCAAGCACCCGGCCCGTCACCAGGTCCCGCAACTTGGTCCGCACCGTGGCCTGGCCCTTGGCCACCTTGGAGTGCTGAAACTCTAAAATCTCATAAGGCTTTCCTTCCCATTCGATCTTCAGACCGCGACGAAAATCAGAAGTAGAAATCGACATGATCTCCTCCTTGAGAATTAACGAAAAATCACCAGGCGTTCGTTATCTTTTACCAGACCATACTTTTTCCGCGCAATCTCTTCGTAGGCCTTGGGATCCTTTTCCAGGCGAGAAATCTTGGCGGAAAGGCGGGCGTTAGTCAAGACCAAATCTTCTTTCTCCCTTTTTAGGCCCTCGATCTTATAGCCCAGATACACGTAGACGGAAAAACCGATCAATAACAGGACCAGAACAAGGAAAAGGGCGAGTTTGGGGGACCAAACCCGGAAATATGACTTCCTGGAAGCTAATTTTGAAAGGCGGCGTCTTTTAGTCTTCTTTCGGGGTCGATAATAGCTACCTTGCATAAATTAAAAAAAGCGGGGGCCGAGCCCCCGCCTAAAGTTTAGTCTGAATAATACTTAAAGTGGTCTTTTTTCGTCATTTGCCGCAGCCGCGAAAGGGCCTTCTTTTCTATCTGACGGATACGTTCCCGGGACACCCCGAAGCGCTTGCCGATCTCCTCCAGGGTATATTCGTTTTCCTCCCCGATACCGAAACGGAGCCGGATGATTTTCTCTTCCCGGGGAGAAAGGGTGGAGAGGAGATTGCGCACTTTCTCTGAAAGATCCTTATCCTTGACCTGTTCGTAAGGAGATGGGCTTTCTTTGTTTTCGATAAAATCCCCAAGGGTGCTGTCTTCGTCCCCGATGGGGAGCTCAAGGGATACCGGCTCTTTGGAGGCCTCAAAGATGGCCAGTATCTTTTCCTGCGGGATCCCCGTACGTTCAGAGATCTCAGCCGGTGTGGGCTCACGACCCAGCTCTTTCACCAGCTCGTAAAAGGCCTTGAAAAACTGGCTGCGCAACTCCAGGAAGTGTACCGGCAACCTGATGGTGCGCGTTTTGTCCAGAATGGCCCGGGTAATGGCCTGCCTGATCCACCAGGAAGCGTAAGTGCTGAACTTATTGCCCTTGCTGTAGTCAAAGCGGAAGACCGCCCGCATGAGACCCAGGTTCCCTTCCTGAATGAGATCAGCCAGGGAAAGCCCCTGCCCCATGTAGCGTTTGGCGATAGAGACCACCAGACGCAAATTGGCCTTTACCATCTCGTCCTTGGCCTTCTCCACTTCTGCCGCCCGCTCCTCGATCTGCCGCAAGAGTTCGGCAATGGACTCGTCTTCCGGATATTTCTCGTGAATGGCGCGTACCGTGCGCAACATGATGTTTAGATGGCTCTTTTTGGGTTTAAGGCCCGGGTCACGCTTTTTCCAGAGCCTTATGGTCTCACGCAGCTTTTCCATCTCAGGAAGGGTGGAAGGGTGTTCCATAATGGCGTTGACGATGAACTGGAAACCACCCCGAATGATCTTGGAAAGTTCTTCCTCCCTTTCCGGAGTAAGGAGTTCATACTTCCCCATTTCGCGCAGGTAGGCCGAGGTGACCTCTTCTGACTCGGCCACCGGCTCGGGTTCCTCCTCCTGCGCTACCACCTCTTCGATCTTTTTCTCGGGAGAACGCTCAGGCCAATCAGGGTGTTCCTTTTCAAAAAGCTGTTTTTCATCAAGGACTTCGATGTTGTTCTTGTAGAGAAAATCAAAAATTTCTTCGATCTTTTTGGGATCGCCGTAATCTTCGGGCAAAAGGTCGTTTAGCATCTCGTAGGTAATGGCTCCGTCTTTGCCCGCCTCCAGCAGCTTCTCCCGCAAATCTTTGCCTTTTTTCATACTTTTTATCACCTACCCCTTCCGGTGATCTTGGTTTTCAAAATTTTGAAATTTTTAAATTTTTAAGCCTACAATATTTAGCACTAATTTTAATTTTCGGCAACCAGGACCTTGCCAATAAAATAACCCTTTCGGAGCAATTTGTAAAGATTTTAAATTTAGAATTTTTCAGACTCTTCTAAAGCTAATTTGCAAAATGGTGAATCTCGGCTAAAAGTCAAGGGTAATTATGACTGACCGTGAGGCAAAAAGACTCGAAAAACTCCTCTATTACGTGTTAGGCCGCCGTCCTGACGAATTTGGACTCTTCCCCGTAAACGGACTAGTAAAATTAAAGGATCTGCTTAAGGCCTTAAACGAAATCGATGGTTTTAAAAACATCAAGGCCAAGCAGATCAGAGATTTCTTTGCCATTTTTAAGCCCGAAAAGTTCGTTTATCTGGAAGAAGAACAACTCCTCGGGGTCCGAAAAGAATTTGCTGACCCACATATTTATAAGACCGTCTTTGAAGCCCACCCTCCGCCCTGGCTTTTTACTCCCGTGCGTCCCAGGGCCTGGATCAAGGTCGCCGAAGAAGGCCTGGCGGCAGAAAAGATCATCCTTACCCCGGAAAAGGATCTGGCCGCACGTATGGCTCGAAGACGCGGGGCCCTGATAATCGAAGTGGATACCCAGAAGGCCATGCAGGAAGGGGCGGTTTTTGAACGCTATCTTGAAAAAATCTTCCTTTCAAGCTGGATCCCTGCCCCGGCCCTCAGGGGCCCCAAGGTCGACGAGGCCTTTCGGGCCCGTTACGCCCCTAGACCTAAAGAAAAACCACAAGAAGAAAGGGCTGCTCAGGAAATCGTCATCCCCGAAAAGGCCATCCCTTTCCGCAAACTCACCAAAGGGCGCAAAAAAGACCCCGCCTGGAAAAGAGAAAGACGGCGGCGCCACCGTGGATGATAAATTCACCCTTGCTCCGCCAACCCCGAAAAAACGGTGCCATGTGAATTTTTGGTCTTTGTTGACCTATTTGCTAGGCTGCGTTAAAGCTTGAAAACATGCGTCTTGCCCGCTGGGGGTTTTGGCTGGTTTTTCTGCTGCTGGCAAAGGCATACGCCGCCGAGCCTTTGACCTTGGAGAAGGCCCAAAAGATAGCCTTGGCCAAGAACCCCTATCTGAAGGCAGCCGAAGCCCAGGTGGAAGCGGCCGCGGCTGGTATAACCAAGGCCCGCAGCGCCTTCTTCCCCCGGGTGGATATCAGAGAGCTTTACCAGCGCAGCGACAGCCCAGTCTACGTCTTTTCAAGCAAGCTTGCCCAGCAAAACTTTCAGGCCAAAGACTTTGAACTGGACCGTCTGAATTACCCCTCGCCCCTTACCAACCTCAAGACAGAAATTGCTATCACCCAGCCCCTTTTCAACCGGGGCCAGGAAATAACCGGTTACCGCAAGGCCAAAATTAACCACGAAATGGCCCTTTTCTGGCGTGAAGCCGTCAAGCAAAGGATCCTTTACGAAACAGAAAGCGCCTATCTTTCCTGGCTCCTGGCCCAAGAACGGATAGAAGTGATGAAGAGCGCCGTTGAAACGGCCAGGGCCAACCTCAAAACAGTTTCGGCCCGGCTGGCCCAGGGAATGGCCTTACGTTCTGATTACCTGCAGGCCAAGGTGTTTTTAGCCAGCCTTGAAAAAGAATTGCTGGACGCCAAAGCCAAGGCCAAAATTGCCCGTTCCAGGCTGAACGTGATCCTGGGTGTCCCCCTCACCAAAGAGTGGGTCCCCCAAAAGGTCTCCCTTTCCTTTGTTAAGGTCCCGGACCTTGCTTTCTGGACGCAAAAGGCCTTGAGCCAGCGCCCTGATCTCCTGGCCGAAAAGGCCAAACTCAAGCTGGCCCAAGAAGAGGTCCGCGGGGCCAAACTCAATTTCGGCCCGGCGGTGAATCTCAAAGGGGTTTACGAATACAACTCCGAAGGGATAGGCGGGGCCCAGGGAGACGCCTTTACCCTCTGGGCCCAGGTAGATTTCAATGTCTTCCGGGGCTTCGGGGACAAGGCCCGACTGGCGGAGGCCAGGGCCCGGGAACTGGCCCAGCAGTCCCAACTCAAGGCATACGAACGGGAGGTATACCATCAGGTCGAAAAAGCCTACCTCAACCTCCTGACCGCCCACAAACAGGTAAAAGTCACCGAGGCCGCGGTAGCCGAAGCCAAGGAAGGGTTAAAGATCGTCGAAAAACGTTATCGGGAAGGGCTTACCATCATCGTAGAATTACTTGACGCCCAAACCGCACTCAAAAAGGCCAGACTTCAACATTTGGACGCCCTTTACCGATATCGCCTGGCCTTAACGGAACTGAAGTTCCGCGCCGGAACCCTTTCCGGAGGAGACCAATGAAAAAATACTGGCTTTTTCTAATCCTGGTCTTGTTTTTGGGGGCTTGCGGTCAAGAAGAAAAGGAGCCCCAGCAAACCCCTCCCCGCAAAATAAAGGCCACCCTTTTGACCGTGAACCCGAAGATGGTCCCCAAGGTCCGGGTATTTCCCGGTACCGTAAGGGCCGTAAACCAGATATCCCTTTCTTCCAAAATTTCCGGTTACGTAAAGGCCGTTCACGTTAAGGAAGGAGACGTGGTCAGACCGGGAAGCCCTATCATCACCTTAGACGACGCCCCCATCAGGGCCCAAATAAAGGCCCTCAAAGAGGCCTATAAAGCCACCACCAGAGAAAAAGAGGCGGTAAGGGCCCGTTTAAGCTACGCGGAAGCCAATTACCGGCGTTTCAAAAACCTGCTGGCGGAAAAGGCCGCCACTAAGGAGGAATTCGACCGGGTCACCGCGGAATACAAGGCCCTGTTGGCCCGGGAAAAGGCCCTTGCGGCCAAAGAGAAGGAGATCCTGGCCCGACTCAAGGAGGTAAAAAGCATACTCCCTTACACCCAGATCAAATCCCCGACTGAAGGGCTGGTGGCCAAACGCCTGGCGGATAAAGGGAGCTTTGTAAACGCCGGCACTCCCCTCGTTTTCATCGATGATCTCTCCGGGGGCTTTGAGTTTCGGGTGGAACTGGACGAGGCCTTTTTGGGCAAATTACGTCCTGGCCAAAGGTTTAAGATAATGTTTCCCGCCGTTGACCTGGTGGAAGAAGCCCCGGTCAAAGAAATAGTGGCCCACATCGACCCCCAAAGCCGCACTTTCCTGGTAAAACTGGCGCTTCCGAAAAATGGAGTTTTTCGTTCGGGACTTTACGGAGAGCTTTATTTCCCCGTTTCTCACAAAAAAGCAGTCTTGATCCCCTGGCGGGCCGTAGTCTTGAGGGGAGAGCTTACCGGGGTGATGGTGGTGGAAAAGGACGGATTAGCCCGCTTCCGCGTAGTCCGACTGGGACGTTCTTACCAAAAAGAAGAATCCGGGGCCTTTTTCCCGACCACCACCCCTCTTACCCGGGAAAAGGCCAAGGCCGAAGGCCTTTGGGCGGAAGTGTTGGCCGGGCTTGAGGCAGGGGAAAAGATCGTAATCTCCCCCCTTAATCTGGTACGAGACGGAGACCGGGTCATCTAATCATGGTGAAGGAGCATTCTTTTCTTTACCGCTTAACTTCTTACTTTGCCGATTCCAAACTGACCCCCATCATCATCCTTGCCACCATCCTCCTGGGGGTTTTTGCGGTCATCAATACCCCTTCTGAGGAAGAACCCCAGATAGTGGTCCCCTTGATAGACGTCTTTGTGGAAATGCCCGGGGCCACCGCCAAAGAGATCGAAAACCGGGTCATCTACCCCATGGAAAAACTCCTCTGGGAAATCCCCGGGGTGGAATACGTCTATTCCACCGCGATGAATGGGCGTGCCCTCACTGTGGTTCGTTTTTACGTGGGGGAAGACGTCGAGGAAAGTCTGGTCAAGACTTATGACAAGCTTTACCAGCACCTGGATTGGATCCCGCCGGGCTGTTCCATGCCCTTGCTCAAACCCCGCTCCATTGACGACGTCCCCATTGTGGTCCTTACCTTCTGGGGCGAAGGCTATGATTCCTTTACCCTGCGCCGGATCGTAGCCCAGGTGGACGACGAAATCAGAAACATTCCGGGGATCTCCGAAACCTTTATCAAAGGCGGACTCAGGAGAGAGGTCCGGATCGAGGTCGACCCCCAGAAAATCTACGCCCTGGGGCTTGATCCCTTAGAAGTGGCCGAGATTATCCGGCGCCAGAACCAGGCCCGCCTCGTGGGCTCCTTCCGGGAAGATAATTACCACTTTGTGGTCCGGCTCGAAAATTTCTTCCGGGACTTACACGAACTGGAGCAGAGTGTGATCAAAGTGGTGGCGGGCAAGCCCGTCTATCTCAAAGACGTGGCCCGGGTCATTGATGGCCCGGAGGAGCCTGAAAACTACGTCCTCTTCATCCCCGGCCCGGCGGCTGAGAGAAAAGGGATTAAGGCTGCGCCCGGTGAAGTCTTTCCGGCGGTATCACTGGCCATCGCCAAGCGAAAGGGGAAAAACGCCACCAAACTGGCGGAAAAGATCCTGGAAAAAATCGAAATCCTCAAGGGTCACGTTATCCCTGAGGACGTCCAGGTCACCGTGACCCGTAATTACGGCGAAACCGCCCGGGAAAAGACGGACGAACTCCTTGAACACCTCTTTATTGCCACCGCCGCGGTGGCGTGTCTGGTGGGCCTCTTCCTGGGGTTGAGAGCCAGTCTGGTGGTAATGGTGGCGGTCCCGGTGACCCTGGCCATCACCCTGGCCGTCTACTGGCTTTACGGTTACACCCTGAACCGGGTCACCCTTTTTGCCCTCATTTTCTGTATCGGCATCCTGGTGGACGACCCCATCGTCGACGTGGAAAATATCGTCCGACACCTGCGTCTGCCAGAAAATCGGGGCAAGCCCTTCAAAGAGATCATCGTTTATGCGGTAAACGAGGTCCGGGCACCCCTCATCCTGGCCACCTTCACGGTTATCGCCGCCATTGCACCCATGGCCTTTGTAAGAGGCCTTATGGGCCCCTACATGCGCCCCATGCCCGTGGGGGCTTCGGTGGCCATGTTTCTTTCCATGATCGTGGCCTTCATCATCACCCCCTGGACGGCCTACCACTTTCTGCCCAAAAAGCCCGGAGAAGAAGAAAAAGAAAGCCTTATCACCCGGTATTACCGCTGGGTGATGGGGCACCTAATACGCCATCCTTTATGGCGATGGAGCTTCCTCTTCGCAGTGAGCCTGCTCTTTGTAGGGGCCTGTTCCCTTTTTTACTTTAAGATCGTAAGGGTGAAAATGCTTCCCTTTGATAACAAAAGCGAATTCCAAATCATTATTGACATGCCCGAGGGCACCCCCCTTGAAAAGACCGGGCGCGTGGCCGAGGCCTTGGGGCGGAAACTGCTTGAAGAACCTTACGTAACCGATTTTGAAATATACGTGGGTACCGCGGCCCCCTTTAATTTTAACGGCTTGATACGCCACTATTATCTCCGGGAAGGGGATAACGTCTGCGATATCCAGGTCAACCTGGTACCCAAACATGAACGCAAACTCCAGAGCCATGATATCGCCAAAAGGGTGAGAAAGCTTCTGGAACCCCTGGCCGAAGAACTGGGGGTCAAGACCCTTACCGTGGCCGAGATACCCCCTGGCCCACCGGTGCTACAAACCCTGGTGGCTGAAGTTTACGGCAGCGATTACGAGGAACAGATCGCCCTGGCCCGTAAAATAAAGGAGATCTTTGAAAAGACACCCGGGGTGGTGGACGTGGGCTGGTATATGACGGACCCCCAGGTGGAATGGCGCCTGGTGGTGGACCGTAAAAAGGCCCTCCTCTCAGGGGTTACCCCGGAACGGGTGCTCCAGGTGGTGGAGACGGCACTTTCCGGGCGTATGTTGGGCCTTTTTCACGACGATTACGCCCGGGAAGACGTCCTGTTAAAAGTGCGTTTTCCCAGAGAGGAACGCTCCTCCCTCCCTGATCTCTCCAACATAAAGGTCAAGACCGCTTACGGTTCCCTGGTATCCGTGGCCGAAATCGCGCACTGGGAAAAGGCCGTTGTACCGCATCCCATCTACCACAAAAACCTCCATCCCGTGGTGTACGTGGTAGGGGACATGGCGGGTCTTGAAGAAAGCCCGGTATACGGGATCTTGAAGATCAACAAGGTCCTTAAAGAGCTTAAGGCACCAAATGGTGAAAAACTAAAGATTTACTACACCCACCTGCCCTTTTCCGAGAAGGAATGGGCCGTCAAATGGGACGGTGAATGGCACATCACCTACGAAGTCTTCCGGGACCTGGGTATCGCCTTCGGAGTCTGCCTGATCCTGATCTATATCCTGGTGGTGGCCTGGTTTAAATCCTATTCCATTCCGCTGGTAATCCTGGCCCCCATTCCGCTGTCCCTCATCGGAATCGTGCCAGCCCACGCCCTTTACGGGGCCTTTTTCACCGCCACCTCCATGATAGGCTTTATCGCCGGGGCCGGGATCGTGGTGAGAAATTCCATCATCCTGGCTGACTTCATCGAACTCCGGCTAAAAGAGGGAATGCCCCTGGAAGAGGCCGTGATCGACGCCGGGGCGATCCGTTTCCGGCCCATGCTCCTTACCGCGTTATCCGTAGTGGTGGGCAGCTTTGTGATCCTATTTGACCCTATTTTTAACGGGCTGGCCCTCTCCCTGATGTCCGGAGAGGTGGCTTCGACCCTCTTTTCCCGGATGGTGGTACCCATCCTTTATTATCTTGACCACCGGATCAAACAAGAAAGACGCCTGGTCCTTTGATGAATGATTTTTGGGAGGGACTCAAAAACTACCTGCTTTATCTTGAAAGATTAGGAGTCAAAACTTTGCCTGCCAAAAAGGCCTTCAAGAGATTCCTGGAGCTCGATTTAAGTCCTGCCCCGAAAGACCTGGCAGAAATTGCGGCGGAAATTAAGGGGTGCACCAGATGCCCCCTGCACCGGACCAGGACCAACATCGTCCTGGGGGAAGGACCGTCCCACACCAAACTGATGCTCATAGGGGAAGCCCCCGGCCGGGAAGAAGACCTGGAAGGTCGGCCTTTCGTGGGACGGGCGGGCAAACTCTTGGACCAAATGCTAAAGGCCATCAACATAAGGCGGGCTGACGTTTACATCACCAACGTGGTCAAATGTCGCCCCCCGGGCAACCGCAACCCGGAGCCGGAAGAGATCGAGGCCTGTCTGCCCTATCTGCGCAAGCAGATCAAGGTAATTTCTCCAAAGATTATTTGTACCCTGGGCCTCATCGCCGCCCAGACCGTATTGGGTACCACCGAACCCCTTTCCCGGTTAAGGGGCCGGGTACACCAGCTTGACCACCTCAAAGTGGTGGTCACCTACCATCCGGCGTTTCTCTTGCGTTTTCCCGCCAACAAAAGGCTGGCCTTCGAAGACCTCAAACTCTTAAAAAAGATTTATGAAGAAGTAAAATAAAAACCATCTCTCGGAGGAGGAAAGACATCCTTAAAAACTTGACCTTAGCCACCATATTCTTCCTGGCGCTTGCCTTCGGCGCAGAAGCCGCGGAGGAGAAAGTCCTGGTGCTGCCTTTACAAGAGGCCATCACCCCGCTTACTGCTTCCAAGATCGAAGAGGCGCTCAGCGAGGCCAAAAGGAACTCCGCCGAAGCCCTGATCATCACGCTGGATACCCCTGGAGGACTGGTTACCACCACCCGCAAGATCGTCAAGATGATCTTAAACGCCGAGGTCCCGGTGGTGGTATACGTATTTCCGCCTGGGGCCCAGGCCGCCTCCGCCGGCACCTTTATTACACTAGCCGCCCACGTAGCCGCCATGGCCCCGGGGACCAACATTGGGGCCGCCCACCCCGTGACTATGGGTCAGAAAATGGACGAAGAGATGGCCAAAAAGGTTGAAAACGACCTGGCGGCTTTTGCCAGATCGTTGGCCAAACTGAGGGGCCGAAACGCCGACTGGGCCGAAAAGGCCGTACGCAAAAGCGTTTCCCTTACCGCGGAAGAGGCCCTTAAACGGCACGTGATCGACCTGATGGCCGAAAGTATTTCTGACCTTTTGCAAAAGTTAGACGGCCGTAAGGTAAAACTCCTTGACCGGGAAGTGGTGCTCCGTACCAAACAGGCCACCGTGATTACCCTGAAAGAGGACTTGAGGAGCCGGATCCTGCGCCTCATCACCAACCCTAACATTGCTTACATCCTCCTCATGTTGGGGCTGGCCGGGCTTTATTTTGAACTCTCCCACCCCGGGGCCATCCTCCCCGGGGTGGTAGGGGTCCTGTGTCTGGTACTGGCCTTTTACGCCATGCACCTCCTGCCGGTAAACTACGCGGGCCTGCTCTTGATCCTTCTGGCCGGACTCTTGTTCTTTTTAGAGATCAAGGTAACCAGCTATGGGCTGCTTGCTCTGGCAGGCTTTGTCAGTCTGATCTTAGGCTCCCTCATGCTTTTTGACAAAAGCCCGGCCGGGCTGAGACTCACCTCCCAGGTGCTGGTGCCAGTCTTGACCAGTACGGGGGTCTTTTTGGCCGGGGTCACCTATCTGGCCGTCAAGGCCACGAGACGCAAACCCGCCACCGGGGCGGAAGGGCTGGTGGGAGAAACGGGCCACGCCATCACTAGGGTCGGGCCGGAAGGCGGACAGGTGTTTGTCCACGGTGAGATCTGGCAGGC
>WGCA01000010.1 GCA_015494065.1 Thermodesulfobacteriaceae bacterium | reverse complement strand
ACATATTTCTCCCGCCGGAAGCTTACACAACCCGGGCCGCCGTCTCCGGCTTTTACGTAAATTTTGACCTGGTCTATAAAACGTGCCATCTTCGCCCAACTTTAAAAAATCCTTGCGGGAAGAAAATAAGACGCGGGATAGAGTTAGTCCAGCCGGCGCAAATAAAAGGCCAGTTTATCGAAAAGAAGGGTTATGTCCGAGTGTTCCACCACTACGTTTTTGGGATGTTTGAGGCGTACCGGGGCAAAATTCAAAATCCCTTTTATCCCCTGGGCGATAAAAAGATCAGCCACTTCTTGGGCGGCTTTGGCCGGTGTCGCGATAACCCCGATCTCAACCGGATGTTCCTTTAGGACCCAGGGTAGCTGTTCGATGGAATAGACGTAAACGTCGTTTATGACGCGGCCAATCTTTTTTTCGTCCACGTCAAAAGCCGCCACAAACTTAAAGCCCCTTTGCGGCAGAAGGTCATAATTGAGCAGGGCGAGCCCCAAATGCCCCACTCCGGCCAGTACCATGGGCCATTCCCGGTCCGTACCCAAGATGCGCCGGATGTGCTTAAGAAGGGCCGGGACGGAATAACCAACCCCCCTTACCCCGAACTGGCCAAAATAAGAAAGATCCTTCCGCAGCTGAGCGGAATTGACCCCGCAGGCCCGGGCCAATTCTTCCGAACTGACAAGCTCTTTGCCCTCAGCAAGGAAGTTCTCTAAGACCCGAGCATAAAGGGCTAACCGGTAAACCGTAATTCCGGGGATTCTAAAATCAGACATTTGGGAAATTTTAGGCAAAAAGAGAAAAAAAAAGCAAGAAAGAAATTTGAAGATTTTTTTGAAAGAATGCGGGATTAGTTTTTATAACCCAATAAAAAAGGCCGTGAAGGAGTTCCCCCACGGCCTTTTAAGCAAAAAGCTAGAAAATTAAGCCCCGATCAGCTTCATAAAAGCGGGGAGTTTAGCAAAGACGAGGTAGAAGCTCAAAACGAGGGCGTAAAGGGTCAACGCTTCGATAAAGGCGAGACCCAAGATCATGGTAACGGTAAGCTTACCAGAAAGTTCGGGGTTGCGGGCGATACCTTCACAAGCACCACGGACACAGTGACCCATGCCCACACCGCAACCGCTAGCCGCGACACCTACCCCCAAGCAGGCCCCAAGAACTACCATGCCCAAGAAACCGTTGCCCAAAGCCGCCTGGGTGGACTCCGCCGCAAAAGCCATGGCTACACCAGTCAGGAGAAAAAGGACCGCTAAACCTAAAACTCTTTTCATAACCACTCCCTCCTTCTAAAATTTTGGTTTCTCCTTGAGGGATGCAAAGGGCCTCTCCGCACCCCGTCTCATCGCTAATGATGCTCTTCCACCGCCCCTGCAAAATAGGCCAGCGAAAGGGTAATAAAAATGAGCATCTGGATAAAAGCGACCAATACACCCAGCAGCAAGATAGGCAGAGGCGCCAAGAAGGGCCCAGCCAGAAAGAGCAAGATACCAATCAAGAGCTCTTTAGCCATCATGTTGGCAAAAAGCCGTACTGAAAGAGAAATAATACGCCCGATATGCCCGAATATTTCAGCCGGGGCAATGAGAGGAATAAGATAGGGGATGGGCCCAAGAAATTGCTTAAAATAACGCAGACCCTGAAACTTGAGCCCCAGGAAGTGATAATACACGATCGTTATCAAGGTAAGCCCCAAAGTGACGTTAATATTGGCCGTGGGGCACATGAAACCGGGAATAAGCCCCAAATAATTACAGAAAAGAATATAGACGGTAAACATCATAATGAGCGGAAAGACGTAGGGGACCAGGTTGATCTTTCCCGGACCCTCTTCGTGAGGGACGTTTTCCACCGTAAAATTGTAAGTGGATTCCACCACAAATTCCCAGAAGTTTTGTCCCCCTTTAGGAATGAATTCCCGCCGCTTAAGACCGATTTTGATCAAGATGATTAACAGGAGACAGACAAAATAGCTGTGGACCATGTGAGGGGCGAAAATATAAGCCATGATGCCGTAATGGCTGGCTTCTTCGTAATAATGGGGGCCAGAAGGGATACCCAGCAACTGGAGGAGATAACACAGGAATAACAATGGATGTTCCATACCACTAACCCTCCTTAAATTTTAGCCAGAAATTACGTCCAACTTCCCGTAAAAAGCAAAGCAAAATATTGACCATAATTAAGGAAATACCCACCAAAAACGGCAGAGGTTTAATAATTTGGAGTTTTATCACAAAATAAAGGACGATAGCGGTAGCAATCAGACGCAAGTAATACTTGAAAAGATAGACCCGTGTGGCTCGCTGGGCCGTTTGAAGGCCGTGAGCCACGTTTTGCACCACCCCTTTAACGTCGCGGTGAAGGGACTGGAAATTTAAAAGGGCTATCACGCCCCCCACGAGCACGCTCACCCCCTCTTCCCAGCGGCCTGAAAAAAGATAAAAGCCCAAAGCCACCAAAAATAAGAGCAACCAGGTTGCGATCTTCAAACGTCTTATAAATCTTTCGCTGGTTTCAAAACGGATCATTTTTTCTTTGTGTTTTCCCTGCTTCTCATTTTACGCGAGAGGAGAAATACGTTTTTGATACCCCCGGCGATGCCAAAGGCGGCAAAAATTACAGTAAACCAGGGGGAAGTGCGCCCGTGGAAGAGTTTCTCGTCAATGAACCAGCCCGTCAAAAGTCCCGCAGCCACCGAACCTCCGGCGGCTATTCCGATGGTCAGGAAATCTGCCAATAAGACAAAAAAATAACGCAAGTTTTCTCGCATAAATCGTTTCTGAAATAGCACAAGCTAAAGGGAGAGTCAAACGCGGCAGGATCAGACTTGCCTCAGGGCACGGACGATACGGTTTATCTTTTCTTTATCCTCCGGGGTTAACCCCTGAAAACTTACCCCCATCCCGGGCGTGGTTTTTCTGACCCCGGGCATTTTCGTATGCCATTCCACCTGCCCCTTAACCCTGATAGGCTCGTTCAATAAAGGAAGCAGAAATTCAATGGTTATTTCGGTCCCCACCGGCAAAGGGTTAGAAGTTTTAATGAAAAGGCCCCCTTCGCTTATATTTTCGGCAAACTCATTAAAGAGGGCCTCCGGTGTGCGGTAATCCACCTTAAAGACGTATTCAACCCGTTGATATTTACGTTTCTCTTCCATGTCAGTGCGATAAGGTCAAAAGACCTGCCAGGATCAAAATAGCATATAGGGTGCGCAAATAAACCTTAAAAGGTAATCGGTAATAAAAGAGGTGACCTAAAAAAAGTCCCAAAAGCACCGGCGGCAGATATTTGAAATAAAGGCCCAGAATCTGAAAATTTAACAGGCCTTCCCAGAAGTGGGCCGCGATTACCAGCAGGGCCAGTATAAAAAAATAACCCTGGAGTGCGCTTTTTACCTCGTCTTTACTCCAACCCTTAAGGGTTACGTAAACCACTACCGGTGGCCCCGGGGTATTGAGGGCCGCCCCCAGGGCCCCGGCCAAAAAACCAAAGAGATAACCCCAAGCGTCTCCCAGTCTGATTTGAGGCGTTGGGTTCAGGAGCCCCCAGATCCCGTAACCCACCAAAACCACCGCCAAAATGAACCGGAGACCCTCCTC
>WGCA01000009.1 GCA_015494065.1 Thermodesulfobacteriaceae bacterium | reverse complement strand
GATCTAACTTCTGTGTGCTCATTAAGGCCACTTTCGATGCTATTTTGGATTACTTCTTTATTTTCCAGGGGTAAGATATTATTTTCAGTTCCATTATTTATCTCTTTCGGGTTAATTATTTTTTCTTTCGTAATAAGTTCCCAATGTCCGGCTGGTTTTTCCATTTTTGTCCCGAGAGGCTCACATTCTATTTGGCTTTTATTTAGATTACTTGGAATGGCTTCAGCGTTATTAAAATTATTTATTTTGTCCAAAAATCCTGCGATTAAAGCCCATTTTTTGCTAATTGAATTTTTATCCTGGTTTTCTTTTTCCAGTGGAAAATTTTTGTGTGTTTCTCTTTGTTGGCTGGAAGTTATGGCACATTCTTCCTCATTTTTGACATTAATTATTATGTCTTTCTTTGTTTCAAGATCTATAAATAATTTGCTAGTCTCACCGAGTTCCTGAAAATTCATTTCTTTATCTGTGGTTTCTCCATTTCTTAAAAGAAAGAGCAAAAACAGAAGAAAATCAGGAGAGAAAGAGTTTAAAGAATTTGGAAAAATATTTTCGTTTAATACTTTGTTTTGGGGATTAGGATTCTGTATCTTCATCCTTACCTCCTGTGCTTTTGGGTAAAAGCAAGAGCTATGCCAGCAAGGGAGCTGTTTTTTTCTTAGGGTTTTTTCAACCATGGTGAAGGGTCAGTTGGCTGACGAGTAGGGAAAGTTTTGCCGGGGGGAAAATTTTTCCCTTCCTTGACACCATTTATCCCCGAACTTACCTTCCCAAGTGCAATAAGAAAAAAGAGAAATAAATCCTTTCTGGAGGAGGAAAAATATGCGTTTGGAAAAATTTACTTTTAAATCTCAGGATGCCATCCAAGAGGCGCAGAGATTGGCCGAGACCCGAGGCCATCAAAATATGGAGGTTGAGCACCTCTTAAAGGCGCTCGTGGAGCAAGAAGGCGGCCTGGTGCCCATGATCCTTGAGCGCCTAGGGATAAACAATAAGCTAGTCTCTTCTGACCTGGACGAGGTCCTTGACAAGATCCCTTCTGTTTCAGGCACGGGCTTTCAGGTCTACCTTTCGCCCAATCTGAAGCAGGTCCTTGAGCGGGCCATGCGCCTGGCCGCGGAGATGCGGGACGATTACGTCTCTACCGAGCATCTCCTCCTGGCCATCCTTGAAAGCAATACCCCTTCGGCCCAGATCCTCAAAAATCGGGGGCTTACCCGCGAAAACGTAATGGAAGTCATCAAGCAGATCCGGAAGGGCCAGCGGGTGACGGACCAGAACCCGGAAGATAAGTACCAGGCCCTGGAAAAGTTCGGCCGCGATCTCACGGCGCTCGCCAAGGCGGGAAAGCTTGATCCGGTAATCGGCCGGGATGAGGAGATTCGTCGGGTGATCCAGATCCTTTCCCGGCGGACTAAAAATAACCCGGTACTGGTTGGGGAGCCCGGGGTCGGTAAGACGGCCATCGTGGAAGGGCTTGCCCAGCGGATCGTCTCAGGCGACGTCCCGGAACCTCTCAAGAACAAGCGCATTGTTCAGCTTGACGTGGGGGCGCTTCTTGCCGGGGCCAAGTATCGGGGTGAGTTTGAAGAACGGCTCAAGGCTGTGCTCAAAGAAGTCACGGAAAGTGAAGGGGAGATCATCCTTTTCATCGATGAAATCCATACTATCGTGGGGGCCGGGGCCGCAGAAGGAGCCATGGATGCGGCCAACATGTTAAAACCGGCGCTCGCCCGGGGTGAGCTCCACTGCATCGGGGCCACCACCATCGACGAGTACCGGAAATACATCGAAAAAGATCCGGCCCTAGAACGTCGTTTCCAGCCGGTTTACGTGGACGAACCCTCGGTGGAAGAAGCTATCGCCATCTTACGTGGTCTTAAGGAGAAATTTGAAGTCCACCACGGGGTGCGCATCACGGATAGCGCCATCGTGGCGGCGGTCCAACTTTCGGCCCGCTATATTACGGACCGTTATCTCCCGGACAAAGCCATTGACCTGATCGACGAAGCGGCGGCCAAACTCCGGATCGAAATCGAGTCCATGCCCACCGAGATCGACGAAATCGAGCGCAAGATCAAGCAACTTGAGATAGAACGGATGGCCCTTGAGCGGGAGACTGACCCGCGGGCGGTGGAGCGGCGCAAGAAGATCGAAGAGCAGCTGGAAGAGTTGCGCAAGAAACTGGAGGAGATGAAGGCCCAGTGGCTGAAAGAAAAGGAGATTATCCAAAAGATCCGGGCCATCAAAGAGAAAATCGACCAGCTCCGTATCGAGGCCCAGCAGGCGGAGCGTCAGGGCGATCTGAACAAGGTAGCGGAAATTATCTACGGGCGTATCCCGCAACTCGAAAAAGAACTTGAAGAGTGGAACAAGAAGCTCGAAGAGCTCCAAAAGGAAGGGAAAAGCTTCCTCAAAGAAGAGGTCACGGCGGAGGATATCGCCGAAATAGTGGCCAAGTGGACGGGTATCCCCGTGACCAGGCTCCTTGAAAGTGAAAGGGAAAAACTCCTCAAGATGGAAGAGCGCCTGGCCCAGCGGGTAGTGGGGCAGGATCACGCCATTAAGGCCATCGCCAACGCTGTTCGTCGTGCCCGGGCCGGGCTCAAGGACCCGAACCGGCCTATCGGTTCCTTCATGTTCCTCGGGCCTACGGGTGTGGGGAAGACGGAGCTTGCCAAGGCGTTGGCGGAGTTCATGTTTGATACCGAGCAGGCCCTGATCCGGTTTGACATGTCTGAATACATGGAAAAGCACGCGGTCTCAAAGCTCATCGGGGCCCCTCCTGGTTATGTGGGCTATGAGGAAGGAGGACAGCTTACCGAGGCCGTGCGGCGCAGGCCTTACTCCGTGATCCTTTTTGACGAGATCGAGAAGGCGCACCCGGATGTCTTTAACATCCTGCTCCAGATCCTGGATGACGGCCGCCTTACCGACAGCAAGGGCCGCACGGTGAACTTCCAAAACACCATCATCATCATGACCTCAAACCTCGGTTCTCAGTACGTCATGGAACTCGAGGACCGCAAAGACGCTGAGCGGCTGGTGATGGACGCGGTCCGGGCCCACTTCCGACCGGAGTTCTTAAACCGGATAGACGAGATCATCATCTTCAATAAGCTTACCAAGGAACACCTGAAGAAGATCGTGGATATCCAGATCCGTTACCTGCAAGAGCGTCTGGAAGAAAAGCACATTACGATCCACCTTACAGACCGGGCCAAGGAATGGTTGGCGGACGTGGGTTACGATCCGGTCTACGGTGCGCGGCCACTTAAGCGGGCCATCCAGCGCTACATCGAAGATCCGCTGGCCATCAAGATCCTTGAAGGCACCTTCCAGGAAGGGGACCACGTGCTGGTGGACTACGATGAGACCAAAGGCGGTCTTGACTTTAGGAAACACTTTCCGGAAGAGATCCCGGAAGCGGCGGTGGCCTAAGAAATAAAAAGCCCGGGTATCAAACCCGGGCTTTTTAGTCTTTGGAAAAGGCCGGGTATCAAACCCGGCCTTTTTATTTTAGCGACTGGTCAGGGTGGGCAGATTGTGAGGATCTATGTGACACTTGAGACAGTCAGGAAATTTTTTATGAAGGTCCGCACTATGGGGTTCCCCGTGGCAATCCTGACACTTCGGGATATAACCGTGTTTGGTGTGACAGGTGGCGCAATAGAGATCGGAATGTTTGGTATGGTGGGTCTTTAAGTTTTCGTAAATCTCAGTATGACAGGAGCCACAGACCGCATTGTCAGTTTCTTCAGGGTAAACTTTGATGACCGTCGGGCTGTGAGGCGAATGGCAAATTAAGCAGTCTTCATAAGTTTGACCTTCCACGTGAGGTTCATGACAATCAAGACAGTTTGGTATATAACCGTGTTTTTCTGCGTGACATCCCTGACAACCAACCTCGTTATGTTTGCTTACGTGGGCGTTCATTTCGCTCGCTTCTTTTTTATGACACAGTGCGCATTGGATGACTTCTTTTTTCCCTGCTTTTCTCTTTTGGACCAAAACGTCAAAAGGAATTGATAGAGGCGAATGGGGATTTTCGTGGCATTGTAGACATTTGGGAAAATCTTTGCCATGCGGCAGCTGGTGGCAGCGTTCACACTTAGGCATTATTTCTTCCCAGTTCTTTTTAATAGGATTATAGACGTGGAACTGCTGGTGACATTTAGTACACTCAAATCTATGTTTACTTTTACTTTCTTTCAGATCTTTGAATATGGGATAATGACACCTTGCACATTCTACCGGTGTCAGAGGTTTTACCGGTTGTTCATAAAGCGCCGCTCCTGAGGGAACCTTTTCTTCTTTAGTAACCTGGGTGGCGGCAGAGGCCTGTGTTTTCACTTCTTCGGTCTTGGCCGCAGGGGCTGCTTCTTTCTGAGGTTTGGCTTCAGCTATTTTGAGAGGCTTGGCCTCTATCGCGGCTCCCTTTTCTTGTCTTGCGCAAGCCACAAAAAACGTCAGGGTTAATAGACCAATTATTATTAAAAAACTGATAGTAAATCTTTTACCCATTTCTTTATCACCTCCTATGTTATTTGACTAAGTTATGGGGATCCTGGTGACAATCGAGACAATTATTAAACTTGGCTAACATTGCCGGAGGATGAGGCTTACCATGACAGGCCTCACACGGCGGGATAACCCCGTGCCGACCCCGGTGACAGTACACACAGGCCAGTTTGGCGTGTTTGGTGGTCCCCGAAACTAAGGTCTTTTCTATGTCTCCGTGACAAGCGCCGCAATCATCGTTGGGAATATCCATGCCGTATGTGATATTTAGAGGCTGGTGGACCGGGTGGCATTTTATACACTCCGAAAATTGTTGTCCTTCCCGGTGGGGTTCATGGCATTTAAGACAATCGGGAATGTATCCGTGTTTGGTATGACAAAAAGAACAATCCACTTCTGCGTGCGCGCTTGGATGTTCGTTTACTTCCTGGACCTGTTTAGGGTGACAAGTCTTACAGGCAAATTTGGTATTTTCAGGAAAGGTAATATTTAAGGGTTCGTGCGGATTGCGGTGACACCCCAAACAGTTTGGTAGGGTAAAATGTTCTTCTCCTTCATGGCATTTGGAACAGGAAGGAATGATCTTTTCTTTGGGAACCAGTGGGGGGTGTCCTCCTTCGTGGCAGTCCAGACAATTAACCTCAGTCTTGTGCTTTCCACCCTGGGTTTGTATCTGGTTCACGATCCCAGGATGACATTTAATACAATCTGCGTTGGTAAGTTGGGCAGTCTGTTGGTTGGTTTGTTTTTCAGGGGCAGGAGCAGGGGCGTTCTCCTTTGAAACCGCTAATCTACCCAAAACCAACATCATTAAGACCATAAATAACAAGAAACCAAGACGCCTCATATCAACCTCCTATTTTTTTGGAATCTTTATCCTCTGGATAGGGGTTACGAAAGACGGAATTTCCAGCGGGATTTCAGGATACGTGATACCCGCGAATTCAATTACCTGGACGCGGTGATTAAAAAGATCAGCGATATATAGGCGGCTAAATTTATCCACTACGATATCCGTAGGATAGTTAAACCAACCCGGGCTCCAACCTCGGCCCCCAAATTCAAACCGGAATTTGCCTGTATTATAATCATAAGCCTGTCCGGTATGGCGCATATAATCCACAACGTAAATAAGGTCCTGTTGGGGGTCGGCCGCTACTCCCCGAGGACGGCTCAATTTTCCGAAAGTTCCCCCTTTTTGTCCAAACTTGAAAAGATACCGTTCTTGGCGATCATATACATAAATGCGGCCCATTTCTTCACTAACTAAATAAATTCTTCCATTTTCATCAATATACACCTTGGAAATAATGGCTTTCCTTTTCGGGACTGTGGCGGCAAAGGTGTCTTCTGGGGCGATGATCTTTAAAAACCTTCCTTCCCGGTCTAAAACTACCACCCCTCTAAAATCCATCCCCGCGATATAGATACGCCCTCTCTGGCCGATAGCCAGGGAACGGGGAATGAAATTTTCGGCTCCCTCAAAGCCTTTAATAATTATCTCGCGTACCTTGATGGCGGCTTGGTTTAGGACCGTTATACGGGCCGGTCTTTTCCCTTTCGGGGCCTCTCCTATATAGATAAACCCTTGGGAGCTTAACGTAATACAGGTCGGCGTTTCTATACCCCTTCCGGGACCAAAGGAAAAGATGGGGAAAAGATCCGGGCTGAAGATGACAATACGGCTTTTGGAGGATTCCAGCACGTACAGTTCGTCACTTTGCCGGTCGTAGGCTAAAGCAGAAGGAAAGGCAAAAGGCCGGCCGGTATCATCAAATTTGAGTACCGAAATGACCTTAATTTTGGCTACGGCAACGTTTTCTTCCTGGGCTAAAACATAAATTGGGCTTCCCCATCCCAAGAAAAGGATGGGGAAGCCCAATATTAGCCAGAAAAGCTCCTTCTTACTCACCTTTGGTAGTGTGACAGACAAAACACCCGCAATCGGAAGGATTGCCCTGCCCCGCCACGCAATTGTCTAAATAATTCCAACGCAACATGTCCGGATAAGGGGTACCGTGGGGGCGGTGACAGGACAAACACATTACCTGGTCTGAACCAGGAGTCACAATGGACGAAGGTCCGGTCATGGTAACCAAAACGTCAGGATCACGGGCCACCGGCGCAATCGGGTTATAATTGCCCGGTCCAGAACCACCAGGGTTGTTGTAGTAATAATATTCCTTGTTGGGGTCATCCGGCAGAGGAAGGTGGGCCGGATGGCGGAACCAGGGTGAATGGTTATCAGCGATGACTGAGCCGTCCGTATCTACGTAGCCAATTCCGTGAAATTTATAGTGGCAGCCCGCACAATAATTGCTCATAGAGTTGTCGTCGTTTCCATAGGGATTGTTGGTTCCCATATATTCGTTATGGTCACTGGCGCTGACCGTCTGTTCCCAGTCCGGGTCTTCAATCCCTATTACCCCGGTGGTGTCGCTTCCGTGCTCCGAAGAATTAAGAAACCTGTACCAACCACCTTCTTTGCCAACCACCGGCCCGCTATCATTAGCATGGTGGGCCGGGGTGTGGCAGCTTTCACACCGCTCAATCCGATCGTGACACCTCGCACAATTGGGCCCAGAAGCCATATCTGGCTTACCCGGGGCCTGACTCAGATTCTCGTCTGCCGGGACTCCGTCAATAGCTAAAACATTATGCCCGTAAACACTCTGGTTTTCTCCCCCGACCCCGGCGTTGGCGTAAAGCCAATAGAAATTTCCGCCCGCCAGCGTCCCGGAAGAGCTACCGTCAGAAGGGTAGGTGGGCTCTTGAAGGTTAAGAACGATGGGGATTCTAGTTGATCCCTCCACCACGATAGTGGTTGAGTCTTCAGCTGAATGACAGGCCACACAGGCGTCGGTAAAAGTAGAAACTGGGTCTAAGAGATAAATGCGGGGCCCGTTTTCGTCTACCGGTTGACCATTTTGAGAATTATGCATGGTATGGCAATTGGAACACAAACCTGTTACCCGGGCCCAAACGCTGCTACTCATCATAGATAAGACCAAGATGAAGACCAGACTTAGTAGCCTTTTATCCATAACTTCTCCTCCATCCCCCCAAACTAAAGAGGGGGGCTTATAAGCCCCCCTCGAATTTATCAGACATTAGTATTTAGAGGTGTGACAGGCGTAACAGCCGCAGTTTCCAGCATTACCGCTTGAGGCCTGACACTGGTTGTAATCCCAGCGCAGGAGGTCAGCGTTGGGAGAACCGTGGGCGCGGTGGCAGGAGATGCAAAGAACGATGGCGTCTCCGTCAGCCTGGAGGACTTGGCTCCGTACGCCGGCGGTAAGGTCGTTGGCTCCCACCGGGGCACCCGGCCAATAGGCGTTTCCAGTACCAAAAGGCCCGGGATAAGCACCATATTCTTTGGTCTTGACGTTATTCATATCGAAATCAGACGGGTGTCTAATCCAGGGAGAACCTACGGTGCTGCCTTCATCATCAGCCCCTTCGGTATCACCCACTCCGCTGTGGAACTTACCGTGACACTCGGCACAGAGGTAATTTATGCTCTTGGGGTCAGCGTTGGCAGGGTTATCGCCCATCCCGTCTGCCCGGTCAATGGCGTAATATTGGTTGTGCGCCGTCGCGGTGGGCTGATATTCCCAGTCACTGTCTTCAATCCCGACGATCCCATAAAGGAAACGAAAGCTCTTGCCCACGGTGCTTCCGTCAATGGTAGAATCGTCAGCGTGGTGCGCCCCGGAGATAGAACGAAAATCATCTTCGTCGGTGTGGGTTCCGTGACAACCATATTTACCGGCACAGGTAAGTTGCTTGGACCAGGAAGCCTCCCCACCAGCTACCGCACCGTTGGCCGTAAAATTCGCGTTATCCCAGCCAGGAGGGGTATAACCTATATTAGCGTCTTGGGCCGCCAGGTAAACTACGTTGTGTCCCTTCGTGTCGTCGTTACCACCGCTGTCAGCTACCCAATAAAAATTACCCCCCGCTAGGGTATTGCCGGAAATACCAACGTCTCCGTAGGTGGGTTCTGTATCACTCAGGATATAAGGAATGTTATTTGAGCCGGTATTAGTACCCGTATGACACCCCACACAATCCCCTTTGGTAAGGGCCCGGTAAGGACCACTGGTAACCACAGCGCTACCGTTTTGCGAGTTATGCATCGTATGACAATCAACACATGGCCCTTGAACCCTGGCCCAACTATCGGGGAACATCATTAATACTAACCAAAAAGCCAGGCAAAAAGTAAATAAAACCCTCATCTCTAACCTCCTCTTTGATTTTTTTGAATTTCCCCCTTTTTTTGAAATTAACATTTTTTCCTTTTGTTTCAAGCCATAAACAAAACCTAGTCTTTCTTAACTCAGTTTCCTAAAAAAAAGAATCGCCTTAATCGGCTTTAAATCTTAATTTTTCCCATTTTTGCCCCTTTTTTATCTGCGTTATCTTTTTTTCTTTTTTAAATCAATTTTTTCAATTTTTTTGATCTCTGCCAAAAAAACAAGAAAACCCCTTTTACCGGCAAGAAAATTTAAAAAATAGAGTATTTACCAAAGAAAATTTTCTTGAAATTATTATTCACCGGGGCTAATAAAACAAACCATGTTAAGGCCTTGGGTTTCTATTGCCTTTTTGGGGTTTTTTTTCTCGGTTTTGCTTGGATTGTCCAGGGTTATGGCCGTTAATTTCGCCGCCAAATGGCAATATTTTGATACCTCTGAGGATAAGGCTCGTTTGAGCCAAAATTACGCGCTGATATTGAGTTCCTGGGTTACCAGCGCCCTTTCCACTGGTTTTTCCCTGCGCTACACCCGACAGGACCAAGGTGGACGCTGGCGGGAGCTTTATACGCCGGTTTTTTACGCAAACTTAATAAATGATTGGTTCACCTTTAATTTAAGTGCGACCGCTTCGGAAAATAGGCGTTCTAAAGGCGCAGATATATCTTCTCGCTCTTGGGACGCCAACCTTACCACTCAGTACCGGGATTATAATTGGCGGCTTTACTACGGACAATCTTCCCAAGAAGATGATCAAGATCCCAAAAGGATAAATTCTGATTCTAAACATTGGGGAGCCTCTGTTTCTAAAGATTGGAATATCTTTTCTATTTTTGGAGACTATCGCGGCACTTCCAGCAAAGATAAAGTTGAAAAAAGTAAAACCGACACGGACACCTATTTTTTAAAGGGTAAAATAAATAATTCTTGGAGGAAATTAACTTACTCCTTTTCTCAACAAATTAACTATATGAAAACAGATTGGAAAACAAGCCAAAAATTAACTCGAGGAAAGATGCTTCTAAATGTAATAATAGACTGGCATTTGCAGGATAACAATGAAATTAAAATTAACGATTATTTTATAATAGATATTGAGGGACAAATTATAGATTTAGTTGTTTTTTACAAAAATGCTAACACGTTAGAAGAGATAGATAATAATGTAAAATGGAAGATCGAATGGAGTAACGATGGAACGACTTGGAATTTAATAGATGAAAATGTTTCTTTACCTTATGAGTTTTCGTCATCTTTGTCGGGAAAAAAATACGTAAAATTTACGGTAATATCAGGAAGTGACGAACTTATTTCTCCTTTAGTTAGGGTTTATCGTTATTTACCTATTGGCGTAACTTCTTATTCTTTTGATAGTACTACTTTAAGATCTGATATTTCTTTGTTGTATTCCTTTGATGAAAAGAAAAATGTATCCTATAATTTCTCTTACAATAAGAATTTGCCAGATCCAGGTAAAAACAGTTGGACAAAAAATCATAGTCTTTCAGGTTACTGGTGGATAAATAAATTATTGCAAACTTCTTTGAATTTGACTATGAATGCCGATAAAATCCAAGGTCAGAAAACCAAGAAAAATTATAATATTTCCGTTAATATCTTTTCTGAGATTTTAGATACTTTAACAAGTAATACTACTTATACACATTCCTTAAACAAGGAAGGGGGAAAGAAAATTTCGGAGATAGATAATATTATATACAGTATTACTGCCGAAATTTATCCTGATCTGGAACTAAGGTGGGATGTAAATTATGGGCATACGAAAAACTATGATCAAAAAGCAACTATTGATAGTATTAGCACACATATTAATGTAACAGCTCAATTACGGCCTTCGTTAACCGTAAACGGCATATATGATTATTCCTATTCTAAAAATAAAGGCCAGATTACCAATACTAATACAGATCAGTTTGTTAATATAAACGTCACGTGGAGACCTTCTGAAGTTTTTCTCATCAGGGGAACAGAAGCCGTAAAATGGGGTAGTAATCAAAAAACTACCTTAAATTCTGATTATTCCTTATGGGTAAATATAAACCCTAAAATTCAAACAAATTTTACTTACAGTGGCACCAGGGCGAAAGGCCAAAACAGCGACCGGTTTTCGGGAAGTCTTTCCTGGTCGATCAGTCGTTATCTATTTTTTAGAAATAATTATTCCTGGCAAAAAACCCAGGGAGAAAAAGAATGGAGCATAATGTTTAGTCTATCTCTTACCTTTTAAGGGGGATAAGATGCAAGCAAAAAAAGAAGGTAAGGTAATTATAATTTTATTTCTTATCTTTTTTGTTATTCCAGGGTGTGCTCCTAAGCAAAAAATAGATTATTTTTTAAGAGAGGGAGTTGATCCACATTATATTAGAAAAGTAGCCGTACTTAAATTTGAAAATAATTCCCAGGAAAGTTACGCGGCGGAAAGAGTTCGAAACATTGTTATGACAGAGATTTTGGCCCTGGGGCTTTTCGACGTGGTAGACAAGGCGCTGGTAGATATGGTGTTAGAAGAAGAGGCTTTAAGTGATAAAATATTACTTGATAAAGCGGCCTTACGTCGTTTGGCCAAAAAATTGGGGAGCCAAGGACTCATTACCGGTTCGGTAGATACTTACGAGATTGCCCGGGAGGGGACCTACAGCTATCCCATTATTGCCATAACTTTGAGACTGATAGACGGGGCAACCGGGGAGGTTATCTGGCAGGCCAGTGGGAATATAAGCGGTTACAGTACGCTCGGGCGCCTTCTGGGTCTACGTCCCAAAGATCCTACCCAGCTCACTTTCGAATTGGTTAGGCGGCTCCTGGAAACCCTCAAATAGGGGGGCAGATATGAAACGCTTATTTTTATTTACCGTCATTTTTTTCTTGGGAGCCGTGGTTTCTCTGAGGGCCCAGATAGCGGTATTTCCTTTTGAAGATATTTCTAAGGACATAAACGGCATTGATTTGGAGACCACCAGGCTGGTAATTCAAGAACTGGAAAAAGAAGGGATAGAAGTTGTTCCTCTGGACAGGGTCCTCACCTTTTTGGTTAATAACCGCCTGAGGTGGACGGGGTGGGTGGAAAGACTAACCGCTTTGAAGGTTTACCGTCAGTTAGGGGCAGAACTTATCCTTTTGGGTACGGTAACGGAAAAGGACCCGGAAAAGGGCATTTTTGGGGTTGCCTTACGTTTGGTGCGTGCCACCGATTATAAGCTTTTATGGGGCAGGACCTTAGCCCAGTCTAGCGCAGAAAAGATCTCTTTTTTGGAACTCAAAAAATTTACTTACGAACAAATAGTAGCGGAAGTGATAAAAAGGCTCTTAGAAGACCTTCCCGAAGAGCTCCAAGGACTTAAGGTTTATCCGCCGGCGGTGGAAATCGCCGACGTTTTTGTGCGTCCCCGTTACGTAAAGGCCAATCATTTGGTGGAATGTGCGGTAAAATTAAATTTCTCGGGTCCCAAACCAGAAAAGGTATTTTTTGTCCTGCCCGAAGGAAAACGTATCGCGGCTGTTGAAGACCACCAGCGAGAGCTATATCTAGGGGTGTGGAAGGCTCCTCAAGAAGAAGGGCGTTATCCGGTAAACCTCGTTCTTAAATGGGGCCCTCCTTGGAACCAAAAAAAGAAGCTTTTCCTCTCCTCCTTTATAGTAGACAACACGCCGCCTAAATTGAGCCTCAAAATAAGGCATGGTGAAAGGATAGGGGAAACCATCGCTTTTCGTCGTTACGTGACCATCGTGCCGGTACTTGAGAGGAGTGAGCCTATAACACGTTGGCAGATGGTCATCACGGGCGAACAAGAAAACGAGGTCTTGAACATAGAAGAGCCGGGTTCGCTGCCGGAATCTTTTAACTGGCGTGGCACCGATGCCTCTGGGCACAAGGTGCCGGTAGGACGCTATCAACTCAAACTATTCATCTGGGATAAGGCGGGCAATAAAACGGTCGCGGAGCAGGAGTTTCTGGTGGTTAAAGACCCACCGGAAGTTGACCTTGAAGCCCAAAGGATCGGCGAACAGATCGAACTCAAACTGGCCTTAAAAGACCATCCGGTTCCTCTCTCTAACTGGTACATAGATATTTGGGACGAAGAAGGCAACTTGCTCAAGGAATATGAAGGAGAAGGCCCTTTAAAAGGACGTTTTTTGATCCCTTTTAGGGAAAAACTTTACTATTCCCTGGAAGTCCGGGACATATTGGGGAACCGATACCGGGTAAGAAGCAAAAAATTGCAACCCGCCCTCCTCAGAGCCGCCAAAGAAGAAAAAGAAAAGAAGGAAAAAAAGTGGTTAGAAGATTTCTAATCTTGGGGTTAATTTTTTGGGTAGCTGGTTGTGGAGCCCATCTTCCTCAGACCGAACTTTCCTCTTTTAAAGAAGCAAAACATCCGTGCCGGGTAGCGGTCCTGCCCTTTACGAATGAGACCAAACACTACCGCTTGGGTAGATTGGTCTACCGGATATTTTTGACCCAATTAACAAACAGCAAAGATTTTGAAGTAATCGAAGAGGGGCAGATAAGGAGTTTTTTGCGCTTGCAAAGATGTCTGGTGGGACAAGAACCTCCTCCTCGGGTTTTGCGTATGCTGGGCGCGCGGTTGGAGGTAGATGCCATTATTGGTGGCACCGTTCTTGCCGCAGGGGAAGGGCAAGAGGGGGTTTTCCTTTCTTTTATGGTTTGGGCCAAGGATGCCACTTCTGGAAAGCTCCTTTGGAATACCTATCATTCCCGCACCGGAGAAGAATATCTTAAGGTTTTTCACTTTGGTCGCGTCACTACTTTTACCAGGTTGGCCAAAATGATGGTCCAAGAAGTGGTACATGATTGGGAAAAAAAAGGACTCGGAGGTTGTAGTAGATGAAAAAGAGGTGGTTTTTCGGGTATTTTTTGCTTCTTGCTTTGATTTTTTGGGCCCCTTCGGCTGAGGCCTTTTTTGGCAAAACTTACCTCGTAAAAATCAACGACAAAGAGTATACCGCTGAAGATTTCAAAAAATGGTGGTCGTACTGGAAAGAACCAGGCATGACAGTACCAGCCACCCCGGACCCTTTTATTGATTGGATCCTTATTTCAGACGAAGCCAAAACCATGGGTTTGGACCAGGAACCCTCTTACCAAAAGAAACTGAAGACTTTTTTAGAAGTCAGGGCCCTGATGCAACTTCGCTACGATGAAATAGACCAAAAGATCGATTTAAGTCGTAAGACCCTCTGGCAGGAATATGTGCGAAATTATACCCCCCGCTTGAGGGTAAAAGCCTTGATTACCTCTCAGGAAAAAGAGGCCAAGGAGTGGGTTAAAGAGGCCCAGGATGCCGAAAAATTCCTTAAGTTATTTCAAAAGTTAGAAAAAACCGGAAAAGCCAAAGATTTTGGTTGGGAAAGACCGTATACCATCCCTAAAGAACTTAGGGATAGCCTCTTAAACGCAAAAGAGGGCGAAATTTTAGGCCCTCTCGCATACAAAGGCCGTTTTTACGTGATCTATGTCGAAAAAAGATTAGGGCCTGATCCCGAAGACTTTAAAGCCCTCAAGGAGATAGTAGCCCACCGTTACAAGAAAAGAAAGGCCCGAGAACTTACCCAAATTTTTATCCGTAAACTAAGACAAAAATATCCTGTTCAGGTAAATGAAGCCCTTTTAGACCAAATTACTTTAGAAAACTTGCCCCAGGATCTGGCTGATAAAACGGTCCTAGTCATCGGAGACAAAAAGCTTACCGCCAAAGAATTCCAAACCCTCCTCAAAAAAGAAGCTAAACTACGCATAGGTAAAAACAAAAAGGTCTCTCGGGAGGAGCTCACTTTCCTTAAAAAGCGTTTAATAAACGATATTATCGCCCAAACCCTTACTTCTTGGGAGGCCCTTAACCGACATTACGAGCGGAACGTACTCAAGGATATCTACGAATTTTATAAACGCCAGCGCCTGGTACGGGAGTTTGAGGAAAAGATTATCTGGCCTCAAATAAAAGTCACCGATGAAGAAGTACGAAAATATTACGAAACGCATAAAAAAGACTTTACCCGGCCCGCCAGGGTTGAAATGGCGGTCATCAAAACCCAAGATGAACAACTGGCACGGCAGATATACCAGCGATTACAAAGGGGGGAAGATTTTTTTGAGGTAGCTAAAGAGATCCAGTTCCACGGCGCCAGACCCGAAAGACACGAGTTAAGCAATCTGGTCCCCGAGATGAGAGAAATTGTCCAAAAAATGAAGCCCGGTGAGGTTTCGTCCGTTATAAAGATTAAAGACTGGTATTGTATCGTGAAATTGATCCGTTTTTATCCTGAAGAGGTTCATCCTTTCGACATGGTGAAGGAAAGTATCAGGAAGACTCTAGCTCAGGAAAAATTTGAGAAGATGAGGGCCAAATACGTGGCACAGCTCAGGGCCAAATCCCATATAAAGATCAACCAAAAAGCTTGGCAAAAATTGCGCCGGGAACTGGAGGCTGAAAATGGATCATAAGAAATGGCTGGGCAAGTGGGGAGGGCTGCTTTTATTACTTTTCTTATTAGGATCATGCGTTCAGGCTCCCTCTCCCACCCCTACGGCGAAGAAAAGGGGCTGTCTTGATTGTCACCCGGAAATGAAAGCCCAACTAATAGCCAATAGGCCGGTGGTTCATCCCCCGGTAGCCCAGGGGAATTGTCTGGGGTGCCACCGTCCCCACGGCCTTATCACCGGGGCCTTTCTTAAGGCAGACCCTCCCCGACTCTGCCTACCCTGTCACCAGGAGCTCATTTCTCATCTCAACGCCCAATATCCCCATCCCCCGGCCCGGAAGGGAAATTGTCTTAAGTGTCACGAATCTCACGCGGCTTTTCAAAAGGGCCTCCTAAAAGAAGAAGACCAAAAATTATGCCTCTCTTGCCATAAAGAAATAGAAAAGGGCAAGTTTCTCCACCAACCCTTGAAAGAAGGGTGTCTTAAATGTCATGATTCTCACGGAAGCAATTTTTCCGGCATCTTAAAGGGAGACGAAGCCTCCCTTTGTCTTTCCTGTCATGAGGCCCAGGGGCTGAAAAAGACCCATTTTGGATATCCGGTTAAAAAGGCCTGTACCCAGTGTCACAATCCTCATGCTGCCCCAGAGAAGGTCTTGTTAAGGCGGTCCATTCACCAACCCGTTAAAGAAGGCAGGTGTGAAGATTGTCATATGGGGCAGGGAGGCCAGCCTTTGGCCTTAAAGGCCTCTCCAGAAGAACTTTGTCTTAGATGTCATCCCAGACAGAAAGCCCCAAGGGAACACCCTCCCTATCAGGAAGGAAAGTGTTTAAAGTGCCACGGCCCCCACGGCAGCCCTTATCCTCCCCTTTTAAACCAAAAGACCAAGACTTTGTGTTTGAGCTGCCACGATATCCAGCTCAAAAAAGCCAGATCTTCCCATCCCCCCTTTGAAGAGGGACGGTGTCAGGAGTGTCATCACGGGCATGTTTCAAAGCAGCCCAAATTGCTAAAACGTCCGCCAGAAAAACTTTGTCTGACTTGTCACGGCAAGCTTCTCAAGGGTAGTTACAAACATGGCCCCGCCGTCCAGGGCAAATGTTTGACCTGTCATCTCCCCCACCAATCAGAGAAAAAAGAGAACCTTTTGGTAACCGAGCAAAAAGACCTCTGTTTTAAGTGCCATGAAGAAACGGCTCGTGAAGAAAATCTCTTCAGTGTACACACTCCTTTTGCCCGAGGAACTTGTTCGGGATGCCACAACCCCCACAGTGCAGACCAAAAGGCGTTTTTAGCGGTACCTCCTAACCAAACCTGTTTGCGTTGTCACGCAAAAATTAAGGAAGAAATGAAAGAAAAAGGACTACACGCTCCCTTCGGCCGGGAGCAATGTTTGGTGTGTCACCTTCCCCATGCTTCAGACTATGCCTTTCAGATTCGCGGGCCCATGGACCAGGTGTGTTACCAATGTCACGCCAAGATAGAGCGGGAGGTCAGGGCCTTACCCTACGTTCACCCTACCGCGGAGGAGGGGACCTGTCAGCGCTGTCATGATCCCCACTTAAGCCCGCTCAAGGCCCATCTGCGCAAAGAGGTAAAAGACCTGTGTCTGGATTGTCACGGAGAGATTGCCCGGTATTGGTCTCAGGGGGTAGCCCACAAACCAGCCCAAAAAGAAGACGGGTGTCTCCTCTGTCATGAGGCCCACGCCAGTCGCCACCAAAACCTGCTTTCGGGATCAGGCGGAGAGGTCTGTCTAAAATGCCATCAAGTGGGGCCCGATTTGGTTGAACGTCACGGCGGGATTACCCCCAGGGCCAAATACTGTAATACTTGTCATAACCCCCACGGCGGGCCTGATGAGAGTCTTCTCTGGCCTTACGAGCACCCTCCTTTTGCTAAAGGAGAATGCCGACCTTGTCACGGAGGCGATAAATGATAGTGGCGATTTTTTGTCTCATAATCTATTCTTTGTGGGCGGGTCCTGTTTTGGGTGCCAAAAAAGACTGTTTTCAATGTCATTCCAGGAGGGCCCTTTTAAAAGGTAACGCTCACCCTCCTGTAGCTCGGGGAGAATGTTTGAAATGTCACCTACCTCATGTCTCTCGTTATCCGAAACTGCTTACCCAAGAGAGCCCGGAGCTTTGTTTTACCTGTCATAAAAAACTGTCTGACCGGCTCCAAAAAGCCCCTTTTATTCACGGCCCGGTGGCTAAAGGGGCCTGTCGACGTTGTCACGAAGCCCATGCTTCTTCTCAAAAAAACTTACTGAAAAAAGGCCCTAAAACCCTTTGTTTTTCCTGTCATAAAGAAGCCAATATCAAATACGCCCGGCCCCACGCCCCCTTCGCTAAGGGCCGGTGTCTTAGTTGTCACGAAGCACACTACGCCGATAATCGCCTCTTTCTCAAAAAGAAGGATTCTTCCCTGTGTTTTTCCTGTCACCAAAATACCGAAGCCCTGGCCCGGATACACAAGGTCAAAAACGTCAAAGGTCTTGATTGCCTTTCTTGTCACAATCCCCATGGTGGGCCCCAAAAAGGGCTTTTAAGGAGCTTTAAACACCCTCCTTATGCGCAAGGAAAATGTCAGACCTGTCACCAGAACTTAAAGGCTGGCCCGGATATGTGTTTCAAATGTCACCCTAAGACGCGTTCCGATTTTTACCACCAGCATAACCATCTTTTAGGGGGCTACGAGGACAATGCCTGTCTCATTTGCCACGCCCCTCACGTTGCAAGTAATAAAGAATTTTTAAGGGACAAACCTCGCCGTCTCTGTCAAAGGTGTCACGCGGAGACGGCCAAACAACGAGCTGAAAGCCTTTATATCCACCCGAAATGGAAGGAATGTCTGGCCTGTCACCTGGCCCACGGCTCGGATTCTCCTTCCATGTTGAACGGAGACGGCAATTCAGTCTGTGTAAGGTGTCACGAAACTCAAGGCAAGTTTACCCATCCGGTGGGAGAGAAGGTTCGTGATCCACGTAACGGACAGCCGATTACCTGTGTCACCTGTCATAACCCCATGGGTACCAATTTTAAGTATAACTTGAGACTATCTGGGGAGGCCAGTTTATGTTTAGAATGCCACAAAAATTACTAATTTTTATCCTATCTATTCTTTGTTTAAGTATCCATCTTGGCTGGGCCTCATCTTTAAAATTAACGGTATCTATATCTAAAGGACCTGAAGGCAAAAATCTTTATCAACCTTTAGGCATGTTTTTCGATCCTTATAACCAACGGTTTTATGTAGCAGATACCGGAAATAACCGTTTGCTCTCTTTTAGCTTAAACGGGACCCCTTTAAAAAGTTTTGACGCGGGCGGGCAATTAAAAGGCCCTTACAGTTTGGTAAGGGATAGTAAAGGAAAGATTTGGGTAGTGGAAAGGCCCTTTAATTCTTTGACAGAGATTGATTTAAAGGCGCACCGATTTGAACGCCACCAGCTCTCCTGTGCCGGACATCCCGTATTGGTAGACCGTATTGCCTTCTGGCAAGATTATCTCCTGGTTTTGGACAGGGCCTCTGGAATGGTTTTGCTCTATGACAAAGATCTTTCCTGCGTGAAATCCCTGAGACCTGACATAGAAGATTTTAAAGGATTTTTTGATTTTAAAGTAAAAAACGATCGTCTTTGGGGCTTAGAAAACATTACAGGCAGAATATTGGCTCTTGATCTTAAATCAGGGAAAATTTTAGATATAGTTAGACCTAAATTTCTAGTAAGTCTTCCGGTTTCTTTTGAGCTGGACGAGAAGGGCAATTTCTACTTGTTAGACCGTTACCAAAAGGTTGTCTTTGTTTTTGATAAATCAGGAACACTCAAGCATCGTCTTTTCAAAAGGGGCTATTTGCCGGGAGAGCTCAATTATCCATGGCAATTGCTCCTGCTTAGCGGCAAACTTTTGGTCTTGGATGAAGGTAACGGACGAATAGATATTTGGGGACATTAAATGTTTTACTGGCTAATTTTGGTCTTCCTTTTGGGTTTAAGCACTTCTGCTAAAGCCGTTGTTAGTGGTCCTTGTAGTCAATGTCATACCATGCATTATTCTCAGGGAGGCGGCATTTTAACAGAATGGGGTACCAACGGACCTTATAAAGCTTTAGTTACCAAAGATTGTATCGGTTGTCATACGGGGACTAATACCGGAGTCAATAAAACTCCTTATGTGTTATCTGTTGATGCTCCAGCATACGGAGAAACTGGTACTGAAAGTACTACCAATACGTTAGCAGGCGGTAATTTTTACTGGGTCCAAACCGAAGACAGTAAAGGACATAACGTAGAAGGGATCGCTGGTATTGATCAGACCTGGAATAATATTCCACCGGGTGGGTCTGATTTGGGCCATCAGCTTACTTGCGCAGGAAGATATGGTTGCCACGGAGACCCCAATATTGAGGGAAACTTTGCCTCTCTCCTAGGGGCTCATCACACCAAAGATTCCGTTATTGACGGAAGTAGTGTAGGAAAGAGCTATCGTTTCCTCTACCAGGTGCTCGGGTACGAAGACGATGATTGGGAGTATCGGCCAACCGCGACGGAACACAATCAATACCGTGGAATTGACCGTTCAAGTGATACCCAGAATGATCCTTCTACCATCAGTGCTTTATGTGCGCGGTGTCACGGTGATTACCACCAAGATATAAGCAGTGGTGCTTGGGGATCTCCCTGGTTGAGGCATCCCACTGATTATGATTTGGGCAATACCGCCCTTGGTTCCGAATATCGGAATTATCCAGGAAATTATGGCTCTGCCCCTGGTGCTTATTCGGTAATCGCCCCGGTAGCCAGCGAAGACGTCTCAGCACCCAAAAGCACCGTCAATTTTCAAAATGATACCATCGTAACCTGTATTTCTTGCCATAGGGCCCACGGCACACCATATCCCCGGCTCCTCCGCTGGAATTATTTTGGTTGGCCGGGAACCACGGAGGTAAACGGTTGCCATGCTTGCCACACTACCAAAGATTAAGTTTGTTTTCATACTGGGACTGGTCTTTTGTCTTCACGGCTCAGTGGTGTGGGGTGGGAGTTTTCTCCTTTCCGCGCACGGGAACAAGGTCATTGGGGTTAAAAATATCAATTACCAAGCTTACAGTCGCGGAAATTGTGCCCATTGTCATCAGCAGCACAGCACCCAGAAAGACCCTTTGGTCCTGAACAACAATCCCTTTGCCCTTTTTGCCCCCAATTTCGATACCTCAAGCACTACAAGCTATCAGCAAGAAGACGATTTTTGTTTTTATTGTCACGGTAACCCTTCGGTACAGGAGGGAGGCATCACCAATTACGACTATGCGCGCACTTTTGGAGGATACACGGTTAATGGCCCCACCACTATATTAGAAGCCTTCCAGCAAAATTCCTTTCATAACCTTTACGATATCTGGACTTTTGCCAAAAATACTTTTTCCAGTTTCTTTACCTCTTATTCCAATCCTTGTGTCGCCTGTCATAATCCCCACCTGGTGCGGCGTATCAAGGCTAACGTGACTGATCCCGCCCCATACACCGTGGTCTCTTTACCTACGGATCACGGAAGTCTTTGGGGAGATGAGAATGGAGAACGCATGAGTGATTTTGATCCGGGTAAATATCAGGCCCCGAAACACTATCAGAGCGGCTACGAACCAGGGGGAAACGCGGCGGTCTGGGATGGGTCAAACCTGCCGGATTACGCTACTTTTTGTACGGCCTGTCATAACCCTGCCAACACCATTTATAGCACCACCTTGGGGCGCAATTTAATAAAGATCGAATGGGTTGACCAGGGAGGGGAAAGCGGCCCCGGTGATAAACACGGGAAAAATTCGGCCACCGAAGACGTAGAACTCAAAAGCCCCTACGCAGATTCCAACCTTGGAATAAGCCTTGGCTTTACCACTTCTTGTACGGATTGTCATGAACCCCACGGTTCCTCAAACCCCTTTCTTATCCGGCGGGAGGTAAACGGTGTGGTAGTGAACATAGATCTTTCGCAAAAAAATGGTATCGGTTGGCTCTGCCGGGCCTGCCATATGGACGATCACGATTTTGATCCGGATATATCAGAAAATTCTTGGCACCACGTCCATCACGGCGCAGGTCCGTTAATAGAAGATCCGCCGTATCCTT
>WGCA01000008.1 GCA_015494065.1 Thermodesulfobacteriaceae bacterium | reverse complement strand
ACCCCGGGGATAGTTTCTCCCCCGCGCTTCAGGCGCTATTTCGTTAAGCCCCGTTACGAGGGAGAGCTGAGGGAGATATGCGAGGGGACCCTTGACGAAGACGATTATATGGTTGAGTTGGTGATGCACATTAACAAAAACGTCTCCGGGGCCTACGTCATTTCTTCGGGACGCAACATGGGGGCCTTTAAGGGTGTGGGTTTTCCCGACCAGATTGCCAATTTCTTCAGGCTCGAAGAATATTCGGCTTATATCTGGACGGCCCACAACCGCTTTCCTACCAACACGCCTGGTTGGTGGGGAGGAGCCCATCCCTTTACCATCCTTGACTGGTCCATCGTACACAACGGAGAAATCTCTAGTTACGGGACCAACCGGCGTTATTTAGAAATGTTTGGCTATCATTGCACCCTGCTCACAGACACCGAAGTGGTAGCGTACCTCCTGGATCTCCTTATTCGTAGACACCGTCTGCCCATCGAGCTAGCCTGCATGGCCCTGGCTCCTCCTTTCTGGCAGGAGATTGACCGCATGGAAGAGCCGGACAAGAGTGTGTGTACGGCCATCCGTACGGTCTACGGGGCGGCGATGTTAAACGGGCCCTTTGCCATCCTCTTTGCTTATAACGGTGGTCTGGTTGGTCTGAACGACCGGGTCAAACTTCGTCCCTTGGTAGCGGCCAAAAAGGGCGATTATTATTACATGGCCAGCGAGGAAGCCGCCATCAGGGCCATTTGCCCAGACCCTGAGGATGTCTGGTGCCCCAAAGCCGGTGAACCGGTGATCGTGGAACTCGAACCGGACACCATTCCCAACCAGCGCAGTTACCTGCGGGGTGAAGCCTTGAGCATTTCTGCGCCAGTGTGTCGTTTCCCCCTGGCGGCGGAGGAAGAAGAGGAAGAAGAATAAGGAGATAGGCCATGGCGTTTGAGATCGATGCCAAGGAACTACATTACCGTGAACTCAATAAACTCATCCGTAAAGCCATTGCTCAGGGAGAGAAACATCTCGTGCTGAAAAACGTAAACGGCCAACGCTACATCGCGGCGGGAGTATCGGCGGAGGTGGATATCGATATTTACGGAGTTCCAGGGCTTGACCTGGGCGCCTTTATGCGGGGGCCAAGGATACGGGTCCACGGAAACACTCAAGACGGCGCCGGCAATACCATGGATGATGGTAAAATCATCGTAGAAGGGATGGCTGGCGACGTAGTGGGTTACGCCATGCGCGGGGGAAAGATCTTTGTAGCCTCAGACGTGGGCTACCGGGTGGGCATCCACATGAAGGCCTATATGGACAAGATACCGGTAATCGTGATAGGGGGAAAGGCAGGAGACTTTTTGGGGGAGTACATGGCTGGGGGCATCATTATCCTTCTCGGGATGTACTCCCGTTATCCTGAGCGCCCCATCGCCGGTATCTTTTTGGGGACGGGGATGCACGGGGGGGTGATTTACGTGCGCGGTGGCGTGCCGGAGACCCAGTTGGGTGGGGCCCTCCAGATAGAAGAGGTAAACGAAGAAGACCAAAAAATCATCGAACAGTACTTACGCGAGTACAGTAAAGACTTGAATTATAAGCTTGAGGAAATTTTGGCAGAAAAATTTGTTAAAATTAGGCCTAAAACACACCGGCCTTACGGGAAGCTTTATGCCTACTAAAGCCAGTCGTTACGCGGAAGCAGGGGTAGACATCGAAGCGGCCAACCGTTTGGTGGATCAAATCAAACAGATCGCCGCTAAGACCTTCCGCCGGGGCGTCCTTACGGAAATTGGGGGTTTTGCGGGGCTTTTCGCCCTGGACACCGAAAGGTTCGAACAACCGGTACTGGTTTCTTCCACCGACGGCGTGGGGACCAAGATAAAAATCGCCGTGATGGCGGACAGACACCGGGGCATAGGGATCGATCTGGTGGCCATGTGCGTTAACGATATCGTGGTTACCGGGGCCACCCCCCTCTTTTTCTTGGATTATATGGCTTTTGGCAAGATTAACGAAAAGATCGCCCTGGAATTGATCGAGGGGATAGCGGAGGGGTGTAAAGAAGCAGAGTGCGCCCTTATCGGCGGAGAGACCGCGGAAATGCCGGGGATGTACAGGGACGGAGAATACGATTGCGTTGGTTTTGCGGTAGGAGTGGTGGACCGGAATTCCATCCTTGATGGTTCGGAAATAGCCGTGGGGGATTTGGTTCTGGGTTTGGCGTCTAACGGGCTTCATAGCAACGGTTATTCCCTGGTGCGGAAGATAATCTTTGAAGAGCTAAAGCTTTCCCTGGAGGACCAACCCGAAGGTCTTCCCACTCCCTTAGGGGAGGAGCTCCTTAAGCCTACTCGCATCTATGTTCGTCCCCTCCTTGGGCTTTTGCGCCACGGTCTACCCCTCAAAGGGGCGGCCCACATTACCGGAGGCGGTTTTTATGATAACATCGCCCGAATTTTGCCCAAAGGTTCCAAGGCGGTCATCGAAAAAGACCGCTGGCCGGTGCCGCCCATTTTTACCTTCTTAAAGGAAGCCGGCCGAATCCCGGAAGAAGAGATGTTTCGCACTTTTAACTGTGGCATAGGGATGGTGCTTATCGTGCCGGAGAGCGCTGCCCAGGAGGTAGAGTTGATCTTAAAGGGGATGAAAGAGGAGGCCTATGTCATCGGCCATATCGAGGCCCGGGATGAAAAGGAACCCTCGGTAATCATCCGTTAATGGAACACGTCCTGGTTTCGGCCTGTCTGCTCGGTCTGGCGACTCGCTATGACGGGGCCACCAAAAAAAATCCCAAGCTTCTTTCGTTACTTGACCGTTACCACATAATTCCCTTTTGCCCCGAACAATTGGGGGGGCTACCCACCCCTAGGATCCCGGCGGAATTGGTGGGCGGAGACGGTCTGGCCGTACTAGCGGGCAGGGCTCGGGTGGTCAACCGCGCAGGGAAAGACGTTACGGAGGCCTTTTTGCGCGGGGCCCAGGAGGCCCTCAAATTGGTCAGGCTCTTTGGGGTGCGAAAGGCCTTTTTGAAAAGTCGCAGTCCTTCCTGTGGGCTTTCTCCCCAGCTGGGGGTGGCTGCGGCTCGGCTGTATTTGGAAGGGATCAACTTAATAGAAATCGATTGATAATTTCCAGCGTAAAACGGGCCGCGATTCCCGCCAGGACGTCGTCCATCATGATGCCGAGGCCCCCGGGAAGTTTTTCGCCCAACCGGATAGGAAGGGGTTTAAAGATATCAAACAGGCGGAAGAGGATAAAACCCAAAGCGAGGTTGGCCACGGTGGCTTCAAATCCAGCCAGGGTTAACCACTGGCCGGTAATTTCATCGATAACGATTTCTTTCGGGTCTTTTTCTTCCCGGGCGGCGGCGTAGCGCTCTGCGCTCCATATTCCCAGCAAAAAGAGGATAACGGCTAGCACACTCTGCAGGACCGGTGGCAGAAAACGGGAGACGCCGGCAAAGACCAGAACCAGCCCCAAGGAGGCCCACGTTCCCGGTGCTTTGGGGAGGCGGCCTAAACCACCTCCGGTAGCGATTAAAGTGACACCTTTTGAAGGCATGTCCTTAAAAGGTTTATCACCAAGATACCGATAAAATCTGCAGGATGATAGCACACAAAAAGTCTTTTCAGCAATCCTTTAATTGGCGCGAGATATCCACCCTTTTGCTTGAAAGAGGAGAACTGCCGGCTACTTCCCGGATCTTAAGGATAGTGGGCAACGTCGAGCCAGAAGATCAGCTTTCTGCTCAGGATCTGGCCGCCTTGATCCTCAAAGATTTTGGTTTGACCAAGAAGGTCCTGCGTCTGGCCAATTCCTGCTTTTACAACCCCAACGGGATCGAGATTGCTACGGTATCAAAAGCCATAATCTTTTTGGGTTTTAACGTCATAAAAAAGATAGCCCTGGCCACCAACTATTTGGAAGAAATCCTGCGAAAGACCTCCTCTAAAAACCGGGCCCTAGTTTTGTCCTTACTCAGCAAATCCTTCTTCGCCGCTTTTATGCTGGCCAGACTGGACCGGGCCCTCGATTTTTCCCAGGAAGAGTTGTTTATTTCGGCCTTATTTTACCGTTTGGTACGGGTGCTTCTGGCCTTACATCTGCCCGAAGAATATTTGACTTTGGTGCAGCTTGAACAAAACAATCCCGTAAAGGCCAGGGAGGCCCTCTATCTTATCGGGGAAAGGTTGGGAAAGGCCTGGTCTTTCCCTTCTTCTCTGGTGGATATCCTGGAGGGTTCGCCCAAAGAGAAAGAAGAAAAACATCTGGCCGCTTTAGTGGCAGACTTTGACCAGGCGGTCCAGGCCGTGCTTGAGCGAAACGACCACGAGCCTCTAAGAAGGTTTTGTAAAGACCACGCCGTAGACCCCAAAATGGCCGCTTCTCTAGTCGAAGGGGCCTACCAAGCGGTAAAAGACCTGCACCGTCCCTTTGCCAAATATCTCAAATTTTGTGAGGGCGGAGAAGAGAGGGGGGAGGAGCCAGTCTTCCAGCACGAAGAATTTTTTCAAAAGGCCCTTGCCGAAATTACCGCCCTTTTGGCCTCTCCGGGGCAAAAATATCAAGAGGTCTTATTCATGGTGCTTGAGACCATTTGTCGGGCCTTTGAATGCGAAAGTGTCCTCTTCGGCCTCTTAAAGGTCAAAGAAGGGGCCCTGAGCATCCGTTACTCCGTGGGCCAACGAAACGGCGCCTTAAAAGACAAGACCCTCCCGGTGGGAGAGGTTTTGAAGGAAATTTTTCGTAAAAAGACCGAATGGGCCGGAAAGAAGAGCACCATCCCGGAGTTTGAAAAAATAGACCTGCCCGAGGCAGACATTTTGTTTTCTCCCCTCATTATTTTGGAAAGGCCCCTGGGGATGATAATGGCCCTCCGCAAACGTCCCTTTTCCTCAGAAGAAAGCCAGAAAGTGGCCATTTTGCGCAATTTGGCGGTGATGAGCATCGTGCAGACCAAACGGGGCTAGGTAGATTCCAGGCGCGAGAGCAGTTTGTAGGCTCGGGCCTTGTCTTTCAGATAAGCCACGATTTCTTTTGGGTCATCCAGGACGGCGAAAAGATCAAGGTCTTCTTCGGAGATCATGCCCTCATGGAGTAATCTTTCCCGTAACCAGTCAATTAGGCCTTGCCAGAACTTTTTCTCCACCAAGACGATGGGTACAGGCCGTATCTTGTGGGTTTGCACCAAGGTCACGGCTTCGAAAAATTCGTCTAGCGTGCCGTAGCCTCCGGGAAGACACATAAACCCTACGGCGTATTTGGCCATCATGACCTTGCGGACGAAAAAGTAGCGGAATTCTAGTTTTATGTTGGCGTAGGGATTGGGTTGCTGTTCCCGGGGAAGTTTTATGTTAAGGCCTACGGAATAAGCGCCGGCTTCCGCCGCCCCTTTGTTGGCTGCTTCCATAATACCGGGGCCACCCCCGGTGATTACCGAAAAACCCTCTTTGGCCAGTAAGCGGGCAATTTCTTCGGCCTTCTGGTAGTAGGGGTGTTGCGGGGAGATCCTCGTTGAGCCAAAGATGGTAATAGCGGGATAGACTTTGGGCAGTTCCTCGAAACCCTCCACGAATTCAGCCATGATTTTGAAAAGACGCCAGGATTCCTTGGCAGCCAGCCCATTCAAGACGTATTGGCGGTCATTTAGCCCCTTCAAGACCGGTCTCCTTTCAGGTTTTTAGACTGTGTTTTAAAGCATCTCTTTTAAGATTCGTAAAGAATTGATTTCCCGGTCCACCACAAATAGCAAGAACTTTTCGACAGCCTGTTGGGCCTGTCTTAAATTTTCGGCGCCGGGGCGCAATCGATTTAAATTTTGGGCAGAAAGACGGGTGAGGTGACGCAAAAAAGCCAAAGTTTCCGGACTCAACCGGATATCTTTTTCTTCAGCACAGATGAGGCATACTACTCCACCCGCGGTATAGGAAAAGAACACCTTCTTTGAGAGTTCCCGACCGCAGCGGGTACAACTTGAGAGCTGGGGTAAAAAGCCACTCCGAGCCAAAAGGGCGAGTTCGAACCAGAGTTTGAGCAGGGGCCAATTCTCCTCTGATCTCTCCAGTAAGGCTAGGGATTCAAGCAGGTGCGGGAAGCATTCCTTTCCCGTCCCCGGGCGGAAAAAGAATTCTATTAACTCACAGAAATAAGAGGCCAGGGCGAATTTCAAAGGGGAGAGCCTCAAACCTTCAAAGGGGTTTAAGAGGTCAGCCTGGTCCAAAAAGGGCAAAAGGCCTATTTTGTTCCCCCTCAAATGGACCCGTAGATGGGAAAAGGGTTCCAAGGCGTTAACAAAGCGCCTTTTGCTCTTTTTGCCCCCTTTGGCCACCGCGCTAAGGCGCCCGAAACGGGGAGAGAGCATAAGGAGCAGGACGTCTTTTTCCGCTACGGTCTGGGTGGAAAGGACCAAGGCCTCGGTTACCAGGATCAAGGCGTCTTTTCGGTTTCGGTCTGGAAGGATTCAGGTGTTGTCTCGTTAGTGGTTTCCGCCGGGGCTTCAGCCTTTTCTGTTTCCTTTGGGGCCTCAAGGCCGGGAAGAGAAGTGGGGGCAGGGGGACTTTCGGTCTTTTTGAGAAAGAAAAAGTAGCCCAGGGCCGCTGCCAGGATAATAAGGGCCAAAACAACGAGCCATTTGAAGGGAAACTTCCGGGACCCCGTGACGTATTCCTCATGATAACGCCGGTCTTCCTTCTGCCTTTTGTACGGGAGATAGGCCTCTTCGAAACGCAACAGGGCCTCGTTGGGATCAAGCCCTATAGTCTCACAGTAACAGCGAATGAAACCCCTTATATAAATTTCAGCCGGCAGCAACTCCCAGTCTTCCGCTTCGATGGCCTTGAGGGCCCGGAGGCTGATTTTGGTTTGGTCCGAGATCTCCTCAAGGGAAAAGCCCCTTATCTCCCGCTGTTTCCGCAAATATTCTCCGAACCGTTCTTTATTTTCTTCCGTCATTTAAAGCAGGACCCTGATGTAGGCTTTTTGTTTTAATTCTTTTAGCCATTTTTGTAACAATTGGTCAATTTTTTCTTGACGTAATTTGTTTTCTATCTCCAGTCTCACCTTGGCTAGGGGAACAGCCCCTTCTGTTTTAAGGGTTATCAGCTTAAATATTTGCCAACTTTGCCCCACCTTAACCGGTTTGCTGAACTGCCCCGGTTTGAGTTTGGCCACCACCTCCCTTACCTGGGGGGCCAGCTCCTCAGGTTTAAAACGGCCCAGTCCTTCGCCGCTGCCTTTGAGGGAGGAATATTTGGCCGCTACTTCTTTGAAGGGGACCCCTTTTTTTAGTTCTTCGTAAGCAGCTTTGGCCTTTTTTTCCGCTTCCGGTCCGGTGATGATGATGGCTGCCAGTTCGTAAACGGTATTGGTCCCCTTGAGATAATGTTTCCGGTAATAATCTTTGATCTCTTCCGGAGTGACTACGATCCTTTCCCGGATGTGGCCTTGGATTAGCTTGATGCGTTTAATCTGTTCCGCAACCTGTTTGCGGTAATCTTCGTAGGAGAGCCCCTGGGCAGCCAGAAATTCCCTGAATTTTTCGTCACTTAAGTGGTTCTGTTCCTTGAGACGCTGGATAAAAGAGTCGATTTCCTGTTCACTGACTTTAATTTCGAGCCTTTCCGCCTCCTGGGCGAGCAGTTTCTCATCGATCATCTGCTGAAGTACCCGGCGTCTTATCTGGCGGATCAGGTTTTCTCTCTCCACCGGGTCTTTGGCCCGGGGCAGGTATTTGCGGTAAAGCGGGGCGGCGGCTTCGTCCAGTTCCGAAAGGGTTATCACCTCGTCATTTACCACCGCCACGATGCGGTCTACCACCACCGCTTGGGCAAGGGAGGATAAAAGGATTAGAAAAAAGGCCAGCCCTAGAAAAAATAAGCTTTTCATTTTTCCTCCGCAGACGCCACCGGTTTATCCTCAAGGTAAACTCCTTTTTCCTTTTGCGCCAGGGAAAGAACCTTTTCTAAAAAGCCTGTCAGGGCATTTAAAAGGTCGTCTTGGGAGAGCTGAAGCCGGAGTTGGTGGCCCTTTAGCAGGCGCAAATTGATCCCGTTTGACCGGGCAATGCGGCGGAAAATCCTTTCAGGTATGGCGGTTTGGGGTTCAAAAAAGAGGGTGACCTCCTTTAGCCGGCGGTCGACCTTCCTGATACCGAGCTGGCGGAGGAGGATTTTTAAGTAAGAAAGGGCCAGTAAATTCTCAGCCTGCTGGGGTAAGGGGCCAAACCGGTCTTCGATTTCTACCCTTAAGTCAGCTATTTCCTCTGCCTCTTTGGCTAAGGCCAATTTGCGGTAGAGGTGAAGCCGCTGTTCCACGTCTGGTACATAATCGGAGGGGAAATAGGCTGGCACTTTCAGGTTTACGTCAGGTTCGATCTCAAGACTGGGTTCTTGACCTTTCATTTCCTCGATGGTGCGTTTCAGGATTTCCAGATAGAGGTCATAACCCACCGCAGCCACGTGGCCGGACTGGAAGGTGCCCAGGAGGTTACCCGCCCCGCGGATCTGGAGGTCGCTCATGGCCAGTTTGAAACCAGAGCCCAGTTCACTGAACTGCAAAAGGGCCTTGAGTCTTTTTTCCGCCTCTTCGGAAAGGGAAGAGAAGGAAGGTACCAAGAGATAGGCGTAAGCTTGGACGTTGCTACGCCCTACTCTGCCCCGCAACTGGTAAATTTCGGCCAGGCCCATCCGGTCTGCCCGGTTAATGATGATGGTGTTGGCGGAAGGAATATCAAGCCCTGATTCGATGATGGTAGTGCAGACGAGCACGTCTATTTCCCGGCGTACAAAGCGCACCATGATATCTTCTAGCTGTTGGGGAGGAGTCCGGCCATGGGCCACCGCTACCCTGGCTTGCGGGACCAAGCGTTTGAGCCAGTCCGCCAGGGCGTAAATACCTTTTATCCGGTTGTGGACAAAAAATACCTGGCCTCCCCGGGCCAGCTCTCTTTCTATGGCTTCTTTGATGACCTGTTCGTCAAACCTGGCCAGATAGGTCTTGACCGGCAAACGTTCTCTGGGGGGCGTGGTGATCACCGAAAGGTCTCTTATCCCCAGGAGAGAGAGCTGCAGGGTGCGCGGGATAGGGGTGGCGGAAAGGGCCAAGACGTCTACGTTTTTCTTGAGCTGCTTGAGCTTTTCTTTGTGTCGGACCCCGAAACGGTGTTCCTCATCGATGATAAGGAGCCCCAGGTCTTTGAATTTTACGTCCGCCGAGAGCAACCGGTGGGTCCCGATGACGATATCCAGCTCTCCCCGGGCCAGTTTTTTGAGGATTTCTTTTTGCTGGCGGGAAGATTTCATCCTTGAGAGTACGGCAATGCGGACCCCTAAAGGGGCCAGCCGTTCGTTAAAGGTACGGTAGTGTTGCTCTGCAAGGACGGTGGTGGGTACCAAAACCGCTACCTGTTTTTGGTTTTCTATGGCCAAGGCCGCCGCCCTCAAAGCCACCTCGGTCTTGCCGTAACCGACGTCTCCGCAGATGAGACGATCCATGGGCACCGGTCTTTGCATGTCCGCCAGGGTCTCTTCGATAGCGGCGGCCTGTTCCGGAGTCTCCTCGTAGGGGAAGGTGGCTTCAAGCTGGCGCAGGAGGGGGCCCGGCGTAAAAGCGAACCCCTGGCTTACCTTGCGGGCGGCGTAGAGAGAGAGCAGTTCCTGGGCCACTTCAGCCACGGCCTTTTCAACTTTCTTCTTTCGGGCCTCAAAACTTCTGCCTCCCAGGCGGTCAAGAGGTGGCTCTTTCCCCTCAAGCCCTACGTATTTGTGAAGCAGGTTGAGTTTGTCGACGGGAAGGTAGAGTTTGTCCCCGTCTTTGTATTCGATAAGCAGGAACTCCCCTTCAAGGCCTGAGAGCTCAAGGGATACCAGCCCCTGGTATCGGCCAATTCCGTGTTCCCGGTGGACCACCAGGTCCCCGGGCTTCAGGTCTTCAAAACGTAAAAAGGTGTCCTTTAAGGAGCGTTTGCGGCTGGAAAGGGGTTTTCTGAGGCCAAAGAGTTCGTGTTCGGTGATGACAAAAAGATTGAGTTCAGCCCAGCTAAAGCCCCGGCTCAATTCTCCCCGCCAGAGGGAGAGGGAGTCGGGGAGAGAAAGGTCTTGAAACGGGGCCTTGCGTTCGGGAATTTGAGAAAGAGAAAGTTCCCGTTTTAGAAGACTTGTCAGGCGTTCGATGGCTTTTTCCTGCGGGGCTACCAGCAAGACCCGTTCTCCGCGCTCCAGGGCCTCTTTGAGATAGGCAAGCCCTATTTCTATGGCCTTTTTAGGTTCCGCTTTCAAGAGAGAGACGTGCTGGTGGTGGTCTCTTACTTCGAAATTTAAGATTCCCTCTTCGGCCCGGGAAAGGCCGTAGACCAAGAGTTTTCGGCCTGCCCTCGGCCAGTATCTTTCGTACTCTTCCCGGGTCAGGAAGCTCTCGTAAGGTTCCACCAAGACGCGCTTCCCTTCCCGGGCCTTGCGCCAGGATAGGAGGAGTTTTTCCTCAAATATTTCTGCTTCTTCCTGGATCTTTTCGGGTTCAAAAAGGATGATCATCTGCTCCGGGCTCAGGTAGTCGAAGAGGCTTGCGGGTTTGGCATAAGCCAAAGGTAGCCAAAATTCTTCGGGCTCAAGGAAGTGCTTGGTCTCAAGGGCCCGGAGATAGCCGCTTTCTTTATCCGGGCTTAATTCAAAACGCTTAAAACGCTTAAATAGTCTCTCTTCAAGACCCTCAGGGTCATATTCTAAAAGCACCTCCTGGACCGGCAGGATAACCACTTCTTCTTTCCGTCCGAGGGATCGCTGGGTGGTAGGGTCAAAATACTTGATGGTCTCGATGAGGTCTCCAAAGAGGTCAAGCCTTACTGGAAAATCTTCCCCCGGGGGAAACAGGTCGAGCACGCCGCCTCTTACGGCAAATTCCCCGACCTTTTGGACCACGCCCGTCTTTTCGTAACCCAGGGAGACTAAACGTGCCGTAAGCCTTTCACGGTTAATTTCTTCTCCTACCACCAGGTATTCATAGGCACCCCTGAGCACCTCAGGGGGGATGGTGCGTCGCCACAGGGCCTTAACGCTGGTGGCCAGGATCCCGGTCTTGGCGGAAGAAAACCAGTAAAGGGCTGCGATCCGGGCGCTTGCGGTAGCCACCGAGCGGTAGACCCCGCCAAAGGGGAGGGCCTCGTCTTCCGGAAAAAGGACCCCCTTGGCTCCGAAAAAATTCAAGGCTTCTAGAAACCTTTCCGCCTGCTGCTGTTTAGGGAAGATTACCAGGCCCTTGCTGGAGGCCAGGAAACGGGCCCAGAGAAGGGCCAAGGCCTCCTCGGTTACCCCTCCTATCTTGAGGAGTCCAGAGGATTGGCGCGAAAACGCCAAAATTTGGGCAAACTTTCCCTTTTCCATAGAAATTTTTCAAAGGAAAAATATGAAATACCGGCGAGTTTTTTCAAGGTGGGGGCCCAGGCCCCATTAAGCGGCCTGGGCAGCGCTCTCTAAAGGATATACGCTTACGACTTTGCGGCCGTGGCGGGTTTCAAATTTGACGATCCCGTCAATCTTGGCGAAGATGGTGTAGTCCTTACCCAGTCCCACGTTAAACCCGGGGTGAATTTTGGTCCCCCTCTGGCGCACGATGATGTTGCCTGCTTTTACGAATTGGCCGCCGTAACGTTTAACTCCCAGACGTTTACTGTGAGAATCACGCCCGTTTCGGGAAGCACCTCCTGACTTTTTATGGGCCATAACAAACCTCCGTTAGGCTTGAATTTCTTTTATTTGTAACTCGGTGTAATACTGCCGGTGCCCACGCTTCTTTTTGTAGTTTTTACGCCTTTTCTTCTTGAAAACAATTATCTTTTTGCTCCGCCCCTGGTCCAGTATCGTAGCGATGACTTTGGCTCCCTCTACCAGGGGTTGCCCGATCTTTAAGTTTTCTCCTTCACCTACCAGTAAAACTTCGTTAAGCTCGATTTCTTCTCCAGGTTCTCCGGGCAACTTCTCCACGCGAATGACGTCTCCCGGGCTTACTTTATACTGTTTGCCTCCGGTCTTGATTACCGCGTACACGCTTTTCACCTCCGGCTAAAACTGTGCTGGGAAAATAGCATTTAAAAACGTCCTGTCAAGCATTACCTTAAATTCTTTCCGGATAAACCTCCTCCTTTCAGGCGGGCCTTTATATTTTCCCGTAAAATCTTTCTACTGGCAAGACAGCTTTTGAAAATCAATCCTTAACGATGAGCTGGCGAATGTTGCCTACCAGATAAAGGGAGCCCGTCACTAGGACGGGCTGGCCGGTCCTTAAAGCCGCCTGGAAGGCCTCTTCAGGCTTGCGGAAAAAGTAAACGGGTTTTTTGAGAGTATGAGCAGCCAGCTCCTCCCGCCAGGTTTCGAGCTTTACGGGTTTTCGCGGCCCCTGTGGTTCGCATATAAATATCTGGTGGGCGAAGGGAAGGAGGACATTTAGCATGGCCAGGTAGGGTTTGGTTTGGTCTTCGTCCGAGGCGGCAAAGACCAGGTTTAAGAATCTATATCCCCGGTCTTTTAAGGCCGCGGCCAGGGCCCTGGTTCCGTCCAGGTTGTGGGCCCCGTCCAGGATGATAAGCGGCGGCAGGTCGATTTCTTCAAAACGCCCGGGCCACCTGGTTTCCGAAACCGCCCGGCGCGTAATCTCGTCCTTAAGAGAGAAGCCTAAGCGAGAAGTAAGAATTTCAGCCGCCTTAAGGGCCAGGGCCAGGTTGTCCCGCTGAAAAGGACCCATAAGCCCCGGGTGTAGGTCTTTAAAGACCTGGGTTCCCTGATATTGGAGCCCGGTTTCGGTATTTACGATATTAAAATCACGACCATAAACCCAGTAAGGGGCGGCGAGTTCCTCCGCCCGCTTTTTGATTACCTCGTAACCTTCAGCAGGAACTTTCCCCAGGATTAGGGGGGTGTTTCGCCTGAGAATACCTGCTTTTTCCCACGCGATTTGGGAAAGGGTATTTCCCAGGTAGGCCTGGTGATCCAGACCGAGAGAAGTGATGATACTCAGGGTGGGCCATAAGATGTTGGTGGCGTCCAGGCGGCCTCCCAGGCCGCATTCCACCACGGCGACGTCTACCCCCTCTTCAGCGAAATATAAAAAGGCGAGAGCGGTGGTAAGTTCAAAATAGGTGGCCGGAAAAGAGCCCAGGGCCTTTTTTAGTTTCAGGCAGAGGGCGGCCAGGTGTTTTTTGGAAATAGGGCGGTGGTTTAGCTGGAAGCGTTCCCGAACCGAGACCAGGTGGGGAGAGGTATAGAGGCCGGTCTTTAAGCCGTGATAACGCAAAATGTGGCTCAAAAAGGCCGCCGTGGACCCTTTCCCGTTGGTCCCGGCTATCAAGACGGCGGGATATTTTTTTTGAGGGTGGTTTAGTCTTTTCAATAGTTGGTAGATCCGGAAAAGGCCGGGTTTGATGCCGTGAAACTGAAAAGAAGAAAGCCAGGCCTCAGCTTCTTCAAAGGTCATATCTCCTCCGTAAGGCAAGTTTTCGTCCTAAAAAGGCCCCCAGGAAGGCCAGAAAGGGGGCGGTAAGATCGGGATAACGCGCCGGGACAAAGAGCTGGATCAACTCGCACAAGCCGGCCAGCAGGGCCGCACCCCACAAAGGTCCTTCCAGAAGGCCCCAGAAAAGGAAAAGAAAGAGGCTTTCAAAGGTATTAAAAAAGGTTTCCAGGTTGAAATTTAAGAGGTGAAGTTTGAAGGGGATGAGGTTGAGTCTAAAGCTCTCTGGCCTTTCTAGAGAAAAAGGCCAAAGCCCGTCAATTAGATAGGCCAAACAAAAAATAAAAAGAGTTCGCTTATGGGCCCTTTTGGACGAGGAGGATAAGACCAGGTAAAAGGCCGCCACCCAAATAAGGCGCAGGGCGGATTTGTAAGGATTTAAGAGCAGAGGAGGGACCATAACCCTTAGAAATTCCAAAGTTGCAGCGAACCCCAAAGCCAGGCTTAGGGTCGTGTTTCTGAAGGCGTAGGCCAGGAAAAGAGACGGGAAAAGGACGTTTTTAAGAGAGAAAGAAAAGGTCAACCCTTTCAGGTTTTCTTTGATCTCCCCCCAATCCGCCGTAAAAGAAAAGGGTTCCAGAAGGAGGTAAAAGGCCAGGAAAAAGGCCAAAATGTTCGCAGGCTGAGGCCAGGAGAAGGAAAAATAACGCAGCAAAGGGGCTGTTATGAGGCCGGTCAGGGCGCCGGCGCAATTCATGAGGACGTCCGCCAGGCCGGGAGAGCGGTACGCCAGGTGGGTCTGGAGGTGTTCGATGCCAAAGCTAAAAAGAAGGGCGGTTAAGCCTCCCAGGGGTACCAGGGGTTTTTGAGGCCAGGAAAAGCGCCAAAAGACCCCCCAGGGGAGAAAGAGGAAAAAGTTACTCAGCAGGTCGGTTAAAGAGTGGTGTCGGTGCCAAAAGGGGACCGTCCAGTCAAAGGGGCGGACTCCCTCTTTTTGAAAGTCAAAAGGATATAAAGTGAGGTAGAGGATCAGGAGGCTGCTTACGACCAGCAATATTTTGGCCTGATGGGGAGGCAATGGCTGGTTTTCCGGGATTGATTTGTTAAATTTCAAGCGGTCATGCTCCTATTTAAATATCTTTCCCGAGAGATCTGGAAGAATTTTATTCTCATTTTATTGGCCCTCACAGGTCTTTTGCTCTTGACCCGGCTGATAACCCTTCTGGTGGAATTGTCTTCGGCAGGGATCCAGCTAAAAGACTATTTTCGTTTGGTAATCTTCCTCCTGCCTTGGTTCCTCACTTTTTTGCTTCCCTTGGCGGCCCTTCTGGCCACCATTTTCCTCTTTATGCGGCTTTCTCAGGACCAGGAACTTCTGGCCTTTGAGAGTTTGGGAATTCCTTTCAGTCGCCTGGTCGTACCTGTTTTGGCGCTGGCGGTTTTGGTTTTGGTCCTTGACGCCGTGGTGGCCTTCAAATACCTGCCCTGGAGCAAAAAGGCCTTTCGTAATTTTCTCTTTGAACTTACCGAACGGAAGATCGAGCGGGGTATTCCTCCCAAAAAGTTTGTCAGTTTGTTGCCGGGCCTTTCTCTTTTTGTGGAAAAAGCGTGGGGGCACGGACGCCAGTTCGCGGTGGTGTTTATGGTGGATGAGACCTCTGCCCGGGAAAAGGGCCTTATTTTTGCCAAAAAAGGGGAGCTTTTTACCGGCCACCGGAGGATAGAATTTCATCTGTATCAGGGTTATCTCTACCTGGTGAGTAAAGATTTAAGAAATTTTCAGGCCCTTTCCTTCAAGGAATACATTTATCGGCTTGATATAGCCAAGCTCGAAAAGAAGCGGCGGCGGACCCGCGGAGAGATGTCCCTTACAGAGCTCAAAAAGGCAGCTTTTTCTTATCCGCCGGACCACAAAAAGAGGTTTTACTATCTTTCGGAATATTACCAGCGTTTGGCCTTGCCCTGGGCGGCCTTCTTTTTACCCTTGGTCGGCGCTCCCTTAGGAGCCCTGGTAAAGGGGTCCGGGCGGGGGATGGGCTTTTTCCTCGCCGTGGGGCTATATCTGGGGTATTACTTTTTGCTTTCAGGAGTAAATTCTTTGGCCCAAAGTGGGGCCCTTCCTCCTGCTTCCATCTTGGTGGTACCCAATCTGGTTCTGGCTGCGGGGGCAGGGCTTTTAATCTTGGCCTTTCAGAGAGGAATCATAGGGCGCGGCAAATGAAACTCTACCAGCGCTACCTTTTACAACCCTTTGTCTTGGCCCTGTTTTTAATTTGGCCGCTTCTGGCAGGAATTTACGCTCTAGTAGAGTTTTTTGACAAGTTAGATAACGTCACCAAGGCCAAAGTTCCCGTAACTTACCTCCTGCAGTATCTTCTCTGGCGGCTGCCGGAAATCAGTTTCGACCTGTGGCCGGCGGTGATAGGTTTGTCTGCCCTTATGGGCTTTGCTTACCTGGCCAGAGGGGGGGAACTCTTGGCCTTTAGGACCCTTGGTTTTTCCCCTTCTAAATTGGTCCTCCCCTTCCTGGGCATGGCCTTTCTTTGGTGCACCCTCTTCTTGGTAGTGGAAGAGACCATTATGCCGGAAGCCGCCTACCAGGCCCGGTTTTTTTGGCAAACCAAGGTGTGCAAAAAAGAGCCCAAAGGGTTGGTTCTAAAGGGAAAACTTTATTTTCGCGGCCCGGATTCTTTTCTGATAGGAAAAGTGGTGGACCCCTCAGCTTCTTATCTCCGGGAGGTTACCTACGCCCGGGTCACCCAGGAAGGTTGGCCCCGCCTGGTAATATGGGCCCAGCAGGCCCGCTACGAAAAAGGCGGCTGGCTCTTTGAAAAGGGCATTTTATTGAGGCTTCCTGGCAGCCAGGAGCCGCGCTGGTTCGAACAAATCAAAATAAAATTGGCCTTCAGCCCTGAGACGGTGCTTGTGGTCAAACGTACCCCCCGTCTCCAACACTTAAAGGAGCTCTGGTCGCAACGGAATTTTCTCCTCAAAGCGGAGCTGCCGGTCACTTTTACCGAAAGCGAGATCGCCTACCGCGTGTGTTACCCCTTCTTGGGGGCGTGTCTGGTGGTACTGGTCCTCCCTGCCCTTTTACTCGAACGGGGGCGGAAAACTCTGGGGCGGGGTATCTCCCTGGGGATATTGGCCCTGGCGGGAGGGGTCGGCCTTTTCATGGGGGCCAAAGCCCTGGGGGACGCAGGCTACTGTTCTCCGCTCCTGGCC
>WGCA01000007.1 GCA_015494065.1 Thermodesulfobacteriaceae bacterium | reverse complement strand
TTTTGGCCGGGGTCACCTATCTGGCCGTCAAGGCCACGAGACGCAAACCCGCCACCGGGGCGGAAGGGCTGGTGGGAGAAACGGGCCACGCCATCACTAGGGTCGGGCCGGAAGGCGGACAGGTGTTTGTCCACGGTGAGATCTGGCAGGCAGTAAGCGACGAGGATATTCCTTCGGGGACACCGGTAGTGGTACTTGAAGTAAAGGGCTTTAAATTACGGGTTAAACGGGCCGATAATGGGCCGGTGTAAGGCTTGTGCCCGCAGCGGACCTCAAATTTCTGACAAAATAGGTTTTTGTGTCCGGTGCCTGCGGGAGAAGTGGCCGGAGCTCAAGGCTGAGATCCAGAAAATCCACCACCAGACAAGAAAGGCCTTTGGCCTGCCCCTGGCCCCGCCCGGGCTGAAGACGGACTTCCCTGCCGTCTCTGTCACCATTTTTGCCGGATCCCGGAAGGGGCTTCAGGTTATTGTGGGGTCTGGTGGAACGAAGGGGGACGGCTGCTGGGGCCTAACCCCAAGGGAGCCCTGGTTTCCTGGTACCTAGATCCTCTGCCCACCAACTGCGTGGCGGACTTCGTCTGCCCTGGAGGCACCGGGGCCGGTTACCCCAGGTATGCCCACCGACCGGGGCCGGAACGGGGTTACGCCAACCTGGCCGTCTTTTACGAAGCCTGCAATTTTAACTGCCTTTATTGCCAGAACTGGCACTTCAAACTGAACGACCGTAAAGCCTTGGTCCCCACCCAAAAGATGCTTGAGGCCCTTAAGGAACACGTTTCCTGTATCTGTTATTTCGGAGGAGATCCCGGGCCCCAGGCCCCTCACGCCTTAAGCTTTTCCAAAAAGGCCCTTGCGCTGCGCCCAGGAAAAATTTTGCGGATCTGCTGGGAGACCAACGGCGCCGAAAACACCCCGATAATCAGAGAGATGATGCGTCTTTCGCTGGCTACCGGTGGCTGCGTGAAGATAGACCTCAAGGCCTATAGCGCCCCAGTCCACGAGACCCTCTGCGGGGTCCCGAATCAGATGACCCTCAAGAATTTCGCCCTGCTGGCGGAAATGGCCCGAGAAAGACCAGAGCCACCGGCCCTTGTGGCCTCTACCCTCTTGGTCCCCGGCTACGTTGACGAGGAAGAACTTGAGGCCTTGGCAGGCTTTATCGCCGGGCTCTCCCGGGATATCCCCTGGTCCCTTCTGGCCTTTTACCCCACCTTCTACCTGGATGATCTACCCACCACCTCCCGCCGCCACGCCCAGCTAGCCCTGGCCATCGCCCGGAAGCATGGCATAAAGAGGGTCAACCTAGGTAACCGCCACCTGCTCTCAGAGGCCTATTGAGGGTAGGGGCAGGGGTTTGCCTAACTGGGGGTGGCGGCTCACCACAAAGGGCACCCCGAAGGCCTCCTCCAAGGTGTCCGGGACCAGTACTTCTTCTGTTTTTCCCTGGGCCAGGGTGCGTCCGTCTTTTAACACCAAAACGTAATCACTGAGGAGAGAGACGTAGGTCAGATCGTGCAGTACGCAGACGATGGCCTTTCCTTCTCGGCAGAGTTTTTTGAGAAAGCGGTATATTTCGTGTTTGACCGCCGGGTCAAGGTGGGCCGCCGGTTCGTCTAAGAGCAGAATCGGAGTCGCCTGGGCCACTACCCGGGCCAGCCATACCTTTTGCCTCTCTCCTCCCGAAAGAGAGGAAAAGGGGCGTGAGGCCAGGTGCTGGGCCGAAACCTTTTTGAGGGCCAACAGGGCTATCTCTTCGTTTTCCGGTCGATTGCCGTAAGGATAGCGCCCCTGGAGGACGATCTCGAAAACGGAAAAGGGGTAGACGGGTTTTTGGCTCTGGCGCATGAGGGCCACCTTGCGCGCCCGGACCCGTGCCTTGTAAGAGGCCAGATCTCGGCCCAGGACCTTCACTTCACCCCTTTGCAAGGGCAAAAGGCCCGCCAGACCGTGGAGGAGGGTAGTCTTTCCCGCCCCGTTAGGGCCGATGATACTTAACCACTGCCCGGAGAATAATTGGAAAGATATCTCCTCTACTGCCGCCTTTTTAGCCCAGCCAAAGGCCGCCGCCCGGGCCTCAAGGACTATGGAAGCCATTCGAGCTCCTTCTTTTTCAGACTCAAAAGCCAGGCAAAAAAGGGCGCGCCTAAAAGGGCCGTGACCACCCCGATGGGCAACTCTTCTCCGGTGGGAAGTACCAGTCTGGCCAAGACGTCGGCCCAAACCAGGAGCCCAGCCCCGAACACGAGGCACAGGGGCAGGAGATAGCGGTGTCTTGCGCCCACCAATAACCGGAGTAGGTGGGGTACGATAAGCCCTACAAACCCGATCACCCCGCTTACCGCCACACAGGCGGCTGAGGCCAGGCAGGCCGATACGATGAGGGCGCGCCGAACACGCTGCACTTCAACCCCCACTTCCTGGGCCTCTTCATCCCCCAGGGCCAGGAGGTCAAGGTCCTCCTGCCAGCGAAAGGCCAGGATCAAAAGGGGGAGCGCATACGGCCAAAAGAGCAACAGGTGGGTCGACCCCCGGCCAGAAAAACTACCGAGTAACCAGAAGACGATACTTGAAAGGCTTTCGTCCGAAAGGCTCTTGAGCAAAGAGATACCGGCTGAAAGAAAAGAAGAAACCACCAAACCTGCTAAAATCAGGGTGGCAGGCCGGAAGGCCCCTTCTTCCGTCCGCGCCAGGTAGATTACCAGGATCAGGGTCAGCATGGCCCCCAGGAGAGAAAACAGGGGGAGTATCCCCTGGCTGGCTAAACCTAGAAAAAGGGCCAGCGCTGCCCCAAAGGCCGCGCCGGTGGACACTCCGAGCGTATAAGGCTCAGCTAACGGGTTTCTTAAGAGGGCCTGGAACACGGCCCCGGCTAGGGCCAAAACCCCGCCCACCGAGGCGGCCAGCAAGGTGCGGATGAGCCTTAAGCGGGCGATGGTGGCAAGCAACGGATCCTCGGCCGCAAACAGGGACTTTACTAACAACCAGGGAGAAACCTTAAAACGCCCCAGCGCAAAAGAAAGGAAAAGGCTTGCCAGGCACAACAAAGTGAGCCCCAGGAGATAAAACTTGAATCGGCGCTGGTAGAGGGTAAGCTCCCCCAACATAACCTCCTAAAAATACCGCAGGAATCCCGCTTAAGGAGGGTGTAGTTCAATTTTTTAAAAGCATTTATAGTGTAGCCATGTGGCAGCCCCAAAAGGTCTTTGTGGCCGAAGAGATAAAAGATCATCCCTACACGCGAGAGATACTTACCCGTCTCAGGCAACCGGTAGAGATAGTAAAAGAGCTGCCTCCCTTACCCCTCCTTTCCTGGGCGGAGGCCATTTCCTGGGGCAAAAAGATCCTTTTTCTCACCCGTTACCCCGGACGTTTTTTCCGCCCCTGCCCAGGCACCAAGGCCTACCTCTGTTGTGGCTACCGCATCTTTCATATAGGCCAGGGCTGTCCGCTGGACTGTAGTTACTGTATCCTCCAGGCCTATTTTAACCGCCCCTGGCTCACTTTTTTCGTCAACGTGCTGGAAGACGGATTAAAAGAACTTAAGGAGGCCCTCGCCACCGGTCGGCTCTTGAGAATCGGCACCGGGGAGTTTACTGACAGCTTTGCCTTCGAACCCTTCGCCCGTCTGAACCCCAGGCTGATCGCCTTCTTTGCCCGCCAGGACCGAAGTGTCCTGGAATTGAAGACCAAAACGGTCTTTATCGACCACCTTAAAGGGGTCTCGCACCGGCGCCGCACCATCCTGGCCTGGTCCTTGAACGCCCCAAGCCTCAGCCAAACCGAAGAAAAGGGCGCTCCGCCGGTGACAGAAAGGATAAAGGCTGCCCAAAAGGCCACCCGCTGGGGCTACCCCGTGGCCTTCCATTTTGACCCGCTGGTGCGTTTTGAAGGTTGGCAGGAGGAATACCAGCAGGTAATAGACGCGCTTTTCCGACACATCCCGGCGGATAACATCGCCTGGATCAGTTTGGGCAGCCTCCGGTACATGCCGGCACTTAAGGAGATCGCCTGGCGGCGTTTCCCCGGCACCAAGATATTCAGTGACGAATTCGTCCTGGGGCTTGACGGCAAAAAGAGATATTTCCGCCCGTTGCGGGTAGAACTCTACCGCTTTCTCTACCAGCGCATACGCCGATTCAGCCAAGAAGTTTGCGTTTACCTTTGCATGGAAAGTGAAGAGGTCTGGCAGGAGGTTTTCGGCTTCACCCCGGCGGCCTTCGGTGGTCTTCCCAGAATGTTAGATGAGGCGGCTAAAAGGGTATGCGGCCTGGCGTAAAGTATTTCCTATTCTTGGCCCTGTTGCTCCTTTGGGGTTGTAAGGAAAACCCCCCTGAACCTCGGAACTTTTTTTGTGTAACCTGCCACCGGGTAGAGCTTGACGCCAAACATAACTTTTCCTGCCAGAGATGCCATGGCGGCCAAACCCCAGCCCCTTCCAAGGAAGCAGCCCATAAGGGGCTCGTAACCTCCCCGGCCCTGCCTCCCCACCTGGAAAAGACCTGCGGCCCCTGCCACCGAAAGGAGGTTACGGCCCTCAAGAAGAGCAAACATTTTACTCTTACCGGTGAGATTAACCCGGTACTTAAAATTTTTGGTCTCAAACCCGTGGACTCGGTCCTGGCCCTCAAGGAGCCAGCCAGGGTCGAGACCTTAGAAGACCTGGTACACGATCTTTTAAGACGCCGCTGTCTACGCTGCCATCTTTTTTACGAGGGCGACGCTTACGCGGAGACCAGACGAGGGAGGGGCTGTGCGGCCTGCCACCTGAAATACGCCGCCGACGCACTTATCTCCCACAAGTTCGTCCGTACCCCACCCGACCGCCTCTGCCTCCACTGCCATTACAGCAACCGGGTAGGTTTTGATTATTACGGCCTTTTTGAACACGACTACCCGTACGCCTTCCGAAGCCCCCTTATTGAGGGGGAACCCCCTCCGCGCCCCTGGGGGGTGGAATACCACGAAATGAACCCCGACGTCCACTTGAAGGCCGGACTGGCCTGTACAGATTGTCATACCGGGCGGGAACTGATGGCGGGTGCTCCCGGCCCCCGATGTCAAGACTGCCACCCCAAGCTGTCTCCGGCCTACCATAAACCTTTTGTACTGGCCCGGGCCCGCTGCAGCGCCTGCCATGCCGTCTGGTCTTTCCAGGACCGGGAATACCACCTCATCCTCCATTTTGACCCGGATTGGGAGGAATGGGCCGAATTTTACGTCCAGGGCTCTTCGGAAGTGGAAGAGGCCTTCCTCACGTTTTTTGAGACCGGTACGGCCCAGGCCAGGATGAGGGACAAAATTTCAGGAAGGGTGCGGGAGGGGATCTGGTTTCTTGGCTTCCGGGCCAGACGTTTCGCCGAAGTCCCCCTGGGATATGACGAAAAGGGACGGGTCTCCGTATTGCGGCCCATCCTTGACCTGCACTTGAGTCTGGCCCGGGAAGACGAAATCCCTTTTGACAATTTTTACCCGGAAAAATTGGCCAAAGACCCCCAAAAACGTTTCCTTCCTTACGCCCCTCACACCATCGGGGCGGCAGACTATTTTCGCAGCCAGAAAGTCTTGAGGATGATCCATGACCGAAGTCGCGGTCCTAAATAAACAGGGGGTCCAAAAGCTCCTTTCCGGAAGACTCTGGTTCGGAAAAAGGGACTTCCAGAAAGTCCCGGATCTCGCCCCGGGGGAAATAGCCCGGGTCCTGACCCCGGAGGGCCAGTTTGGCGGGTTGGCCTATTTCAACCCTAAAAGCAGCATTTTGGCTCGGCTCATAAGCCGGGAAAAAACAGACATAGGGGAAGAGTTCTTCATTAATCGTTTCCAAAGGGCCCTTTCCCTGCGCCAGAAATTCTACCAGGGCGAAGACTGTTTTCGTCTTGTCCACGCAGAAGGGGACCTTTTGCCCGGCTTGACCATCGATATCTACGAGGACGTGGCGGTCATCGAGATTACCACCGCCGGGATGGAACGTCAGAAAGATAACATCTTAAAGGCCCTGAAGGCCGTCATCCCCCTCCGGGGTTTTGTCCTGCGCAACGACCTTCCCGTGCGTAAAGAAGAAGGCCTAGACCTTTACGTGGAGGCCGAAGGGGTCGAGGAACCCATAGAAGTCACCATGGACGGCCTCCGTTTCCTGTTGCGGCCACTAACCGGCCAGAAAACGGGCTTTTTCCTGGACCAAAGGGAAAACCGGCGCCGTCTTACTCGTTACGTAACCGGGGAAATGGTGCTCGACCTTTTTTGTTATACCGGGGCCTTTTCTTTTTACGCTGCCAGGGCGGGGGCTAAAAAGGTACTGGCGGTGGACCGTTCCCAGGAGGCCTTGGCCCTGGCTGAAGAGACTGCCCGCCTAAACGGTCTTAAGGACCGGATCGTTTTTGTGTGCGACGAAGTAGCGCATTTTTTGAGGTACGCGCCGCTGGCTGGAGTGGTCGTCCTGGATCCGCCGGCCTTTATCAAGAAGAAAAAGGCCTATTTTCAGGGTCTTAAGCGCTACCGGGAACTCATCTCGCTGGCCCAGAGGAGGGTAACCGAGGGGGGTCTCTTGCTGGCCTGTTCCTGTTCCCAGTTTTTAAGGCTTGAAGAATTTGAAAGGCTGGCCCGGGAAGAGCTGGTCCGCGCGGGCCGCCAGCCTCAACTCCTTGAGATAGGCCTCCAGGCCCCGGACCACCCCGTCTACCTCCCCATGCCGGAGACCTGGTATCTCAAAGCCCTCTTTCTGAGGCTGTTATTTGACATCCCGGGTTCTGAAGAACCGTAAGGGGGTCGTTCTTTCTATAATGCACTCCTACATTTTTTATAATATCAAAACTTCTTGCAAAATATGTTTGCCTATGCGCGGCTTAAGAGCCTTTTTTCAACTAAATCTACCTTTACTCCTAGCAAGTCTGAAAGATAATTCTCCAATTTGACAAATTTTAGAAGGGAAGGAACTTCTTCAAATTCAACTAAAATATCTATGTCACTAGTATATG
>WGCA01000006.1 GCA_015494065.1 Thermodesulfobacteriaceae bacterium | reverse complement strand
AGAGGTGTATAAGAGACAGGCTTTATGGGGAGCCGCTCCCGGTATTTCTGTACCAGGGGTTCAGGAAGGGCCGTGGTATACCAGATGACGTTGGCCCGTTGCATCACGATGTGTTCCAGCATTAAGGGGATGGGATGCCACCCCTGGGCGTCAATGGCCACCAAGGCGGGCCATTCCACGTCAAAAAATTCTCGCTTTTCCAGGACGAAGGCCAGGGTCTCCATGCCGTGATGATAACAAACCAGGCCCATGAGGAGGCCGTTGCTGGTCTGAAAGAGCACCGGTGCCTTTTTGGTGGCCTTGGGAAGCATGCCTTAAACATAAACAAAGCCTTGGGTCTTGCAATAGGAAAAGTTAAGATGGGCAAAAACCAGAGGAGAAACCGATGAAACGCCCCTTTTATCTCCTGGTCCTTTTTCTGGTCCTAGTGGCCACCAGCTGCCCGGCCCGCAAAGAGACCCATTACGTGCGCTGGGTCATAGATGGGGACACCGTGGTACTGGAAAACGGGCAGAAGGTGCGCTACGCCAGCATCAACGCCCCGGAAATTCCTCATGAAGACGAACCCGGGGAACCCTTCGGCCGGGAAGCTCTCAAGGCCAACATCCGTCTAGTTAAGAATAAATATGTCCTGCTGGAGATCGCCAAAGAACCGAGGGATCGTTTCGGCCGGCTCCTGGCCTACGTCTTTCTCCCCGACGGCACCTTCGTCCAGGAGGCCTTGGTCGCGCAGGGGCTGGCTTTTGTCTGTTACATGCCCCCTAATACCAAATATTTTTCCCTGCTCCTTGGGACCCAGCGCAGCGCCATGCGCAAAGGCCTTGGCCTCTGGGGTGGGGACTTTTTCCGGGGAGAACCTTATTATTTGGGGAACCGGCGTTCCCGCCGTTTCCACCGGCCTGATTGCCCCCTGGGCCGGAAGACGGCCCCTGGTAACCGGGTGATTTTCAGAGACATGAAGGAGGCCTTCTTTGAGGGGTATTGTCCCTGTAAGAGGTGCCGGCCTTGGCCGGGCCGTTAATTTTTGGCTAAAATTTAAGCGGGAGTCAAAATGAGCCAGAAAAACCGAGAAGAAATCAAAAAGAGATTACAACAATTACGGGACAAGATCGACGAATTAGACCGGACCGTGCTTTCCTGCCTTAAGGAGCGCCTGGCCGTGGTAAAAGAAGTGGGGGCGCTCAAACGGGAGTTGGGGGTAGAAGTTTTAGATCTGGGGCGGGAACGCGCCGTTATAGAGAGGATCTTGGCGGAAAACGCGGGGGTTTTCCCGGAAGAGGCGTTAAAGGCCATTTTTCTGGAAATAGTTCATACCTGCCGCACCGCGCAAGAACCGCTCAAAGTGGCTTACCTGGGGCCGGAAGCCACGTTCAGTCATATGGCGGCCATCAAATTTTTTGGCCACGCCGCAGATTTCAGGCCGCAGGAGGCCCTCCTGGACGTATTTGAAGAGACTGAGGCGCAGCGCACCAGGTTTGGGGTGGTCCCGGTGGAGAATTCCATTGAGGGCACGGTTTCTGCCACCCTTGACGCCTTCTCCGAATACAAACTCAAAGTCTGTGGCGAGGTCTTTGTTCCCATCAGCCACGATCTTTTAAACCAGACCGGGCGCAAAGAAGACATCAAGAAGGTCCTTTCCCACCCCCACGCACTGGCACAATGCCGGCGCTGGTTACGCAAAAATCTTCCTTCGGTACCGGTTGAGGAAGTCTCTTCTACGGCCTTTGCCGCCAGGTGGGCGGCGGTTGACCCTTCTGTGGCAGCCATAGCCAGTCCCTTGGCGGCACGGACTTATCACCTCCAGGTGGTGGCCCATAATATCGAAGATTTTCGGGGAAACGTGACTCGTTTCTGGGTAATCGGTAAAGAAAAGACCGCCCCTACCGGGCGCGATAAGACCTCTATTTTTTTCAGTATTTCTGACCGTCCGGGGGCACTTTTTGAAGTCTTGCGCTGTTTTGCCAAGCGCAGCATCAATCTTTCCAAGATTGAAAGCCGGCCGGCCAAGAGTGAACCCTGGCGTTATTTCTTTTTCCTGGATTGTGAAGGGCATCTGGCAGACGAAAAGGTCAAAAGTTGTCTGGAAGAACTGGAAAAATTGTGTGTCCACCTAGAATGGCTTGGGTCCTACCCGGCTGGAGAGGCACCGTAACCCCTGAAGAAAAAGAAATTCCCGCGGCGCTGTTGGCGGCGGCCTCCTCCCTGGCCGAAGAGCTGGTAGGGGATTTTTTCAGCCTGGGGGCCAGGGACTGGCAGCGCCTCCAATATCAAGTTTTTAAACTCCCTTTGGAGGGAGAAGGGCTGGCTTCGCTGACCCTGCTTGAGGTACCGGCCCTCCTTCCACGCCGAAGAAGATGGTTTTACGGGTTGTTCCTGGCAGAAAGCAGGATCTTGACCCTGGCCCAGGGGCCTTCCCTTGAGGCCCTTTTGCTTTATATTTTTACCCACGAGTTGATCCATATGGTGCGTTTTTCGAAGTTTTGGGCCAGTTTTTGGATGCCGTATTCCCTGCGGGTCCAAGAAGAAAGAAAGGTACATCAACTGGCCCGGGAGGTGTTGGCCAGGGTGCGCTGGGCCGCTTTGGCCGAAATAATCCTGCGTTTTGACCAAATTTACGCTCAGGAGGTGTAAAGATGCCTATTTATGAATATGAATGCGAAAAGTGCGGGCGTCATTACGAAGTCTGGCAGAAGATAACCGACGAACCTCTGACGACCTGTGAGGCCTGTCAAGGAAGATTGCGTAAATTGATCAGCCAAAGCTCCTTTATCCTGAAAGGATCTGGCTGGTACGTTACTGACTACGCCCGGAAAGACAAAAAACAGGAGACCAAAAGTAGCCAAGAAACGTCCAAGAGTTCAACCAGTTCTACCGTTTCCACCCCTAATTCTTCCGCTTAACAATAAGTCACCCAATACTTTTGCCCTTTGGCCAGTCCACCGTCGCTGTGCCCCTCTACGTATTAAAGCGTAGAGGGGTTTTCACAATAACCATGACCGCGACGACTTTTTATTGGTCATTGCGAGCAAAACTTAAGCGGAGCGAAGCAATCTCTAGATATTGCCCACAGGAGAGTTCATCTTTTAGGTAGGTATTCCGGCTTACAGTTAAAAATAGCGTGGAAGATGTTGCCCTTAAATTTGGGGTTTTCAGGAAAGAGTTTTTCTTTGAGGATCCTTTCCATTTTGGCCCGTCTGGTCTCCGGGCTTATGGGGCAGGGGTTTTCAAATACCGGCAGCCCCTCTTTTTGGGCTAGGGCGGAAATGAGCTTTTTTTCCACGAAATAAAGAGGCCTTATAAGGTAAAGTTCGCCTTTAAACATTTCCTGTTTGGGGAGCATGGTGGACAGTTCCCCGTGGTAACACATATTGAGAAAGAAAGTCACGATCACGTCGTCTTTGTGGTGGCCGAAGGCGATTTTGTTATATTTTTCTCGACCAGCCAGCTTGAAAAGGTGTTTGCGCCGGTACCAAGAACAGACAAAACAGGGGGAAACCTTTTTCTCTTTGGCTTCAAGGGCCATCTGTCCGTAATTGGTAAAGTCAAGCCGAAAGGGTACCCCTAATTCCTCGCAGTACTTGGCGAGTTTGGCCAATTTCTGGCGGTGTTCAGGGGAGGTTTCAAAGCCCATGTCCATATGGATGGCAAAAAGTTCCCAGACAAAAGGGGTCTTGCGCCGCCACTCGGCCAAGAAGCGCAATAGCACTAGGCTGTCTTCCCCACCGGAGAGGGCAAGGAGGACGCGGTCTCCCTCCTCCAAGAGCTGGTAACGGTGGATAGCTCTACCGATTAGGCGTTTGAGGCGAGGGTACGGGTTTCCCATCCGGTTTGGTATAAGGTGCCGGGCAACCTTTAGGTACCCCCTGGGTACCCGTTAGGTTTCAGACGCTCACCGGGCGCCCCATAAAGAGCGACAGTCCCAGCCAGCCAAGGATGAGAGCTAACCAAATCCACCAGGTACGCATAGACCAGAACTTTACCCGTAAAAGGAAAAGTTGCCTAGTTTGCACGGCCCAATATTTGGGCTTAAATAGGGAGGTGTCTTTAAAAGAGCTTGCCCTTACGCCCTCACAATTAAAAGCCTGCTGTCACGCGGGGCCGGCCCTGGTGCTGGCGGGTCCGGGGGCAGGCAAGACCAGGACCCTCTTGGGCCGTCTCCTTTACCTGCTTGAGCAGGGAACAGCCCCGGAAAAGATTATCTTGCTTACCTTTACGGTCAAGGCGGCGGCGGAGCTTAAGGAGCGCCTTAAAAACCTTAAGATAGAAGGTGTTCGGGTAGAAACCTTCCACGGCCTGGCTTACGAACTCCTGCGCCAGGCCGGCCTTTCCCCCCGGATTGCCACGGCGGAAGAGCAGGAGCGCCTCTTTCAGGAGGTCCTTAAAGCCGAGGGGCTTTCCCCACGCGGGGCCCTGAAGCGGCTTGAAAGGCTAAGGGTCTTTGAGCCGGAAAGTGAACTCCTGAAACGTTACGAAAAAAGCCTCAAGGCCGCGGGCCTTTATGACTTTGGGCTGCTCCTGAAAGAGGCCACCCGGGCCAACCCCCTGGCTGAGACCCCGCTTCACCTGCTGGTGGACGAGTTTCAGGACCTTAACCCCGAGCTCATAGCCTTTCTTAAGAGCTTTGGCCGGGCCACCTTTTATCTGGTAGGTGACCCGGCGCAGGCCATCTACGGGTTTCGGGGCGCTACCCCTGAGCTCGTCAAAGGATTTATAGACCAAATCGTCGGGCTTAAGCGTTTTTTTCTGGAGGAAAGTTTCAGGGTGCCCGAAAACATCTTGCGGTTTGCCGAAATCTTAAGAGACAACACCTTTCCGACCCCCGCCCTAAAGAGCCGGAAAGAAGGCGGAACGCTTGGCATGTACGCCTTTAATGGTCCGGAGCACGAGGCCAGGGAAGTGGCGGGAATGGTTACCGAGCTTTTAGGCGGCTTGCAGCTGGAATCCTCTACCCGGAAGAGCCTTCCCCCTGGAGAAATAGCGGTGGTGGCGAGACTAAGGAGGCTTCTTTCGCCGGTCAAAGAGGTCTTGGTCAAGGCCGGGGTGCCGGTGGAGGAACCAAAGAGCGGGGAGGAGCTGGCCCGCTTGAAGGATATCCTTTCCCGGGCCCAAACCCTGGAAGAAGCTCGGGCGGAACTCAAAAAGGGCCGGTTTGGCCGGGAAGTAAATTATCTCCTGACCCAGAGCCAGAGCTTGGAAGAGCTTAATTTTCGGATAGAACTGCTCGGCCAGGGGGTCTTTTTCAAAAAACAGGGGGTGGCTCTGCTTACCATTCACGAGACCAAGGGGCTTGAATTCGAAGCGGTCTTCCTCATCGGGGCCGAGGAAGGGCTTTTGCCCTTTACCCTCCTTTCGGAAACCAACCTGGAGGAGGAACGGCGGCTGGCTTACGTGGCGCTCACCAGGGCCGGGGCCAGGTTTGCGGCTACCTTTGCCCGGGAAAGGACTCTTTTTGGCCGAAGACTTGGCGGACGTCCTAGTCCCTTTCTGGCAGGTCTCAAAGTAGAGCAGGTAAGGCCCAGGTCCAGGCCCCAAAAACCTAGGCAAAAAGTGCTTTTTTGAGCTTGCAGGTACGGACCACAGGCGGTACTTAGCATGCAAAAACTTTGGAGGAGCAAAATGGCTGAGATCCGTATGACCACCGAGACGCGTACCGATTACGAATGTGAAGCCCGGGGTTTACCTGCGGAGAGGTGGGCGGAGGCGGTCTTTAAGATCGGTGATGAGGAACTGGTTATCGAGGTAAGTGTGGAAAAGAGCGGAGTGATCGTGGGGGTACTGGCGGGGGAGACCGCCTGGAAGGGCACTCTGACTGGATTTAAAAAACTTTTGAAAGGGGAGCTCAAGTAATTTTTTCAGGAGGTAGATGGTGAGTGAAGAAAGCCAGGTCTTAAAGCTCAGGCGGGCCAAAGCGGAGGAGCTTGAAGCCTCAGGGGTTCCTCTCTTTCCCAATAATTTTAGGCCGGAAGACAAGGCCGGGGCCATTAAAGAAATCTTTGCCGATTACGACCAGGAAAGGCTGGCCCAGTTAAAGGCCACTTTCAAAGTAGCGGGCCGCTTGATGGCCAAGCGGGATTTTGGCAAGGCGGTCTTTGCCCATATTCAAGACGAAACCGGCCGTATTCAGATCTTCGTCAAAAAGGATGAGCTGGGAGCGGAAAAGTTCAAGCTTTTTAAGAAGTATTTTGACCTAGGCGATATCGTCGGGGTGGAAGGCCCCCTCTTTCGCACCAAGACCGGGGAGCTGACTATCCTGGTGAAGGAGCTGGTCTTGGTAACCAAGGCCTTTCGCCCTCTGCCGGAAAAATACCACGGCTTGCAGGACGTTGAGCTGCGTTACCGCCGGCGTTACCTGGACCTCATTATGAACGAAAGGGTGCGGGAGATCTTCCGCACCAGGACCTGGATTATCCAATATTTGCGCCAGTATTTTTCTTCGCAGGGCTTCCTTGAGGTAGAAACCCCTATGATGCAACCCATCCCCGGAGGAGCCACGGCCCGACCTTTTAAGACCTACCACCACGCCCTGGATCAGGAACTCTATCTCCGTATCGCCCCGGAGCTTTATCTCAAACGATTACTGGTAGGTGGTTTTGAACGGGTCTTTGAGCTCAACCGCAATTTTCGCAACGAGGGCATCTCGGTTCAGCACAACCCCGAGTTTACCATGCTTGAGTTTTACGAGGCCTACGCCACTTACGAAGACCTTATGACCCGCACCGAAGAGATATTCCTCGGCCTGGCCAAAGAGCTTACCGGGGGCACCAAGATCACTTACCAGGGCCAGGAAATAGATTTTACTCCTCCCTGGCCCAGGATCCCTTTCAAAGAGGCCCTCATCCAGATCGGCCGGGTACCCGAGGAGGTCCTTGCCTCCAGGGAAAAGATCTTGGCCTTTGCCCGGGAGCATGAGATCAAACTCGATGAACGGGAACAGGTCTTGGGGAAACTCTGGGCCAAGCTTTTCGACGCCCTGGTGGAGCCGAAGCTCATTCAGCCCACCTTTATCGTCGCTTTTCCCGTGGATATTTCGCCCCTGGCCCGGCGGAACGAAGAAAATCCCGAGGTGGCGGACCGGTTTGAGCTCTTTATCGCCGGCCGGGAAATAGCCAACGCCTTTTCAGAGCTTAATGATCCGCGGGACCAGCGCCAGCGTTTTGAGGAACAATTAAAGCGGCGCCTGGCTGACGATCCAGAGATCCACCCAGAGATAGACGAAGATTTTATCCGCGCCCTGGAATACGGGATGCCCCCGGCAGCCGGGGAAGGTATAGGAGTTGACCGTCTGGTCATGCTCTTTACCGATGCTCCCTCTATCCGTGAGGTGATTCTATTCCCCCACCTGCGGTCTGAAAGATGATCAAGCGCTTTGAATGGTACGTGGCCTTACGGTATCTCCTGGCCGGCAAGAAGCACCGCTTCACTTCTTTTATTTCCGTGATGGCGGTGGTGGGGGTATCTATAGGGGTTTGTGCCCTGATCGTGGTGATCGCCGTGATGGCTGGCTTTCAAAAAGAGCTGAGGGAGAGGCTCCTGGGGGTTAACTCTCACCTAATCGTACAACGGCTTGGGGGGCCTATTTTGGGATACCAGGGCTTGATGCGGGAAATTTCTCAGCTCTCGGTAGAAAAAAGGGGCCTTTCCGGACTTTGGGCCCGTATCAGAGGAGAGGGCACGGTAACGGTGGAAGGTATTTTGCCCTGCGTGGTTCTGCAGGGTCTTCTTTCTTCGGCCAGCGGTCAGGCCGGGGTGATGGTTCGGGGAGTGCCGGGCGAGCTGGCAGGCCGTTTTTACGACCGCATCAAGATGCGCCAGGGCACCTTGGCCAGTTTAACAGATAAGGCGCCTCAGGTTGTCCTGGGCTGGCGTTTGGCCAAAAATTTAGGGGTTTCTCCGGGAGAGAAGGTCAAATTTATCCTCCCGGGAGGTAGGGCTACCCCCTTTGGCATGCTTCCCAAAATACGCACCCTCCAGGTGGTGGGGGTTTTTGAGACTGGACTTTACGAATTTGACGCCACCCTGGCCTTTATACCCCTTGGCCTGGCTCAGCAACTGGCAGGGATGAAAGGGGAGGTCTCCCATCTTGAGGTCAAAATCACTGATCCCTTTTACGCCGGGGAATTTGCCAAGCTCCTGGCCCAGAAACTTGGTTTCCCCTACTGGGTAATTGATTGGCGGCGCATGAACGCCAGCCTTTTTTCGGCTTTAAAGTTGGAGAAGGCGGCCATGTTCGTCATCCTGACTTTGATCGTAGTGGTGGCGGCCTTCAACATCGTGGCCGCCCTTATCATGCTGGTGGGGGAGAAGCGGGAGGACATCGCCATCCTCAAATCCATGGGGGCTTCAGACGCCTCTATCTTGCGTATCTTTATGCTTACGGGCTTTTTGCTCGGGGCTTCGGGTATGATGCTGGGTACCCTGGGCGGGCTCTTACTCTGTTTTCTCATCGCCCGTTACCCCATCATAAAACTTCCAAGCGACGTCTATTACGTGGACCGTTTACCGGTTCTGGTCCAGGGATTTGACGTCTTGACTATCGCGCTGGCGGCCCTCATTCTAGCTTTATTGGCCACGGTATACCCGGCCAAACAGGCTGCCAAACTTCCTCCTGCTGAGGTCCTGCGCTATGGCTAGGTGGGCCCTTGAGGCCGTGGACCTTTACAAAGCATACGGTGAAGGGCCCAGGCAGGTTGAGATTCTAAAGGGCGCCTCCCTTAAGGTGGCGGTGGGAGAAAAGGTAGCTATCGTAGGGGCTTCGGGGGTGGGCAAGACCACCCTTTTGCACATCCTAGGTACTTTGGACCGCCCCTCCGCCGGCAAAGTGTATCATTTCGGGGAGGACGTGTTTTCCCTCCCGGAACGGGAACTTTCCCGTTTCCGCAACGAAAGGCTGGGTTTTGTCTTTCAATTTCACCATTTACTTCCAGAATTTAACGCCCTGGAAAACGTCATGTTACCGGCCTTAATCGGGGGAAAGTCTTTGGCTGAGGCCCGGGCCAGGGCGGAGGAGGTGTTAAAACAGGTGGGTCTTGGGGCAAGGCTCTTTCACCGGATCGGGGAGTTATCCGGGGGGGAAAGACAACGGGTGGCCATCGCCCGGGCCTTGGTAATGAACCCTCCGGTGATACTGGCTGATGAACCTACGGGGAATCTTGACGTCACCACCGCCCGGGGGGTGCTTGATCTCCTTTTGCACATTAACCAAACTTATGCTACCACCATGGTGATCGTGACGCATAACCTAGAAATAGCGGTAAGAATGGACAGAGTTTTAAGCCTGAGTGAGGGGCAGATTATTGAGCTTCCCAAGGACCAACCTTGGCCATGGGTGTTAAAAGAGCAATAGTTTTCACCGTGGCCCTGGTTTGGGGCCTTTTTTTCTGCCTGAAGCCGGTTTCTTGGGCGGCCTTTTCCCGAGAGGCTCCGGTCCTTTTGCTTCCGCTTGAGATCCACGCGGCGCCCTGGGAAAAGGAGGCCCTGGCAGATCTTGACACAGGTCTGGCCTATTACCTCCAAAAAGAGGGGCTAAGGGTCCTTCCCCGGGCCAAGGTGAGGGAAATTTTGGGGAAGCTTCCCCAGAAGATAAGCGAGGAAGAGGCCCGCAAACTCTGTGAGCGATTGGGGCTTAAGGCCGTGATTTGGGGCTCAGCCACGGTCTTCGCCGGCCAGATCAGTCTGGACCTTAAGGTCAGGGACTGTGCCGGGGCTTATACCAAACGGCTTTACGTGGCCGGTGACATCTCGACCCTGGAGGCTCTTAAGGAAAAGGCCGGCAAGCGCTTGGCCAGAGCCGTCCTTTCCCGGGAGATTGTCGCCGAGGTGAGGATAAAAGGAAACGTCCGCATGGACGAGGAGGCCATCTTGGCCGTGGTCTCCCTAAAACCCGGGGATCCTTTTGATCCTCAGAAACTGCGCCAGGATCTCAAGGAGATCTTCAAGCTCGGTTATTTTGACGACGTGCGGGCTGATCTGGAAGAAACCCCCGAAGGCCTGCGCGTAACTTATATCGTTCGGGAAAAACCGGTAGTCAAACGGATCGTCTACGAAGGCAATAAGGCCATCAAGGAAAGCGACCTCCAAAAGATAACCGAACTCAAGCCCTACACCATCCTCAATCTCAACAAGATTAATGAGGCCGCCGAAAAAATAGAACTCCTTTACCGGGAACGGGGATTTTATGACGTCAAGGTCGAGCCCCTGGTAAAGATGTTAAACCCCCGAGAAGCAAAGGTCATTTTCAAGATCAAGGAAGGGAAAAAGGCCTATATCAAGAAGATTTCTTTTGAGGGGAACCGGACCTTTTCGGACAAAGAACTGAAGAAACTCCTGGAAATCAGCGAAAAGAGCCCGCTTTCCTGGGTCAAAAAGATAAAGACTTACGTTACCGGCGGCGGAGTTGAACCCGGGGTGTACAGCTACGGGGGGCTCTACCGGAGCCTAGGCAAAATCGTGACCTTTTACCAGAACCACGGCTATATGGACGTGCGGGTAGGAGAACCCCGCATCGAAAGAAAAGGAGAGATGATCTACATCACCATCCCCATCGAAGAAGGGCCTCGCTACCGGGTGGGAAAGGTGGACGTCGTTCAAGATCTCTTTAAGGATAAGAATTTTATCTTAAAAAAGCTTGAACTTCCTAAGAAGAAGTTTTTTGACCGCGAGGCCTTAAGGCGTGACCTCATGAAAATAACGGATCTTTTCGCAGACAAAGGTTACGCTTACGCCAAAGTGGAACCGGAGATCAAAAAAGACCCCAAGGCCCACGTGGTGGACGTCATTTTTAAAGTAGATAAAGGGCCGCTGGTTTACGTAAACCGGATCGAAATCACGGGCAACACCCGCACCAGGGACAAGGTGATTCGTCGGGAGTTGCTCATCGTGGAGCAAAGGCCCTTTAGCGCCACCAGACTCAAGAAAAGCGAAGGCCGCCTGCGGCGTCTGGGTTACTTCGACGACGTTAGCATTTCTACGGAAAAGGGCGTTAAAGAAGACCAGATGGACGTTCACGTTAAAGTTAAGGAAAGGCCCACCGGCACTTTCAGTATCGGGGCTGGTTATAGTTCCGTAGATAAAGTGATCCTTATGGGGGAGATTTCCCAGCGCAATCTGCTCGGCAAGGGGCAGACCCTCTCTTTCCAGGGGCTCTTTGGGGCCCGGACCACCCGCTACTCCCTTTCTTTTACCGAACCTTATTTCAGGGATAGTAGACTCTCTCTGGGCCTTAACGTCTACAATTGGGAAAGGGAATATGACGATTACACCCGGGACAGCCAGGGGTTCGGGGTGCGGTTTGGTTATCTTTTAACTCCCAATACCAGGGGCTTCTTTGGTTACCGCTACGATGATTCTGACCTTACCGACTACTACTATTACGCTTCGGCTATCATCCGCGAGTCAGCTGACATCCATATCACCAGCTCAGTGGAGCTGGGTTTAGTGCGGGATACCAGAAACCATTTCTTTGACCCTACCAGGGGAACGGTCCTTAACGTTACTTACGAGCACGCCGGAGGTTTTCTCGGAGGAGACAGCGCTTTTGAAAAAATAACGGCCACGGGAAGCATTTATTTCCCTACCCTTTGGGAAATTACAGGGCACGTAAGGGTAGGTGTAGGCTACATAACAGAAGGGGAGGGAGGGAAGCTTCCGGTATACGAAAAGTTTTACCTAGGAGGGATAGATTCGGTCAGGGGTTACCGTTACGGAGATATCAGCCCCAAGGATCCAGAAACAGGGGAGAGGATCGGGGGCGAGCGGATGGCTTTTGTGCAAACCGAGGCCATCTTCCCCCTGGTCAAGAGCATGGGGCTTAAAGGGGTGGTCTTTTTTGACATGGGTAACGTCTGGGGAGAAGACGTGGGTTACCGTTTTTCAGACGTACGCAAATCAGTGGGGTTGGGGATTAGGTGGCTTTCGCCCATGGGGCCCCTGCGCATCGAATGGGGGTACAACATCGACGCCCAGGAAGACGAGGACAAGAGCAACTGGAACTTCCGCATAGGCGGCCAATTTTAATTTTCTTAAGGCTTAAACCCGAAAAGAAACGGTTTTGCCGCTTTTTTCCGGGAGATTCCGCAAGAGGGTTGCTCAGACAACTTCTTGACACTGGAAATCGAATTGCGCTAGCCTCTTTTTGCAGGACGCTTTCCGGGGCAATTAAACGGTGAGGAGGGCCTATGGAAACCGCCAAAATTCGTAACCTGGTGTTTCTTTCCCAGAGCGGGGCTGGAAAGACTTCTCTGGCTGAGGCCATGCTCTATCTCGCGGGCAAGACTCAAAAACTGGGCAGGGTGGACGACGGGTCTTCGGTGCTCGATTTCGAACCAGAAGAACAAAACCGCAAAATTACCATTTCCACCGCCTGTCACCATTTCACCTGGAAAAAACACGAAGTCTTTTTTCTTGACCCCCCGGGGGACGACAATTTTAACGCCGAGGCCAAACTGGCGGCCTGGGCCGCGGATAACGCCCTTTTGGTGGTAGAGGCCACGGATCCCGTAAAAGTCCAGACAGAGAAGGTCTTCGCCTTTGTCAAGGAATTCGGGCTCCCCTGCGCGGCCTTCGTCAATAAGCTTGACCGGGAGTACGCCGATTTTGATAAAGCCGTTGGGGTGCTTGAGGAAAGGCTTGGTATCAGGCCGGTGCCGGTGGCCTATCCCATCGGCAAGGAAAGCGCCCTTTCCGGGGTGGTGGACCTTATTCAGATGAAGGCCTGGGTATTTGAAGACGGACAACCCAAAAATACCGAAATCCCGGCCGAAATTGCTGACCGGGTGGAAGAACTCCGGGCGAACCTCATAGAATACGCCGCTGAAAGTGATGACGAACTACTAGAGAAATTCCTGGAAGAGGGTGAGTTAAGCCCTGAAGAGATCGTTCGAGGGCTTAAGCGGGGGATACTTGAAGGTCGTTTTGTCCCTGTCTCCTGCGGCTCGGTGGCCAAATTGGTGGGTATCCAGCCTTTGATGGATTTGATCGTTAATTTCTTGCCTTCCCCGGTGGAACGGGGTGAAAGGGTGGGGCAAAGCCCGGAAGGAGAAGAGGTGAGCCGGGCTCCCCAGCCGGAAGAACTCGTATCCCTTATCGTCTTTAAGACTTTTATGGATCCTTACGCAGGAAGGCTTTCTTTCGCAAGGGTCATTTCCGGCACCTTACCTCAAGAGGGGGTGCTCTTGAACCCCATCCGGGACGTCAAGGAAAAATACGCCAATCTGGCCATTCCCGAAGGGAAGGAACATAAACCCTGCGCCCAGGCGGTGCCCGGGATGATCTGTGTTATTCCCAAGCTTGCCGAAACCAAAACCGGTGATACCCTTTGTGATCCCGAGGCCCCGGTAATCTTTCCGGCCCCGGAATTGCCTCACGCCGTCCTGACTTACGCCCTCCACCCTAAAAGCCGCAGTGATGAGGAAAAGATCGGGACGGCACTGGCCAGGATTCAGGAAGAAGACCCCAGCCTCATCGTTAGACGAGACGAAGAGAGCCGGGAAATTCTTCTCTCCGGTCTGGGTCAGATCCACATTGAGGCCACCATCGAAAAAATGGCCCGTAAATACGGGGTAAAGGTGGAGCTTTCGCTTCCCAAAATCCCGTACCGGGAGACCATCAAGAAACCGAAAGAAGGTGTCATCTACCGCCACAAGAAACAGACCGGTGGCCGGGGGCAGTTTGCCGAAGTGCATTTCAATATCTATCCCCTGCCCCGGGGGGCGGGTTTTGAATTTGTAGAAACCCTGGTAGGAATGAATGTCCCGCGTAATTTTGTCCCGGCGGTAGAAAAAGGGGTGCGTCAGGCCCTAGAGAAGGGCCCACTGGCCGGTTTTCCGGTAGTGGACGTAAAAGTGCAGTTTTACGACGGCAAAAGTCACGAGGTAGACTCCTCTGATATGGCCTTTATGATCGCTGCTTCCCAGTGTTTCAAAAAAGGGGTTCAGGAATGCCAGCCGGTTCTTTTGGAACCCATTATGGAACTGGAAATAGAGGTCCCCGAAGACGTGATGGGCGACGTGATCGGAGACATCAACGCCCGCAGGGGCAAGGTTTTGGGTATGGAGCCCAAGGGCAAGTTGCAGGTGATCAAGGCCCAGGTTCCCCTGGCAGAAGTACAGCGTTACGCCCTTGATCTAAACGCCATTACTGGGGGGCGGGGGACCTTCCGGATGAAATTTTCCCATTACGAAGAAGTACCCCCTCAGATAGCGGAAAAGATCATAGCCCAAGCCAAACAAGGCGAGGAGGAAAAGAAATAATGGAATTTACCGCCGGGGTCCTGACCCTTTCTGATAAAGGGGCGCTGGGCGAAAGGGAAGACCTGGCCGGCCCTTTAATCAAGGAGGCCCTCGTGCGGGAGGGTTTTCAGGTCCTGGCTTACCGGATCCTTCCCGATGATTACGAAGAAATTCTGGTGGTCTTGGTGGACTGGGTGGACCGCAAGGGGCTGGATTTGATTATCACCACCGGCGGGACCGGTCTTTCTCCCCGGGACGTAACCCCGGAAGCCACCAAAGCCGCCATCGAGAAAGAGGTTCCTGGGATAGCTGAGGCCATCCGGGCCGAAGGGCTGAAACATACGCCATACGCCATGCTCAGTCGGGGGGTGGCCGGGATCAGAAAACAGAGTCTGATCATTAATCTGCCCGGGAGCCCCAAGGCGGTGGAAGAGGCGCTTTTGGTTATCACACCGGTGCTCAGACACGCTTTAGAAAAATTGAAGGGCAGTACCGAAGAATGTGCCCGTTAAGGAGGAAAGCATGGAGGTAAAAATCAAAAAGATCGGGGTCGGTCTTGACGGTTCAACCGCAAGCTATAAGGCCCTTACCAAGGCTTTGACCATGGCCCAGAAGTTGGGGGCCGAAATCGTGGCCCTACACGTTTTGCCCATCCCTGTCGACCTGATGGAATACGGGACAGCTGTGGTGGAGTTGGAAGCCGAACTCAGAAAGGAAGCCGAGGCCATTTTGGCCCGTGGTGAGGAAGAGGCTAAAAAGGCCGGGATAGCGTACCAGGGCGTAATCCTTGAAGGGCAGACAGCCGAGGCTATCGCGGATTACGCCGCCCAAAACGGGTTAGACCTGGTCACCGTGGGGTACCAGGGGAAATCTAAGCTTTCGGAACTAATCATGGGTAGCGTGACCGCCAAACTCCTTAGTATCTCAAAAGTGCCCCTTTTGGTGGTAAAATAATTAAAAATAAGACAGGGAAGGTAACTATGGAGGAAGAGAAGGTGCGGGAACTGCCCCCAGTCAATTTTTCTATGTTTGTCCTCTCCCTTAATACCTCGGCGCTAGTTCACCTGGGGCAGCTCCCAGACCCCCAAACCAAAGAAAAAAAGAAGGACCTGGCCCTCGCCCGTCAAACTATCGATATTTTGGACATGCTCCGGGAAAAGACCAAGGGCAATCTCACCAAAGAAGAAGAAAAACTCCTGAACACCATTCTTTACGAATTGCGTATGATTTATTTAAAGGTAAGTGGCGACTAAGTTTAAAGGTAAGTGGCGACTAAGGTCTTTGCTCCGGCCAAGTTAAACCTGGTTCTCAAGATTTTGGCCAAAAGGCCGGATGGTTACCACGAACTTTTTACTATTTTTCAGAAGGTTACCTTATTTGACGAATTGATTCTGGCGCTGAGTCCCGAAAAGAAAATAGCCCTTGAAACCACAGGGGAAGTGCCCACAGGTGAAGATAACCTTTGCGTCAGGGCCGCCAAGCTTTACCAGGCAAGGACGGGTAAAATTTTTGGGCTTCAAATCCGGCTCACCAAAAAGATCCCGATGGCAGCAGGGCTTGGGGGAGGAAGTAGTGATGCTGCGGCGGTGCTTAAGTTTTTAAACCAGCATTTCGGGGCCCTTTCTCAAGAGGAATTAATGGCCCTTGGCCGGCGTTTGGGGGCAGATGTTCCTTTTTTCCTCTCTCCTTATAGCACGGCCCTTGGCCGGGGGATAGGAGAAATATTGAGTCCCTGGCCGACTTTTCCGGCCTGGTACGTGGTAGTATGTCCTGAGGTGCGAATTGCCACGGCCTGGGCCTACCAAAATTTGAGGTTGACAACTCCTTCCGAACTTCCTAATTATGTGCCGGACCAGCCCTTGTGGCACCAAGGGCTGGTTAATGATTTTGAGCCTTTAATTTTTGCGGTTTATCCGGAAATCGGCCGCTGGAAGCGCCGTTTAAAAGAATTGGGAGCTAAAGAGGCCTTGTTGTCAGGCAGTGGGGCGAGCGTTTTCGGGGTGTTTGAGACCCTAGAAGAGGCCGAGAAGGTGTATCTCAGCCTGAAGGATGAGGGAGTAAGGGTCTTTCTGGTCACTAATTATATTCCCGCAGAAGGGGGCGAGTAGAAAATGTTCATCAACCATCTGAAGATTTTCACAGGTAACGCCAACCCGGAATTGGCCCAGAAGATCTCAGCCTATTTGAGTATTCCCTTGGGCCAGGCGGTGGTTAAGACCTTTAGCGACGGAGAGATCTACGTTGAAATCAAGGAAAACGTTCGCGGGGCCGACGTCTTCGTCATTCAACCCACCTGTCCGCCAGTGAACGACCATTTGATGGAACTGCTCATCATGGTAGACGCGTTGCGGCGTGCTTCGGCCCGCCGGATAACCGCCGTGATGCCATATTACGGTTATGCACGCCAAGACCGCAAAGTAGTGCCACGCACCCCCATCACTGCCAAGTTAGTGGCCAACCTGATTACTGTGGCCGGGGCGAGGCGGGTCCTTACCATCGATCTCCACGCCGGGCAGATTCAGGGCTTTTTTGATATCCCAGTAGACCATCTTTACGCAGCCCCGGTACTTATCCAGTACCTGAAAGAAGAGTTCCGGGGAAAGGATTTGGTCATCGTTTCTCCGGACGCTGGGGGGGTTGAAAGGGCCAGAGCTTACGCCAAGCGTTTGGACGCCGGGTTAGCCATCATAGATAAACGTCGCTTAAGGCCCAACGAGAGCGAAGTGATGAACGTGGTAGGGGATGTTAAGGGGAAAGTAGCTATTATTCTTGACGATATGATAGATACCGCTGGGACCATGTGTAAAGCCGCTGAAGCCCTTGACGAACGCGGGGCCAAAGAGGTCCACGGGATGGCCACCCACCCGGTCCTTTCCGGCCCTGCGCTAGAAAGAATAAAGAAATCTCCCATGAAAAGCGTGGTGGTTACGGACACCATTCCTCTGCGCGAAGAGGCCCAAAAATTAAAGAAGATAAAGGTTCTTTCCGTGGCGGAACTTTTGGGAGAGGCCATAAGACGGATCCATAACGACGATTCGGTAAGTTCGTTGTTTGTATAAGTTTTTAAGGAGGGAGAACCCATGAAGACCGTGGAACTTAACGTAGCGGTAAGACATAAAACCGGCAAGGAAATAGCGCGTAAGTTGCGTAATCAAGGCCTGATTCCGGCCATCATATACGGGCCAGGCAGTGAGCCGGTGCCTCTGGCGGTTAAGGCCAACGAACTCAAAAGGATCCTTTACCGTTATCGGGGAGAACAGATCCTCTTTAACCTTACGTTGGAAGACAACGGGTCCACTACCCAGAAAATGGCCCTGGTCAAGGAGCTTCAATACCACCCGGTGACAGATGAGATTTTACACGTGGATTTCTACGAAATTTCTATGGAGCGCGAGGTAGAAGTAGAGGTACCCATTGAACTGGTGGGTAAGGCCAAGGGAGTGGAAGCCGGTGGTCACCTCCAGCAACTGCTCCACACCATGACCGTGGCCTGTCTGCCTGGGGCCATCCCGGATAAGATCCAGGTGGACGTAAGCGGGCTTGAAATCGGCGACGTCTTACACGTACGCGACTTAACACCCCCTGAGGGGGTCCGTTATCTCGATAACCCTGACGAACCGGTGGTGACTATTTTGGCGCCGGAGGAAACCGAGGAGGCAGTTGAAGAAGTTACCGAAGAGGCGGAAGCCCCTGCTACTGAAGAATAAAAGTGCCCACTTACCAGTGGTTATGGGTGGGCCTCGGTAACCCGGGGCCCGAATATGTTTTCACTAGACACAATTTTGGTTTTTTAGTCCTTGATCATTGGGCCACGACCAGGGGTCTTTCTTTCCAGAAAGGGGCCTGGTCGGCGGAGGTGGCCTTCCTGCCCAAAGAAGGCTTGGTCCTCTTAAAACCCCAAACCTATATGAATCTTTCTGGGCAAGCGGTGGCCCCTTGGGCCCAAAAACTTTCCCTGCCCCCTGAAAGGGTCCTGGTTATTCACGACGACCTCGATCTTCCTTTAGGCCGCCTGAAATTCGCCCCCAACGGAGGGCCGGGGGGGCACAAAGGGGTGTGGTCCGTAATGGAAGCCCTAGGGACACGCAAGTTTCCGCGTCTGAAACTGGGTATCGGTCGGCCCCCGGAGGGAACGAAGGTACCAGATTTTGTCCTTTCCCCGTTTACCGAAGAGGAGTGGCCGGTAGTGAAAAAGGTCATCGCACGGGCCTGCGAAGGGCTTGAAGTCCTGTTGCGAGAGGGGCTACAGAAGGCCATGAGCCTCTTTAACCGTCCGTTTTTGGAAGAAAGTTAGGTCTATTTGGACAAAGTTCGGCCGTATCTTGATTAACAAAAGCCCATTTTAATGGTAAAATTTGCGAAAATTTTGTTGGCGGGAGGTTTGCCATGTTTAGTGTAGGGGACATGGCGGTATATCCTGCTCATGGCGTGGGTGTCATTGAAGCAGAGGAGACCAAGGTTATCGGTGGGGTAGAGAAGACCTTTTACGTAATGCGTATCCTAGACAATGACATGACAGTCCTTATTCCGAAAGACAACATAGACCGCATAGGGTTGCGCAGCATTATCTCCAAAGAGGAAGTTGAAAAGGTTTATGAGATCCTAAAAGAAAAAAAGGTCAGTTTTAACCACCAAACCTGGAACCGGCGCTACCGCGAGTATATGGAAAAGATCAAAAGCGGTTCCATCTTTGAATTAGCCCAGGTCTTTCGTGACCTCCACATAATTGGCTATGACAAACAGCTTTCCTTTGGTGAGCGGCGTATGCTTGATACCGCCAAAAATCTCCTGATAAAAGAGCTTTCTCTGGCGGAAGGCAAAGAAGAGGCCGAAATCGAAGAAAAAATTAATGCCATCTTGGCGGGGCGCGATGGAGGGTAATGGGTGCTCAAAAATGTTTTGATAGCCCTTTTGGTCCTTGTCTGTAGCTTATTAGGTTTTTTTTCTTTTAGACATCTGCCCCAGAGCGAAAGTTACCCCTGGCTTCCTTATTTGGGTCTGCTGGTAGGGGCGGGAGTAGCCGCCCTGGCCATTATTATTGAGCGTCTTTTTCGCCGGGTCCCCTTACCGGTAATAATCGGGGGAACGGTGGGCCTTTTTTTGGGGCTCGGTCTGGCCCGTCTACTTTCGCTGGTTTTTGAACAGTTAAATTCTGGCCTTTTTAGCGCTTTTCTTTACGTAATGCTCTCGGTGGTTTTCGGCTACCTGGGGCTGGTCCTGGGGGGCAGGAAGTTTCAGGAATTTCGTTTTTCAGGCAGTGTTTCTAACGCGGTTTCTTTTGTATCCAAACACTTTCCCAAGCGGGAATGTCCCAAGGTAGTGGATACCAGCGCCATCATTGACGGGCGGCTGGCCGACCTTTGTGAGACGGGATGGGTGGACGGCCCTTTGATCATCCCGGGTTTTGTGCTGGCGGAGCTCCAGCGCATTGCAGACAGCCCTGACCCCAACAAACGGGCCCGAGGGCGACGGGGGCTGGACGCCCTTCAACGGATTCAGGAAACAGGCAAGGTGGAAGTGCGTATCCTTGAACAGGATTACCCCCAGATAAAAGAAATTGACGACAAGCTGGTGGAGCTCTGCCGGGAATTAGGGGCCAAATTGATCACCACCGATTTCAACCTCAACAAAATAGCGCGTTTAAAAGGAGTTCCTGTGCTTAACGTAAACGAGCTGGCCCTGGCTTTGAAACCCATCGTTTCTCCGGGCGAAGTCCTTAAGGTACAACTGGTGAAAGAGGGTAAAGAGAAGCACCAGGGGGTGGGGTATCTGGAAGACGGGACCATGGTGGTGGTAGAAAACGGGCGTCCCTTTATCGGCAAAGAAGTAGAGATCGTGGTGACCAGTCTTTTGCAAACCCCGGCGGGACGGATCGTATTTGGTCGTCTAAAGGAGACCTCGAGCAAGAAGGCGGTAGCTTAGGGCAGAAGGTATATTTCAGCCCATTCACCCTGGTAAATACCTTCGGCCTCTTCCGGGACCCTCAGAAAGCCGTCGGCCTCAGCCATAGAGGAGATAAGGCCAGACTTTTTAAAGATGGGATTGGCTATTGGTCCTTCCGGGGAGTTCGTTATTTTTACCCGTACAAAATCTTCCCTTCCGGCCACGGAGGGAATGTTCCGGCTGGCTTTGGCCCAGATCCTTTTAAGGAGAAGCCCTTCGCCTTCAGCCCCCTGGAGATAAAGTAAAAACGGACGAACCAGGACGTAAAAGATAAGGAGGGCACTTGCTACCTGACCGGGGAGCCCGAAGAGGGCCTTATTTTTTACCTTGGCCAAGATGGTGGGTTTTCCAGGTCTAACGGCTAACCCGTGACATAAAAGTTCACTTTCAGGCAAATTTTTGATGATTTCCAGGGTAAAATCCCTGGTGCCCACCGATGAGCCCCCTGAGATCAAAACCACCTGGTTTTCGGCAAGGGCCTTCTCCACCGCGGCGGAAAGCGCGGTTTGGTCATCCGGAATAATTCCGTAAAGGGTAGGTATCCCCCCGGCCTCTTGGGTGGCGGCATAAAGGCTGTATGAATTGATATCCCTGATCTTTCCCAAGGTCGGTTTTTCTTCCGGGGGGACCAATTCGTCTCCGGTGGATATTATGCCCACCTTTGGCCTTTCCCTTACCGGGACTTCGGTAAAACCTAAACCAGCCAGCACTCCTACTACAGCTGGCGTAATCCTTTGTCCAGCTTTAAATACCAGGGCCCCCTCTGAAAAATCTTCCCCCGGAAGAAGGGTATGCTGGTGAGGGGCGGCAGGGCGTTTGATTTCCACCAGATTTTGGTTTTCCTCGGCGTGTTCCAGCATGACCACGGCGTCGGCCCCGGGAGGCAAAAACCCGCCGGTGGCGATACGTACGGTCTGGCCCGGGTTTAAAGAAAGTGAGGGAGCTTCTCCCATTTTTATCTCCCCTACTAGTTCAAGTACTACCGGTTCGTTCTCCCGGGCCCCGAAGGTATCTTTGGCCCTTACCGCGTAACCGTCCATGGTAGCCCGGGGGGCCGGAGGGAGGTCTTCCGGGGAGCTTAAATCCTCTGCTAAGAAGGCGTTCAGGGCCTCAAGGAGGGGTAGCCTTTTAACGGCCCCCCTTTCAAAGAGTCTAAATTTTTCAAACATTTCTGGCCGCCGTTTAACTTTAAAAAATTTTTCCATATATAGAGTCTTGGTCGGTTTAGGTTTTGCTGTGGCCTCAGGTTAGGATAAATCCTTTCCTTTGCCAAGGGCATATTCGTGGGGGCATTAAAGGAGCGTCCATTGTCATTGGCCCCTAAGATTGCCACGGGCGGTCACTGGACCGCCCTCGCAATGACAATAGGGCGGGTCATCTCGGGCCTCCGTTCGTCATCGCGCGCGCAGCGAAGCGCTCTCAAAATTGCTCTCCCTATCGTGTTCTCCATAACAATAGACATAACAATAGAGTCCCCTTTGGTTTTAAAATCAGTTTCTAATGCCGTAATTTGTCAAGGCAGTGCCAAAATTTGTCAATTTTAAAGTTCTTCTCTCCCTGCCACCGATAGAAAAAACAACAGCGATACAGAATTTCTTTTGGCATGGCCGTTGCATTGAGAAATAAGCAAGAGAAGACGAGGTGGCCACCTCGAAAATAAAAAATAAAACTAAAAGGAGGTAAGACTATGTTAGCCCAAAGGATTGAAGAAAAACGCAAGGAATTGAGAAAGAAAAATCGTCGTAAGGGTTTCACCTTGGTTGAACTTTTGATCGTAGTAGCCATTATCGGCATCCTGGCTGCCGTGGCTATCCCCCAGTACGCCCAGTATAAAAAGAAGTCTGCCGCCGCGGCGGCTGAAGGGGCCATTTCTTCCTGTATGAGCGAGCTGGTTGCAGCTTATGCTGATAATGGGACAACCACTTGGACTTGTAACGTTGGAGATCAATCCTGTAACCTTACGCTTGATGATAGTAATGGTAGTGTTTCTGGGTGTAGTTCTATTACGGTTAAGGGAATTAGTGTCTCCTGTACCATTACCAATAACGTTGTAGACTGTAACCCAGCTTAATAGAACAATTAAGGCAGCGGGCATACGCCCGCTGCCTTATATCGTTTATGGCTTCTATTCTTCTTCTGGAAGATGATGTTTTACTCGGGTCCTCTATTAAAGAATATTTCAGACAAAAGGGTTTTCAGATAAAACTTCTTCGTCATCCCTCAGAATTTCATTTGGAAAAACTAGCTTTATTTGATCTTTTAATCCTTGATCTTATATTGCCCGATATCCCTGGTGAAGAGATTTTAGCCCAGATAAAGAAGAGATTTCCAGATTTTCCGGTTCTTATTCTCACCGCTAAAGGGCAAATAGAGAGTAAAAAACAATGCTTCGAATTGGGGGCGGACGACTATTTAGTAAAACCCTTTGAAATCTTAGAGCTATTTTTGAGGGTGAAGGCCCTCCTTAAGAGAACTAAGCAAAGCAAGAAGATTTTTCTTAATGATACGGTCATAGATTTGGAAGCTGGTGTCATTATTAAAAACAATAAAGAGATAAAGTTATCTCCCCGAGCTTGGGATCTTTTAAATTATTTAATTGCTCACCAGGGAGAAGTAGTCGGGAAAGATCAAATTCTAGCCCACGTCTGGAAGGGAATTTCAGTTACCGAAGAAAGCGTCCGAACTTACATAAAAGAATTGAGGAAAATTTTGCCACCTGGTAGCATCCAAACCTTCAAGGGTCGGGGATACCGGTTTTGTGTTTTCAAATAAATTCTGGTTTTACGTTTTTTTAGCTTTATTTATCTCTTTCTTGATTTTAACTTTGGGATATGGCCTGTTTTTATATTTAACTTTATATCCTCCTTATCCTATCGATAAAGAGATTTTTGAACAGGTTTTTGCTTCTTTCCTGCTGTGGGAACTAATAGTCGCTCTTTCTGTAATTTATTTGCTTTATTTAGGTTATCGTAAACACATTTTTTATCGTTTTCAGGTTGAAAGTGTTACTGATGCCTTGATTAAGGCTTTTGAACATCGCTTAGGAAATTATCTTGCCGTTCAAAAAGTCAATTTATCCCTTTTGCCGGCAAATAATAGTGCAGTTTCTCGTATTAAAGCCAGTGTTTCTTCTTTGGAAGCAGATTTGCCCCAGTTACTTTCCGTTATTCGTCAATTGACTATCAAGAACGAGCTTTTGGATAAAGACCCATCAGATACCCTACGTAACACCCTCAAGTTTTACCAAAATTTGTATCCAGAGCGGCGTCTTTCGGTAGTGATGGGCCGTTTTGATGTTCCTATCCCTTCTTTGGTTATTAAGACCATTTTTGATTTACTCCTAGCCAACGCTTTCAAATATAGTGCCTCTTTAGTTCAGGTACGTCTGGGGCGTTTTAAAGGATACCGCTATTTTGCCCTCCGCAACGATCTGGCCAAGCACAGGGTTCAGGGAACAGGCCTGGGGTTCAAAATAATCTCAGAGCTGGGAAAAGAATTTTCTTTAGTGTTCCGCTACCGCCAAAAAAACGGCCATTTTCTTGCGCTTTTAATTTACAAGCCTTCCGGGTTTTCACGATTTTTTCACGCAAGTTTTTTTGATCTTATCCGAAACAAATAACAGGGGCGCAAAATGAGGCAAAAGAAGGGTTTTTCCATAGTAGAAGTGGTTTTGGTCATGGCTTTGATAGGCATACTGGCAGTTTTTGGGTTTCCTTCCTTTATCAACGCCAAACGCAATCTCGATCTAAAAGGGGTCGTGCGAAACGTAGCGGTGGCCTTAAACATGGCCAAAACCCTTTCTTTCCGGCAGGGGCCTATAGCCGTGGAGTTTGATGATAACGAGATTAAAGTTTGTAAAGATCAAGATAAGGACGGAAAATGTGGCGATTTAATTCAGAAAATATCTGTTCCTTCGTCTATTAATTTAGACAAAAATTTTAATGAATTTTATTTTGAAAAAGGCCTCCCCAAACTTCCTAACGGAGCTTTTGCCGCAGGGACTATTACTGTTTCTCATACAAAAACTGATAAATGTTTCGAAATAATCTTTAATAGAACGGGTAGGGTGCGCATTGATGATTGTCCAGAATAATAAAGGATTAACCGCCTTGGAACTATTAGTTGCAACAGCTGTTTTAATCACGATTTTAGTTGGTTTTTATGTTGCTATTCTCTCTTCTACTCGTACAACAGATCAGCTCCAAATTCACGTGCATCTTCAAGAAACTGCTCGGTCTTTAATGAACATTATCTCGCGGGATATAAGAATGGCAGGATCGGCTCCAAATGGGGTTGATGATACCTGTTCCGTAGTTTGCGAAGGTATTATAAGTGCCGATACCAATAATTTTGAATTTACTATGGATCTAGACGGTGATATGTGCTGTGATGGTCCTGGTGAACGAATACAATATCAATATGACGATGATAATAATGAATTGTGCCGTAAAAATAGTTCCTCTGCTACTTGTGAAGTGATTGTTGGTGATCAAGATGGTTCTGCCGAATTAACCAATTTTTCTTTTATTTATTATGACCATGACGGTAATGAGATTATTAATCCAGGTCTAAATTTAGATCAAATTGCTTCGGTGAGAGTGGTTGCGGAATTAGTGCCTATAGATGAATCTTTGACTCAAGCTGACTTGAAAGTTGATTTGAATTTTCATGTAAATATAAGGAATATGACATTAGGTAGGTAACTATGAATAATGTAAAGGCCTTTACTTTAGTTGAAGTTCTCGTAGCTGTAGCTATTCTAGCTATTGGTATTGTTTCTCTTTTAAAATTAAACGTTACCAGTATTTTTAGTTTTCATAAGTCAACAGAAATTACTGATCAAATTTTAACTGTCCAAAATATTTGCGAACGTTTGATGAATTGTTCTTTTGATGATCTGGAATCAGAGTGTAATAACTTGGAGACAGATGATTCTGTCCTTGCAGGAGACTTTTCGTTTCATTGTCAGGTTATTTCTCTAGGTGGTGGGTTAAAGCAAATTTTCATCTCAGTATATAATTCTAATCTCTCTCTTTATACTTTATCTTTTTACCGTGCTGAAGGAGATTAATATGTTGTTTAATAAGAATGGTTTTGCTATGCCATTTGCCTTGTTTATAATGCTAGTTATATTGGTTATTTCTGTTTGGGCTAATAGGGACGTTTTATTTAGTGTTTCAGCGACGGTTTCACAGAAAAAGGCACTTTCTGAACTATATGCTGAAGAATCCGCTATTCGTTGGGTAATATCTTATTATTTGAAAACAGGATCGGCGGATAATCTTTCTTCTTCAAATTCAGAAAAGGAAATTAACCTTTCTTTACCTGTAGGGAATGAGGTTGTCCCTGTAAATATCGTCATACGTTTTATTGATATAACTACCCAATGTGATTTTAAATCAGCCTGTTGTCGCCGTTTTGAGATTAAAGCCCAGGTTCCTAATAGCGGTCAACTTGTTAAAATTATAACTATTAAATCTATTCCTAATCCCGAACAAGACGAAGAAGCTAAAAATATTTGTGTCTTATAGAATTCTTTATAAGGGGTGTTATTATGAATAGAAATTTTTTAATATCCTTTTTTTACCTATTTATTGCTGTATTTTTATCTTTGATTTCTTGTCAATCTGTTTTAGCCGATGATACCACAGTTTGTGGGGATGTCCCTTTATATCTTGGCCATTACAGTGCTCCAGAAATTCTTTTTATCGTAGACCTTTCAGGCTCTATGGCCTTTGGTCTTCGCCCAGATTGGGATCCTGTTTACACTCCGGACACCGATCCCGATACCCCCGGTCAACAACCTTATCAAGGATTTTATACGGATTTAGGTTTAACAAACGTTGTTTTCAGGAGATATTTTATCTGGACCACAGCTATTTCTCATTTTCTAGTGTATCCTTGTTATTCTGATCCTGATTCTATAGATGATACCCCTTTAACTAGTCAATGTACCCAAGATAATGGATTATATCCGGTTGACCCAGATACCGTCTTTATTGATGAAAGTCTTAATCTTTATGGTATAGCAGATTGGAACAATAGTAATTATCCTTATTCTATTTTTACTAACTCGTCTCATAGGATTTGTGATCCGTCTCAGTTTCCACCTTATACGTCTTTTCACAATGAACCCTGTGAAAGGTACATTCCGTTGTTGTATGAACGGGATACAGCTGTTCTTGGTAACTATCTTAATACAATGCGAATCGAAGTTATTTCTCGTACTATCCAATCTTTGGTTCAGGATTCGTCTTTGGCTATCGGATTAGGTTTTTTTAAGGATGATTTTGGTAGTAGTCAGGATTATACCCGAATTTATCGAGGTATTGAGCCTTATAGTGCCGATCACGTTAACGCATTGATCGATATTATCAATAATATTGCCCATGAGCCTATAGATGATTGCACTAATTGTTATCGGGTCAATGTTGGTGGAGGAACTCCTTTTTCTCCCTCCATTGTGGCTGCCAAAAAATATTTTTTGGGTTTAAAAAGTGATTTGACTGGTAACTATTATTCTCCGGGTGTATGTGCCAAAAAATTTGTAATTTTCCTTACGGACGGAGTGGGAAATATCGATTCCACCGTAAATAACGTACGTAAGCGTACGAAGGAACTCGTTCAGGCTGGTGTTACTCCTATTGCTGTAGGATTTAATCTGCCTCCCGATGAAGATTCTCAGCTCAGAGCTATGGCGGAGGTAGCTAACGAGGAAGCCGATGGTGAAGAAACCTTCGCTTTACATGTTGACCAAGATAATGACGGGACGCCTGATCCTTTTATTGCACGTAACCCCTCTGAATTGGCGGAAACATTACGAAGCATTATATATAAAATCAAACAGACAGTTTTTAAGACCGGAGTAGGTGCTGCTCGAAAAACAGAAGCGGGCAATATGATTATTTGGACCTCTTTTGACGTTACAGATTGGACCGGTGAAATAAGAACTGGTCAATTTAAATATAATTGTGCCAACTGTCATAGTCCTGATCAGGTAAGATCTTTGGCCCGCTGGAGTTTTTATATTGATCTTGATGAGGATGGCCATTTAGATCTTATTAATGAAGATTTAG
>WGCA01000005.1 GCA_015494065.1 Thermodesulfobacteriaceae bacterium | reverse complement strand
GGTGAAATGGTGACAGGCGGTGGAAACATGGACTGCTTCCTAGAATCAGCACACCCAGCACGAACAGTTTGCAGCCTAACTAAAAGGAATGGAAACTTCCAGAGGCGGCGGTAGCGCCCCTCCTTGAGCCCGGTTTGCAGCCTAACTAAAAGGAATGGAAACCGGTTCCGGTATAGGTGTACCGGTAACCGATTCCGAAGGTTTGCAGCCTAACTAAAAGGAATGGAAAAGGAATGGAAAAGGGCTTTGACCTAAACCTAGGCACTTTCCATAGGCTGGCCTTCAAGTTAAGGATTCGGGCCTATGGTTTTGACAGGATGGGTGTTATTTTAGCTGACAGCGGGCCCCTTTCCGTAACCTCTTTTAAAACCTTCCCTGTACATTTCTTATCTTCCACACTTTTACTGTCCAACGAATCCAAAAATCTTTCTACAATTCCACATAGTGATATCCCCTACAAATTATGGTAAACAAAAGACAAAAGATTCTTACTTGGGTTTTATTTGCTTAATATCTTATGTTCAAAGTGTAAAACAGAAGGGAAAATTCTAAGCTTTAACGAAAATGTAAATGTAATTTACACTCAAAAACACGGTCTAACTAAATATGGCTAAAAGGCCAACGCTTCCACCTGAGCTCGAGCAGTTTAACTGGGACCGTTGTGGAGATGAAATGACCATCTTAGTTCGGGCCATGCTTTATGGCGATCCTTGTTTTTTGCTCCAGAAGTTTCCTAAAAAATATCTAGAAAAAATTTTTCTTAAAAAAATTCACCTCTTTCGGGGGCCCAACCGGGCTTTCTGGAAGCTTATGCTTGAGGTTGAAGATGAAAAGCTTAATCGAGCAACAAAAAATAATCCTAGAGAAGCTCTCAAAATCTGGCCTCGCTGAATTTTTCTACCTCACCGGAGGCACAGCCTTAAGCCTTCGTTACCAACACCGTATCTCCGAGGATTTAGATTTTTTTTCCTTTCCGGAATTTGCGGAAAAGAGGTTTCCCCTGGAAAAAACCATTTCTCTTTTCCAAAAAGTTAGCGGAGAAATCAGCGGGATTGAAAAGGGAACTGTCTGGGGACGGATAAAAGGTATTAAGGTCTCCTTCTTTTCTTATCCATACCCCCTTTTAAAACCGGTTCTCAAAATCTGTGAATTTCCATGTGCATCTGACGAAGACATCGCAGCCTCAAAGCTAGTCTCCATCGCGCAGAGAGGAGAGAAAAAGGACTTTTTCGACTTATGGTTCCTGTGTCAAAAATACGCCTGGGATCTTTCCTTTCTTCTTGAACTCTGCCGACAAAAATACGGTATCTCTTCTAACCAGAAAAACCTCTTTCTACGGAGCTTGGTTTACTTTGAAGACGCGGATGCCCAAACCGTATTTTTAAGAGAAAATGAACCCCTTGAAGAAGAAAAGTGGAAAGAAATCAAAAAGTTTTTTCAAGAGCTCGTAAAAAATTTTTGTAAAAATGCCTGAAAACCTTGCGACAAGTTGGGATTTACTGGCCCTGTAGGCTCCCCGCACAGAAGCACGCCCACTCCAGATGGTGAGTTAAAAATATTTGCGGCCACCAAAAATGGGATCCGTTCCCAATTTTCGATGTCCCCATCAGGGTTATAAAAAGGCCCAAACCTCCCCCTTTTACCAAGTGAGAAGACCGGTAGAGTTAAAAAACGGGATCCGTTCCCATTTTTCGTGCCGGGATTCCTTGTTGATTCTGAGCCGAATCAAGCCATGTTTTTGTGTAATATTTCACAGCCGCTGGACCCCCCGGAATTTTTGCATTATTGGAGGTCCAGCGGCAAAATCGCCCGTTTCCAAGAATTTGACACCCTCCCAATCCCTTGCTACACAATATGTAACGCTCTTTGAGAAAGTAGCGTTTGCAGCCTAACTAAAAGGAATGGAAACGAATATTTTCAGGTTGCAGACTGTTTTAGAAAGCTCCGTTTGCAGCCTAACTAAAAGGAATGGAAACTGTACCTGAAAAGGAGCCACTTACCCAGGATCACGAGTTTGCAGCCTAACTAAAAGGAATGGAAACTCATGCGGCGCAGCGGGGGCTTCTTTAACTTTCTCCTGTTTGTAGCCTAACTAAAAGGAATGGAAACTGGATATCGGCAGGATTCTTAAAGAACGTCTAGCAAAAGTTTGCAGCCTAACTAAAAGGAATGGAAACTCTTTCTTGAGTGAGGTAACTCCAGATGCGTTTTCTCGAGTTTGCAGCCTAACTAAAAGGAATGGAAACTGGGGCTTGCCGAGTTCTCCTTTCTCCTGCGGGACAAATTTGCAGCCTGACTATTAACGGGAGCATTTTTTAGCCGACGCGCTTAATCGATACGGAATCTTTCGTTAGTCGTCGCAAGGGCCCCCCTCGCCTTGAAATGCGTGGGAGGGGGGTGACAAAATTGCTTAGCAATAACAAGCAATAACAAAGGGGGTTGACAGTGTCTCATGCCCCCGTTATTTTTAGAGCCGCTGGGTCGGTAACTCAGTTGGTAGAGTATCGGCCTTTTAAGCCGAGAGTCGCAGGTTCGAGTCCTGCCCGACCCACCAAATTAAAAGGTGTCCCCGTCGTCTAGCCAGGTCCAGGACACCGGCCTTTCACGCCGGCAACAGGGGTTCAAATCCCCTCGGGGACGCCATCTTTCCCTTCCTTATGCAAATAGAAATCCTAGCCGCCGAAAGTCTTGGCGTCCGCTCCATGGCCACTTTTATCCGCACCAGAGATCTAACCATGATGATAGACCCTGGTGCCGCCCTGGGCCCTAAAAGATACGGCTTACCCCCAGATGAGGTCGAATGGCAAAGGCTTAGGGAACTGAAAGATAAAATTCGCCAAAAACTCAAAGAGTGCGACCTGGTAGTGATCACCCACTATCATTACGATCATTATGATCCAGAGTGGGCCAAGGATTTCAAGGGTAAAAGGGTCATTTTAAAAGATCCCTTTCACGCCATAAACCGAAACCAGGCCCAGCGTGCCCGGGAACTTTTAAAACGCCTTGAAAGTAACCAGATTTTTTGGGAAACAGCCGAGGGGAAGGAAATCATCTCCGGCTCCACCCAGATCACCCTCTCCCCTTCCCTCACCCACGGCCCGGAAAGGCGTTTCGGCAGCGTGGTGAGCGTCTTTATCAAAGAAGACGGATTCGGGTTTCTTCATTCTTCTGACCTCAATGGTCCGGTTGAGGAAAAGGCCGTCTCATTTATCAAAGAAATGCGGCCTCAGGTCCTTTTTCTAGACGGACCGGCTACTTATTTGGGACCCAGATACGGCCTAGACTTTTTTAAGCTGGCCCAAAAGAAGCTGCGGGAACTACTGCTTGAATTACCCCTCAAGACTTTAATAATTGACCATCACACCTTGCGTGATCTTGCCTGGAAAAACTGGGCTGAGCCCGTTTTAGAAGTGGCCGTGCAACGGGGCACCCGAGTTCTCACGGCGGCGGAATATATGAACAAGGAACCCCTGCTTTTAGAAGCCTTGCGCAAAGAGCGTTATAAGGCTAGTAGAAAAAATTAAATTTTGCGCCGAAACGTCTTGACACATAGGCAATACCTGGTTACCTAGCGGCCACAAAGAAAAAGGGGGAGCAGTATGAGCTTAGCAAATTTTCTTTTTACCTCCGAGTCAGTCACCGAGGGACATCCTGACAAGGTAGCGGATCAAATTTCAGACGCCATCCTGGACGCCATCATAGAAAAAGACCCTTACGCCCGGGTGGCCTGTGAGACCATGGTAAATACAGGGATGATCCTGATTGCCGGAGAAATAACCACCGAAGCCCGGGTGGAATATTCCAAGATCGCCCGCGGGGTGGTGAAAGAAATCGGCTACAACCATTCAGACCTGGGCTTTGACTGGCAGACGTGTGCGGTGCTTACCAGTATTGACCGTCAAAGCCCGGACATTGCCATGGGCGTTGACCGTGGCGAAGAAATAGGTGCCGGGGACCAGGGGCTCATGTTCGGCTACGCTTGTGACGAGACGCCCGATTACATGCCGATGCCCATCTGGTACGCCCACCGCCTGGCCATGAGGCTGGCAGAGGTGCGCAAAAAGGGCATCTTACCTTTCCTGCGCCCGGACGGTAAAACCCAGGTCACGGTGGCCTATGAAGACCGCAGGCCCAAATTCATCCACACCGTGGTAATCGCCGCCCAGCACGAACCCTGGGTAGAGTACAAGGAATTACGGGAAGCCATTATAGACGAAGTCATCAAGAAAGTTATCGCCCCTGAACACCTTACTGGAGAAACCAAATTCCTGGTCAATACTACCGGGCGCTTTGTCATCGGGGGGCCTTTGGCTGACTGCGGCATGACCGGACGTAAAATTATCGTTGACACTTACGGTGGCCGGGGCCATCACGGCGGGGGAGCTTTTTCAGGGAAGGATCCCACTAAAGTGGACCGTACTCCTTCTTACTATGCCCGTTACGTGGCCAAGAATATGGTGGCCGCTGGGGTGGCCAGGGAGCTTGAAGTCCAGGTGGCCTATGCCATCGGTGTGCCGGAACCCATAGCCATCAACGTCAACACTAACGGGACTAACAATATCCCGCTTGAAAGGATCGTTGAAATTATCAAAGAACTTTTCGATTTCCGTCCCCGTCACATGATCGAATATCTCGACATGAGACGTCCTATCTACCGGAAAACAGCGGCTTACGGACATTTTGGTCGACCGGAACCGGAGTTTACCTGGGAAAGGCTCGATATGGTGGAAAAGATCAAAGAGCTGGCTGGTTTGGACTAAAGGCCCACAAATAAGGAGGCAAATCCATGAAATATCACGTCAAAGATCTCGGGTTGGCGGAAAAGGGCAAGTTGAGGATAGAATGGGCTGGGCGCGAAATGCCGGTGCTCAAGCAGATCCGCAGACGTTTTATCGAGGAAAAACCCTTGGCCGGTATCCGTATCGGGGCCTGCCTACACGTGACCACAGAAACGGCCAACCTGATGGACGTCCTGAAGAGCGGTGGCGCAGAAGTGGCCCTGTGTGCCTCAAATCCCCTTTCCACGCAAGACGACGTCGCCGCCGCCCTGGTGAAATTTTACGAGATCCCCGTCTTTGCCGTTCGCGGGGAGGACCGTGACACTTACTACGCCCATATAAAAGCGGTCCTTGATCTCGAACCCCATATCACCATGGACGACGGGGCAGATCTCATTTCCACCCTGCACGCCGAGTTCCCTGAACGGGCCGCCAAGGTCATCGGGGGGACGGAAGAGACCACTACCGGAGTTATCCGGTTAAGGGCCATGGCCAAAGACGGTGCCCTGAAATACCCGGTAATTGCGGTAAACGACGCCCTTACCAAACACCTTTTCGACAACCGTTATGGCACCGGCCAGTCCACCATCGACGGCATCCTGAGGGCCACCAACCGCCTGCTGGCGGGTTCAATCTTCGTGGTAGCTGGTTACGGCTGGTGTGGGCGCGGGGTAGCGATGCGGGCTCGGGGGATGGGGGCCAGGGTCATCGTCACGGAAGTCGACCCGCTTAAGGCCCTGGAAGCGGTAATGGATGGTTTCGACGTCATGCCCATGGACGAAGCCGCTGAAAAGGGTGACTTTTTCTGCACATTGACTGGTGACATCCACGTGATCCGTAAGGAACACTTCTTAAAGATGAAAGACGGGGCCATCGTGGCTAATTCCGGTCACTTTAACGTGGAGCTTGACCTTGATGGTCTGAAGAGCATCTCCAAGGAGGTGCGCCGCGTACGTGACCACGTGGACGAATATACCCTGGTTAACGGGAAAAAGATTTACGTGCTCGCTGAGGGGCGTTTAGTAAATCTCGCGGCAGCTGAGGGGCACCCTTCGGCGGTCATGGACATGAGTTTTGCCAACCAGGCCCTGTGTGCGGAATACCTGGTAAAACACGGCAAAGAGCTGGAAAACAAAGTCTATAAAGTGCCTGAAGATATAGACCGGGCGGTGGCAGAGATGAAACTTGCCGCCATGAACATCAAAATTGACCATCTCACCCCGGAGCAAGAAAAATATCTTTCTTCCTGGGAAATGGGCACTTGATGAAACCACTAGCGGTATGCCTGGTAAGCGGGGGGCTTGATTCCTGCGTAGCCGCGGCCGTAGCCGCCCAGGATTACGAGCTTGCCTTTTTGCACGTCAACTACGGCCAGCGCACCGAGGCCCGGGAACTGCGTGCTTTCCATGAAATCGCTGATTTTTATAAGGTCAAACATCGTTTAGTCACCGAGGTTCCCGCCCTCAAACAGATAGGCGGCTCGGCCCTCACTGACCCTAACATCGCTATACCTGAAGACAAGCCCTCGCCAGACCGCATTCCCATTACGTATGTCCCCTTCCGAAACGCCCATTTTCTGGCTATCGCTGTTTCCTGGGGGGAGGTCCTGGGAGCCAAACGGATTTTTATCGGGGCCAGCCAGGTGGATTTCTCCGGGTATCCGGACTGTCGCGCCTCCTTTTTTGCCGCCTACAACCAGGTCATTAAAGAAGGGACCAGACCGGAGACGGAAATCCTCATTGAGACCCCGCTCATTAATCTGACCAAGGCGGAAATCGTAAAACTCGGGCAAAAATTAGGGGCCCCCCTCCACCTGACCTGGTCCTGCTACCAACGAGAAGACGTGGCCTGTGGACGCTGTGAATCCTGCATCCTGCGTCTTAAAGGTTTCCGCGAAGCCGGCCTGAAAGACCCAATCCCTTATGAAAACGGATAAAGCTAAGGTCTTTGAATGTAAGAGATGTGGCTTTTGTTGCCAGGGAGAGAGCACGGTCTCTCTGTCCCCTGAAGAGCAGGAGCAAATCGCTTCCTATCTGGGGCTTAAACTAGAGGAATTTTTGGAAAAATATACCGTAAAGCTGGGGCGCCGGGTGGAGATGAAAACGGTGGCCGGACACTGTATCTTTTATCACGAAAAAGAAAGTCTCTGCCTCATCCATCCCGTAAAACCCTTCCATTGTAAGCAATGGCCCCTCCATCCGAGTATCCTAAAAGACAGGGAGAGTTTTGAGATCATACGCCGCACCTGCCCTGGTTTTTCACCCGAAGCCTCCTGGGAGGACGTAAAAAAACTACTTCAACCCTCCCCAAAACTCTCTAATTTCAAGCAGGAATAAAATTGGGATCTTAGAGGGGCCAGACATTACCACGCTCAGCTGTGATGCTTAACCACCACCGGAGTTCGCGATCTCCGAAGATAGGTCACGAAATCGCCACGACGACCATTAGCCGCCCTTACCACGACTAACCAAAAATCATCGTGTTCCTACGGTGTCAGGAAAGCGATCTCTTCAAAAAATAAGAACCGGCTATTTGTAGATCTAATAGATCTAATATATCAGTTTTCTTAAGAGTTCGGCGGGGAGGATATAGATCAGGGCGCAAAGGGTCAGTAAGAACCACCAATAATAAGGGATGGGGGCGGTCTGAAGATAGTAGTTAAGAAATGGGACGTAGACGATCAAAAGCTGAGAGATAACCATCCCCAAAGCACACAGATTAAGCCACTTATTAGCAAAGGGAGAAATCTTCCAGATGGGGATCCTTTCGGAACGCGAAACGTAAGCTACGGCTATGGCTAAAATGACAAAGCCGCTGAAAAGAATGGTTTGGGCCTCTCTTAAGAGAAAGCCCAACTTTAAGGCGTAAGCGTAAAGGGGGAAGAGGATCAAAAAGAGGAGCACGGCAAAGGAAAACAGGAGCATAACCAATCGCTTAGTAAAAACCCCTTCTTCTGGAGGCCGCGGGGGCCTTTTCATCAGATCCGGGGCCGGAGGATCCACCCCGAGCGCCAGGGCTGGAGGCCCATTGGTGACCAGGTTGATCCAGAGGATATGAATAGCGGTCAAGGGAAGGGGAAGACCGGCCAAAAAGCCAGCTATTAGGACCAGGATTTCTGAAAGGTTAAAACTCAAGAGAAACAGCAGATATTTCTTTATGTTATCAAATATAGTCCGCCCTTCCTCAACCGCCGCCACGATGGTGGCGAAGTTGTCATCTGCAAGGATTATATCTGCCGCCTCTTTGGCCACTTCCGTACCAGTAACTCCCATGGCCACCCCGATGTCAGCCATCTTGAGGGCCGGGGCGTCGTTTACTCCGTCTCCGGTCATGGCCACGATTTCCTTTTCTTTTTTGAGGAGTTTTACGATGCGCAGCTTGTGTTCCGGTGAAACCCGCGCGAAGATGGCGGTCTTTTTGAGCCGGGCCAGCAGTTCTTCGTCGCTCAGACGATCAAGTTCCTTAGCGGTGATAACGTACTCGACATCCTTTTCCGGGACCAGCCCCAGTTCATAGGCGATGGCAAGGGCCGTTTTGGCGTGGTCACCGGTAATCATGATGACTCTTATGCCCGCCTCAAAACACTCTTTGATGGCGGCCTTGGCCTCCGGACGAGGGGGGTCTATCATTCCCTGGAGGCCAACCAAGACCAGGTCTTTTTCCATCTCCTCCGGGGGTACCGGCGAGGACATACGCCGGTAGGCAAAGGCCAGCACCCTTAAGGCCTCTTCCGCCATCTGCTCGGTAACCTTTAAGATCTCTTCTTTGAGGGTCGAGGTTAAAGGCCTTTCTCCTTCAGGGGTCAGATAACGGCTACAGGCGGAAAGCACACTTTCTACGGAACCCTTGGTAAAGACCCAGTAATCTCCCGCCTGATCTTTTACCAAGACGGACATCCTTTTACGGCTGCTATCGAATGGGATTTCGGCCACCCGCACAAAACCGCTTTTGGTGAGCCTGGCCTTCAATGCCGCCACCAGCAGGGCCACTTCGGTGGGATCACCGATAAATTTTCCTTCCTCTATTTCGACGTCATTGCACAGGAGACCGGCCAGGAGGGTCAATCTCAGGGCTTCGGTTTTCTGAGGATCTATGAGGCGTCCCTCGCGCAAGAATTCGCCTTGGGGGACAAAACCCGTACCGGTGACCTCAAAAAAAGAGCCTCCGGCCCAGATCTTGCGCACCGTCATCTCGTTTTTGGTCAGGGTACCGGTCTTATCGGTACAGATGACGGTGGTGGAGCCCAGGGTTTCCACCGCAGGAAGCCGTTTGACGATGGCGTTTCTCCTGGCCATCCGGGAGACCCCGATCGCTAGGGCCCCCGTAACCACCGCTGGTAAGGACTCAGGGACCGCGGCCACCGCCAGTGAGACTCCCCAGATGAACATTTCCAGCCAGGGATAGCCGCGCAGCACCCCTACCCCCGCGGCTACAGCCGCTAAAACCAGAGAAAGCCCGCCTAACCAGCGCCCAATTACCGCAAGCCTCCGCTCAAGAGGGGTCCTCTCTGCCTCAACCCCTTTGATGAGGCCAGCAATCTTCCCGAACTCCGTGGCCTTGCCGGTAGCCACCACCAGGGCCCGACCCCGGCCGTTGAGCACCGTGGTTCCGGCAAAAACCATATTTTTGCGCTCCGGAAGCGGAGTATCTTCTGGAAGGATGACCTCCGCCTCCTTGGTCACCGCTACGGACTCCCCTGTAAGGGCGGCTTCGTCTACCTTGAGGTTTATACTTTCAAACAAGCGGGCGTCCGCCGCTACTTTGTCTCCAGCGGCCAGGAGCAGAATATCTCCCGGGACCACCTCCCGGGCGGGAATCTTTTTGGGTCTCCCCTCCCGCCAAACCACCGCCTCAGGCGCCGCCATTCTTTTGAGGGCCTGAAGGGCCTGGTCCGCCTTCCATTCCTGCACAAAACCCAATACCGCACAGGCCAAAACGATCAAAAGGATGACCACCGCCTCAAGGGCGTCTCCCACAAAAAAAGAGACCCCTGCGGCGATGAGAAGGATTACGATCAGGAGGTTGGCGAACTGGGACAAAAAGAGCTTAAAAGGAGAAAGCGGAGGGGCGGTTTCTATCTCGTTGGGGCCAAATTGGGCCAGACGCCTTTGGGCCTCCTCAAAACTTAACCCCCTAACGGGGTCGGTCTCAAAAATTTTAAAAAGATCTGTAGGTGGGAGGCTATAAGGGACTTTAGGGGGTCTCATATCGGGAAAGCGGCCGGAGGATCCGGCCGCTTTTTTACGTGGTTTTCTTCTCTCTTTTCATGGCGATGAGGCCCGTGCGCACGATCTCCTTGATCCCGATGGGCTTCAGCAACTCGATTACGGCCTGGATTTTACTCTCCGGCCCGGTGACTTCTACGGTGTAGGTGCGAGGGCTCACGTCCACCACCTTGCAGCGGAAGATATCGCACATCCGCAGGACTTCGGCCCGGGTTTCCTTTTCCGCGCGCACTTTGATGAGGGCCATTTCCCGCTCGACAAATTCTCCCTCTTCCGTAACGTCTACCACCTTGTAAACGTCGATCAGCCGGCGCAACTGTTTGATGATCTGCTCGATAATCATGTCGTCGCCATGGGTGACAAGAGTAAGATGGGAAAGCGTGGGGTCCAGGGTTTCAGCCACACAGAGGCTGTCAATGTTGAAACCACGCCCGGAAAAAAGCCCCACGATACGCGCCAGCGCCCCAGGAGTATTTTCTACCAACACAGATAGGGTGTGTTTTCTCTCCATAATTCCTCCCCTTAGACCAAAATCATTTCCGTCGTCGCCCGCCCTGCCGGGACCATCGGAAAAACACCCTCTTCCGGGGCAATATGGATATCAACCAGGACCAGGTTATTGGTCTCAAGGGCCTTTTTAAGGGTAGGCTCAACTTCTTCCGGCTTGGTGGCCCTGAAGCCAACCGCCCCGTAAGCTTCGGCCAGTTTTACAAAGTCGGGAATGGTAGCAAACTGGACGGCCGAATAGCGCCGATCATAAAAGAGCTCCTGCCATTGCCGCACCATACCCAGGTAACCGTTGTTCAGAATGATTACCTTGATGGGCAAGCGTTGATCCATGGCGGTCGCCATTTCTTGGATGTTCATCTGAATGGAACCGTCACCGGCGATGTCCAGGACCAACTTGTCCGGGTTGGCCATCTGGGCCCCAATCGCCGCCGGAAATCCGTAACCCATGGTCCCCAAACCACCGGAGGAAAGAAGGGTTCGGGGTTTGTCGAATTTATAAAACTGGGCCGTCCACATCTGGTTCTGCCCTACTTCGGTGCAGACGATGGCCTCCCCTTTGGTGAGCTCATACAACTTTTCGATAACAAACTGGGGTTTGATATGGTTCCCGTCCTGCTTATAAGTCAGGGGGTAACGCCGCTTCCAGATGTCGATCTGCTCCCACCATTCCTTAAATTGCTCTTTCCAGAGCTTTGAGGGACGCCCGACCTCTTTGATGATTTCAAGGAGTCTGGCCAGAGAACGTTTACAATCGCCTACGATAGGCACGTCGACCCGTACGTTCTTCTGGATAGAAGTGGGGTCAATATCAATGTGCACGATCTTGGCCATGGGGGCAAAGGCGTCCACCTTGCCCGTCACCCGGTCATCAAAACGGGCTCCCACGGCGATGATAAGGTCGCTGTTGGCCACCGCCATATTGGCGTAATAGGTACCGTGCATCCCCAGCATCCCCAAAGAATACTCGTGGGTACCGGGAAACCCTCCAAGCCCCATGAGGGTCATGGTGACGGGGATGTGTAAAAGTTCAGCTAGCTCCCGTACTTCTTCGTGGGCCCCGGAGGCGATCACCCCACCACCTACCAGGATAACCGGCCTGGTAGAGGCCTCTAAAAGACGGTAGGCCTTTTCCACCTGGCGCTTATTGGGTTCATAGACCGGGTTGTAACTGCGCAGGCGGATCTCTTCCGGCCAGTGAAATTCGGTCTTGGCCTGTTGGACGTCTTTGGGAAGGTCCACCAGGACTGGACCCGGACGACCAGTGCGGGCGATGTGAAAAGCGGCCTTAAGGGTCCAGGCCAGATCTTCCACCCGCTTGACCAAAAAATTATGCTTGGTGCACGGTCTGGTAATACCGGTAATGTCTACCTCTTGGAAGGCGTCGTTACCGATAAGCTTGGTGGGTACCTGGCCGGTCAACACTACTAGGGGAATAGAGTCCATGTAAGCCGTCGCAATCCCGGTGACCGTATTGGTGGCCCCTGGGCCGGATGTCACCAGGCAAACCCCTACTTTTCCGGTTGAGCGGGCCAAGCCGTCTGCCGCATGGGTCGCCCCCTGCTCGTGCCGTACCAGCACGTGTTTGATTTCTGGGGTACGGTAAAGCTCGTCATAAATATCAATTACCGCTCCCCCGGGGTAACCGAAAATTATTTCAACCCCTTCTCGTTTTAAGGCTTCAACAATGATTTGCGCACCTGTCATTTTGGTAGCCACGCTTACTTACCCTCCTCCATCTTGCGGTATTTTTCTACGATAACCATGATTTGGTCTTTCAGGGCCAATTTACGCACCTGAATCTTTTTCTTTTCCACCTCTTCCTCCGCCGTGAGATAAGGACGACGATGAAATTCTTCCAGCCGTTCATCAAGGGCCCGGTGCTCCTCTACCAGTTTCCGCAACTCTTCGTCCTGGGCCGCATATTTAGCGATCAATTCTTTGTCTTTATCCATAACCCCTCCTTGCTCAAGTAAATTGGACTATTTAATGCGGATCGCAAACATGTCAAGCGCTAGTTAATTTTTACACAAAAGATTATTTTTATCCAGAAATTTCTCTTCATAAATTTAACCTAACCTACGACTAAAACGTATTTTTCTAAATTTGTGAAATTTTTGGAAAGCCGTGTTGGGCGTAAATGTCTCGCGCCTTAGCGGTACCCAGAAATTCATACCAGGCCCTAGCCAGCTCGTCCTCTTCGTGCCCTTTCACCAGGGCCACCTGATACGTACTAACCCCCCTTTCCCCTTCAGGAAAGGATAGATAATCGAAAAGGGGCTCAGGGAAAAACCGGGGATTCTGGTAATAATAGGCAAAATGGAAATAGAGCGGGGCTACGTCTGCCAGGCCGTGGTAGACCAAAGCCGGTACCTCACGGTGATGGATCAACCTGCTGAATAAAGCCTCTTTTTCGATTTTTTCCGCTAGACCCGGCACGTGAGAAAGGGCCGCCAGGTAGGAGCGGAAAGAATTGACCTCGGTTTTGGGGTTTGAGATGGCAATTTTGACTTCCGGCCGCAAAAGATCCTCCGGCCCATTGATGTTTTTGGGGTTTCCCCGTTTAACGATGAGGACTACCCCTTTATTTCTCATAAAGGTTTTGGGCGCCACCACTTCCCCCTCCACCTTGGCCATGAATTCAGGGGGGGCCATGACAATTTGGGGGTGTAAGGAAAGGACTAAATTCCCGATGGCTAGAGGCTCTCCCTTCAAAACCCCGCGAAACCTCGGTGGAGGAAGCGTCACGTAGAAACAATTTAGCCGCCGGCCGACAAAGGCAAAAAAGGCCTCCAGGAGATCAGGGATCACCATAAATTGGTTCCCTTCCATCACGATGGTAAGCTCAGCCTTACAGGGATCACCGTGGAAATCAAAGACCAAATTGCTGCCTGGCAGGTAAATTTGGTTTGGTTTGTCCTTTCCGAGATCAAGGGGCCAGGGAAGGGTGTAACATGCGGTTACCTGGGTCATAATTTTTTATTATGCTTTTTTAAGGCTTTCGTCTAGTCTTTTTTACAGGTTTATGTACGAAATTTTGGTCGGAGCAGGCATTTTCTTGACCGGACTGGGCGGCGGGTGGTACCTGCGCACGCTTACCGCCCGCAAAGAGCGTGCCCTCCTGGAAGAACGATTGAGGCTTGCCGAGGAAAGACAAAAATTTTACGAAGAATTTTCAGAGAAGATAAATCAGAACCTGAAATTGATGGTTAACGAGGTCTTAAAAGAAAATACCTCCTATTTTCTGAAATTTACCCGGGAAATATTCCAGGAAAAAGAACAAGCGTTTGCTTCTTTGACCAGACCCCTGGAGGAAAACCTCGCCACCCTCAAAGAGGAGATCAATCGCCTTGAGCGGCGCAGAGAAAAGGCCTACGGGCAACTTGAGGAAAAACTGAGGACCCTGGTTCAGGAACACCTGCCCCGACTGGAAGAAGAGACCAGACTCCTTAAAAAGCTCTTTGAGATCCCTCAAAGCCGGGGCCAGTGGGGAGAGATCCAGTTAAAGCGCTTAATAGAACTGGCTGGTTTGCTTGAGCACTGTGATTTTGCACCACAAGCCGTTTTGAAAGACGGGACCAGGCCTGATCTCATCGTTTATCTGCCTGGGAAACGCCTGATCATAATAGACGCCAAAGCCCCCCTTCCCAACGAAAAAGAAGGTTTTGCTAAAACCCTCAAACGCCACATAGACGCCCTGGCCAAAAAGGCTTACTGGGAGGCCGTAAACGCCGCCTCGCTTAAAAGCCCGGCATTCGTGGTCCTCTTTTTACCGGCGGAAAGCCTTTTGGCCCAGGCGTACGCCGAAGACCAGAACCTTTTGGAATACGCGGCGGCCAAAAGGATAATCCTGGCCACCCCTTTGACCCTCCTTTCCATGCTCAAGGCGGTGGCGCTCAGCTGGCGCGAAGAGGCCTTTCTCAAAAATACCGAAGAGATCATCCGCACCGGCCAGGACCTTTACCACCGGCTACGGATCTTTGCCCGCCATTTAAGCCAGTTGGGCCGGAACCTGGAACGGAGCGTGGACCAATTCAACCAGACCGTAACCTCTTTCAAAAAAAGGCTTTTGCCGGCGGCCAAACGCTTTGAAGATTTCAAAATTTCCACAGACAGGATAGAACCTCCGAAGGAAATAGACCCTCCCGAGGAGCAGAACAAACTTGACCTCTAAAGACTAGCTCGGTTAATGAAAGATTAAACCAACCCAAGGAGGACGCATGTTCTTCCCGGAATACCGTCCAAGACGGCTGCGCCGCACAGAGGCCCTGAGATCGCTGGTCCGTGAGACCGAGCTTTCCGTAAAACACCTGGTTTACCCGCTGTTCGTGGTCCCCGGCCAGGGGGTAAAAGAAGAGGTCTCTTCCATGCCGGGGGTCTTCCGCTTCTCTGTAGATAAACTCAAAGAAGAGGTCAAAGAGGTTTACGAACTTGGGATACCCGCGGTCATCCTTTTTGGTATCCCCGAGAAGAAAGATGAGGTGGGTTCTGAAGCCTACGCCAAGCGTGGCATTGTCCAACGGGCCACTGAGGCCATCAAAAAGAGCACCCCGGAACTCATCGTGATCACCGACGTATGTCTCTGCGAATATACCAGCCACGGTCACTGTGGCCTTATCAGAAAAGGCGAAATAGATAACGACGCCACCTTAGAACAGCTGGCCAAAGTGGCGGTCTCGCACGCGAAGGCTGGGGCAGACATGGTCGCCCCTTCAGACATGATGGACGGACGGGTGGGCCGGATACGCGAGGCCCTGGATGAAGCCGGTTTTAGCCATATCCCGATCATGAGTTACGCCGTAAAGTACTGTTCCAGCTTTTACGGACCTTTTCGAGAAGCCGCCGAGTCGGCCCCCCAGTTCGGAGACCGGCGCAGCTACCAGATGGATCCGGCCAACGCCCGGGAAGCCATAAGGGAGGCCGCCCTGGACGTGGAGGAAGGGGCGGACATTTTGATGGTAAAACCCGCCCTCCCCTACCTCGATATCATCAAAACCTTGCGGGAAGAATTTAACCACCCCATCGCCGCCTATCAGGTAAGCGGAGAATACGCCATGATAAAGGCGGCAGGCAGACTTGGCTGGTTAGACGAAGAAAGGGCCATGTGGGAAAGCCTCCTTTCCATAAGGAGGGCCGGGGCCGACGTGATCCTTACCTATTTTGCCAAAGAAGTGGCCCGCAAGCTTACTTAGCCTTCTTGCGGCCCCGCCGGCCCTTTTTACGGGCCTTCTCGGGCAAAAGGGCGATTTCAAGGATCTGATCCATGTGGCGGACGGGAATGAACTCGATCCGCCGCCGCATGGGTTTGGGGATCTCTTCCAGGTCTTTAAGATTCTTTTCCGGTATGATGACCTTCTTTATCCCTTTCCGCAGGGCAGCCAGGGACTTCTCTTTGATTCCCCCCACCGGCAGCACCTTCCCCCTCAAAGTGATCTCTCCGGTCATGGCCACGTCTTTAGAGACTGGAATTTCGGCCAGGGCCGAAATCATGGCGGTGGCAATAGTGACCCCAGCGCTGGGGCCGTCTTTGGGGATGGCCCCCGCGGGAAGGTGTACGTGAATGTCGTATTTTTCATAAAAATCCGTAGGAATCCCCCAGACCTTGGCCTTGGAACGGGTATAAGAAAGGGCGGCCTGGGCTGACTCCCGCATGATCTCCCCAAGCTGCCCGGTAAGAATCAAGTTTCCCTTTCCCTCCACTACCAGGGCTTCCACGTAAAGGACCTCTCCGCCGGCCTGGGTCCAGGCCAGCCCCGTGGCTACCCCGATTTCGTCTTCTTCCTGTTCCAACTCCGGCAGATAAACCGGAGGGCCCAGGTATTTGTGCAGGTTCTGGCGTGAAATCCTAAAAGGTCCGGTTTCTCCCTCGGCCAGGCGGCGGGCGATTTTCCGGCAGATAGCGGCGATTTTTCTCTCCAGCTCCCGCAGGCCAGCCTCTTCGGTATATTCGTTTATGATCTTCATGATGGTCTCGTCAGATATCTGGATATCCTCGGGTTTTAGGCCGTGTTCTTTTAACTGGCGGGGCAAAAGATACTTTTTAGTGATGATGAGTTTATCTTCAGCGGTGTAGCCCGAAAGGTAAATAATTTCCATCCGGTCTTTGAGGGCAGGAGGGATAGGGTCCGTCATGTTGGCGGTAGCGATGAACATGACCTTGGAGAGATCAAAGGGCACGCCGAGGTAATGGTCGACAAAGGAGGTATTCTGTTCAGGATCCAGAACTTCAAGCAGGGCCGCCGCCGGGTCTCCCTGAAAATCGGCACAGAGCTTGTCCACTTCATCGATCATAAAGACCGGGTTATTGGTCCCGGCTTGCTTGAGGCCCTGGATGATACGTCCGGGCATCGCGCCGATGTACGTGCGCCGGTGCCCCCGAATTTCCGCCTCATCCCGCACCCCGCCCAGGGAGATGCGCACAAATTTACGCCCCAGGGCCCGGGCGATGGAACGGCCTAAAGAGGTCTTCCCTACCCCGGGAGGACCCACAAAACAGAGGATCGGTCCCTTGGCTTTGGGGTTTAGCTTGCGTACCGCCAGGTACTCCAGGATACGCTCCTTGACCTTCTCAAGATTGTAATGGTCTTCGTCGAGGATCTTTTTGGCCCTTTTGAGGTCAAGCTTGTCTTTGGTCTGTTTGCGCCAAGGAAGCTCCGTGAGCCACTCCAGATACGTCCTGATAATGGCGGCTTCGGCGGAGTCCGGGTGCATCATTTCAAGGCGCCTGAGCTGCTTTAGCGCTTCCTTTTCTACGTCTTTGGGCATCCGGGCCTTTTTTATCTTGGCCCGAAATTCCTCTATCTCCTGGAGGTGCTCGTCCACCTCGCCGAGTTCCTTTTTGATGGCCCTTAACTGTTCCCGGAGAAAATATTCGCGCTGGGTACGGCTCATCTCTTCTTGAGCCTCGGTCTGGATCTTGGCCTGTACCGTGGCCACTTCCAGTTCCCGCAAGAGGTGTTTGTGCAGTTTCTTGAGCCGCTCGATAGGGTCAAAACTTTCAAGGAGTTCCTGGGCGTCCGAGATACGAAGTTTCAAATGGGAAGCCACTAGGTCCGCCAGGCGGCCCGGCTCGGCCACGGAGTCAAGCACGGTATTGAGTTCAGGGGTAAGGTAACCACGCAGGGCAAAGACCTTTTCCGCCGTCTCTTTGACCGAGCGCATCAAGGCCTCGGTCTCCACGTCTAAGCTTTCAGGCTCTTCTTCCCGCACCGGCTCAATACGCACCCAGAAATGAGGTTTTACCTTCAAAAATTCTTTGATTTTGGCCCTGGCCACCGCCTGAACCAAGACCTTAAGTCTTCCGTCCGGGAGTTTGAGCGTGCGCATGATAAGGGCCACCACGCCTACCTCGTAAAGATCTTCCGGTTTGGGTTCGTCGATTTCAGGTTCTTTTTGGGTCAGGATAACGATGAGACGATCCCCTTTGATGGCCTCTTCCACCGCGGCCAGAGAGGGTTCCCGGCCTACGTAAAGGGGGAGCACCATGGAGGGAAAAAGGACTACGTCCCGTACCGCTAGGCAGGGAAGCTCTTCGGCAATTTCGATGTTTTCTTCTTCCGAAAATTCGCCCACCGTCACCAAAGTCTCCTCGAATTCGTTCATGCGCACCCCTTTTTAAAAAGTTTTCGTTAATTTGAAAAGGTCATTTATAAAAAATTTGGATCTGGTTATTTACACATGTCACGTTCTTCAAACAATAATTTGCGAAGATACAGTCTTGCCGCCCGGCTGAGTTCGTAATAGGTATGGTTCATATGTTTGGGCCGGCGCAGCCCCTTCTTTTTGAGAAACCTCCCCTCCACCCTTTCTAAAAACCCCATATTTTCGAGCTCCCGCAACCGTTGCATGGTCTCGCCCAGGTCCATGCGTAGCCTGCGGGCCAGAAATTTGGCACAATCCGGTGCGGTGGCGTAAAGGTCCTTAAGAATACGCCAGTCTTTTTCCTGAAGTACCCCCCAGGGCAAAACCGCCATAAACTTCTCTACCCCCTGAAAATCTCTTGTAATTAGCCATCACGGGCACGAAACAAACTTGACACGCAAAATACTATCTTGTTAAAAGCTTTCTAAGGCGCGGTGTTTAAAAGCTGTTTTTTCTGTTCGCCATGGAAAACTCTTCTTCAGGCAACCTCAGGAAACTTTGCTCAAAATACCACACAGGCGCCAAATTTCTAATCTTAAGAGAGGAGGATTTTTATGCCCAGCGAGCCCTTTATTATGTGGTTTGAAGAAATTTCGATCAAGGACGTGCCTCTCGTAGGCGGCAAAAACGCCTCTTTAGGGGAAATGTTTCGTAATCTGACTCCGAAAGGGGTCAAGGTGCCTGACGGCTTTGCGGTGACCGCCGCTGCTTACCGACACTTTATTCGCGAAAACCACCTGGACGACCAGATCCGCCAGATTTTAGAAGGCCTTGATACCCACGACATAAAAGACCTCCAGCGCCGGGGCAAAAAAGTAAGGGACTTGATCCTCAAAGCCGAGATGCCAGAAGACCTGGCCAGCGCTATCAAGGAGGCTTACCACCGGCTGGAAGAAAAATATTACCCTGACGTAGACGTAGCGGTCCGTTCTTCTGCCACCGCTGAAGACCTGCCGGACGCCTCTTTTGCCGGTCAGCAAGAGACCTACCTCAACATTCAGGGGGCGGAAAATGTAATCAAACACGTAAAAAAATGCTTCGCCTCCCTTTTTACTGACCGGGCTATTTCCTACCGTCAGGACAAGGGCTTTGACCATTTTAACGTCTATCTTTCCGTGGCCATCCAAAAGATGGTCCGCAGTGACGCCGCCTCCTCCGGCGTGATGTTTACCCTGGATACCGAATCCGGCTTCCGTGACGTGGTCTACATTACCGGGGCCTGGGGTCTTGGGGAAAACGTGGTTCAGGGTGCGGTGAACCCGGATGAATTTTACGTATTCAAGCCCACGTTAAAGCAAGGATTCCGGCCCATCCTTTCCAAGAAGCTGGGATCTAAGGAATACCGCATGGTCTACGGTAAAAGCCCGCGGTGTCCGGTCCGCAACCTCAAAACCCCCAAAGAATTGAGACAAAAGTTCTGTCTTGAAGATGACGAGATCCTAAAACTTGCCGAATGGGCCATCATCATCGAAGAACACTACGGCCGCCCCATGGATATCGAGTGGGCCAAAGACGGTGACGGAAAAGAAGTTGGCACCGGAGATCTCTTCATCGTCCAGGCCCGTCCCGAAACAGTCCACGGGGTCAAAAAGGAACAATACTATGAGATCTACAAACTCAAGGGACAGGGCAAGGTCCTTACCGTTGGTAAAGCGGTAGGAAGCAAGATTGGCCAAGGAAAGGCCCGAGTCATAGAAGACGTCTCCAAGATCCACGAATTCCAGGCAGGGGAAGTCCTGGTCACCGATATGACGGACCCCGACTGGGAACCCATCATGAAGATTGCCGCGGCCATCGTAACCAACCGGGGCGGGCGGACGTGTCACGCCGCTATCGTCTCCCGGGAACTGGGAATCCCTTGTATCGTGGGGACCAATAACGCTACCGAGGTTATTGAGACCGGCATGGAAGTGACCGTTGACTGCTCCCAGGGAGAAGAGGGTTACGTCTACGAAGGGCTGGTGCCCTTTGAGGTAGAAAGGATCGACCTTACTAAGATCCCCCGCACCAAGACCAAAATCATGATGAACGTCGGCATCCCCGAACAGGCCTTCTCCCAAGGACAGCTCCCCAACGACGGGGTCGGCTTGGCCAGGCTGGAATTTATTATCGGTTCCCACATCGCCATCCATCCACTTGCCCTGCTTAATTACGAAGAGCTCAAAGAAAAAGCAAAAAAAGACGCCAAAATCAAGAAGATAATCCGGATAATCGACGAAAAGGCTCCAATGTACGCCAACAAGGCCGATTTTTATGTGGACAAGCTTGCTCAAGGGGTCGCCATGATTGCGGCGGCCTTTTATCCGAAGGACGTGATCGTAAGGCTCTCTGATTTCAAGAGTAACGAATACGCCAACCTAGTAGGGGGTTATCTTTACGAGCCGGTAGAACACAACCCCATGATCGGCTGGCGTGGGGCCTCCCGTTACTATGACCCGCGTTTTGAACCGGCCTTTGCCTTGGAATGTAAAGCCCTCAAAAAGGTACGGGATGAAATGGGCCTTACCAACGTGAAGGTCATGATCCCCTTCTGCCGCACAGTTGAGGAGGGAGAAAAGGTCATCAAGGTCATGGAAAAATACGGCCTGAAACAGGGAGAAAACGGGCTTGAAATCTACGTGATGTGTGAGATTCCGAGCAACGTGGTGCTGGCAGACGAATTTGCCAAGATTTTTGACGGTTTCTCCATAGGTTCAAATGACCTTACCCAGCTCACCCTCGGGCTAGACCGGGATTCAGAACTTGTCTCCCACATCTATGACGAACGTAACCCTGCGGTGAAAAAGCTGATCCGCCAGGTCATTCAGGAGGCCAAAAAGGCCGGCCGCAAAGTAGGCATCTGCGGCCAGGCTCCTAGTGATTTTCCGGACTTTGCCGCCTTTTTGGTAGAGTGCGGCATCGACTCCATGAGCCTTACCCCGGATACCATCGTTAGGACCTGGCTTTTGGTGGCGGAAAAAGAAAAAGAACTGGGGATCAAAGCCGAATAGAAAGGAGGGAGGACTTTTAGTCCTCCCTCCCCTCTTTATCTGGTTGCCCTCAATCCTTCTTTAGTGTTAAATTTGGCGAGCAAAACGCACGCCCTCTCGCGGAAGTGGCCGGGTGTCCGCAGGGCGGATTGGCCACTTTAGGGGCGGAGGAAAAACCCAAAAGGAGGTATCCCATGTCAAGACTTACCATGAAGCAGCTTTTAGAAGCCGGGGTCCATTTCGGGCACCAGACCCGTCGCTGGAACCCCAAAATGAAACCCTTTATCTTTGGGGAAAGAAACGGCATCCACATCATTGACCTTCAGCAAACGGTAAAACTCTTTGACGTGGCCTATGATTTCCTCGTAGACACCGTAGCCAACGGAGGAAAGGTCCTTTTTGTGGGGACCAAGCGGCAGGCCCAGGACACCATCAAGGAAGAGGCGGAACGCTGTGGCATGTTTTACGTCAATCATCGCTGGCTGGGGGGCACCCTTACCAATTTCCGCACCATCCGCCGCAGTATCGAAAAGCTCAAAAAAATCGAGAGCTGGTTTGAGGACGGCACCATTGAACGTTTTCCCAAAAAAGAACGGCTCAAGCTGGAAAGACTGAGACAGAAACTAGAGCGTAACCTGGGGGGTATTAAAGAAATGGAAGATCTTCCCCAGGCCATTTATATCGTGGACCCCAAGAAAGAACACATCGCCGTCCTTGAGGCCCGGAAGCTGGGGATTCCCATCGTGGCCATCGTGGACACCAACTGTGACCCGGATCTCATCGATTACATCATCCCTGGCAATGACGACGCCATCCGCGCCATCAAGCTTCTGACCAGCAAAATCGCCGACGCCTGTCTGGAAGGAAAGAGCCTCTGGGAGGAAAAACTCCAGGCCGAAACCGACAAAGAGATAGAGGCCGAAATGCTGGAAGCCGCTGAGGCTTCCTCGGAAGAAGAGGCCGAGAAGCTCGCTGAAGAAATCGTCAGCGAAGCCTTGAGCGCTACCGAAGAATCGGAAGCAGTAACCCAGGCCGAAAACCAAGAATAACCACCAAATAGCAGAGGAGGGAAAAATGGCGGAAGTCACCTTAGACCTGATAAAAAAGCTGCGTGAGAAGACCGCGGCAGGCTTTATGGACTGTAAAAAGGCCTTAGAAGAAGCCGGGGGCGATCTGGAAAAAGCCGTTGATATTCTGCGCCAGAGAGGCCTGGCGGTGGCTGCCAAAAGGGCCGGCAAGGCTACCAAAGAAGGGGTGGTGGCAGCCTACATCCACGCTACCAAAAAACTGGGGGCCATGGTGGAAGTAAATTGCGAGACGGATTTTGTGGCCCGTACCGAAGAGTTTCAAAAGTTTGCTTACGACCTGGCCATGCATATCGCCGCCACAAACCCCGTCTGTGTCGCCCGGGAAGACATGCCGGAAGAGATAATAAACCGCGAAAAAGAAATCTATATCGCCCAGGCCAGAGAAAGTGGTAAACCGGAAAACGTAATCGAGAAGATCGTCCAAGGTAAACTGGAAAAATTCTTCAAGGAGTCCGTCCTTTTGGAACAGCCCTTCGTGAAAAACCCTGACCTCACCATCCAGGACCTGTTAAACGAACTTATGACCAAGACCGGAGAGCGCATTCAGATAAGACGTTTTACCCGCTATCAGGTAGGCGAGGAAGAATAAATGTCGGAGGAGGCCCCGAAATACCGGAGAATACTTCTCAAGTTAAGCGGCGAAGCCCTGATGGGCTCCGCCGCCCACGGCATTGACCCTGCCGTCTTATCCTCACTGGCCAGAGAACTTGCCAGTCTAAAAACCTTAAACGTAGAAGTAGGCCTGGTGGTCGGCGGAGGAAATATCTTTCGTGGTCTGGCCGGAGTAGCCCAGGGTTTTGACCGGGTTCGCGCGGACCAGATGGGCATGCTGGCCACGGTGATCAACGCCATAGCCCTTGAGGAGGCCCTCAAAGAGCACGGGGTGCCGGCCAGGGTTTTTTCCGCTTACGAAATAAAGGGGGTGGTGGCTCCGGTGGCCCGGGAAGAAGTCCTTTCCCTGCTTGATAAGGGTTATTTCGTAATCTTTGCCGCCGGAACGGGAAACCCCTTTTTCACCACGGATACCGCGGCCACCCTGAGGGCCCTTGAGATCAAGGCCCAGTTGATGCTTAAGGCCACCAAGGTGGACGGAGTCTACAGTGCAGATCCTCAAAAGGACCCTGAGGCCCGAAAATATGATTATCTTTCTTATGACGAAGTGATTTCCCGCAAGTTGAGGGTGATGGACCTTACGGCCATTGCCCTGGCACGGGACAATAACTTACCCATCCTGGTCTTCAACGTTCAGGTGCCGGGCAACATAAAAAGGGCGGTTTTGGGGGACAAAGTGGGTACGCTCGTGGGAGGTGAGCGCCATGGTTAAAGAACTTTTGGAAGACGCTAAACGGCGGATGGCCAAATCTGTAGAGACCTTTAAAAACGAAGTGGCCCGGGTGCGCACTGGCCGGGCCTCGGTAGCGTTACTTGATGGCATCAAGGTTGACTATTACGGCACCCAGATGCCCCTAAACCAGATGGCCACTATCACCGTCCAGGACGCCCGGTTGATAGTGGTCCAACCCTGGGACGTTTCCGCTATCTCCGCCATTGAGAAGGCCATCCAGCGGGCCGAACTGGGGCTTAACCCGGTAAACGACGGAAAGATTATCCGTATCTCAGTGCCACCCCTTACCGAAGAGAGGCGGAAAGAGCTGGTCAAGATGGTGCGCAAAATGGCGGAAGAGGCCCGGGTGGCAGTACGCAACGTAAGACGGGATATCTTGAACGATTTAAAAGACCTCAAGAAAGAAGGAAAGATTTCCGAAGACGATTTCTACCGGGCCCAGGAGCAACTCCAAAAAATTACCGACGAATATATCGACAAAATAGACGATATTTTGGCCCAGAAAGAAAAGGACATAATGACCGTTTAGATGTTGGAAGGGCTTGACCCGGAGAAGATCCCCACCCACGTGGCCATTATTATGGACGGTAACGGCCGCTGGGCCAAAGCCCGGCGCCTGCCCCGCGTTATGGGCCACCGCGAGGGGATGAAATCCGTCCGGGCCGTGGTGGAAACGGCCCGCAAGTTAGGCATCAAGGTCCTCACTCTCTACGCCTTCTCTAAAGAGAACTGGCAACGGCCCCAGGATGAGGTCTCCTTTCTCATGCGTTTGCTCGCGGAATACCTCCAAAAAGAAGTGGATGAACTCCACCAAAAAGACATCCAGATCAGGGCCATTGGAGAAATTGAACTCTTGCCCAAAGAAGTCTACGAGCTCCTGGTCCAGGCCCTCAAAAAAACCTCCCAGAACCAGGGGATGATCCTCAACCTGGCCTTAAGTTATGGGGGGCGTGCTGAAATCGCCCACGCCGCCCGGGAAATAGCCAGGGCCTGCCTGGCGGGAAAACTAAAAATCGAAGAGGTCGACGAAGCGCTCTTTGCCTCCTATCTCTATACCAAAGACCTGCCTGACCCAGACCTCCTCATTCGTACCAGCGGGGAACTCCGGCTCTCTAATTTTTTGCTCTACCAGTGCGCTTACACTGAACTCTATTTCACCCCCACGTTGTGGCCGGATTTTCGTGAAAAGGAGTTCCTGGAGGCCTTGAAAGATTACCAGCGGAGGGAAAGACGTTTCGGAAAGCTGAGTGAACAGTTAAAGTCTTGAAATAATGCATGCCGCCCGAGTTTTGACCGCCCTTATACTGCTTCCCCTGGTTTTATTCCTTATCTTAAAAGGCTCACCCACCCTGCTCCTCATCACCGTGGGCGGCTGTTCCCTCCTGGGGTGGCACGAAATGGCCCGGATGGCTCAGCTACCCGGGCCTGTCTTTGTGGCCGGCGCCCTGGCCCTTTCCCTGAGCTACGCCGCTCAACAGACCGAGCCCGGGCTCTGGGTGGGGCTCTTTTTCTTTTTGTGTTTTTATCTCAAAAACTACGATCCCCAAAAGACGCTTAAACAACTGTGTCTGGCCTTTGCCGGTTACACGTACGTATTTCTGGGGTTTATACACCTCTATTTCCTGACCACCCTGCCGCAAGGCAGATTCTGGCTCCTTTTCTTGATGGCCTGCGTCTTTGGGACGGATACCGGGGCCTTTTACGCGGGAAAGACCTTGGGCAAGCACCGCCTCATCCCCCGCGTGAGCCCTAAAAAAACCTGGGAAGGAGCAGTAGGGGGCACCTTGCTCGGGACGGCGCTGGGGCTCCTGTGGGGTTATTACGCCAATTTGGCAGGGGCGGGGTTTTTGCTGGCCGCGGCCTTCTTCTTATCATTAATCGGCCAGCTGGGAGATCTGCTCGAATCTATCTTCAAGAGGGGTTTGGGGGTCAAGGATTCGGGTAGCCTTCTGCCGGGACACGGTGGTATCTTAGATCGTACCGACGCCCTGATCTTTGCCGCCCCGTTTCTTTATTGGGGCCTGGTGTTAAAGGACTATGTCTTCTAAAAAGGCCAAAAAGATTTCTGTTCTGGGTTCTACGGGCTCCATAGGCCGTAATACGCTAGACGTCATCTCCCGTTTTCCGGATAGATTTCAGGTAATCGCCCTGGCCGCCGGGGAAAACATCACCCTCTTGGCTGAACAGGCCCGGAAATTTAAGCCGCGGCTCATCTCCTGCAAAAACGAAAACCTGGCCCAAAGATTAAAAGAATTAGTCCCCCCCGACGTTGAAATTCTTTACGGAAGAGAAGGGGCCGTCGCCTGTGCGGTGCATCCGGAGGTGGAGCTGGTGGTTTCCGCCCTGGTGGGGGCTATCGGGCTCCTGCCCACCTATGAGGCCGTAAGACAGGGCAAAAACGTAGCCCTGGCCAACAAAGAGACCCTGGTCATGGCTGGGCCTTTGGTAAAAGCCGAGGCTAGGAGGCGGGGGGTCAAAATCCTCCCGGTGGATAGTGAACACTCAGCCATTTTTCAGGCCTTAAAGGCGGGTCGCAAAGAAGAGGTCTCTCGCCTGATCCTTACGGCCTCAGGAGGACCCTTCCGGGACCGGGCCAAGGAAGAGCTGGCCCGAGTAACGGTAGAAGAAGCCTTAAAACACCCCAACTGGCAGATGGGGGCCAAAATCACCATTGATTCCGCCACCTTGATGAACAAGGGACTTGAGGTAATCGAGGCCCACTTTCTCTTTGATATTCCCCCTGAAAAAATAAAAGTAAAGATCCACCCCCAAAGCATCGTCCATTCCCTGGTAGAGTTTATTGACGGCTCGGTGATAGCCCACCTAGGTATCCCTGATATGCGTATTCCCATAGCTTATGCCCTCTCCTATCCCGAAAGGCTTCCCCTAGGGCTTCCTCCCCTTGATCTGGTAGCGGCCTCTCCCCTTACCTTTGAAGAACCAGACCTGGAAAAATTCCCCTGTCTAAAACTGGCTTACGAGGTGTTGGCGGAAGGGGGCACGGCGCCTGCCATATTAAACGCCGCCAACGAAGTGGCGGTGGAAGCCTTCCTCTCAGGCCGCCTCCGTTTTGACCTCATCCCCTCTTTGGTGGAAGAAACCCTGGCCGCCTGCCCGAAAAAAGAAATTAACTCATTGGAAGACGTCCTCGAAGCCGATATACTCGCAAGGATCAAAGCCCAAGAAATAGTGGACCGACTGGAGAAGATTTGATGTATACCGTTTTGGCCGTAATCGTCGTCTTAGGGGTGCTCATCTTTTTCCACGAATTGGGCCATTTCTTGATGGCCCGTCTGGTTGGGGTAAGGGTCCTTAAGTTTTCCTTAGGTTTTGGCCCCAAACTGGTAGGCTTTAAACGGGGGCACACCGAATATATCCTCTCGGCCATCCCCCTGGGAGGATACGTAAAACTCCTAGGGGAAAACCCGGGAGAAAGGCTTAGCCCTGAAGAAATACCCTACTCTTTCTCCCACCGCCCTTTAAGAGACAAGGCCCTGATCGTATTGGCCGGGCCTTTGGCCAACTTTGTCCTGGCGTGGTTCTTTTTCGTCCTGGTCTTCGTCTTTCAGGGAAAACCCGTCTATTTGCCAGAAGTGGGAAAGGTCTTGCCTGACAGTCCTGCGGCCCAGGCTGGCCTTAAGCCAGGGGACCTGATCGTAGCGGTTAACGGGCAGCCCATCTCAAGCTGGCAAGAACTAAACGCCCTTATCAAAAAAAGCGCCGGGCGACCGCTAAAGCTAACCATTAAACGCGGCCAGGAAAGGCTCGTGGTTACGGTAACCCCTCAGCTTAGGGAAGTGAAAAACATCTTCGGTGAGACCATCAAAACCCCCTTGATCGGCATCATGTCGGCGGGCAAGGCCCGGTTCGTAAAGACCGATCCCGTAAAGGCCCTGGCCGAGGCCTTCCTCATGGTGCTTGCCATGATCAAACTCACGGTGGTCTCGGTCATCAAGCTGGTGGAACGGGTCCTGCCCCTTTCCACCTTGGGAGGGCCTATCTTTATCGCCAAACTGGCTGGAGAACAGGCCCAGGCTGGACTCTGGCCGCTGGTATCCTTTATGGCGGTACTTTCGGTAAACCTCGGGGTCTTAAATCTCCTTCCCATCCCTATGCTGGACGGCGGGCATCTTTTCCTTTACGCCATCGAAGGCCTGCGGGGCAAACCCATTCCCGAAAAGACCAAAGAATTCGTTATGAAGCTGGGGCTGGCCCTCTTGATCGTCCTGATGATAGTGGTCTTTTATAACGATATCCTGCGCCTTTTGGGGAAAAGCTAACTAAAAACGGGGACGGGAAAGGATTTTGGTCAAGAACTCGGCCGCCTCTTCGACCAGGAAGGCAGGGATTTCATCTTTGAGCGTGGGTAGCAAAAGCACGTTTTCCACCCCGGTCAGACGCTTGATGTCCGTAAGGCTCCTTTGAGCTAGGAATTCGTCCTCGGCAAAATGGAGGTTGTAAAGGAGGCCGGCTACGTATAGCCCGCGCTGTTTTAGGGCCTTAAGGGTGAGGACCGTATGGTTAATGGTGCCCAGGCGGGCCGCTGAGACCACGAAGACCGGGACCATGACCAGGTTAATAAAGTCATAGATGGTATACGCGGCGGTCAAAGGTACATAAAGCCCTCCAGCCCCTTCGGTAAGGACTACGTCAAAATTTTGTTCAAGAATTTTTAGAGTTTCTTTCAGGTGGAGGACATCAATCTCCTGGCCCTCAAGGGCTGCGGCGGTCTCCGGGGCAGCGGGATAGGCAAAAATATAAGGGCAGGTTAAGGCCAAAAGCTCCGGGGGATCGGCAGGAAGGCCGGCCAGCTTGCGGTGGAGCAGGAGGTCTTCTGGCTCCCTAGCCCCGGTCTGGACCAGTTTCTGGGTGATAACCTTTTGGCCAAGGGCGGAAAAGGCCCGGGCCAAGACCGCTGTGCCGTAGGTTTTACCTATGCCGGTATCTGTACCGGTCACGAAAAAGATCATCGCTGCCAGACTATCAGAATGGGTTCAAAGGTCAAAGGGAATCCTGCAGGGGTCTTGAGGCTTTCGTATGCCATCTCCCACCTTTTAATCTCTTTGGGCGACCAGTTAGGCCTTAAAAAACCCATGGCCCCAGTGTGTCGCACGTGCCTTAAGATCTCCCTAGGCGAAGGGAAATATAGGACCCGCTGCCAGCTAAGGGCCTTTATCTCTTTCATAAAAGCGGGCTTCATAGCCTTTATCTCACTTAGAGCGTTCAGCCCGGGAGGTCTTTCTTTACGGCCAAATTCCTTCATGGTGGCCGGACCAAAGGTGGTAAAGGCCAGGATCCCCCCGGGTTTTAAAAGACCGGCCAGGGTCACGAAGGCCTTTTTCGGGTTTAAAAACCACTGAAACACCGCGTTTGCCAGGATAAAATCAAAACTTTCGGGCTTAAAAGGGGGATTTTCCCCGTCTGCCACTACAAAAGGGAGAGGGCGTAAATATTTTGCGCAGGCGGGTGCCAGATCTAAAGTGATGAGGAAGGCCGGTCTCTTGTGAGCTAAAAGTTTTTTGGTAAAAAGCCCGGTTCCCGCCCCTATCTCAAGGATATATTTTTTTTCAAAACGGTAGGATGAGAGGGCCTTGACCAGGGTTTCGGCCATCTCGGCCTGGATGACGGCCTCGCGGTCGTAGGCGGCAAGGGCCCTAGTGAACCGGCGACTGAGGAGGACTTTCGGGTGGGTCATGATCTAGCAAAACGGCCTAGCCTTTTCCGCCCTTGCGCAACACCCGCTTATCTCCCACCCGGATGGTGACCTTTTGTTGGTCTAAATATTCAAGGAGAGGGATCAAATACTTTCGGCTGGCTCCCCCGATCAGTTTGCGAAAATCCCCAACCGCCATTTCCTGGTTCTGGGAAAGATAGGTTACCACCTTCTTTTTGACCTGCTCCAATACGTCGCGGTGAAAGACAAGCCCGTCTTTTAATTTTACCAGGGTCCCTTCCTGCAGGAGTAGATTAAAAATTTCCACATTTAACGGGGCGGTATCCCGAAAACGGGAAAGGACTTCATCTTTATCTGGGGGCTGAAAGCCCGCCTTCAAAAAGGCCTGTTCGATCTTTTTCTTCAAGGCCTCCTGCTCTTCGGCCAGAACGATCCGATGGGAGGCAAGCCTTATTATCTCTTTTTCCTGGATTATCTCTCCCTCGCCCGTTAGTTCTTCCAGCATGGTCTCAAAGACGCGGGGCTCAAGGCCAGAAGGCAGACGCTGGCGCAGATCCTCTTTGGCCAGGCCGTGCTTTAAAGGAAATTTTTCGTGGTATTTTTTAAGCTTGGTAAGGATCTCTCCCTTCAGGTCTTCGTAAATTTTGCGGGCCAAAAAAAGCCTTTTGCCTTCGCTGCGGACCTCTTTTATTTGGCCCTCCTCTTTTAGTTTTTTAAGGAGTTTTTCCAGCTCCTCCCCAAAGACGGAAACCCTAAGCGCTATTTCCTCAAAGGGCAAACCGAATTCTTTCGCCTGTTCCAAGTGATAAAGGATGATCTCTTCTAACGAACCGTCTCGCAAGAGTTTTAGTTCCTCAAGGTGACGGGGTTGAGAACGCTTGCGCCGCCGGGCCACGGGATGGAGCACCCAACCACCCCCGATGGTTATCATGGGGGAGTAGCTGCGAATGACAAAATGGTCACCCCGCCAACAGACTACTGGTTCTTCAAGCCTGATCTGAGCCAGCGCCTCCTGACCGGGCTCTACTTTGTCTTTCCCGATGAGGACCACCCGGCCCAAGATCTCACTGGTACCGATGTGGAAACGGACCCGGGTATTATGGAGCAAGGGTTTGGGAGCGCTTGATAGATATTTCAGGGCTACATCTAGAACAAGGGAAGGCCGCAGGGCCCCGGGGTGGGCCACCACGTCTCCCCGCTCAATCTCTTCCTTTTCGATACCCTGTAAATTAAGGGCCGTGCGCTGGCCGGCCTCCCCAAAGTCCCGGTCTTCCCCGTGGACCTGGATCCGCCTCACCCGGCCAGAAAGCCCTTTGGGATAGACTATAACCTCCTCCCCGACTTTTATTCGCCCGGAAAGGGCGGTCCCCGTCACCACGGTACCAAAACCTTTGATGGTAAAGACCCGGTCTACCGGAAGCCTAAAGGGACCTTTAGCCGGTCGGTCAGGTATTTTCTGCACCAGGGCATCCAGGGTTTCAATAAGTTCCCTGAGCCCTTCTCCGGTAACCCCTGAGACCGCCACCATCGGGGCCCCTTCAAGAAAGGTGCTTTTAAGGGCCTGGGCCACGTCGTCTTTGACGAGTTCAAGCCAGTCTTCCTCTACCAGGTCTTTTTTGGTGATGACCACCACCCCGGCCTTAACCCCCAAGAGTTCGCAAATCTCAAGGTGCTCCCGGGTCTGCGGCATAACCCCTTCGTCCGCCGCTACCACCAGCGCCACCAAATCCACCCCACTCGCCCCGGCTACCATATTTTTGATAAAGCGTTCGTGACCGGGAACGTCCACGATGCCAAGCTTTATCCCGCTGGGTAGGGTGAGGTGGGCAAAACCAAGTTCAATAGTGATGCCCCGCTCTTTTTCTTCTTTTAACCGGTCGGTATCGATCCCCGTAAGGGCTTTGACCAGAGTTGTTTTCCCGTGGTCGATATGGCCTGCGGTCCCTAAAATAACCCTTTTTTCTGCCATTACGCTCCCTGTCGTCCCAGGAGGAGATTGAGTCTACGCCAGCAATTAGGACAAAATTTAACAGGTTTGGCGTCCACTTCCAGGACGCTGTTAGAATAATGCATCACACAGGGAGCCTCACAGTGGACAAGACCGATGGCGTGGCCCAATTCGTGCAGGGCCTCCTTGGTGACCCGCTCGTAAAGGAGCCGGTCATTGGGAGGGAGATGATAAAAGGTGTTATCCAGCCGACGGTAAGAAACGATGGAGGTGCCCTGTTTCAGGATGGAAATCCCGAAGACAAAATTCAAATCCCAGGCGTACAGATCTACGGCGGTTATCCCCAGTTTTAGCCGTGCGCGGGTTTCCACGTTTTGTTGAAAATAGGTTATCAGGTCGTCAGCCTTAAATTGCCCCCGCATGGGATCGAAGAATTTTTCTGGCAACGGGGCCGGAGGTTCAAAGTAGACTTCCAGTTCTAGGTGTTCGTAAATGCCACCTGCTACCGCGTCTATAACGTCCTGCCTCACGTTACCCAAAGGGACAAGGGACACCGCCCGGAACATCCTTTCCTCCTTTCTTAATCCTCCTTAAGCCTTAACACATTAAATAACAAAGAACAAAGGACGAAGAAGTTTCATTTTTGTAAATTAACGCCGAACAGAGAGGCTCTCTTTTTTACAGAAATGAAACAAATTTTTAAAAAAATGTTACCTACCAAAATCTCCCTTTTTCTCCCCACTTACACAAAAATGTCTTATTTTTTCCCTCTTTTATTTTGACAAAAATGTAAAATTTAAAAACCGCATCTTTTGTTATGTTTAATTTCCAATCTTGGCACAAAATATGCTTATTAAATCACAAAATACTCTATAATTTTGCAAGGAGGGTAGTATGAGCAGGAAAACGGTTTGGTTGGTGGTCTTTTTGGGGTTGATGTTTTTTAGTCCCGCTTTGGCGGCCGAAAAACCCGAAGCTGACTTTACGGTTGATGTTTTATCGCAATATATTTGGCGTGGATTTGCCCTTTCTAACGATTCCGTAGTTATAGAACCTTCTATGACGGTTTCTTATCTTGGCTTTTACGTCAACTATTGGGGTAATTATGATACAGACAGGGATAACGAACACGATCCCACTTTAGACGGTGCCGATTGGACTGAAACCGATTTCACCTTCGGATATTCTTATAACAAGTTACCCTATGGTTTAGCCCTGGATATAGGCAGTATTTATTATGCCCTTGATAACAGTGATGATTCCTTTGAAATATACGCCGGCCTTTCTGGCACCTGTCCAGTAACGGGAATTTCCCTGGGGGTTACCGTCTACCGGGAAGTTTCCCATTATCCTTCCTGGTGGTTTGAGTTTTCTGCTAGCAGAGATTTTGCCCTCCCCTGGTATCAGGCAAACCTCAACCTCTCTCTGGAAGCAATGTATCTTTCCTCTGACGACGAAGGAGCTTACGCAGATCCAGACGACCCGAACGACGAATTCTCAAGCTGGTTGTACCTTAAATTGGGGGCGGAGGTTGCTATTCCGGTGGGGCAATACCTTACCATCACTCCCAAGGCCTATTATAGCTTTTCCCTTTCAGACGACGCGGACGACTTGTTGGAAGACGGTTCCTGGGATAACCAGCACGATCACTTTTATGGCGGGATCAGTGTAAGTTTTTCATTCTAGACTTTCTTAAAGCCAATTTCAGATTTCCCCCTCGACACTTATAAGTGTCGAGGGGGAAATAGTTTTCTTAATATTTTCCTTCTGAAAGCCACTTATTAATAAGTTTAGCCGCTGCGTCTTTACCCCCGATGCCAAAAGCTATCGCTACCGCCACACCAATTGCTGCCATAATTATAGTAAAAGCCGTAATAACTATTTCTTTTCCAACCCCTATTTGAGTCAAGGCCATAGAAACAACCAAAATGATGATAGCTATTCTTATTAAATTGGCTAAAGTACGCTGATTTTCTCCCATAGTTGTTAAAACGAAACGATAGGTTAAATTGGCAAAAAAAAGTCCCAAAGCCAAAAGAATCAAAGCTAATAATACATGAGAAGCAAAAATGATAAATTTACTTATTAACAACGTTAAATATTCAAATTGCAAAATATCTGCTGCTTCCATTGAGGCAAACAACATAATACCGCCCATTACTATGTAAGATACTATATCAGAAAGAGAAATATTTAATTTGACGCCTATCTTTTCAGGCCACGAATCAATTCCTAAGCCTTGCAATATTTCTTTTACCAATCCTGAAATAAGTTTTCCAATAATATAAGAAATAGCGAGAATTATAATAGCGCCCATTATAACGGGAATAGCATTTAATACGAGATTCAACATTTTAATAGCAGGAGCAGAAATAGCCTCTATTTGTAAAGTATCAAGAGAAGAAATTAGCACGGGAATTAGAACCAAAACATAAACAACCGTTCCAATAAGACTTGATAATGAAATTTTAATTCCCAATTTATCTGTTAATTTGTCAATACCAATAGCCACTAACAAGCTCGTTATTACCTGTCGTATAATACGAGAAACAAACCAGCCGATAACAAAAATCAAAATACTGGCAAAAATGTTAGGCAAGAAAGATAAAATTTCGCCCACTAACGTCTGTACCGGAGCAACTAGACCTTCGATTTTAAGAGCGCTTAAGATACCGGGGATAAATAAGAGAATTACAAACCAGTAAAGAGCAACAGCCAAAGATTGAGTAACAGAAACCTCAGCTTTTCCTTGAGAAATTTTTTCATCTAACTTAAACATATTACCTAATTTTATAATAAAGAAACGTACCAAGCTCGCAACAACTAAAGCCACCACAAAAAGCAAAAATGCACTTATCAAATTAGGAAGATAAGCCATTATTTCATCTAATACAGCTGTTAAAGGTTCTGTGACTACGGGAAGATCTAACTTATGGAAAAAGGCTACCAGAACAAAAAGCATAATAAGATAGTAAATACCTCTTGCTAACAAACCTTCTATATCAACATCTTTTGCTAAATCTTTAAACAAAAACCTTCTTAACTGCAGTCGTCTGAGAGCTTTGTCTATTATCACAGAAACAACCTTGGCTATGATCCAGCCAACAACGAGAATAAAAATAGCAGCGATTATCCCCGGTAAAGCCTGACCCAATTGATTAGCTAAAGAGACAAAAAAATTGCGAAAGGCTTCTAGAGAAAGATTTTCCATGGCTCACACCCCCTCTAATTTTTAGTCCTATTTTTAGTTAAATTTGAATTTTATTTTTAGAAAATGTCAAGAAAATTTCAATTTAAAAATGAAGATATTT
>WGCA01000004.1 GCA_015494065.1 Thermodesulfobacteriaceae bacterium | reverse complement strand
GGCACGTACTCCGCCAGCCCCTTCGTCGACAATACCTTCGTGATCGCACTCGTCAGCGTGGACTTCCCGTGGTCAATATGACCAATCGTCCCAATGTTTAAGTGCGGCTTCTTCCTCTCAAACTTCGGCTTACTCATCTCCAAAACCTCCTTCTTTACGCTTTACGCTGCTAACTTGGACTTGCGCACAATTTCTTCCGCCAAGGGAGCAGGCACTTTCTCGTAGTGAGAAAATTGCATGGTAAAAGTGGCGCGCCCTTGGGTCCTGGACCGAAGTTCTGTAGCATATCCAAACATTTCTGCCAAGGGGACAAGCGCCTTGATGACGCGCACCCCTGGCCGCTGCTCCATTCCCTGAACCTTCCCCCGCCGGGAAGAAATATCTCCCAACACGTCGCCCAGATATTCCTCAGGCGTTACCACTTCCAATTTCATCACCGGCTCCAAGAGCACTGGTTGGGCCTTTTGGGCCGCCTCTTTAAAGGCCAGGGAACCCGCGATGGCAAAGGCCAGTTCCGAAGAGTCAACCTCGTGGTAACTTCCGTCCACCAGGCGCACTTTGACGTCTACCACCGGATAACCGGCCAGCACTCCCTGCTCCATGGCCTCTTTGATCCCCTTCTCCACCGCCGGGATATATTCTTTGGGAATGGCACCACCCACGATTTCAGAGACAAACTCAAAGCCCTTCTCCGGATTGGGTTCGATGACGATTTTGACGTGTCCGTATTGACCACGCCCACCCGTCTGCTTGATGTATTTACCTTCAGCCTCCGCCGGCACGGTAATGGTTTCACGGTAGGCTACCTCAGGTTTGCCCACGTTTGCCTGGACCTTAAATTCCCTGGTTAGACGATCCACTATAATCTCTAGGTGGAGTTCCCCCATACCCCAGATGAGGGTCTGTCCGGTTTCGTGGTCCGTCACCACCCGGAAAGAGGGATCTTCCAGGGCGATCTTCTGGAGGGCTACCGAGAGCTTTTCCTGATCGGCCTTGGTCTTGGGCTCGATGGCAACCGAAATGACCGGCTCAGGCACCTCAAGGGACTCAAGTTCTATGGGATGGGCTTCATCACAGAGGGTATCTCCCGTAGTGGTAACCCTGAGCCCCAAGGCCGCTACGATGTCACCGGCCTCGGCCTCGGTAATTTCCTCCCGTCGGTTGGCGTGCATCCTGACCAGACGACCAATACGCTCACGCTTCCCTTTGGTGGCGTTGTAAACGCTCATTCCGCTCTCGATGCGGCCCGAATAGATACGCAAAAAGGTAAGGGTCCCTACGTAGGGGTCCGTCATGATCTTGAAGGCCAGCGCCGCCAGGGGAGCCTCCGGATCCGTAATCCTTTCTTCCACCTCACCCGTTTCCGGATTGATCCCCTTAACCGGCGGGATATCAAGGGGAGAAGGCAGATAATCTATAATGGCGTCAAGGAGCGGCTGTACCCCCTTGTTCTTAAAGGCAGATCCGCAAAGCACCGGCACCCCTTTAAGGGTTACGGTGGCTTCACGCAAAGCCGCCCGTATTTCCTCCGGGGCTATCTCTTCCCCTTCGAGATATTTGATCATTATGTCTTCGTTGATATCCGCCAGGGCCTCAAGCATGCGGACCCTGAACTCTTCCGCCTTGTCTTTTAGCTCCGCCGGGATCTCTTCGTAGTGGAAGCGCGCCCCGAGGGTGGACTCATCCCACACGATGGCCCGCATTTCAACTAAGTCAATCACCCCCCGGAAATCCTCTTCCGCTCCGTAAGGGATCTGGATGGGAATAGGGTTGGCCCCCAGCCTGGTCTTCATCTGCTCAAGACAGGCCTCAAAATTGGCCCCCACCCGGTCCATCTTGTTGATAAAAGTGATCCGGGGGACCCCATACTTGTCCGCCTGCCGCCACACAGTTTCCGATTGAGGCTCTACCCCACCTACGGCACAGAAAATGACCACCGCCCCGTCAAGCACCCGCAGGGCCCGCTCTACCTCTACGGTAAAATCTACGTGTCCAGGGGTATCGATGATATTGATACGGTGGTCCCGCCAGAAACACGTGGTGCAGGCCGAAGTGATAGTAATGCCCCTTTCCTGTTCCTGGGGCATATAGTCCATGGTGGCCGTTCCTTCATGGACTTCGCCTATCTTATGGGTCCGACCGGTATAATATAGGATACGCTCGGTAGTAGTGGTTTTACCGGCGTCGATATGCGCTACAATACCGATATTTCTGGTTTTCTTCAGTTTGGCCAAAGATTCCTTCTTCATCTCTTCCTCAACCCCTTCCTGATCTCAAATTTTCTCATCAAAACATAAAGAATGGGGAAACCTTTCAGTCTCCCCATTCTAGAAAATGGGAAAAATTCAAGAAAAAATTACCACCGGTAATGGGCAAAGGCCCGGTTGGCCTCTGCCATGCGGTGGGTATCTTCTTTTTTCTTAATGGCAGCGCCTCTATTATTATAAGCGTCCCAGAGCTCTCCCGCCAGTCTTTCCACCATAGTCTTTTCAGGACGCTCACGCGCCGCCAGAATAATCCACCTGATAGCCAGGGTGCGCTGCCGCTCCGGCCGCACCTCTACCGGCACCTGATAAGTAGCCCCACCTACCCTTCGCGAACGGGTCTCCAAAAGGGGCTTAACGTTCTCTACGGCCTTCTCAAAGATTTGAAGAGGGTCTTCACCCTTGGCCTTTTTCTTGAGGAGCTCCATGGCCCCGTAAAAAATACGGCGCGCCACACTCTTTTTACCGTCTACCATGAGGCGGTTAATAAAACGCGCCACCAATTCGCTCCCGTACTTGGGATCAGGCGGTATCTCTCTTTTTGGAACAGGTCCCCTCCGCGGCATAATCTCCCTACCTTATTTAGGTCTTTTGGCACCGTATTTGGAACGCGACTTGCGCCGGTCTTGCACCCCTGCGGCGTCAAGCGCGCCACGAATAATCTTATACCTTACCCCGGGCAGGTCTTTTACCCGGCCACCACGCACCAGCACCACCGAGTGTTCCTGCAAATTGTGTCCGATCCCGGGGATATAAGCCGTAACCTCAATCCCGTTAGTCAGGCGCACACGGGCCACTTTACGCAAAGCAGAATTGGGTTTTTTCGGGGTAGTGGTATAGACCCTGGTACACACCCCGCGGCGCTGAGGACAGCCCTGTAGCGCCGGGGATTTCGATTTGGTCTTCCTTTTTTCGCGACCAAGCCTTACCAATTGGTTGATGGTCGGCATAGCGTTATCCCCTTCGTTTTTACGAAAATAAATAATTGCCCTTTGGGTCTTCACCCACGGGCCGTGGTTATATAACGGTCCCAGAAAGAATTGTCAAGGCCTTTGTGTGGGGAGTGTTATTGCTAAGCAATTTTGTCACCCCTAACTGCTAAGCAAAAGGCCACCTCTTTCAAATTTCATCATCCCGAAGATTTTACCGAAAAGATTATCCGAAGACCTTTTTGAACGAGCCCCCAAAACATAAAAGTAACTGATGATTAAGTTAAGTTTGATTTTTCCTACAAAAAAGATATATTATTTTTGGTGGATATAAACGTGATTTATCAAATTAATTAATTAAATTTGAAAGAAATAAAATCTTTTCCTTGACATTTTATATAAAATAAGAAAAAATCAGATATAGAAATAAAAAACCACTCTAAACTTAGGAGGCCTTATGGTAAGAACCACTACACATTTAATGGGAGAGCTAGAGTCCATACTTTTGGCCACAGATGCCTCCGAACAAAGCAAGGGTGCTGCGCAAGAGGCCGTATTCACCGCCCTGGAGTGCAAAGCGAAACTTTACATTTTATATGTCCGAGAATACTACCCTGAAATTCCAGAATCTTTATCCAAGGCCCTAGAAGGGATCTCGGAGGAAGCCAAAGCCTTTCTCGAAAATGTAAGGGATATGGTCACCAAAGAGGGTGGAGAAGCCGAGATCATTATTCGGGACCACCCTGAGGCCTGGCGGGCCATCGTGGAAGAGGCGGAAAAACTAAACACCGACCTGATAATCACGGGTAAACGCGGGCGCACCGGTCTTAAAAAGCTTTTTATGGGTAGTGTGACGGAAAAGGTGGTAGGTTATGCCCCCTGCAAAGTTATGATAGTTCCAAAAGGCGTGAAAGTTCACGGAGAGACCATTTTAGTGGCCACAGACGGCTCTTATTACGCCAAGAAGGCCGAAAAAGAAGCTCTGAGTATGGGAAAAAGGTGTTCCAACCTTAAAAGGATCCTTACCCTTAGCGTGGCCAAAAGGGAAGAAGATCTACCCCGGGCAAGTAAGATATTAGAAGCCTTTAGAGAGCTCGCCCAAGAGGAAAAATTACCCCCCAGGGTCAATCTTGAGACCATAGAAGTAGTAGGTGACCCTGCTAAAATGATCGTTAAGGTAGCCGAGGACGAAGACGCCAACCTTATTCTTATGGGAGAATACGGCGTAACCGGGCTTGAGAAATTCATCATGGGAAGCACCACCGAAAAAGTCATCGGCCTTTCCAAAAACTCCGCCATTTTAGTCGTCAAATAAAAAAGAAAGCCGCCTGTTAAAGGCGGCTTTCTTTTTTATCCCTTTCAAATTTTAGTTTATTTAATCTTTTAAGACATACTTTTTATTTGCTTTTGGTTTTGCCTATATGATATGTAAAGGTTATGTTTGTGAGATTTTTCTCTTTAAACGCTTTCAGGGGTTATCGGGGCCAGGATCTCCGGTCAGACCTCATCGCCGGGATAACGGTGGCCCTGGTACTTATTCCCCAATCCATGGCCTACGCCCAACTGGCAGGGCTTCCTCCTTACTACGGGCTTTACGCCTCCTGTCTGCCCCCGGTAATCGCTGCCCTCTTTGGCTCAAGCCGCCAGCTGGCCACCGGGCCGGTAGCCATCGTCTCTTTGATGACGGCTGCGGCCCTTGAACCCATCGCCGTAACCGGAAGCCCCGAGTATATCCGGTTAGCCATTTTTCTGGCGCTTTTGGTAGGAAGCGTCCAGTTCTTCCTGGGCTTTTTTAGGCTCGGTTTTATCGTGAATTTTCTTTCTTACCCTGTAATAGTGGGGTTTACTAACGCCGCCGCCTTGATCATTGCCACCAGTCAGCTGGGAAAGTTCTTAGGAGTCCATGCAGAAAAGGGGGGCCACCACTATGAAACCGTTATAAACATCTTTAAAGGAGCCTTTTCTTACGTCTACTGGCCTACTCTGGCCATGGGCTTCGGTGCCCTAACCCTTATGATATTCTTAAAGAGAATAAACCCAAAAATCCCGAACGTACTCGTCGCCGTAGCTTTAACAACCATTATAGCCAAGTATAGCGGCTACTATAAAGAAACCAGGGCTTCTATAGCCGAAATAAACTATCCTGGCCTTGAACAACTAATAAAAATCTATAACCAGCAATGGCAAACACTACGAGATATTACCCAAACCCGCTCTCTCATCGCCCAAGAAGTAGCCAGAACTATCGGAAAAAAAGAAATACCTTGTCTCAGGTGTCACCCCTCTCGCCAGGTGGAGGGAAAAATATTTAAGAAAAAGCCAGAAACTCTAAAGTTAGAGCCGGAAAAATTAATGGAGCTCCATTACTTGGCCGGGGTCTTTGACGAATACCTAAAAGAAGAAAGAGAAAAATTCAAAAAGATAAGGGCTAACTTGAAAAAGATATATCTTAAAAAGGTAAAATGTGGCCCAAAGGTCCTGTTCTTTCCCAAAGATAACATCCCTGATTCCTGTGAAATTTTGGGAAATGAAGTCTGGCGGCTTAAGGTAGGCAACGGCCCCCATGACCCGCAGCGTCTCACCCTCTTTGGAGGCGGAGAAATCGTTGGGGCCATTCCTCGGGGGCTACCCGGCTTTTCCAAGCCCTTAATGGATCTTAAGCTGGCCCAAAAGCTCCTTTCCGCCGCCCTCATCATCTCCCTTTTGGGTTACATGGAGGCCATCTCTATCGCCAAAGCCCTGGCTGCCAGAACTGGACAGAAACTCGACGCGAACCAGGAGCTCATCGGCCAGGGGCTGGCCAATATCGTAGGTTCCTTCTTTCAGAGCTACCCGGTCTCTGGTTCCTTTTCCCGTTCGGCGGTCAATTACCAAGCCGGCGCGGTTTCAGCACTGTCAAGCGTTTTTACCGGTCTTTGCGTAGTGGTTACCCTCCTTTATTTTACGCCCCTTCTCTACTATCTACCCCAAGCCGTCCTGGCCGCCGTGGTCATGAACGCGGTCCTTGGCCTGCTTCACGTAAAAGAAGTGGCCCGTATCTTGAAAGTATTTTTCCCGGACGGGGTGATCTGCATCATCACTTTTCTGGTTACTCTTTATACCGCTCCGCATCTGGACAAAGGCATCATCTTAGGTGTCCTTCTTAGCATAGCCGTCTTTTTCTACCATAAGATGCGCCCCTCTCTGGCGGAACTTTCCTTAGCACCAGACGGAGTCTTTCGTGACGCCCGCAAAAATGGTCTGGCCCTGTGTAACTATCTGGCCGTTATCAGGATTAATGGTCCTCTCTTCTTCGCCAACCTGAGTTATATCGAAAACAAAACCTTAAAGATCCTTCGCCAATTCCCCCGTCTTCGGGTCATCATCTTTGAATGCGGCGGCCTCAACTACCTTGACGCCTCCGGCGTCAAAACTCTCGAACTGCTGGTAGAAAGACTAGCCGCCGGTGGTTTTGTGGTGGCCTTCTCTTCTTTCAACGAAAAAATCTTAGACGTCCTTGAAAGAGACCCCCGCTTTAAGCTAGACCCCCAAAGGATATACCCCTCCCTTAAAAACGCCGTCGATGACCTGTGGGATATAGCCCACGAAAATTGGGACCGGCGCCTTGAACCTCTCTGCCCTTTAAAAGAAGTGGTCCCTCTCAAGACCGAGAAGAGGTAGCCTGGGCCTTCATCGCGAGCCATTGGTCTGCTTCCGAAAAGGGAACGGATCACAAAGAGGCTAAATTGGGCTAGGTTTTTGCAGAATTTCTGTTTTATTTAAAGGACATGATCAAAGGTTTTCGGGGGACGAGTTTAGTCGATTTCCCGGGCAGACTAGCCGCGGTGGTCTTTTTCTCCGGGTGCAATTTCCGTTGTCCCTTCTGTTATAACGTAGACCTTGTCCTGCCGGAACGGTTAAAGAACCTTGAGACCCTTGCGCCGGAAGAAATCCTTATTCAACTCCGCAAACGGGAAGGGTTTATTCAGGGGGTAGTCGTAACGGGAGGGGAACCCACCCTCAGCAAAAATCTTCTGCGCTCCCTCCTTGAAAGGATAAGGGCAGAAACCAGCCTGGCTATCAAACTGGACACCAACGGCTCGCGGCCAGAAGTCCTCAAAAACTTGATGGAAGAAGACCTCCTTGATTACGTAGCCTTGGACCTGAAGACGTCTCCGGCAAGATATGTAGAACTCAGAGGTGATTTTGAACCCGTCAAAGAATCTCTGACTATCCTCAAAGGAAAAGGCCTCCCTTTTGAAATCAGGATAACCGCTGTACCTTATTTTGTTTCCAAAAGAGATTTAGAAGAAATGTTACCTTTTTTAGACGGAGTGCCGCACATAGCGCTTCAGCGTTTTATAGCTGAAGCCGAAATCCTTGAACCGGATAGAGATCTTGGGCTATATGGCCCGGAGGAATTGGAAGAATTAAGGTCCTTTTTGCGCAAACATGTTTCCGCCAAGGTTGAATTACGCAACGTATAGACTCCTTTTCCTGCCGCTATTTTTTCTTTTCCTGGCGGGATGCGCCACGGCCCCGGTTACCGGGCGCAAACAATTTATCATTATTGACCCCCAGACCGAGTTGCGCCTCGGCCTTGAGGCCTCCCGTGAAATTTTAAAGAAGGAAAAAATTTGCCGTGATCCCAAGCTCAACGCCATGGTTAAACGGGTGGGAGAGCGCATCGCCCGGGCTACGGGTAAAAACCTTCCCTGGGAATTTTGGGTAATTGACAAGCCAAAAGTCATCAACGCCTTTTGTCTGCCCGGAGGAAAAGTTTTTGTTTATACCGGCATTATCCCCGTGGCAAAAAACGAAGCCGGCTTGGCAGCGGTGTTAGGACACGAGATAGGCCACGCCATCGCCCGCCACGGAGCAGAAAGGCTGAGTTTAGGGCTGGCCGCTGCCTTCGGTGAGGTCTTATTGGCCGAGGTCCTTGACCTCAAAGATCCCGAGACCAGGAAGATCTTCCTTACCGCCTACGGGCTAGGGGCCACGGTAGGGGTCATTCTGCCTTACAGCCGCAAACAGGAGCTCGAGGCCGACCACATCGGTCTTTATCTAATGGCCCGCGCCGGGTACGACCCCCGGGAAGCGCTTCGTTTTTGGCAGAGGATGAGGGCCGCGGCCCGGGGTAAACCGCGTCCCCCGGCCTTCCTTTCCACCCATCCCACCGATGAAACACGCATAGCAGCCATTAAGAGGCTTCTGCCCGAAATACTCCCCGTTTACGAAAACAATCCCCACCGGTACGGCCTGGGAGAAAATTTACCTTCCCCTCATTGCCGCTAAAGGCTTTTCAAGTTAAAGTTTTGGCAAAATCACAAAAAGAGGGGTCTTTCTTGTTTGAAAATCTAAGCGAACGCTTAGAAAGCACCTTTAAACGCTTAAGGGGTAAGGGAAAACTTACCCAGAGCGACGTGGAAAAGGGGCTCAGGGAAGTCCGTCTGGCCCTGCTGGAGGCGGACGTCCATTTCCGGGTAGTCAAAGATTTTATCAACCGGGTAAAGGAACGGGCCCTGGGGGCGGAGGTCATGGAGAGCCTCACCCCGGCTCAACAGCTGATAAAAATCGTCCACGAAGAATTAGTACACACCTTAGGCGACCAGGCGGTTCCCCTTAACCTTACCGGGCCCAGACCCATCCCCATTCTTTTGGTAGGGCTTCAGGGCTCCGGTAAGACCACCAGCGCGGCCAAATTGGCCAAATTTTTGAAGAAAAAGGGGCTTAAGCCCTTTCTTGTCCCGGCTGACGTTTACCGCCCCGCGGCCATAGACCAGCTGAAGACCCTGGCCCGTCAGGTAGGGGTACCCTGCTTTGAAACTGATCCTCAAGAAAAACCCGTAGAGATCGTCAAAAAAGCCCTGGCCGAGGCCAAAGCCAAGGGCTATGACGTCGCCATTATCGACACCGCCGGGCGCTTGCATATCGACGAAGCCATGATGCAAGAGGTCCAGGAAATTAAAGAGGCGATAGCGCCCCGGGAGGTCCTGCTGGTGGCAGACGCGATGACCGGTCAAGACGCGGTAAATATCGCCAAAAATTTCCACGAAAAAGTGGGCCTGACCGGAGTCATCCTCACCAAGGTTGAAGGAGACGCCCGGGGAGGGGCGGCTCTTTCCATTCGGGCGGTCACAGGTTGTCCCATAAAATTTTTGGGTACCGGGGAGAAGCTGGACGCTCTTGAAGTCTTCCACCCGGACCGGATGGCCTCCCGCATCCTAGGCATGGGGGACGTGCTTTCCCTTATCGAAAAAGCCCAGGAAGCCTTTGACTTGAAAAAGGCCAAAGAACTCCAAGAAAAACTCAAAAGGGAGGCCTTCACCCTGGAGGACCTGAGGGAACAGATCCGCCAGATGAAAAGGCTGGGGTCGTTGGAAAATATCCTCAAATTGATTCCCGGCCTTGGCAACAAACTCAAAAATCTCCCCTTTGATGAGCGGGAATTGGTGCGCATGGAAGCCATTATTAACTCCATGACCCCGCAAGAAAGGCGCAACCCCAAAATTATTAACGCCAGTCGTAAAAGGAGGATCGCCAAAGGCAGCGGCACCACGGTGCAGGACGTAAACCGCCTGTTAAAGAGTTACGAAGAGATGCGGCGCCTTTTTAAACGCATGAAGAAAAAAGGTGGGCTCCAGGCCCTTGCCCGAAACCTTTTTGGCATGTAAATATGGCCCAATCCCTTGAAGGAGGTGAAGGAAGGTGGCAATCAGGATCAGGCTTATGCGCCGGGGAAGACGTAACCGCCCTTTTTATCGGGTAGTAGCAGCTGAGGCCTCGGCTCCCCGTGACGGAAAATTTTTAGAAATTCTGGGTTATTATGATCCGTTGAAAGAACCTTACGAATTCAAGGTTGACCCAGAAAAGGTCAAAAAATGGTTGGCCCGCGGGGCAGAACCTACCGAAACGGTGCGGGCGTTACTGAAGCGCAGTGGTTTACTTAATCATAACTAGGGGTGGCACGGACCAGGTAGGATGTCTATATTTGTGCTGATGAAAGCTCTAGAGGGAGGTTAATTATGGGAAAGCTCAAAGACCTTATCGAAGAGATCGCCAAGGCCTTGGTGGACAACCCTGAGGCGGTACAGGTGAGGGAAATTGAAGGAGAACAAACCGTGGTTATTGAACTCAAGGTAGCGAAAGAAGATTTGGGCAAGGTTATTGGAAAACAGGGGCGCACGGCCCGCGCTATGAGGACTATCTTGAGTGCGGCCTCCACCAAACTTCGTAAACGGGCTGTACTGGAAATCATCGAATAGGCTTGATGTCTCGTAAGGTCCGGATAGGGAAGATTACCCGGGCCCACGGCATGAAAGGGGAGGTAAAAATCCTCCCCTTTCTCATTAAAAACCCCGAAATCATCCGCGAGATCCCCCTCTTTTTCCAGCGGGTAGGCCAAAAGGAATTCAAACCGTTAAAACCCCAGCAGATAAGGCCTGCGCCAGGAGGGGGGTTCCTGATCAAATTTGAAGGGATAGACCACCGTGAAAAGGCGGAACTCCTCCACGACGTTGACCTTTTCGTGGAGCTTTCCGATCTACCTCCTCCAGAAGAAGACGAATATTACGTTTATGAACTTTTGGGACTCAAGGTTGTCTTGCCTGACGGAAAAATATTGGGAGAAGTGGCGGGGGTAATGCCGGTGGGCCCTTACGATCTGCTCGAAGTCAAAGGACCAGGGGGTAAAAGCGTATACCTCCCCATGATCGAAGAAATCATTAAAAAAATCGATCTAAAGGCCGGCGTTATCGAAACGACCCCCTCGCCTGACCTCCTAGAAGTTCAAGAATAAAAAAAGCGGGCCCATTGGGCCCGCTTTTAAAGCATCTCAGCCAGGTCTTTTATTTCTTGCCCATCAATTCTTCCCGGCCCTTGATGAGTTCGTCAATTACGGACGGATCAGCGAGCGTTGAGGTATCACCCAGGTCTTCGTACTGACCGGTGGCGATTTTCCGCAAGATTCGACGCATGATCTTTCCGCTCCTGGTCTTGGGTAGCCCGGAGACGAACTGGATGTATTCGGGAGTGGCAATGGGACCGATCACCTTGCGCATGTGTTGTTTGAGTTCCTGCCTGAGTTCATCAGAAGGCTCATAGCCTTCCTTGAGGATGACAAAGGCGTAAATGGTCTCTCCTTTTACTTCGTGGGGAATACCAATCACCGCCGCCTCGGCTACCGCCGGGTGGGCCACCAGGGCGGACTCAAGCTCCATGGTCCCGAGACGGTGACCGGAGACATTGATCACGTCATCCAGCCGGCCCATGATCCAGTAGTAGCCGTCTTCGTCCCGTTTGGCCCCGTCACCCGTGTAGTAATAACCAGGGAACCGGCTGAAATAAACGTCTTTAAACCTTTGGGGATCCCCCCATACCCCTCTAAGCATCCCAGGCCAGGCCCTTTTCATGCAGAGGTGCCCACCCTCGTTTACCCCTGCCGGGGTACCGTCATCTTTCAAAATGATGGGTTCCACCCCTGGTAGGGGCACGGTGGCAGAACCCGGCTTTTGAGGAATGGCGTATGGTAAGGGAGAAATCAAAAAGCCCCCAGTTTCCGTTTGCCACCAGGTATCTACGATGGGGCAGCGACTACGGCCTACGTGCTTGTGATACCAGAGCCAGGCCTCGGGGTTGATCGGTTCACCCACCGAGCCCAAGATCCTCAAAGAAGAAAGATCATATTTGTGGGGCCACTCGTCCCCTTCCCTCATCAGGGCCCGAATGACCGTGGGGGCCGTATAAAAAAGGGTCACTTTAAATTTCTGACACAGTTCCCAGAAACGGCCCGGGTGCGGATAAGTGGGTACTCCTTCATACATGATCTCGGTAGCGCCGAGAGACAGAGGCCCGTAAACGATATAGGAATGACCGGTGATCCAGCCGATATCAGCGGTGCACCAAAAGATATCTTCAGGCTTGAGGTCAAAGACCCACTGAAGGGTATGGGCCACGTAGACTAAATAGCCTCCCGTGGTGTGGAAGACCCCTTTGGGTTTTCCGGTTGAACCGGAGGTATAGAGGATAAAAAGGATGTCTTCCGCGTCCATCTCTTCACACGGACACCAGTCTTCAATGTCTTCGGCGTTAATGGCTTCGTGATACCAGATATCGCGCCCTTCCACCCAATTGATGTCAAGACCCAGACGCTTGACCACGATACATTTTTCTACGGTGGGACAATCCTTTAAGGCGGCGTCGGCGTTCTTTTTGGCCTCGATCTTACGCCCTGCCCGCCAGTAACCGTCAGCAGTAATCAAGAGTTTAGCTTCACAGTCCTGAATCCTGGTTTTCAGGCTTTCGGCGGAAAAGCCCCCGAAGACCACGGAGTGAATCGCCCCGATGCGGGCGCAGGCCAACATCACGATAGGAAGTTCCGGGATCATGGGAAGGTAGATGGCTACCCGGTCACCCTTTTTGATACCGAGCTTTTTGAGCACGTTAGCAAAGCGGCAGACTTCCCGGTGGAGCATCTGGTAGGTGTAGACCCTCACCTCTTCGTCCGGCTCACCCTGCCAGATGATGGCGGCCTTGTTTTTGGTGGCTTCCGTGAGATGACGGTCCAGGCAGTTGTAACAGGCGTTTAGTTTACCACCTTCAAACCAGCGGATTTCCGGCTTGTGGAAATCCCAGTAACAAGTACGGTCCCAAAGCTTAAACCAGGTAATGAGCTCTTTAGCCCGTTCGCTCCAGAAACCATCCGGGTCTTCCAGGGAGTAACGGTAAATTTCTTCGTAATCGAACTTGGAACTGACGTAAGCTTCGTCCCGCCCCTCCTGTGGTGGATAAAAAATACGCTCTTCTTTCAAGACACTTTCAATTTTGGTGGGTTCAGGCATCTCTTCACCTCCTCGAGTAATATCAAAATTAAGGGGGTAGCCTTAGCTACCCCCTTTCTGACCCTCAGCGCCCTTAGAAGAGATATTGCATGGAAAACTGGAAGCGGTTTCCAGTATCAGTGTAGTCATAACGTTCGGTCTCAACGTGGATTACCTCAAAACCAAGCTTCAAGGGCCTGGTGAGCTGATACCAGACGTTGGCGTAGTACTGGGTATTTTTGGTAAACTGCCGGTCAGACATCTCGGTTACCGGCGGCATATCGCTGTTGTTGGGGTTATCAAAACCGGCCCCGATGGTAGCCGACCAGCGCGGGGCAAACTTCCAGGTAATATCAGCCCAACCACCATAGGCTTCGGCCGCCGAACCATCCCGGGCTACGTCAAGCTCGTAACGGAGGAAATTCCGCCCGACTCCTTTACCCCACCAGGCTTCACCTTTGAAGATAAGTTTTTTGTCCAGAAAGGCAAACTTCCATTCACCCACTACGAGATAGCGGTCAAAATTGTCGGAATTGTTAGTACCGTAGCTGGCGTGCCGGTAACCGGCTCCGATGGCCACCATGTTGCCCGCTCCAAGGATACCACCGCTGTACGCCACACGACCCAGGAGCCAGGGCATCCGATCTTCGCTTCCGGTATCTATACGCCGGTGCTTCATGAGCGAGACCAAAAATTCAAAATTATCAAAGGCCTTCTGGCGGACGGTGAGCTGAGGTACCCGCCACCAGAGGTTTCCGGCTGCCGACAAAATACCAAAGTCGATGGTGCTGGGGTTCAGACGGGCGATAGGAATCCAGTCCTGCCCGATTAAAACACTGGTCTTGGTAGAAACGTTGGTAATACTGGCGTAAGCAAGCCTCATACGGGGAATCAAATTATTACCCGCGTTAGTCCCGTAAAAGTCGATTTCAAAGCGGCCCTTCACCAGCCAGTCGCCTTCCTTGTGGGCGGCCCAGAAACCAAAACGAGTATCTCGGGGGTTGAAGTTGGTGGAATCGTTCTTGTAATCTGGATTGGTTACCCTATTGGCCACCGCCCCCAAGAAGTCTTTGTAATAATTAAATTTGGCGGTGTCGTATTGAAAATCTGTCTTAATTTTGCCGTAAAGAAGCCATTCGGTGTCCTTTTTACTGAAAACCGGCCGGGCCTCTTTGGCCACCACCTTAGGGGCCACTCCCTGGGCCTGAACTTGTTCTAATTTCTTCTGCAAGGCCTCGATCTGGGCCTGCATCTGGGCCTGCATCTCCGCCATCTGCCTCTTTAAGGCCTCAATCTGGGCTTTTAAAGCCTCCGGATCTTCAGCCGCCACCACCTTTACCGTGGTCAAACACCAGATAACTAATAAAAAGACCAACCATTTTAAAAATTTCATCACACACCTCCCCTTAAGTCTTGTTTTGCACTGCATAGCAAATTTTGGACGACGTGTGAACCCCCTTTGGAGAGGCTATAAATTCAGAAAATTTAAAAAACTTCTTTAAAGAATTAGATACCCAAAGGCTGACTCAACCAGATCTTTGAGACGCTTGATGGCCTGAAAGGCGTAACGGAGCATATCGCGGTCATGGGCAGAGAGTTCTTGGGGATTCAGCCAGTAGCTTACCGGTTCGCCCTTTTGCCAATGCTGGACCTGGGTCTGCAAGGCGTAGTGTACCAGGATATGGAAGGCGTGTTCGGCGTATTCGGCGTCTTGAGCGGAAATAAAATGCCTCTCTTTGAGGGCCTTTATCCGGTCAAGGGTCGAGACTTCGGCAATTCCCTCTTTTAAGCAGAGCACCCGGGCGGCCTCCACCACAAAAATGAGGCCGCTGCGTTTCAGGTGGAGCTGACCCTTATGCGGCCCTTCTTTTTCTACGATAAATTTATTGAACATGCCCAAAGGTACCTTATGGCCTGCCTCTTCTTCGAACATCTGGCGAATGACGTTGTGGTACTCCTGAATCTTTTCCAGAAAAAATCGTTTGAGACCAAAAAAGAGGGGGAAATCGCCCATCAGCGGGGCGGCGTCAAAGACCAGAGTCAAGTAACGCACCGTATGGTAACTGGCCAGCTCAAGCCAGATGAGGAATTGCTTGAGCCATTCCTGGTAACGTTTGCGCCACAGGGGGTTTTCGCTCATGATATAGCCAGGACAGCGGGGATAACCGATCTTTTCTAAGTTTTGGCCAAATTTGGTGGCCAGCTCCCGAAAATAGCCGTCTATTTTTTCGTAATGGGCGTCGGGGTAATCGGCGATGATCAGGCCATGGTCCTGATCCGGCGCAAGTAAGGCCTCCCCCCGTCCGTGACTGCCTGTCACAAAAAGACAGTAGGGAACAGGGGGGGCCTCTGGCATCTCTTTAAGGGCCAGTTCAAAGGCCCGGCGGTGAAGATCCTGATGAATGAGAGAGAGCATGGTCATGGTGTCCACGGCAGAAATACCGGCTGAAAGGCGGTTGGCCACCATGGCCGGGAGTTCGGCCTTTACTTCGGCAAGTTCCTCGGCACTCTGGGCCAGCTCGATCTTGCCGATAATGAGGAGGGGTTCCTGGTGGGCCAGGCGAAGGAGATGACGCAGGGTAACGATGCCTACGAGCCTTCCCCCTTCTACTACGGGTAAGTGTTTGATCCCGTAACGGGCTAGGAGACTAAGGGCCCGGTAAACTTTGTCTTTGGGTGAAATGGTGATCGCCGGAGCACTCATGATGGCCGCCGCCGGCGTACGGGCGGGATCCACCGTGTCCCGGGAAACGACTTTGACGAGGATGTCCCGTTCGGTAATAATCCCCACGACCCGCCCTTGCCCGTCTACCACCACCGCTGAAGAAATACGTCTGCGCGCCATTTCTTTGGCCACTTCCCGGATGGAACAATCAACCCGGCAGGAATAAGCGGGGGAGACCATGATCTCTCGCACCGAAGCGTGATAAGGAAAGACGTTTAAACGATTCATTACTTCTAGCCGCTTCTTAACGAAAGCCAGAGAAAGATCGTCTTCTTTGGGGATGGCTTCGGCCACAGGCGGCCTCCTAAAATTGTTGTTGGAGTTTCTTTAAGGCATACATCTTGCGACAAAACGCAAAAAGCTCTTCCAGCGTCTTGATACCCCGCCGCTCCAAGTGCGGAATAAAACGAAGATAAATCTCCGCCGTCAAAAAGGCGTCTCCCAAGGCACTGTGAAGCCCCGCCACCGGGATCCCCAACTTTTCAGCGATGGTGTCCAAATTGTGGTCTTCAAACTCCTCAAATAAACCATAAGAAATAAAAAGGGTATCCACCACGGGAAAATCGATCTTAAGTCCCAGCTTTTCGGCCTCAATTTCCAAAAACTTAAGGTCAAAGGCGGCGTTGTGGGCCACCAGTACGGTATCCCTGCAAAAGGCAAGGAACTTGGGAAGCACTTCTCGCAAGGGAGGCTTGTCTTTTACCATCTCCTCGGTGATACCGTGGATTTTGGTGGCGGAAGGGGGAATGGGACGCTCGGGATTTACCAGGGTGTGGAAAATGGCGTCTTTTAAGATCTTTCCTTTCTCAATCCTTACCGCCCCGATGGCCACAATCCTGTCGCCCCGAGAGGGTTCAAGGCCAGTGGTCTCCGTGTCAAAAGCCGTATAGACCAGCTCACGAAGGGGTTTTTTGAGCAGCTCAGCCCCTGGGTGGATACTTTCAAAGAGGTCAAAATCGTAGGCGATGGGGCGCCAACCCTCAGGGCGTTCGGTAATCTTTAGACTAGAAAGGTCCTCTATCGTTTTAGCTGGTACGGCCTCAGCCGAGGCCGGGGCAGTAAAACTAAGGACCATACCCAACACGGTCCCATTTTCGTCCCGCAAAAGGCAGGCCGAACCCTTAAAACTGTTCACCCGAACCGGCAAGCAATTGCACTCCGAGGTCTGCAATTTCTCAAAGAGGGAGACCAAAAAATCGCGCTCAAAAAGGGAGAGGGCACTGCCCCCTAAAAAGGCCTTTTCCGGACCAAAAAGCCTCACCGCTGCGGGGTTGACCAGCACGATGCGAAAATCTTTACTTACTACCAGGACGGCTTCGGCAATGTTTTGCAAGATAAGGGAAAGGACGTCTTTCTCGAGTCTCAGCCGAGCGGTAGTTTCTTTGACCAAGCGTTCCAGCTCAAGGGATCGTTTGCGAAACGCGGCCCCGAGTTTTTCCAGATAATTGGCCAGGGCCTCCAAAGAGTGCCCTGGGGCCTCTTCTTCCCTTACCAGATCGCGGGCGTGTTCCATAACCAATATTTCGGCCTGGCGGGCCAAACGCCTGATTTCCGTAAGGGGACCGCGGTAAATAAGCATCATCAGGAAAAGGGACCAAAAGGCGTAGGCAAACCCGTACACAAAGAGATAAAAGGTAAAACGTGCGTCTTTAGAGGGGATCTGAAAATAGAGCCAGATAAGCCCTGCCAAAAAGGGCAAAATTACCCCCCCTAACCAAACTATTATAAAACTGGTTCTTAACCTTAAACGGCCAGGTAACATCTATTTGAGGTAAGGCAAGAGGGCCTTAAAGGCGGGGGTGCCAGCCCGCTCCAGTAGTTCGTAAATGATCATTTCCGTGGAATAAAGGCCTGCCCCCAGGTCCCTTAACCTGGCCAGACCGTATTCCATGTTGGCCTTGGTGCGGGAGGAGGTGGCGTCAGCTGCTACCACCACTTCGTAGCCGTTAAGTTTGGCCGAAAGTGCCGTCTGATAAACGCAAATGTGGGTCTCAACCCCGCAGAGGACAAGTGTTTTGCGCCCTAAAGCCGCGCAGGCCTCTGCGATGGCCTTGTTTTTGAAGGCGCTAAATTCGACCTTGTCGTAAAATTTGCATTTTTCTGTAAGCTCTTTAAGCGGCGCTACGTAAGGCCCCAGGCCTTTTACGTACTGGGTGGTGGGGATGACGGGAAGGGAGAAGACCTCGGCCAGACGTAAGAGCAAAGAGATATTTTTGACCACCCGGTCGGCCTCATCAATAACTGCCATCAGCTTTTCCTGAGGGTCGATTACCATGAGAAAAAGGTCTTCATTGTGCAAAAAATCTTTCATTTTAGCTCCCCTTCTGGATGGGTTGTTTGGCGTCAAGCTCTGGTACCCGCAAAAGCCTTTGTTCCGGGGGTTTGGCCAGCTCAGCTTCCAAGTATTTGAGCCGGTCGGCTATAGTGGGAGGCTTTTCTTTAATGTTATAAAGGAGTCGGTAGAAAAAACCGGGCCCCTTGGCCAGCTCGGGTTTTAACTCGAGCGCTTTGCGGTAATCTTTAACAGCCTCCTGATAACGACCTTGCCTATCGTTTAAAATCCCGCGGTTGGCCCAGGCTTCGGCAAAATCAGGGTGTTCTTCAATGAGTTCATCGAGGATGGAACGCGCCTGACGGTATTTTTCTGTCTGGAGATAAACCAGGGCCTCACCCAGTTTAGCAGGATAATAACTCGGATTTATCTTCTGGACCTCTTTAAAACATTCAAGGGCGCGCTCATATTCCTGGTGTTCCAGACGATAATTACCTTCACGATAAAGCAGCTCTCCCGGAAATTCTTCCCGTTCGGCGGTGACATATTGAAAGGCTAAAGCTAAGAGACCTACCAGCGTGAGACCAAAGAGGAGATTTTTCAGATCTTCAGGACGCATACCATAAAAATAACCAAAGAAGGGGCGGCCGCAAACCGCCCCTTTTCTTTATTAATCAGGCATATCGATATCAAAACGGGCCTTCTTAAGGTCAGCAATATCTTCGACCAGCGCCTTGATTTCCTTATCCGGCATGGTGGACATCTCCATCTTGTAGGCAAGGAACCACATCATGAAAACCCCCAAGGCCCACCAGATAATCTGCCAGGCCCAGATGGAAGGCATCCCGAAGATCCAGGTGCTCATATCTTTGGGGTTACCAAAGATGGTATTACCGATCACCGCCCCCGGACCAATGGCAAAGAAGAACCAGACCAGGGTAATGGCCCAGGCCACAGGGATGAGTTTCCGCTTTTCTTCCGGAAGACCGGCGTGTTCCTTAAGGAAGGCGTGGAACTTGAGCTTGTGTTCCATGGCCTTCCGGTCCTGGGTGAAGGCCGAGACGATAATCGCGATAGAGAGATTGAAAATGATACCCCAGCCGGCGGAGTGAATGGTAAGGGGCCAGCGTCCCCAGGCCTTGATGCCCAGCCACTTCTGGCCGATGCTTTCAGTGCAGGTAACGGCGATAAGACCGGCGATCAGACCAAGGATCACCCCCTGCCTGGTAAGCCAGGGCCAATAACAGACCCCGAGCAAAGCAGGCCACATCTGGAAACCATAAGCCACCGCAAGCCCTCCCAAGAGCACCAGGGCGTCTTTGGAGTAGGTGGCCACCAGCAGTGCCGCCCCGGCGATGAGAAAGACCGCGATACGGCCGACGAGCTTCTGCTGGGCGTGGGTGGCGTCGGGGTTAATAAAGAAACGATAAACGTCACGGGTGATCATACCGCTGGCGGTGGACATATAAGCCGAACCAGTGGATTGCATGGCCGCCAAGGCACACACCGCAAGGATCCCCACCAGCCAGGGAGCAGAATCTGCCATCAACCTGATGAGAGCCGGCACCAGCATTCCCTGTTTACCAGGCATTTCCATCAAGTCTTTACCGAGCTTAAGGACGTCTTTGGCTATCCCTAATTCAAGCAGCTTGGAATCTGCTCCGATCAGATGGCCGCCCAGGCCCTGCATGGCGGTAAAGACGATGAGGATGAAGCCGATGCCCGCCGAAGAGGCCCATACCTGCTGCGGGGCAAAAGGCTTGGGGTTTTTGTTGGAGAAGGCCCACATGGAGAAGGCCGGAGCAGACTGGATCCCCATCAGGGCGAACATATAGGTGAGGATCATCACCCCGGTCCAGGCTCCCCCTTTGGCAAGAAGCCCGGATTTTACGAACTGGATCACCCCGGGGATGGCCACGTAGTGGCTATAACCATCCGGAGTAAGCTTGGTATCGACCTGGCTCATCTTAAAAATACCTTCCTGAAGGGCAGACCAGCCCCCTACCGCGTGCAAAGTAATTAAACCGATAATAACGATACCCACGGCAAGCATGATACACTGGGCTGTATCCACGTAGGCCACCGCCCGCAGCCCACCGAGCATGACGTAAATCACCACCACGATGGAGAGCAGCCACATCCCAACCTCGACGCTTAATAGGCCGTCGGTAAGGACGTTAAAGAGAAAGCCTGAGGCCCGGAACTGAAGGCCAAGATAAGGGATGGAGAAAATAAGGGCCACCAAGACGACGAGAAGCCTAATAATGTTTGACTGGTAATAATGAGAAAACATCTCTCCTGGGGTCACGTACCCAAAGCGTTTGCCGAGCATCCACTGGCGCTTAAGGAAGATAACGCCGGTGAAGGGGATGGTGATGGCGTAAAAAGAGGCAAAAGCGTACTGAAGACCATCCCGGTAGATAAGACCCGGGTGCCCGATAAAGGTCCAACCGGAAAAAGAGGTCGCCGTAGCAGCCAAGACAAAGACCCAAAGGGGAATCTGCCGGCCAGCGATAAAATAGTCCGAGGCCGTCTTAGCGATCCGCGCTCCTTTGACCCCCCAAAAGATACAATAAATCCAATAAAGACCCACGAAGACAAATAGCCAAATAACGTGTGAAGCCATCTCGCCCTCCTTTAAGATTTTTATAATTTTTTAAATAAGTTAAAATGCTCACCTCCTTAATCATTTGTTATTAGTTCACTTAAATATTTAGTTTAGTTAAAATTAAGTTATGCCGATAAATAAATATTTGCGTCTGTTTTTAGCAAACACTAGCGTTTTTGCCAAGTCATTAAAAAACGAAAATCTTTTTGAGGAGGACGCAGCTTCAGGGCAAAAGAAAGGAAAAACTGTTAAAATCTGCCGTAAAATTATAAAAGAGGAGGAGAGAGGGCTTCTCCTCCTCTAAGAAAAATCACATCCCCTTGCGAGACTCTTCGATGGCCTGGTCGATCTTTTCCTGAAGTTCAGGGGGCAGGCCTTCAATACGGACGTTCAAAAATCCCCTTACCACCAGGCTGGTAGCCTCTTCTTCGTTCAGGCCCCGGGCCATTAGGTATTCGATCTCTTCTCTGGCGATCTTACCCACGGCTGCCTCATGGGACATGTCCACGTTGGCCACGTGGGCCTCAAGCTCCGGAATAGCAAGAATATAGCCCTTGTCGGTGAGCATAAGTCCCTGACATTCCAGGTGGGCCTTGATTTCCGGGGCCTTACCCACGAGGTGACCCCGGGCGATCACCTCTCCCCCATAACAGACCGTCCGAGAAATGATCTCGGCCCTGGTCTCCGGGGCCTCAAGAATGACCCGGGAACCCAAATCCAGATGAGCCTTTTCCGGGGCCGCAATAATAGAGTTAAACTGCCCCACGGCCCCTCGCCCTTTGAGGCGACAGGTGGGAAAGGCCTGGATAGAACCCACTTTATCCAAAGAGATGTAGTTAGAAATTACCACTCCTCTTTCTTCTACCCAGATCCCGGTGCGAGGACGCACGTGGATGTTTTCTCCCCATTCGTGAATCATGGTGTAGGTAAACTTGGCGTCTTTTTTGACGTAGAACTCAGAGACCCCGATATGGAGGCCGGAAGTCACGTGAGGATGAGTGGTACAGCCAGTAATAATATGAAGCTCAGCCCCTTCTTCCACGATGACGATATTATGCACCCTTTGAGCTACCCGGTCCGTACGGATGTAAAGGCAGGTCTGTAAGGGGTAGATGACCTTCTCTCCGGGAAAGACCCTAACAAAATAACCATCGTCCAGATCTTCCGCCGTGATCTTGGTAAATTCGTCCTTCTCCGCCGGGACGGCCTTCCAAAGGTATTGTTCCCGCAGCCAGTCATACTTTTTTAGGGCCTCGGTAATGGGCAAAAGCTCCAATCCCTCCGGAGCACATTGACAGGAGACCACCCCGCAGTCCGCCTGGATAAAGAGCCCGAGCTTGTCTTCCGCCTCAAGGTCTATTCCTACTTCTTTTAGCCGGGCCCTTTCTTCCTCTGTGAGTTCATCAACGGACTTGGGTGGTTCTACCGCTTTGGCCGGAACAAATTCTTCTACTTTTAAAGGTTCAACGGGGTTTCCATTCTTCTCAGACATTTTAGACACTCCTCATAACCGTGTTTTTGGATTCCCTCGAAAATTTCCTGAGGATTCCCTTGACAATAGATTTTGCCGTCCAACATGACGTAACCCCGGTCAGCCGGCACGTACTTGAGGATAAAACCCGTATGGGTAATGATAAGCCCGCTTTTTTGCCGGGGCCGGTGAATATCTTTTTGGAGCAGTTTGCGGATCATGCGCCCGATAACTTCGATATTTTCCATATCTACTCCGGACTCGGGCTCGTCAATCAAGGCCAGGTCCGGATCCTGAGCCAGCAGCTGGAGCAATTCACTCTTTTTGAGCTCGCCCCCAGAAAACCCTAGGTTTACCTCCCTTTCCAGAAAACGTTCAAAACCGAATTCCTGGGCCAATTCGCGAATCCGGTAGCCGTTTTGCTTGGCACACAACTCCAGCATCTCCTTCAGTTTTACCCCTTTAATGCTGGGTGGACGCTGAAACATGATCCCTATCCCCTTTTTGGCCCGTTCGTACGGAGGAAGTTCCGTAATATCTTCACCTTTAAAGAGGATCTTGCCGTGACGTACCCGATATTGAGGAAAACCCATAATGGTCATCAGAAGAGAGGTCTTGCCAGAGCCGTTGCGCCCAAAAAGGACGTGAGTCTCCCCCACCGGAATGGTAAGGTTAACTCCTTTCAAAACCTCTTTCCCTTCCACTTCCACCCAGAGGTCTTTTACCTGAAGCATGGGTATCTCTGCCATAAAAGCTCCTGTTTAAAAGAATTTTTAGAGAGGATCTTTTCCTATCTTTTTGATAGAATAACCAATTTGCCCTTTACCGCAAGCCCCAAATGCATAAATATGACTAATATTATCCGCACCAAAAATAAATATTAAAGGGAGAGAGCAAACATTCGCTGGTCATTCTGGCTGGAGATTAACCTGGGGGCCCTGGCTGAAAACCTCAGATCATTAAAGAGGTTACTCCCTCAAGGGGTGCAAATCCTTCCGGTGATAAAGAGTGAGGCTTACGGGCACGGACTTTTGCCGGTAGCCAAGACCCTGGCCTCTGAAGGAATTTATGGCTTTGGGCTCTCCGAATTAGAAGAAATCTTGCGGTTGAGGGAGGCGGGGTTGGCCCTTCCTCTTTTTCTCCTCTCGGGTTTTGAACCGGCCTGGTTGCCAGAAATATTGCGTCTCAAAGCCATTCCTGTGGTCACGGACCTCTATCAATTGCGCCTTTTGGCAGACTACACCAGAAAAGAAGGAAAAAAATGTGCCTTTCACCTGAAGGTAGACACCGGCATGAACCGGCTGGGATTACCCCGCAAGGATCTGACACAGGCCTTAGAAATTATTAGAGAAAATCCACAACTAAAGCTTGAAGGGCTGATGTCACACCTGGCCTGCGGCGAAGAACCTTCCTGCCAGTTTACCGAAAACCAGCTGAGGCGGTTTGAAAAGGCCCTGAATTTATTAAAACAGGTTGGTTTCCGCCCCCGTTTTGCCCATTTGGCCAATTCCGCGGCTGCCATTTTGGCCCCCAAGACCCATTATAACCTGGTAAGACCAGGGCTTGCCCTTTACGGAGTATATCCTTGCCAAGAAGCCCAAAAGAGAATCCGCCTCAAACCGGTGATGACCTTGAAGGCCCGCATTTTGAGCTTAAAAGACGTGTCGCCCGGGGAGGGCATCGGCTATGGCCCCCTTTATTTTGCTTCAAAACCTATGAAAATCGCATTGGTCCCGGTAGGTTATGCCGATGGGTATCTGCGTGCCCTCTCCAACCAAGGTTTTGCTTTTTTGCGCGGCCGCAAGATACCGGTGGTAGGGGCGGTTTCTATGCGTTTGATGTCCCTGGACGTCACCGAAGTGCCAGAGGCCAAGATAGGGGACGAAGTCATTCTCCTCGGAGGGCCAAACCGCGAAGTGCCGGCCGAAGAACTGGCTGCCAAGACCGGTCTCATCCCCTACGAGCTCCTCTGTCTTTTGGGACGAGAAAATTTTAAAATCTTTTTGAGGACATGAATCATGTTGGGTATCGGTTTCCCGGAATTGGTGGTCATTTTTATCGTAGCCCTTATCGTACTGGGGCCTGAGCGCATGCCTCAGGTGGCCCGGCAACTGGCCCGCTGGGTCAACGAATTCCGCAAGGCGGCAGATGAACTCAAAAAGGAACTGGCAGCCGATGAAATAGAAAAAAGCAAGGACGAAATCAATAAGGTCCGGCAAGAATTGCTTAACAAGGTCTATCACCCGCTGCCAGAAACCGACCCTGCAAAAACAAATCCGGAAGAAAAACAAGCACAGAAAGAAAAAACGCAGGAAAAGTCCAATCAAAAGGTTTCTCAAGAGACCAAGGCTTCATGAAAGATCATCCCAAAATTACGTTATTGACCCATTTTGAGGAGTTAAGACGCCGGATTTTGGTTTTTCTGGCCTTTCTTTTTGTGATCTGGGCCGGACTTTTCTTTCAATTTAACCATTTGGTCCCCGTCTTTCTAAGACCTTACCGGCAGGCCTTCCCTGGCCAAAATTTGAACCTGGTTTTTACTTCTTTGCCCGAAGCCATTATGGCCGCCTTAAAAAGCACTTTCTTCTTGGCCCTGGCTTTATCTTTGCCGGTCCTTATCTTCCAGGCCTGGCGTTTTCTTTCCCCGGCCCTTTATCCTGAAGAAAAACGCCTTATGAGGCGCCTTCTCGCCCTGGCGAGTTTGTTCACGGCCGGAGGAATATTTTTGGCTTACTGGCTCGTCTTCCCCAGTCTCTTAAAATTTTTTCTGGGCCTGGGTTATACCCATTTTGAACCCCTCTTAAGGGTTCAAAGTTATCTTTCTTTCCTAGGTAAAGGTATTCTGGTTGCGGCCCTGGTGGCCCAAATCCCCGTAGTAACGGCAGGACTGGTCAAATTAGAATTGCTTCCCAAAGGGTTGGGTAAGAAAAGGTATCTTTATCTCCTGGGAATATCTTACGCCCTGGGGCTCTTTATCTCTCCAGGCGATCCTATCGGCCAGCTCATCTTGGCCCTTAGTTTCTTTTTGCTTTTGCAAAGCGGCTTTTTAGTCGCCAAACTACTCTGATTAAGCTTTCCGTCATTGCGCCCATTAGTTATTGCAGCCTACACTACATTTTAAAACGTCAAGGATAAAGTTGATCGTTTTCGAAAAAAGAAGAGATATCCTATAAAATAGGTCGACTATTTGACGCGTCCATTATTAAGAGATTTATCAAAACTTTTTAAAATCTTGTTAAGGATGTAAAAATTTGGCAACAAAGCTTTTAATCTCCTTTTTATTCCCCTAAAAATCTCCTTTTCCAAGGAATGTCGGCTTTTGACGGATCACCAAAGAGGGTTTAAGCTCCATAGGCAAATCATCAAAAGGAGGTAATGTATGGTGCGTAAATTGATAGGAATGGTGGTGGGATTAGCTGTAGGTTTGAGTTTTTACGGGTTTGCGGTAGCGGGAGGAAAAGGTCCTGAAACTATTACGCTAAAAGCCAAAAAAGGTGACGTGGTCTTCCATCACTGGAAACACCAGACTGAACTGAATATCCCTTGCGGTGAATGTCACCACGGGCCGGGTCATTCTCCTTACAAAGAGGGTATGAAAATCAAACCCTGTCATGAATGCCACAACAAGAACTTCCCCAACAAAAAACTCAATAAGCCTATGAAGGCCTTTCATAAGAATTGTAAGGGTTGCCACAAGCAGATGCACGCCAAACATCCCAATGCGCCGACCAAGTGTAACGGTTGTCACAAAAAGTAAGCCGGTTTTAAGATGAAAAAGAGCCCCCCGCTGGGGGGCTTTTTTTTGCAAATTTGATAGAGGGGTGAGTCTATGGATCTCAAAAAATTTGGTAAATGGCTCAAAAGCTTAAAAAACGAAGGGGTAGAACACCTTCCCGTTGAGGAAAGGCGGGCCTTCCTAAAAATGGGGCTTAAGGTTACCGGAGTATTTGCCGGCGGGACGATATTGTCTCTCGTATCTAAGGCTGAGGAGGTATTTGGGGCTGCGCCTGAGTACGTAGACAAATTTCCTTACAAACCGCATTATTCTATGGTCCTCATTACTGACCGCTGTGTCGACTGTCAGCTGTGCATGGAGGCCTGTGTACGCACCAACCACGTACCTCCCTACGGCTGGCGTACCAAAATTTTCGAAAGGCGATTGGTGGTAGGCCCCCAACAATATGAACGGCAGTTTATGCCTGTACTTTGTAATCATTGTAATATCCCCCCTTGTGTACGGGTTTGCCCCACCAAGGCCACCTTTAAAGACAAAAAGACCGGCATTGTGCGCATGAATCCCAAAAAATGCATCGGTTGTAAGACCTGTATGGTCGCTTGTCCATATGACATGCGCTATTTCAACGAAGAGAAAAGGGCCGTTGACAAATGTGATTTTTGTTGGGAATCAAGGCTCTCTAAAGGAGAGACCTTAACGGCTTGCGCGGCCGCCTGTCCGGCGGGGGTACGTATCTTTGGTGATTTGGCTGACCCAGAAAGCAGGGTCTATAAAATCGTTCACGATCCTTCCCGGGCAATCTGGGTTTTAAGACCCGAAACCGGAGCCAAACCCAATGTTTTTTATACCATCGATGGACTCGGTTAATAATCTCTTAAGGAGGCCTTTATGAAGCGCTGGCTTTTTCTCATCTTATTAATTGTTTTTGCCTTTGCTCTCTATCAACCCCTTTGGGGACAAGAGGAAGAAGAATATCCCGAAGAACCTATTATTTTTACCAAACCGGTGAAGGCGGTGGTTTTTGACCACAAAAAACACATAGAAGACGCAGGGCTTAGCTGTGATGATTGTCATGATGAGCTTTTTGAAATGGCAGCTGGTACGGCAGAAGAAAACGAAGATTTTAATATGAAGTCTCTTTATGAGGGCAAATATTGCGGGGCTTGCCATAATGGTGACATGGCTTTCGCTTCTAACCGCAAGTGCACCACCTGCCATATAGGAGTGCTGGGTTGGCAACGTCTTCAAGGTGAAACAAAAGTAAAAGAACACCACCATTAAAAACTTTCCTCTTGGCTAATCTTAAAGAGGGGGCTTTGCAAGGCCCCCTCTTTTTGTTATTTTAAAGTTATGTTTAACGAAAAAATATATCAAATTTTTGAAAACACTCTAGACAAAATTTCTGAAGGCATTTTTGTAGTAGATGATCAATTCCGTATAATTTATTTTAACAAAACAGCCGAAAGGATATTAGGAGAAAACAAAAAAGATGTAATTAATAAATCTTGCTATCAAATATTTGAAAAACATATAGAAAAAGAAATTTGCATTCTCATAAAACAGCAACTAGCCAAGGGAGAGCCTGTTTATCAGTTTCCTATCTATTTAAAAGACAAAGAATATAAAAAGGTAATATACTTAAACGCCTATCCAATAAAAAACACAGAAAAAGATAAGATTGTATCAATAGTTGTAATATTAAACGAACAGATACCATCTAACTTTGTTAATGACATACTTGATAGTTTAGGAGATGCACTATTTATTGTGGACAGCCATTTTAAGATCTCCTTATTTAATCAACCAGCAGAAATATTAACAGGATATAGCGCAAACGATGTTATAGGAAAATACTGTGATGAAGTTTTCAAGACAAATATTTGTGGAGAAAATTGTATCTTATTAAAGAGTATCAAAGAAAAAAGACCAATAAAACGTTCTGGCATCTTTACAACTAGATATGACGGGACCCAATTTCCCGTTGAAATTACCGCAAGCCCCTTATTTATTAAAGGAGAATTGGTAGGTGGATTGGAGATATTTAGAGATATTAGCTTTGAAATTCAAATGAAAACGGTTTTAGAAAATATTGGAGATGGAGTTTTTGCAGTTGATAACTATTTTCATATAACATGTTATAATCCAGCAATGGAAAGAATAATAGGCTACAATATTAATGAAGTTTTAGGCAAGCCATGCTCAGAAATATTTAAAAGTGAACTTTGCAAAGAAGAGTGTCCAGTTGTAAAAGCTATCTCAGAAGGGAAAAAAATATCTAACAAACACACTTATTTTATTCATAAGTCCGGCAGAAAGGTACCTGTTTCTATTACGGTGGCCCCCATCAAAGACAGTGAAGGCAGATTGATTGGTGCAGTAGAAACAGTTAGAGATTTAAGCGAAATTCTTACCTTACGTAAGGAATTAGACAAAAATTACCAGCTCAATGATATAATTTCTAAAAGCCCAAAAATAAAACGTATTTTAGAAGTTTTACCTGATATTGCAGAAAGTGAAAGCACCGTTCTGATTACCGGAGAATCAGGCACGGGAAAAGAAGTTTTTGCCCGGGCCATCCATGATTTATCCCCTAGACGGAACGGACCATTTATTGCGGTCAATTGCGCCGCCATACCGGATACCCTTTTGGAAAGCGAACTATTCGGCTACAAAGCGGGGGCCTTCACTGACGCTAAAAAAGATAAACCTGGCCGCTTTGCTATTGCCAAGGGGGGAACCCTTTTCCTTGACGAAATAGGAGAAATACCTTTGTCCCTTCAAGTAAAACTTTTACGAGTTTTGGAAACCCATGAATATGAACCTTTAGGGGCTACCAAACCCGAAAAGGCCGATGTTCGTATTATCGCCGCCACCAATCAAGATCTCGAAGAATTAGTTGAAAAAGGTCTGTTTAGACAAGATCTTTTTTTCCGCCTAAACGTAGCCCGCATTCATCTTCCTCCTCTAAGGGAAAGAAAAGAAGACATTCCCCTTCTGGTGGAACATTTCATTCAAAAGTTCAGGGCTAGTAAAGGAAAGGACATCATTGGTATTACAGATGAGGCCTTAAAAATCCTTATGGATTATGATTTTCCCGGGAACGTACGAGAATTAGAAAATATTATTGAATACTGCTTTATTGTTTGTAAAGAGGGCCTTATCTATCCCGAACACCTACCCGAACACCTGTATAAACCGAGAAGAGAAGACGTCCTGGATCTTTCTTTTGAAAAACCCATGACTTTGGAAGAAATCGAAAAAATAGCGATCCTGCAGGCTTTAAAGAGAAATAACTGGAAAAAATTGGCTACCTGCCGTGAACTTGGCATCTCCAAAGACACCTTGCGGCGAAAGCTACGTAAATACGGCATTCAACTACAGGGCGCAAATTAAGCCCATTTTCACCTAAACCGGAAACAATTATTTCCAAATTTCCTGGAAATCTACCACCATAGCACTATTTCTTTGGGCTTAATTTGCGCCCTCCCTTTCTGGTGAAAGGGATCATTTTAAGCCCATCTTCCTAAAGCATTTCCAGGTTTTCTTGTCTTAACTCTTCCCTTTTCTTTTGATCCTCAAGGCTTCCGGCTAAGAGTGTAAATCTTTCTCCAAGTTGGCATGACAAATGCATTATAAGAAAAAGTGAAAGAGATGGTTTAAAGAAAAATTTAAAAAATTAAGACGAAGGATTTTGAGAATTATCGGTATTAATATTAGCTAACGGGGTTTTTTCAGCGAAAGGAGGGATTATCATGAAAGCTATCCAAACTTTAAAACAATTAATTCCCTTTCACGGGCCGGAGAAAGATAAAGTTGCGGTGACCGAGGCCGGGGAAGGCCTCGTAGGCAAAGTGGCCGAATATACGCTGGGCGCATTTTGCTTCATAATGTTCCTGGCGCTGGGGCCTTTTGCGGCGATCCCTGCCTTTTTCGCCACTTTTTCCATTCCCAAATGGCTTGAGGAAGAAAAAGAAGCCCATTGAGGGCAAAAATAAACACTAAAGGAGGTTGGCCATGGCTGAAACCAGAGTTGAAACACTAAAACCATTCCAGGTGGATCTAAGTTTTGCCACCCCTAAGATTACTCTCTTAACGGTTCTGGCCTTTCTACTGACGGTGGTAGGCCTTGGGGCCGGCGTTTACGCCATGATAGTGGGGCACCATCACGCCTACAACGTATTTCGGGAGATGCCGTGGGGTTTGTTGATCGCCGGCTACATCTATTTTGCCATTATGTCCACCGGTCTTTGCATCCTTTCGGTTTTGGGGCACCTATTTGGGGGAACTTCGCTTCTACCCCTTTCTAACCGGGCTTTATTCCTTTCTATTGCGGCCATTATCTCCGGCTTTGCCATCATCGGTCTTGAGCTTGAGAACCCCTGGCGCATGTACTGGATGATGGTCACCCCTAACCTGACTTCCAACATCATGTGGATGGGTGCCCTTTATGGAGCCTGCGTGGCTTTCATGATCCTGGAATTCGTGTTGATCCTTACCAAACGGTACGCCCTAGCCTTTGCCCTGGGTCTGCTTGGGGCCTTGGCGGAGATAGCGGCCAATACTAATCTTGGGGCGGTCTTTGCCCTCATCGCTTCCAGGCCTTTCTGGTTCGGGGCCCAACTTCCCATCTATTTCATTTGCTCGGCCCTTATGAGCGGAGCAGCGTCCCTCATCATCTTCAACTACATCGCCTATGAGGTGCGTAATAAACCCATGGATGACGCCATGCAAAGGGCCACGGCGGCGGCGGGCAAAGTCCTTCTGCTCTTCTTGGTGGCGGTTTCTCTGGCTACCATCTGGCGGTTCCTGGCCATCTTTACCAGCGGCTCTGACGCGGGCCGACTGGCGGCCAAAGCCCTGTTAAACGGTCCCCTGGCCTTCAACTTCTGGTTCTTTGAAATTGCCCTGGGCCTGGCTATCCCTATCATCATCCTGGCTACCGGTGGGCTTAAAAACGTACACGCGGCCTTCCTGGCGGCCTTGATCACCCTCATCGGGGCCTTCTTCCAGAGGTATGACCTGGTGGTGGCTGGACAGATCGTTCACCCGTACTACGGGCTTTTTGAAGGCATCCCCAAGTACCTCCACTACACTCCTTCTGGTGCGGAAATCCTCGTCATCATCGGCGGGATAAGCTTGATGGTAACGGCCTTCTTGCTCGGAGAACGTTACTTTGCCGGAGTCTTTGAAAGCAGGGAACACTAAAGAGTTAAAAGCCGGGTCCGGGAACGGGCCCGGCTCAATATATGACGGGAGGACCAAACCATGAAAAGAGACAAAGCCATTTTTTCCATAGGAACAGCGGCTAAATTGCTGGAAGTTCACCCGAGAACTTTGCGTATTTACGAAAAAGAGGGGTTGATCAAGCCAGTAAGAAGAGGGACCAGACGTTACTATTCGATGGACAATATCCAGTGGATTAATTGCCTGCGTAAAATGATCCACGAAAAGGGACTTAATATCGCGGGGGTAAAAGAAGTGTTGAAATATGCCCCCTGCTGGAGCATTGTGGGTTGTCCCCCGGAAGTAAGGGCTAAGTGTACCGCTTATCTTTCCGCGGTAAAAAAGGACGAAACAGAACAATAGCCGCAATTTAATCCCGGGCGAATTTTGCGCCCTAGCCTCTGCCATAGCACCCTCGCTTAATCCCCCTATCTAAGGGGGATTTTGGTTATTAGTTGACAATAAATATTTCCTATTTTGTTACAATTCGTGTTGTCACAAAATTCTTCTATTTATTGATAATTAACATTAGAAAGCTAACTGATAACTAATAGGTTAACCAATAGTTACAAATATCTTGACAACATTAATTAGGCAATGTATAAAACAATCAGTGTTACAAAAAGGGTGCTATGGGTTTAACACTTTTTTTTACAAAAAAATTTGTAGGAGGGTGTTATGGCAGAGGTTAGGGAAGCAGTCTTGGGTCGGGAGCTAGTAATAGCTCCAAGTAAAACGAACACCTGGTTGGCTCTGCTGTTTGGGCTCCTTTTTGCCGTAGGTTTAGCGGTAGGGATTTATTCCTTTATTGCCGGCCACGAGCATGTTTACGGGGTCACCAGGGAGGTTCCTTGGGGTATTCTCATTTCCACCTACGTGTTCTTTGTGGTAACTTCCACCGGGCTTTGTCTCACCTCCTCCATCGGGCACGTCTTCGGGGTCAAGAGCATGATGCCCATCGCGAGCAGAAGTGTGTTTTTGGCTATCGCCACCATTCTTGCTGGTTTTGCGGTAATCGGTTTTGAGCTTGAAAACCCCTGGCGCATGCCTATCTACAACCTCATCTCCGCAAACCCCACTTCTAACATTTGGTGGATGGGGACCCTCTACGGTGCGTACCTCTTTTTCATGCTGGTAGAGTTTGCCCTGCTCAAGCTTGGTCAACACAAAAAGGCAGGTTTGGCCGGGCTCTTTGGAGTAATCGCCGGTGTGGCGGCCCACAGTAACTTGGGTGCCGTCTTTGGGCTACTTAATAGCCGCGAGTTCTGGCATGGACCTTATATGCCCATTTACTTCATCGCTTCTGCCATGATGAGCGGGGGCGCCGCCATCATCTTCTTTACTTGGCTGGCCTACAAGGTAAATGGCTGGCAGATGGACGCCAAAATGGAAAAGGCCCTCCAGGTAACGGGTAAGGTTTACGCCCTCTTGCTCGCGGTCGTCATGTTCTTCACCACCTGGAAAGTCATCTCCGGGCTTGCGGGACATCCCCCTGGCAAATATGAAGCCATGATGGCCCTGCTCACCGGACCTTACGCCTTCAACTTCTGGTTCTTTGAGATCGGGCTCGGTTTGATCCTGCCCTTTATCGTGATCCTGGCGGTTAAGGCCCGCAACATCCCGGCCATGGCCATCGTCTCCGGGCTGGCCCTCCTGGCGATCTTCGTCATGAGATACGACCTGGTGGTAGTGGGCCAGATCGTGCCGCATTATCACGGGCTCGGAATCGTTGATATGCCCCATTATTATTCCTACACTCCCTCTCTTTATGAATGGCTCGTGGTGCTGGGAGGCTTCGGCCTTTGCGGTATGCTCTTCTTTATGGGTGAGCGTATCTTTCGGGGTCACGTAGACGAACACTAGCATTCAAACATAAAGCTTTAAAAGTAGGCGGGCAAAGCCCGCCTACTTTTTCTTTTAGTTAGCTTGTCCGGATGTCGATACCAGCCCCTTGGTAGCCAGCCACTCAGTCTACCGATCTCTTTCCGGGACAGCGTTTCACAAATTGTGTTCAAGGAGGCTTGGACAGTTTCAGGGTTTGTCGAGACCGTTTAAGGGGGACCAAAGGCCCCCAGCCTTTTAAAAAGAAACCTGCCAAACGGCTTGGATACGAAAATCATCTTTAGGTTTGGCCCCGAGTCTTGGGAGTCCCCCGCCGGCCTTGCCCCACTTGCCACCAGCGTTGTTTTTCTCGTAGTCTGTCCATTCGGCATCGAGGATAAAAAGGTTCATATGATAGATCTGATAGGCCAAACCGATCATATAGAGCTGATATTCGTCATCACCTTGGCCTCGGGTCCATACATCGTCATCATCTGGGTCAAACCAGTCATAGCGAGCAAAGAGGTGCAGCCTCTCTTGTAAGATGGGAAGGGTTAGGTCGCCAAAAACGGACCAGAGCTCCGTATCAAGGGCCCGGCCGTCCGGACGCACCCATTTACCTGAATTATTGCCCGAAGAGGTGCTATATTCAGCGGTTACCACAAACCAGGGGTGTTGAAAAGAAAGCATGAAGAGATCAACATCATATTCAGGGTATTCGTCACTTTTTGAGGGGTCGGTAAGTTTTGAGCCGAGGACTTCTCCGGCCTCGGTATTCCCCTCGCCCCGAATAAAAAAATAACTTAACTGTAAACCCCTTAAGTAGGAATCAAAGCCCCCAAAAGGCCTTAAGGTGATACGCCCCTCAAGGGCCTTGTTGCTGTTATGTTCCTTGGCGTGGTAACCGGCGCCGTTATAGACCCCAAAATGAAAAGAACCATATTTCCCGACGTAATGATTATAGAGAGGATAGTGTTTAGTAAGGTCTCGGACATATTCTTTGGGCAGTGTACCCCCGAAATAGCCCATTACCCCTATCCCTACATCGGCAGAGTTGAAGGTACCAGCCCTTTCTCGGGGCATAGTTCCCTGGCAACGGTAAGGGTTTATGTGCTCCTGGAAATCAAGCCAGGGAAAATGGCCCTGACCAATCTCGGTTTTTAGGTTAGTAAGAAAGGCCACTTCAGGAAGTTTCACCTGGGCGTAGGCATACTTGATACGAACGTTTAGGTCGCCACCACTTTCCCGATGAACATCTGGGGTAAGTCTGAAAGAAAGCCAGGAGTTTATTTTCTTTTTGAAGTTCAAATAACCTCTAGTAATTTCAAAAGCACTTTTATCCTCGTCTCTTTCCCGCCCCCAAGAAAAGTCCACGTAGGTAAGGGTACCAAGTTTCACCCCTTTAAGGGCTTTGGGAATCTCGGGAATTTTTCTTTCCACCTGACTGGCAACCTCCTCCTTCAACCTTTCAACTTCCTTTGCCTTTTCCCGGTTGGCCTCGGCAGCGATCTCTCGGGCCTCTTCTTGGGTCAAAATTCCCTTACGCACCAATACTTTGAGAAGGGGATCATCGGGAGAATAAGAAAACGCTACGGTCCCCGAGAAAAGAAATACCAAAAAGGCTACTACCAAAATGCGCATAAACACCTCCTAAACGTCTTAAAATTTTGGGGTAAACTAACAGGAGTCTGTTACGGTTTTGTGGCAGGATTTTTAAAATTTGAGGATATAAAACTTAGGTCATATCTTTGGCCAAAACAAAGGAAAGGATCTTCCTTCTTAATCCTTCAATTCCGAAACCCTTTTTACAAGAAGTGAGAAATATTGCTTCCTCTTCCACCCCTAATACCTCTTGCCACCTTTTTTGTGCCTTGGGCCAATGGGCCTTTTTCAGACAATCTATTTTGTTTAAAACTACTAAAAAGTTACGCTTTAAGGCTTTTACGTACTCAATAAGGGCCAGATCTAGTTCGTCTGGTTCCCGACGAATATCGAAGATGAGGACCAGAAGCTTGATCGGCCTGGGCGAGGAAAGATAAGTCTCGATTAAATGGCGCCATTTGCGCCGGAGTTTGGGCGGCACCTTGGCAAAACCGTAACCCGGGAGATCAACTACCAAAAAGCGGTGATCTACCCGAAAAAAATTTAGGGCCTTGGTGAATCCCGGGGTGGAAGAGACTCTCGCTATCTTTTTCCGTCCCAAAAAGGCATTTATGAGGGAAGATTTCCCTACGTTAGAACGCCCCAGAAAGGCCACTTCGGGCAAGGAAGGCACAGGCAATTCTTCAGGGGCAAAAATACTTTTTTGAAGACTGATCTCTTTAAATGGCGCTTTCACGTCTGTATCCCCAAAGGACCAACTATACGTTACAATTATAAAAAACTTAAACACAGGAGCCCTTATGGAAAAAGCCGTTATCGACGGGGTTACCCTTTATCTGGCCCATCCTGACGAATTAAACCTGATCTGCGTCGGCCAGGAAGACGTGATAAAACAGATTTTGGCCGCCTGGATGATCATAGACGAACACGACCTCCCCCTTAATCCGCGCCTGGTGGGCAAACCCGGGGTAGGGAAGACCACCCTGGCCTACGCGGCAGCCAAGAGACTGGGGAGAGAAGTCTATATCTTCCAGGCCACGGTTGATACCCGCCCGGAAGACCTCCTGGTGACTCCGGTGATTTCAGACGAAGGCCGAATCCGTTATATGGCAAGCCCTATCGTAACCGCCATGATTAAAGGGGGTGTAGCCATTATTGACGAAGCCAACAGAATGAGTGAAAAGAGCTGGGCCTCCCTGGCCCCGCTGCTTGATTCCCGACGTTACGTAGAATCCATCGTAGCCGGCGTCAAAATAAAAGCGCACCCAGATTTCCGTATTTGCGTCACTATGAACGAAGACGCCTCCACTTTTGAGGTGCCGGAATACATTCACTCCCGTCTTCAGCCCCAGATTTACGTGGATTTTCCTGAGGCCGAAGAAGAATATGAGATTTTAAAAGCCAATCTTCCTTTCGCGGACGAAGAGGTACTCCATTACGTAGTCTCCTTCTTGCAGCTGGCCCATCGGGCGGGGGAATCTTTTTCGGTAAGAGACGGGGTCAACATCGCCCGTTATGCCCTGAAAAGGCTGGCAGGGCCTGATAAAAAGCGGCCCAAAAAAGAAGTTCTTAAGGAAGCGATAACCCAAACGCTGGGAAGTACCGCCCTGATATTCTGGCCCGAACGGGAAGACCATAACCCGCGCCTGAGACCAGTCAATTAATAAACATGCTACCCAAAGCCAAGCTTGGCACCAGTGAGATAATCTTCCTGCCTGTCATCCACGGCCGGCTTGAATTTGCGGCTACCGTAAGAGAAAGGCTTATCTCCCTGGCCCCGGAAGCGATAGCGGTGGAATATCCTCCCACCTTGCAGGAGAAGATCTTACGCGGTGTTCGAAGGTTGCCCCTCCTTTCTGTGGTGAGTTACCGTGAAAAGGACGGCAGCCAGGTTTATCTCTTGATTGAGCCGGTAGAACCCCTGGTTGAGGCCATCCGTACCGCCCACGAGCTAGGGATAAAGGTCTATTTTGTAGACCTCGATATTGAGGGTTATCAAGGCCGGGAAGAAAAATTTCCCGACACTTACGCCATCTCTCGCATCGGTTACGAAAATTACATCAACGAGGCCTTAAAAATCGATTATCCCAAAGACCCTCTAGATGAACACCGGGAGAGGACCATTGCCTTCCATCTAAAAGCACTGGCCCGGAAATACCGCCGCGTGGTATTTGTGGGGGGCCTGGCCCACGTCTCAGCCATCAATACCTACCTTTCTCAGGAACTGCCCCAACCTTTCACGCGCAAAAAAAGAGAAGGAGTAGCCCTCTTCCACCTCGATATCTTTTCCAGCCGGGAAGTGCTGTCAGAAATAGGCTTTTTTCAGGGGGTTTATGAAAAAAAACGCGGCACGACCTTTTCTTTCGACCGCCTGGCCCTCTTTGACCTCCTCCTCCGGGAAGCGATCGAGAGTTACGAGCAAAAAAACCGGGACGAAATCTCTCCCAGGGCCTTAAAAATATTGAAACAATTTGTACGTAATTACGCCCTGATTGAGGGTCGGCTGGCCCCGGACTTTTACCAGTTATTGGTCGCCGCCCGCGGGGTAGCCAACGACGATTTTGCCTGGGAATTATGGGAAAAGGGAACGTATTACCCCTTTCAGACCGAAACCCCAGATTTAGCCTCCATCAGCCTCTCTCTGGAAGACCTGTTAAAACCCCACAAAAAGATAAAATTTTTCCGCAGGGCCAAACCATTACGGCGTAAAAGACTGATCCCCATCAAGAAAAAACCCGTAGAAAAAAGACCAGGTGAATGGAAAAAGGCCTGGAAGGGGACGAATATCTGCTCCTTTCCGCCGGAAGACCTCATCGTAGAAGGGTTTGGCCGGCAGGTGATGAAAAAGGCGTTGCGTATCCTGGCTGAGGATTTGAGGCGGGTGGAACCCTTCTGCGCCTCTTTAAAAGACGGCATAGACCTCAGAGAGACCATCAGACATTGGTATGAAGGCCGGATCTACGTCCGAGAAGAACGGCCGGTAGCGGGTAAGGTGGGCTCGGTGGTGGTGATCTTTGACGAGGATGAACCCGACGCTTACGGGCGTGAGAGATACCCCTGGAAACTTACCTGGCACGGAGAACACGACCAGGAATCGGATATGGCCTTTTACGCCACCCGGGCCGGTGAAGTAGTGGTGGGCCCGGGAATATCACGCTGTCATTACGGCGGCTTTATGCTCACTTATCCCCCGATGCGGGTCTATGACATCTGGGAGGACCCTCTGTTTGATTTTGCGCGCAACAAACCAGAACGCCTGCTCCTGGCAGGCATCGATTATTCCCTGGAAAAATACATCGTTTATATCGCCAAAAAGCCCCCTTCTTCCCTGGCCAAAAGGTTTGCGGCCCACCAGGGCAAAAAGGTCATCTACCTCCCTCTGGGCCAGTTTTCTCCTACCCTCCTTAAAAAGATCCAGACCTTTCACGTTTTGGAAGGGCACCACGTTCGCCTTTACGCCCACAAATATATCAACGGGGAATGATCCTTGAGGCGTAATTTAAGCTTGCAAAGGCCACAAAAGTTTTTAAGGTTTTGGTGATGGGTAAGAAGTGTGTCTTGGCGTTATTGTTGGTTTTGTTTCTTGTGGGCGGGCTGGTCTTTAACTTCTGGTTAAAGCTTGAGAGCCAAGCCACGGTCTCCACGGTAGCCGCCCAGGAGCTTAACACCCGCAAGATTATATTGCTTATGCGTTACCACGGGGCCCAGGTGGCCCGTTATCGGGACGGCCGCTGGTATTTTTTAAGCCGCCACGGTCGCTGGCTCCCTTTGGAGACCAAAGAAGCCTGTAGGCACCTGGCCTCCCGTTTGGCCCAACAGAATGTCCCCTGTCTCTAACCCCTTAGTTGGCATAATCGGCGGGGCCGGCCGGATGGGCCGGTGGTTTAAACGGGCCTTTGAGGCGGAGGGATACGAAGTCCTGATCGCTGACCGTAATACCCCGCTTTCCGGGCCAGACCTGGCCCGGCGGTGCGACGTAATTTTTCTCTCGGTACCCATGTCGGTCTTTGAAGAAGTAGTCAAAGAAGTGGGGCCGTTACTCTCGTCCAGCCAGGGCCTTATAGATTTTTGTTCCTTAAAAAAAACACAAAACGAGCTCATGCTCTCCCATACCAGGGCGGAGGTGGTGGCTGCCCACCCCTTATTTGGCCCGGGAGAGGCGGGGCTTTCCGGGCAAAAAGTGGCCCTTTGGCCCTCTAGAGGACAGAGGTGGTTTCAGTGGTTCAAGGACTTCCTTCTTGCTCAAGGAGCCCAGGTTATCGAAGTTTCCCCGGCGGAACATGACCGCATTATGGCGGTGGTTCAGGTCATAAACCACCTTATGCTTCTGGCCCTCGGGAAATTGATAGCGGATTCGGATTTTGACGTAGAAAAGATCAAGAGTTTAGCCACCCCCAGCTTCGTGCGCCAGCTTGATATCGTCTCCCGTTTCGCGGATCAGGACCCTTTTCTCTACGCCCTGATCCAGTTTGATAACCCTGAAGGGGAAAAAATAAGAAAGGCTTATCTGGAAAAACTAGAAGAACTGGTAGCCATTGCCTCCAGACGCGACCTGGAAAGCTTTGTCAAAATCTTCCGCCAGGTCCAGAAACTAGGCCAAAAAATAAAAGAAGGGGATTAACGAGAGCCCGCCTTAGAGCCGTTCTAGGCGGGCAAATTTGAGATGGAGAGTCTTTTCACCGGCTGAAGCGAATTGCACCACGACTTTATCAATATCGGCCATGCGCTTGACCTTCCCTTCACCGAAGACCGGATGCCACACCAGCTCTCCGGGCCGAAAACCGGACGAAGGTTCTTCTACTGCCTCTTCTTCCCAAAAAGATAGGTCTTGGGGCCGCCATTCTTCTATCTTTTCCTTGACCTCTTCAAGAAACCGTGAAGGCTTGCTGAAGATGCGACCCTCCGCCGGAGCATAATAAGTGGCCGGGTAAGTCAAGAAGAGATTTTCTTTGGCCCTGGTTACAGCCACGTAAAATAAGCGCCTTTCTTCTTCGATTTCCTCTTCTCGCCCCAGGGCGTAACTGGAGGGGAAACGTCCTTCGGCCAACGAGATAACAAAAACGCTGTGCCATTCAAGGCCCTTGGCCGAATGCACCGTGGAGAGGACCAGTTTTTCGTCTTCATTTTCTAAGCCCTCTACTTCGGCCACACTGGCCTCCGGGGGTTCAAGGGCTAGGTCCGCCAGGAAATCCTCCAAGGTCTCATATTTGTTGGCGATGGCCAGAAGCTGCTCCAGATCCTTGGCCCGTTTGGGATAATCATCGTAATAAATCCGGGTAAAGATGGGTTCATAATACCGGTAAAGTTGGTTTAATTTTTCTTCAGGCGAAGCTTCCTTACGCAAAGAAACCAAAAGGTCTGACAATTGCCTGAGCCCTTCGGCGTAGGAAGCCCTGGCTGGAAAGCCGGTAAGGGCCGCCAAGGGGTCTGGTGATTGGCGGAGATAATCCATAATTTTGCCCGAAGTCTTGGGCCCCACCCCTTCGATGAGGAGGAGGACCCGGTTCCAGGCCAGCATATCGAAGGGGTTTAACAAAAGACGTAAATGGGCCACCACGTCTTTGATGTGGGCGGTCTCTATAAGTTTGAGACCTCCGTGTTTAACAAAGGGGAGGTTGCGTTTGGCCAACTCCAACTCCAGGTCAAAGGAATGGTAAGCCGAACGGAACAAGACGGCGATTTCCCGCAGCGGAACCCCTTCTTCCCTTAATTCAAGGATACGTTCCGCTACAAAACGGCTCTGATCTGCCTCATCCCGGGCCTTATAAAGGAGGGGGAGACGCCCCCCTTCCCTTCTGGTAAAGAGACATTTGGTGTATTTCTCCCGGGCGTGCTCGATGACCGCGTTGGCAAGGTCCAAAATGGGCTGGGTAGAACGATAATTTTCTTCTAATTTGATGATCTTGGTGTGGGGAAATAATTTGGGGAATTCCAGGATATTTTTGAAATTGGCCCCCCGGAAGGCGTAAATGGACTGGGAATCATCCCCCACCACCATCACGTTACCGTGTTCTTCCGCCATGAGGCGGACTATTTCCGCCTGGAGGGCGTTAGTGTCCTGATATTCATCGACCATGATGAATTCAAAGCGGCGGCCGACCTCCCGCCTCACTTCCGGGAAGGATTTAAGGACCCGGAACCAGTTCACCAATAAGTCGTCGTAATCCATCAATTGGTGTTCCTGCTTATAACGCACGTAATGCTCGAACAATTTGGCCAGTTCTTCCAGTTCCTCAAGAAAATGAGGGTATTCTTCGCGCACCACTTCCTCTAAAGAGAGACGTTTGTTGATAGCCTTGCTGAAGATGGCGGCAATGGTCTCCTTGCGAGGGAAACGGCGTCTCTTTTCCGCAAGTCCTAAAGCGGTGCGCAAAAGATTAATGGCGTCTTCGGCATCTCCCCGGTCAAGCACGGTAAAATTACGGCTATACCCCACCAGGTGGCCGTATTGCCGCAGCATAATATGGGCCAGGGAATGAAAAGTCCCCCCAGCCACTCTTTCACACTGTTCGTCCAGGATAAGGGCCGCCCGGCGCAGCATCTCCCTGGCAGCCTTACGGGTAAAGGTCAAGAGGAGAATTCTTTCAGGAGGCACCCCTTCCTCTACCAAACGGGCCACCCGGTAAACCAGGGTCCGGGTCTTCCCCGAGCCGGCCCCCGCGATAACCAACACCGGCCCCCACAGGGTCCGCACCGCCTCCAACTGGGCGGGATTCAATTCTTTGGCGTAATCAAGGCGATACCGCATGGTTTTTTAAAATACTCCAGCTCTAGAGGACAGGCTAGGGGGACTTGCCCCCGGTAGCCCTTTAAATGGGTTGCCCTTGGGGGTACCTTCCGTTAATAATCCAAAGGATGCCTATTTATCTTGACTACAACGCCACCTGTCCTGTCCTGCCGGAGGTTGCCGCAGCGCTAAACGTCTTTCTTACGGAAAAATTTGGCAACCCCTCTTGCCGACACCCTTTGGGCCAGGCCGCCAAAGAGGCCCTAGAAGAAGCCCGTGCCAAGGTGGCGGCCCTGATCGAAGCCAGACCGGAAGAGATAATCTTTTTGAGCGGGGGCACAGAGGCCAATAATTTGGCCATCCTGGGCAGCGCCCTGGCCCGAGGAAGAGGACACGTCGTCACCTCCCAGATCGAACACCCTTCGGTACTCAACCCCTGTGTGCGCTTACTGGAACTCGGCTACGACGTCACCTTTTTGCCGGTAGACGAAAAAGGTGAGGTGGATCTGGCTGCTTTTCAAAGGAGCCTCAGGCCCGATACCTTCTTGGTAACCATCATGCTTGCCAACAACGAGACAGGGGTAATCCAGCCGGTGGCAGAGATAGGGCGGGTCTGCCGGGAAAGGGGAATCATCTTCCATACCGACGCCGCCCAAGCCGTGGGAAAAATCCCAGTTTCCGTCAAAAAGCTGAACTGTGACCTTCTCACCATCGCTGGCCACAAGCTTTACGCGCCCAAGGGGATCGGGGCCCTTTTTGTACGAAAGGGGTTCAAACTGCAAAAACTCCTTTACGGGGCCGGGCAGGAAAGGGGGTTGAGGCCTGGGACAGAACCCGTGGCCTTGGCCGTTGGCCTTGGGGAGGCCTGCGCCCTAGCCCAGAAAGACTTGGTGGCAGAAGGAGAGAGACAAAGATATTTGAAGGAAAGGCTCTTTGAAGGTCTCAAAGAGATCTACCCTTCCCTAGTACGCCACGGTACCCCGGAAAATACCATCCCCAACACGTTAAGTGTCTCCTTCCCTGGCTGGCGGGGAGAAGAGCTCCTGGCCGCCTTGCCGGAAATCTGCGCTTCCACCGGGGCCGCTTGTCATGACCAGAAAACCGCGGTCTCACACGTATTGACCGCCATGGGGGTGGCCCCTGAAATAGCCCTGGGCACCATCAGGTTTTCGCTGGGTCGAGGCAATAGTCTGGCAGACATAGAAAGGGCCCTTTCTCTTTTCCAGCGGCTGTTTTCGCGTTAAAAAAGGCGCATGCCCTTTCTAGAAGCCGTCACCACCAACATTTTACTCCCCCTTAGAATACGGAACTTCAGGCTCTTTTTCTTCGGGCAGAGCATTTCTCTCATCGGCACCTGGATCCACACCACCGCGCAAAGATGGCTCCTTTATGAGCTTACCCATTCCGCCTTTTATTTGGGAATTTTGGGGGCCGTAAGCAGCTTGCCGGTACTGCTCTTTTCCCTGCCCGCCGGATATCTGGCCGATTCTTTACCCAAGCGGAAACTCCTAGTGATTTCCCAAACCATAGCCTGTCTTCAGGCCGGGATATTGGCCGCCCTGGTCTACACCGGGCTAGTCCAGGTCTGGCACGTCCTAGGCTTGGCCTTTGTGCTGGGTACCACCGTGGCGCTTGAATTTCCCGTACGCCATTCTTTCATATACGAGTTGGTGGGTAAAGACCCTTTGATAACGGCCCTTTCTTTACACTCCACCGCCTTTAACCTGGCCCGTTTTTTAGGCCCTGCCATAGCGGGCTTTTTGATGGCTCGCTGGGGGCTGGCTAGCTGTTTTCTGACCAACGCCCTTTCTTATCTCCCGTTAATTTTGATCCTCTTGTTAATAAGTCTCCCAAACGAAAAGAAAGAAAGGCTCAAAAACCCGCTGGAGGGCCTAAAAGAAGGCCTTTCCTTGGCCTGGCGGGTCCTTCCCATCCGCGCCACCCTTTCCCTCATCGCCGTAACCAGCATCTTCCTCCTGCCTTACGCCGTCTTGCTCCCGGTACTCACCAAAGAACATTTCGGAGGTGGGGCTGAGGAATTTAGCTTCCTCATGGCAGCCAACGGCCTGGGGGCCTTGGCCGGAGCAGTCTTTATGGCCAGTTTCGGCCGTCAAATAAAAAGGGATCGTTTTATCCTCTTAAATCTCTCATTACTTTGTGTCTGGTTGGGAGCCTCGGTCCTTACCGAAAGCCTCAAGAACGCTGCGGTCTTCCTGATGCTGGCGGGATACCACATGGTCTGCATGTTCACTTCCGCCAACGCCCACCTCCAATTGAAGGCCGACGACGAAGTAAGGGGGCGAATACTGAGTATTTTCAGTCTCAGTTTTTTGGGGCTTTTCCCCTTGGGAAGCACCCTTTCCGGGATACTGGCCCAACACTTCGGAGTAGAAAAGATCCTTTTAGGAGGAGCCGCGGTAGGACTTGCCTCTGCGGCCTTTATGTACATAAAAGGCTTTTCCCGAACTTTTTAAGGGTTTAACATGGGAAACATGCCGACCACCAAATTTGATCCCATACTCATCCTTGACCTGGTAGATAAAAAGCTCTTTTTCTGGCTCAACCACCAGCGACACCCCTTACTCGACCAGATAATGCCTTATCTTTCTGACGAACGCTTTATCTATGCCTTCTTTGGCGTCTTCGCCGTTATCATCATCTCTTCTCTAAAAGTACGCGGGGCGGCTCTCATCTTGGGGGTCTGGTTGATGGTCATGGGAAGCGACCTTGTCTGCGGCAAGGTCTTAAAGCCCTACTTCAAACGCCCCAGGCCTTACTTGGTCCTGAACGATTTTTATCTTTACAAACACCACCAATGGCAGCTGATCAAAAGCCCCCTTAAGGGGGAAAGCTTCTCTCTCCCCTCTTGTCACGCCACCAACGTGGCCTGTGCCGCTACCCTTTTTGCCTCTCTTTTGCCACGTTTTAACCTCCTCTTCTGGGCCTTTGCCCTGGCGGTAGGCTATTCCCGCGTGTACCTGGGCGTGCATTACCCCTTTGACGTATTGGCGGGTTTTTTGCTGGGCGCCTTCATAGGGTATCTGGGGCGGTTTATCTTGGCACGCTTTAAAACAGAAAGTGAGCCATGAAGGGTTTTCTGGCCTCTCTTTATTCCCCCGCTGGGCTCTTTTTATTCGTCCTTCTCGCGGCCAGGCTTACTTTCATCCAGCAAATCGGGCTTAATCTGACCCCGGACGAAGCCTATTACTGGGATTGGTCCCGGAGCCTGGCCTGGGGCTATTACAGCAAACCTCCTCTCGTGGCCTGGCTTATCCACCTCTCCACCCTCAAGCTTGGCCACAGCGAGTACGCCGTAAGGGTGCCCGCGGCCCTCTGCCATACCTTCTATCTGGCTTTTATCTATTACCTGGGCCAGCGTCTCTTTGACCGCAAGGTGGGCCTCTGGGCCGCGGTAGCTGCGGCGGCCAGCCCTATTTCAGCGGTTTATAGTTTCGTGATGACCATTGACCCTCCCCTTTTCGCCTTCTGGGCCGCGGCCCTCTGTCTAGCCTGGCAAGCCAGTGAAAGCCGAAAGAGCATGGACTTTTTGAAGCTCGGACTGGTGGTGGGGCTGGGGCTCCTTACCAAACAGACCATGGTGGCCTTCTTTCCCCTTTATTTCGCCTGGCTGGCCGCCTTTCCCTCAAAACGGGACCTGCTCAGAGAAAAGAGGCTTTACCTAGCCCCTTTTCTGGCCCTTTTACTCCTCCTCCCTAACCTTTATTGGAACATGCAACACGGGTGGATAACCTTCAAACACACTAGCACCCATTTCCAGGAGGAAACTTTTAATTTAATAGGCCCCTTAAGGTTTCTTTTAGAACAAGCGGGGGTCATTACTCCTATCACATTCGGACTGATAATTTTGGTCTTCTATACCTACCTAAAACGGCCCAAATTAAGGGAGAACGAAAAACTGGGTTTTCTCTTCTTTTTCTCCGCCATACCCCTGGCTCTAGTACTCCCCCTGGCCCTTTTGCGTAAGGTAAACGCCAATTGGCCTCATCCCTTTTACGCCAGCGCCTTTGTCCTGACCAGCGCCCTTATCTTGAGGGGCCGGTGGCCAAAGGGTAAGGGGGCTTTTTGGCGCAGAATCTTCCTCTTGGGTGTGGTCTTCGGGATGTTCCTGATGGTGACCACCTATCAGCTGCCCCGGACGCCCCAGAAATTTCCGCCCAAAATGCAGCGCCTGCTGTACAAATTTTACGGCTGGAAGGAACTGGCAGCTGCAGCCACCCCTTATCTCAAAAAAGGGCTGCCGGTAATCACGGTAAGGCGTGATTACGCGGCGGAACTGGCCTTTTATCTGCCCCAAAGACCACGGCCTTACGTCTTTTGGCGGGGCAGCATCGAAAGTCAGTATGACCTGTGGGACGGGCTCCCTGACCTCCTCGGCCAGGACGCCCTGCTCGTTCTCAAACATGAAGGAGAAATCAGGCGTTATCGTGTCTGTTTCGAAGAGGTAAAATATTTAGCTAGCTGGGAGAAGAATATTTTCGGCAAAAGGCGCAGGGCCTATTTTTATTACGGTTACCGCCTAAAAGACTGCCCTTATCTGGGACCGAAATGACCAGGTTTGTCTGCCAGCAATGCGGCTACCAGAACCTCAAGTGGCTCGGACGCTGTCCCAATTGTGGGGCGTGGGGGACGCTGGTTGAAGAAAAGGGCTCTGCGAAACAGAAAAAAGGCCCTGCGGCTCAGCGTCCCGTCTCGCTCCAGGAGATAGAACAAAACGTAGAAACACGTTTTAAGACCGGCCTTTCCGAGCTCGACCAGGTCCTCGGGGGCGGCTTGGTGCCAGGCTCCCTGGTGCTCCTGGGAGGTGACCCGGGTATAGGCAAGTCCACCCTATTGTTGCAGGTAGCCGATTACCTGGCCCAAAATTACGGACCGGTCTATTATCTTTCAGGCGAAGAATCAAACCAACAGATCAAGCTAAGGGCCGAACGTCTGGGCGTTTCCACCCCGGAGATCTTTCTCATAAGTGAAACCAATCTGGCTGCGGCACTTGAAGTCCTCCCTGAAGAAAGACCTGTCCTCCTAGTGGTGGATTCTATCCAGACCATTTTCTGGCCTGACCTGACCTCCGCCCCGGGCAGCGTGTCCCAGGTACGCGAATGTACGGTAAGACTCCTGGAGTTTGCCAAAAAAGAAGGAGTCTGCGTGATCCTGATAGGCCACGTAACCAAAGAAGGCATGCTGGCTGGCCCCCGGGTCCTTGAACATCTGGTGGACACCGTCCTCTATTTTGAAGGGGAAAGGGGAGCCAGTTTCAGGATCCTTAGGGCGGTAAAAAATCGTTTTGGTTCCACCAACGAAATCGGGGTGTTTGAGATGACTAGCCGGGGGCTCAGGCCGGTCACAAACCCTTCGGCCTTTTTCCTCTCCGAGGTTACCGAGACGGTGGCCGGGGCCGTAGTCTGTGCCACTATAGAGGGGACCCGCCCCATCTTGGTGGAAGTGCAGGCCCTGGTAACTAGGACCCCTCTGGCGACTCCCCGCCGCACCAGTGTGGGCTTTGACCCGCAGCGTCTGGCCATGCTGGCCGCCATCCTGGAAAAGAAAGCAGGCTTGAGCTTCTATGATCAGGACATCTACTTGAACGTGGTAGGGGGGCTTAAACTCAACGAACCGGGGGCAGACCTGGCCGTGGTGCTAGCGCTGGCCTCCAGCCGGTTGGAGCGGGGTCTTCCGCCAAAAACCGTGGTATTCGGGGAAGTTGGCCTCACCGGGGAGGTTAGACCGGTGGCTATGGCTGAAAACCGCTTAAGAGAGGCCTTTCGTTTAGGTTTTCATAAGGCTTGCCTTCCTGAAGGAAACCGGCAAAACTTACCGAACAAAAGTCCTAATAAATTGGTAGGAGTTCATAATCTGCAAGAAGCGCTGGAAGAGTTCATTTTATAAAGGTAATCGTCCTTGCGGTAAATTGGGCCTCGCATTATGATGCCTCAAAATTTCTAAAAATTTCGATCAGGAGGCCTGTTATGGGTGTCTGTCATGTGACCGACCAAACCTTTGAAGAAGAGGTATTAAAATCTGATATCCCGGTACTGGTAGATTTTTGGGCAGCCTGGTGTGGTCCGTGTCGCGCCATCGCTCCGGTTATAGAAGAACTGGCCGAAGAATACGCCGGCCGACTCAAGGTGTGCAAAATGAACGTGGATGAAAACCCCATCACCCCTGGCAAATTTGGCATAAGGGCCATTCCTACGCTAATCTTTTTTAAAAATGGCCAGCCGGTGGATCAGATCACCGGGGCGGTGGCCAAATCCACCATCGAAAGTGTAATTAAACGTTTACTCGGTTAAGATGGCCGAGATTTACGACCTGGTAATAATTGGCGGCGGGCCCGCAGGCCTTACGGCCTATCTGTACGCGGCCCGGGCCCGTTTAAACACCCTCCTGATAGAAAAACTCGCCCCAGGGGGACAGGTCCTAGTCACAGACTTTGTGGAAAACTATCCCGGGTTCCCGGATGGCCTTCCGGGCTGGGAACTCATGGAAAAGTTTACCACCCACGTCAAAAAGCTTGGCTTTAACCAGAAGACAGGAGAAGTGGTCGCCCTTACTCTGGAGGAGGAGACCAAAAAAATAAAACTTGCCGACGGAGAAGAACTTGCGGCCCGGGCGGTTATCATCGCCACCGGAGCCAGCCCCAATAAACTCGGGGTGCCGGGGGAGGAAGAATTAACCGGTAAGGGGGTCTCCTATTGCGCCACCTGTGACGGCCCCTTCTTCCGGGACCAGGTAGTCGCGGTCGTGGGCGGGGGAAACACTGCCGTGCAGGAGGCCATTTTTCTTACCAAGTTTGCCCAAAAGGTTTACCTCATCCACCGGCGGGACCAGTTGAGGGCCCAAAAGATCCTTCAGGAAAGGGCCTTTGCCAACCCCAAAATAGAATTTATCTGGAACACGGTAGTCACCGAAATCTTGGGCCAGGAAAAGGTGGAGGGGGTAAGGCTCAAAAACCGTAAGACCGGGGAAGAAACAAAGCTCCCCGTTGATGGGGTCTTTATTTTCATCGGCATCAGACCCCAGTCGGATTTCGTAAAGGGTCTCCTTAAGCTGGATGAAAAAGGCTTTATCATTACGGATTGTGAAATGCGCACCGAGATCCCCGGTCTTTTTGCCGCCGGAGACGTCCGCGCCAAGGCCTGTCGCCAGATTATAACCGCCGCCGGAGACGGGGCCACCGCGGCTTATATGGCCGAACATTACCTATCCCAAAAATGAAGGCCAAAATTGCCCTTTTATTGAGCCTATTTTTACTCCTTACGGCTTGTGGAGGGCCCAAGGAGGGAGGACTGCTTTCCTGGTTTAAAGGGGGCCAGAAGGCGGAAGCCCCTGACCCACAGCTTTCCGAACTCATTAACCGGGCGCTCAAATATTACCGAAAGGGTTACTGGGAGATGGCAGAAGAGGCCTTCCGGGCCATCCGGGACCGTTACCCTGATACCCCTTACGCCCTCTGGGCCGAACTGAAACTGGCGGATTGCAAATTTTACGCCCGAAAATATTTAGAGGCCATCGTACTGTACGAAGAGTTTGAAAAACTTCACCCCACCAACGAGGCCATCCCTTACGTCATTTTCCAAATCGGGACTTGTTATTACAAATTGATGCTCTCCCCGGACCGGGACCAAAGCTTTACCAAAAAGGCGATCGAAAACTACGAAAGGTTATTGCAGCGTTTTCCCGACTCGCCGTATACCCTTGAAGCGCGCAAGAGAATCAAGGAATGCCGCGAAAGACTGGGAGAGCATGAACTTTACGTGGCCAAATTCTATTTTCGGACCAAACGTTACCGGGCCGCTTACTGGCGCCTCCTCTATCTCCTCCAGACCTACCCTGATACCAGGGCTGCGGCTAAGGCACGCCCTTTAACCCAGAAGTACTACGCCAAAGCCCAGGAAGAAACCAGGGCCTTGGCCCAGGGCACTTTGAAGGACTTCTGGGGGCAACCTTACCGCTAGGTCTCTTTTTCTTTTTCAGTCATCTCTTCTGGCAGAATTTCTTCAAGCCCTTCTATTTCCTCAAAAATATCAAGCTCTTCTTCAGCCTCTTCCGCCGGTCCCACCTCTTCTACCAGGGAATCTTCAAGATCCTCGGCGGAGAGTTCAATGTCCGGCAGCTCTTCCACCGCTTCAAGCTCCTCCTCGGCAAAGGAAACCTCTTCGGCCTCAGCCGGCTCTTCTTCTAAGGCCTCGAACATCAAATCCTCAGAAACTTCCGCGGAGCCCAGGATCTCTTCATCGGCCTCCGCCGCAGCCAGCAGACTCTCTTTTTCTTCTAACAGGCGGTCGTCAAGCATCTCCTCAGGGGCCTCTGGCCCTTCAGGGGCCGTTTCCGCCAGGATTTCCTCCCAGAGTTCCTGCCAGAACTCCGGGGCAGGGGGCTCAAAGGGCCCAAAATAGCGTGCCAGCTCCGAAAGGTCTTCCTGACACTCGGGACAGGTCTGGAAATATTCCGCTACGATGTATTTACACTTGGGACAACGCATAATTCCTCCTGGCACGTGGATCCAAAAAAAATTATAATAGCCCTGCTATGAAAAGGCTCTTTTATCTTCTTATCGTAATTTTATTCTCGGGCTTGATAAATTGCTCAGGCGCCCCTGAGCGGAACCTGGCCTCTGAGGCCTGCCTCATCCATAAAGGGCTCACCACCCGCACTGAGGTCTACCACCTCCTCGGCCAGCCTGACCAGATCACCCGCGGTCCCACTGGCACAGAGGATTGGTATTATTATCATATTAACAGAGATACCCTTAAAAAGATTCCGCTTTTAGGAGAAAAGGTGGGAGAAGAAGAAATAGAAGTCCTAAAAGTAAGCTTTAGAGGGGAAAAGGTAGTAGATTGCCTTTATTTCGTGAGGAAGAGGAAATAATGGCCTACCAGGAACCGGATATATACCAGAAGGCCCGCGAACGCATGGTAAATACCCAGATCGCGGCCCGGGGGATCAGAGATCCGCGGGTGCTCGCAGCCATGCGTAAGGTCCCTCGCCATCTCTTCGTAGACGAAGCCCTGAAAGACCAGGCTTACGGTGATTATCCCCTCCCCATAGGTGAGGGGCAGACCATTTCTCAGCCTTATATCGTGGCCTTAATGACCGAAGCGCTGGAATTAAAAGGGCCGGAGAAGGTCCTGGAGGTTGGGACGGGTTCCGGATACCAGGCGGCCATCCTGGCTGAACTGGCCCGCTGGGTCTATTCCATTGAACGCTACCCTTCGCTGGCGCAACGGGCCAAACGTATCCTGGAAAAACTCGGTTACCATAACGTGATCATCAAAGTGGGCGACGGGACCAAAGGCTGGCCGGAAGCCGCCCCTTTTGACGCGATCATCGTCACCGCTGCCGGACCCAAAATCCCGGAACCTCTGCTTGCCCAATTGAAAGACGGGGGGCGTTTGGTCATGCCCGTGGGAGACGAGTGGTCCCAGTATCTCATCAAGGTGACCAAGAAGGGTGATGAACTGATTAAGGAAAACCTGGGAGCGGTCCGTTTCGTCAAATTGGTAGGAGAATATGGTTTCAAAGAATAAACGCCGGATAGCCGTTTTCGGGGCCGGCATTTGTGACGAGGAAATATACCAGCTGGCTTACGAAGTGGGGCGTCTTTTGGCCCCCCACGCCATCGTGTACACCGGAGGGCTTGGTGGAGTCATGGAAGCCGCGGCTAGAGGAGCCTTAGAAGCTGGCGGCCTTACCGTGGGGATTCTCCCAGGCAAGCGGGCTGAAGACGCCAATCCTTACATCGCCGTCCCGGTGGTTACGGACATGGGCCACGCCCGCAACATGATCTTGGTGCGCACCGCTGAGGCGGCCATTGCTATTTCCGGCGGTTACGGCACGCTTTCCGAGATCGCCCTGGCCCTCAAAACTTGGAAGCCGGTGATAGGGCTGCGTACCTGGCCCAATGTTGAAGGTGTAATTTACGTTGAGACCCCCGAAGAAGCGGTACAAAAGGCATTAGAAGCCCTCCAGGTAACCCGGGAAGAAATCTAATTTGGCAACGTCTCGCGTAATAAACGGCGTATTTCCTCAGCTATTTGGCCCACCTCACCCCGGGCTTCCTCTTCGTCAAAAGTGATTATACGGCCTTCTTTTAGGACAAATTCTCCCTCGACCACCGCGTGTTTTACGTCACCCGCTTTGGCACTGTAAACCAGGAGAGAAAAAGGATCGTAATAAGGGGTAAGGTGAGGGGCTGCAAGGTCCAGGACAATAAAATCGGCCCGGGCCCCAGGTCTTAGGGTCCCCAGGCCTTCCCAGCCCAAAGCTTTGGCCCCCAATTCCGTCGCCATCTTAAAGACCGTGCGGGCGGGCAATTTGGTAGGATCAAAGGTAAGCCCCTTTTGTAAAAAGGCCGCGGTACGCATCTCGCCAAACATGTCTAGATCGTTGTTACTCGCCGGACCATCTGTCCCCAGCCCCACCGTGACCCCTGCCTCAAGCAGGGCGGAAACCGGGGCCACCCCTGAACCGAGCTTTAGATTGCTTTCCGGACAATGGGCTACTTTAACCCCTCTGCGGGCGAAAAGTTCAATCTCGTGGTCATCCAGCTGGACCGCGTGAGCCACCAGCAATTGCTCGTTAAGTAAACCCAGGGCTTCCAAATGTTCCGGAGGGCGCTTGCCGTAACGGGCCTTTATCAGGGCCACTTCGTCCTTGGTTTCAGAGAGGTGAAGGTGCACCAAGGCCCCGTATTTTTCGGCCAGTGCCCAAGCGGCTTTCAAAGTCGGTGGGCTGCAGGTGTAAGTAGCGTGGGGACAAACCATTATTTTGATCCGGGGGTGTGAAGAAAAATTCTTCAGGAGCTCTTCGGTAAGGCTAAGCCCCTTCTCCAGCGGACCATAGCCGGGAGAGGGAAAGTCAAAGAGCCCCTCTCCCAGAGCGGCCCTGACTCCGGTCTCTTCCACCACTTTGATCACTTCCGGCTCAAAGAGGTACATGTCCACGAAGGTGGTAACGCCGGAGCGCAGCATTTCGGCCACCGCCAGCTTGGCCCCCCAGTAGACCCAGCGGGGATCAAGGTGTCTTTCAACCGGAAAGATATAGTCTTCAAGCCAGGTCATAAGGGGCAGGTCATCCGCTAGCCCTCGAAAGATGGTCATGGAGGCGTGGGTATGCAGGTTAACGAAACCAGGGGCCAATAAGGCCTTACCAAAATCAATTATTTCGGCCTCCGGGTAACGGGCCTCAAGTTCTTCTCCCTGCCCCAAGGCCAAAACCTCTCCTCCCTGGACCAAAAGCCCCCCGTCTTTGAGGGGAGCCTCGTCCGCCGAAGGAATGATAATTTCAGCCTGAAAAAGTTTTTTTTTCATCCCTTACTCCTTGACGCCTGGACTAAAAAAATTTAGATGCCCACTATGTTATGGCTTTTGCTGGCCCTAGCCACCGCCGTATTTACCGCCTCGGCAGATGCCTTTTCTAAACATTATTTGAGGCCTTTTGGAAGCCCCAACATGGCCCTGGCCCGCGTCCTAGGCCCTACCCTTTTTCTCTTTCCCTTTCTCTTCTTCTGGCCCTGGCCGCCCCTTCCAGAAAAATTCTGGCTGAGCCTGGCCATTCTCTACCCTTTGGAGACCATCGCCATGCTCTGCTATATGGAGGCCATCCGCGTCTCGCCCCTATCAGTCACCGTGCCTTATCTTGCCTTTACCCCGGCCTTTATCATCATTACCGGCTACCTTATTTTGGGCGAAAAACTCAGTTTACAAGGCATCTGCGGGATCTTATTAATCGTTTCGGGAAGTTATTGTTTGCACCTTAGCGAGGTTAAACACGGGCTTTGGGCCCCTTTCAAAGCCACTTTCAAAGAGCGGGGATCCTGGCTGATGTTATTGGTGGCCCTGATTTATTCGGTGACTTCAGTCCTCCTCAAAGTGGGTCTCAGGCACTCCGAGCGCTTCTTTTTTGCCTTTTTTTATTATACTTTTTTGGGGCTTTTTATGGCACCGATCCTTGTAATCTTTTTCAGGGCTAACCCGATAAAGGTGGCCAGGGGCTGCCCGAAAGGTTTTTTGGCGGTGGCCTTGAGTCAGAGTGCCGCGGTGGTCTGTCACGTATGGGCTTTAAGCCTGGCCCCCACCGCTTATATGATCGCCATCAAAAGGCTAAGCGTCCTTTTTGGTGTCATCGTAGGGGGGCTCTTCTTCAAGGAAAGGGCCTTTGGGGCGCGCCTGGTGGGGGCAAGTTTGATGGTGGCCGGGGTCTTTCTGATAGCCCTGGCCCGATAAACCGAAACCGATGACGGCGGAAATACTGAACCAAATCTACCATAAACTTTTTCGTCATTTCGGGCCTCAGGGGTGGTGGCCGGGAGAAACGCCCTTTGAGGTCTGCGTGGGGGCCATCCTCACCCAGAACACCAACTGGCAAAACGTGGAGCGGGCCATAAAAAACCTAAAAGAAAGGGGGCTCCTTGAGCCTCATAAACTCTTTTCTCTTCCTCTGGAAGAGCTGGCCCAACTTATCCGGCCCGCGGGTTATTTTCGTGTTAAGGCCAAAAGGCTCAGAAATTTCCTGAAACTCCTGGTAGAGGAATACCAGGGAAGCCTCGAGAGGCTCTTTGCCGCAGGCCCTGAGTTGGCACGCCAAAAACTCCTTTCAGTTTCCGGGATAGGTCCAGAGACCGCTGATTCCATCCTCCTTTACGCCGGAGGCTTCCCGGTCTTTGTGGTAGACGCTTACACCAAACGGATCTTGCTGCGCCACGGCCTGGCCACCGAAGAGATGGGGTATGAGGAACTCAAAGAATTGTTTGAAAAAAATCTCCCCGCCAAGACTGAGCTCTTTAACGAATATCACGCCCTCCTGGTAGCCTGTGGCAAAACCTATTGTCGTCCCAGGAGACCAAGCTGTGAGAAATGCCCCTTAAAGGACGTGGAAAAAGAATTTTAGGCCTCTGGCCGGGACCTCTGGTTCCAGAGGGCTTTAAGCCCTTCCTTCAGGTCGTTTCCAGTGGGCATCTGGTAAACCCGCAGATCAAACTCCCCTGCGGTTGACAGAATGTGATCAAAGATATCCGCCTGCACCTTTTCGTAAGGGATCCAGCGGGTATCAGCCACGAAACAATAGACCTCCAGGGGAAGACCCTGGGGAGTAGGGGCTAACTGGCGCACCATCAGGGTCATGTCTTTCCTGATCTTGGGGTGGTGTTTCAGGTATTCTTCGATATAAATGCGAAAGGTCCCCAAATTGGTCAGCCGGCGCCCATTAAGGGGGGAAGCCGCCGTGTCTATCCCCTGGCTCCGGTTATATTCTTCGATTTCTCGCAACTTTCTATCAAGATAATCCTTCAAGAGGTGAACCTTCTTCAGGCGGGCCAGGAGTTCGTCATCCAGCAGCTTCACCGAACTCTGGTCCACCAGGATGGCCCTTTTGATGCGGCGTCCGCCGGAAAGCTCCATTCCGCGCCAGTTTTTAAAGGATTCCTCCAAGAACTTGTAAGTAGGGATGACCACGATGGTCTTGTCCCAGTTCTGGACCTTTACCGTGTGGAGGGCGATGTCTATCACTTCCCCGTCTGCCCCAAATTTGGGCATTTCAATCCAATCCCCGATGCGGAAGAGGTCCTGGGAAACGATCTGAAAACTGGCCACAAAGGAGAGCAGGGTGTGTCTGAAAATAAGGAGGAGGACGGCGCTTAAGGCACCAAGCCCGCTTAGGAAAACCCAGGGGGAACGGTTAAAAAGGGTGGCCAGGGCGATGATGGTCCCCGCCGCGTAAACGAAAAGTTTGGCTATTTGTACGTAGCCCTTGATGGGATGTTCTTTAGAGATCGGGTGACGTTCGTAGGCGGAAACCCCCACCGAGAGAAGCCGGTCAAGTAAAAGGACCACGAGCACCGTCCAACCTACTTCCACCAGGCGCTGAAGGACCGGCTGAAAACGGGGCAGAAAATGGGCCCCAAAATGGACGACCAAGAGGACTACCGCGTAAGCGGCGATATTGTAGACTTTGTGTTGTGAGAGGAGATCATCCCAGGGGTTGGCGGAGCGCCGGGAGAGGCGGTGGGCCGTCTCCACGATGAATTTTTTGGCCAGAAAATAGGCCAAAAAGGAACAACCAAAGAGAAGGGCCGCCCTCAATAATTCGTTGTTTATTATTTCGTGGTAGAGCTGGTTCCAGGCCTCCATCGCCGTTGCATTATAGCCCAAAAGAGAAGACCCGGCAGGGTGGGAAAATCCCGGTTTTCTAATAAACTGTTTTTAGTCATGAAAAAAGATTTTTTAGAGGAGATCAAAGATCCTTTGGCCCTGGTTAGGGAGGAGCAGGTGATAGCCGCCAATGAGGCCTTCCGGCTCCTCTTCCATCTGGAAGGTCTGCCGGTAGCGCTTCGCCATCTTTTCGAACATTATCCCGCCGATTACGGGCTTTTTGAAACCCGGGGCAAACGTCTGGACGGGTCTCTTTTTGAGGCGGAAGCGGTCCTCCTGCCCTTCCAGGACGGGCAAAAACAGCTGCTGGTAAGGGACGTAAGCCAGCGCCGGGCTACGGAAAAGATGTGGCTTCAGGCCGAACGTCTAACGGCCATGGGCAAATTGGCGGGTGAGATCGCGCACGAAATAAATAACCCTTTGGGGGGAATTCTCCTTTACGCCAACCTACTGAGAGAGGATCTCCCCGAGGCCAGCCCCCTCCTCCTCCACGTAGACAAAATTATCAAGCTGGCCACCCGTTGTCGCATCATCGCCAAGGCCCTCTTAAACTTCGGGCGCCCGGAAGATACCCTGGAAGAATGGGTGGATTTAAACCAGGTGGTAAGAGATATGTTCTCTTTGATCGAAGACCACCGACTCTTTAAGGCCGTAACTGTAAGATGGGAACTGGCCGAGAATCTTCCCTTTGTACAGGGTAACCGCAGCCAGTTAGAACAACTTACCCTAAACCTTATTATCAACGCCGGCGAGGCCCTGGCCGGCCAAGGGCACCTGGTGTTACGCACTTATTACCAGAATAGAGAAGAAATGGTGGTTCTGGAGGTGGAAGATGACGGCCCGGGTATCCCTCCTGAAATCAGAGAAAAGATATTTGAGCCGTTTTTTACCACCAAAAAGGGAGGCAAAGGGACGGGCTTAGGTTTGGCCATCTGTCATGGTATAGTTAAAAGACACGGAGGGACGATCGAGGTTGAAAGCCAACCCGGACGAACGCTTTTTCGGGTCAAACTTCCCAAAATTCACTATGAATAAAGGGAAAATCCTCATCGTGGACGACGACCCTGCCATCCGTGACGCCTGCTTTCAAGTCCTTACCAGGCAGGGCTACGAAGTAGAACTGGCCGCTTTTCCCGAAGAGGCCCTGGAACTGTTTTCGCGTTTTGAATTTGACGCGGTCTTGCTCGACCTTAAGATGCCAGGGATGGGCGGCCTTGAACTCTTAAAACACATCAAGGAAATCGACCCGCACACCGAAGTGGTGATCATCACCGCTTACGGCACGGTTACCAACGCGGTAGAAGCGATGAAAAGCGGGGCCAGCGACTTTTTGCAAAAACCTTTTGGGCCGGAGGAGCTAAAACTGGCGGTGGAAAAGGCCCTGGGCCGGCGCAAACTTACCCTTGAAAACATCTATCTTAAACGGACTCTGGCGGAAAAAGAAGGCGGAATCAATATTATCGGGGAAAGCCCTGTCATCAGACAGGTTCTGGAAATGGCCAGGATGGTCGCCCCCACAGATTCTACCGTCCTCATCACCGGAGAATCGGGCACCGGCAAGGGGCTTTTGGCCCGTAAAATCCACGAATTAAGCCCCAGGGCCAACGGCCCTTTCGTGGCGGTTGACTGCGGCACCCTGGTGCCCACCCTCTTTGAGTCTGAACTTTTTGGTCACGTGAAGGGGGCCTTTACCGGGGCTAGCACCCACAAGATAGGCAAATTTGAGCTGGCCAACGGTGGCACCCTTTTCTTTGACGAGATCGGCAATATCTCCGTGGATATTCAGGCCAAACTCCTCAAAGCCGTAGAGGAAAAGGAAATCTCACCGGTAGGAAGCCACCGGGTTACCAAAGTGGACGTAAGGATTATCGCCGCCACCAATAAAAACCTGGAAGAAGAGATCAAAAAAGGCACTTTTCGCAACGACCTCTTTTACCGCCTAAACGTGGTCTCCATCCACATTCCGCCCTTGAGGGAAAGGAAAGAAGATATTCCCCTCCTGGCCCGGTATTTCCTGCAAAATTTTGCCCGCAAACACCACAAAAAAATCTTGGGTTTCGAAAAAGAGGTCCTGGACAGACTTAAGAGCTACCCCTGGCCGGGCAACGTGCGCGAACTCGAAAATACCATAGAACGCCTGGTAATCTTTACCAAAGGAGAAGTCATCACCCTGGCTGATTTGAGGCTGGTTGGCTTCAAGACCGAAGAAGAGGAAGAACTTTGGGCCGACGATTTACCCCTGGAAGAGATCGAAAAGCGTTATATTTTGCGCGTGTTAAAAAAATGTGCCGGAAACAAGAGCAAAGCCGCCAAGATACTCGGGATCGACCGCAAAACTTTGAGAGAAAAACTTCGCCGCTGGCACCTGGAATGATTTTAGAGGAGAGAAAGAAAGAAGAGCTTTAACTTAAATTTCCCGTTTTCTTTCCCGATCCCGAAAAGTCCCTTAAAAAGGGTCAAACGCCACCCGGTTTTTTTCCGGTGGATAGAAAGAATAAAGGCCAGGTCCACCATGTCTTCGTCATCGGTATGGTCGTGCCGGTAAAAACCCCACAAGGCCTTGGAACGGGTAAAGCCTTGGGGGTCCTGAACGTATTCGTAAAGCCTTAGGAGGGGTGCGAGGGTTCGGTCTACTCCCGGTGAATGAAAGGGTAAGATGGCGGGAAAGAAAAAGACCTCAAACCCGTCTTTTCTCTTTACCTGTTCTCCAAGGGGCCAGACCCGTGAAAATTGGTAGGTAAGTTCCCCTTCGCGGTTACGCACCCGTTCAAATTTGGTAAAGAGTAAAAACGTTCTCACCTCCCGGTGGTACTCAAGTTTCTTGTGTTTGAGGACATCGCGCTGGTAGGTATAAAGGGGCCAGAAGACAAAGTGTTTGTATCCTTCCGCGGTCTTACGGTACCCGATTAAGGGCCAGAGCCTCCTTTCCCGGTAGGCAGAGTTTTTACTTTCTCCGTATCTGAAAATAGGCCAAGGGAGATCCCAAATCGTGGTCTCCTGGTCTTCATGGTTATAAAAACGGAAAAAGGGCCAGAGGAAGATAAAACGCTGGTGGGCAGGTCCCCTCTCCTCCACCCAGAAGGGAAGAAACATGTCCCGGGTAACCGGACCTTCGGCCATAAAAAACTTTTCCCGCCAGAAAAAGGGCCAGAGGAAAAAAGTCCGGTCATAGACGTCTTTTTTTATCTTATGGCTGTAAAAAGGCCAAAACTTGCGTTCATAAAAAGTAGGGCCGTCTGTCCGGTTGTATATGGGCCAAAACCAGGTACTGGAAACGTTTCCTTCAAAACGGGACTTTACCCGGACCGGCCAGAGGTAAAAACGCACCTCTTCTTTGTCGTTCCAATCGAGCAGACGCCCGTAAAGGGGAAAGATACCCCAGTACTTTTCACCCTCTTCAGACTCTCCCCAAAAAGTCAGACCAAAATTGTGGTGTCTTTTGTGTTCCGTCCGGTCGCTATTGAGGGCCCAAAGGGGGATCAGGCGTAATCTACTAGTCTCTGGTTCCCGTTGATAATGGCCAAGGGGGCTTAAAAAATAGACGTCGTGACGGCTCTTGCGGTCCACCACCGCCAAGAGGGGACGCAGGGCCGCCCCACTTTCAGCCGGAGATTGATACGAGTAATAAAAGGGGCCAAATAGCTCCAGCTCCCGTACCTTCCCGTCGCGGGATTCCTGGAAAAAGAAAAAAGGCCACCAATTATGACGCACCCGCTCTGCTTGGGCCCAGAGCAACGAAGGCCCGGCTAAAACCAGCACTAAGGCCAATACCAGACGGAACACCTACGCCTCCGCTACTGGAGTACCATGGTGCCCACGGTTCCCAAAATGGTGACCGGGACCTGCTCCTGCAGCCCGGTGGCGGCCTGGTTCACGTTGCGCAAAGTCTTTTTGGCTTCTAGGTAGAGGCTGTCGTCATTAACCAGTTTGCCCAGGGTACCTTCCCCGCGTTCGATCTTTTTGGCAATCCTGTCCAGAGAAGCAAAGGTCTCGTTAAGTCTGGTGTAGAGTTCCTCGTCGGAGATAAGTTTGCCCAGGGTGCCCTGGCCATTTTTGATCTTTTGTGCGATATCGTTGAGCGTAGCCGAGGCCTCGTTAATGGTGGTGATAGTTTGCCGCAAATCTTTATAGAGGGCCTCGTCGTTAATCAGTTTGCCGAGGGTCCCTTGTCCTTTATTAAGCTTTACCGCTACTTGATCCAAATTATCGGCCAGGTTTTCTATCTTCACGTAGAGGTCCTCATCAGTAAGGAGTTTGCCCAGGGTCCCCTCACCCTTGGCCAGCTTTTCTCCAACCTCCTTAAAGGCCGCCGCGGCGTCCCGGATATTGAGCACCATCTGCTTAAAATTATTCTTCCCTTCTTCAGAACCGAGAAGCTCTTTCAAACCCGCCGTAATATCCCTGATGTCTTCTATCGCAGGGCCAACCTCCGCCAGCACCTGGTCCAGGTCAACGGGAGAGACGGTGCGGGCGATCATTCCTCCAGGGGGTAAGGTTTCGTGGCTTTTGCCCTGTTTGATCTCCACGTAGCGGTCCCCCAGGACCCCTTTGGTCCGCACCATGGCCACGGCGTCTTTGGCAATTTTGACCCCTTCGTAAATGCGCATCTCCACCAAGGCCTTGCCATCCGTAAGACCGATATTGGCCACCCGGCCGATTTCGACCCCTGCCATCTCTACCCGAGCCCCTACTACTAGCCCGGATACGTTATCAAAGACCGCTTTGACGGGGTAACCTTTCTTAGTGGAAATCTTTTCCTCCCCTAATTGCAGGCTTAGATACCCCAGGGCGGCCAAGGCAATCAAAACAAAGATCCCGACTTTGATTTCAAGGCCTCTGTCGTTCCTTTTCATCTCATGCCTCCTTAAACCCGGTGGGTAAGGCCCGGATAAAACTTTTTACAAAGGGGTGTTGCGAATTTTTGATCTCCTCTGGACTGCCTTCTTCGATCACCACACCTTCGTGTAAGAAGGCGATTTTATCCGCGATGGCAAAGGCTACCGGGACATCATGGCTTATCACCACGCAGGTCAGGTCGTGAGCCTTTTGCGTTTCTTTTATCAATCTGGCGATACTTTCCTGCATCAAAGGATCAAGTCCGGTGGTGGGTTCGTCAAACAAGACGATTTCCGGATCCAGGGCCAGGGCTCGGGCCAGGGCTGCCCTCTTTTTCATCCCCCCTGAGAGTTCAGCCGGCATCTTATCGATGGCCTCAAGAAGGCCTACCTGGGCCAGCTTGGCTTCGACCCGGGCCTGGATCTCCTTTTCAGAAAGTTTGGTGTGTTCCCTTAAAGGAAAGGCCACGTTTTCCCCAACCGTTAACGAATCAAAAAGGGCACCCTCCTGGAAGAGCATGCCGAATCTTTTACGCAAACGCATAAGTTCCCGCTCGCTAAGACGGGTGATGTCTTCTCCGTCCACAAAGATGTGCCCCCGGTCCGGGGTGAGCAAACCGATAATGTGCTTTAAAAGGACACTTTTCCCCGTCCCGCTCCTTCCCATTATGAAGGTGATTTTCCCTTTAGGAATTTCAAGGTTGACCCCGCGCAAAACCTCTTGTGCCCCAAAGGCTTTATGTAAATTGACAATTTTTATCATCGCCGCCTCTAATCAAATAAAAGAGAGGTAAGGATGTAATCGCCGATCAAAATGCTAATAGAAGCAATGACCACCGCCTCGGTCGTCGCCTTACCAACCCCTTCGGCCCCACCCCGGGCGTTATAACCTTTAAAACAACCCACTATGGCCAAAATGGCCCCAAAAACAAAGGCCTTATAAAGGCCGTTGGTTATATCGACCAGCTCTACCAGCTCGCGCATCTTGGCCACGAAAATCCCGGCGTCAATGTGTAACAAGATGACCCCCACGAAATACCCGCCGGCTATACCCACCACGTCTGCCAGGACCGTCAGTAGAGGCACCATTAAGACCGCGGCCCAAAAACGGGGAACTACCAGATAATGAACCGGGTTTACCGCCATGGCGGAAAGGGCGTCTATTTGTTCGGTAACACGCATGGTACCAATCTCGGCAGCCATGGCAGAACCTGCCCGGGCCGTCACCATGAGACTGGTAAGTACCGGGCCAAGTTCCCGTACCAGGGAGAGCGCCACCGTGGCCCCTAGGAGCGACTCCCCTCCGAATTTACGGAAGCCATAATAGCCTTCCAGGGCCAGGACCATCCCGGAAAAAAGCCCGGTAAGAACCACCACCAGGGTGGATTTCACCCCCACGAATTCCATCTGTTTGATGAGCAGGCGTATACGGTAGGGGGGTTTGAAGGTAAGCGCTAGCGTTTTTAAAAACATAAGCGCCATACCCCCCATCTCTTCCACTAACCTGATACTAAAGGCCCCGACCGCGGCTACAGGATTGTACACGGATGCCTCCGGCTAGCTTTGTACATTTAAACGTAACTAAACTTTTAGGCTAAAATTTATTAAACTGCAATTAAAACTACGCTTTGATCTGGATCAAAAACGTCCACCCCGCGTAAAAAAAAGCAAGATCCTAACGGGCTTTGTTAGTAATTCGGTCGGTTTTAAGGATTCCATAAAGGGTGGTATCGACCATCCTTTCCACCTTTGCCGATACCACTTGCCCGACCAGTTCGTCTCCCCCCTGGAAGAAGACCGTTACGTAATTGCGGGAAAGCCCTTCCAGGAGGCCCCGGGCCGGGTCCCGGCGCAGGACCAAGAGCTCCAGAGTCTTTCCTATCTGACCGGCATAAAAGGCCTTCTTTTTGGCCTGGGCCAAGGTCTGAAGTCTTCTTGCCCTCTCAGCCACCACGTGGGGAGGAAGCTGGGGCCACTGTGCGGCCCTGGTCCTGGGGCGAGGGGAAAAGGGAAAAACGTGAAAATAGGCCAGCGGTAACTCTTCAAGCGTCCGGTAAGTGGCTTCAAAGTCTTCTTCTCTCTCTCCGGGAAAACCCGCGATCACATCCACCCCTATAGCGGCCTCCGCGAACCTCTTCTTTATGTCTTCGACTACCCGCACGAAATCTTTCGGGCGGTAACGCCGGCCCATCTTTCTCAAGACCTCGTCAGAGGCACTTTGAAGGGAGAGGTGAAAATGGGGGCAAAAGCCCGGGGCCCTTTCCAGAAAATCAAGCAGTTCCTTTTTTATCTCATTAGGGGCAAGTGAACTCAGCCGGTAACGGTAGACCTTAAGTTCCTCAAGGAGTTTTACCAAGGCCAACAGATCCCTGGGGGGTGTTAGGTCTTTTCCCCAGCTACCCAGGTGGATACCGGTAACCACTATCTCAAGGTGACCGGCGGCCAAGAAACGCTCAACTTGGGCTTTTATGGTGGCGAGGGGTAGGCTCCTTGAGGGTCCCCGGGCGTGGGGCACCACGCAGTAGGTACAGAAGAGACTGCAACCATCCTGAACCCGCAAAAAGGCCCTTTTATGTTCAGGAAACCGGGAAAGGGGGAAAGGCTCACAAACTTTGAGTTCCCGAACTTCTGAAAGAACAACCCGGGTCTCTTCTAATGGGAGGGAAAGAGACTCTATAATTTCCGGGATTCTCGCCTTGTATGCCTGCCCCACGATAAGGACCGGGGCTTCAACCTTTTCTTTGATCTCTTCCGGTGCGATTTGAGCGTAACAGCCCGTGGCCACCACTAAGAGAGGCTTCTTTTTAAGGGCCCGGCGCAGGAGTTGCCGGCTTTCGTAAGCCGCTTTGGCCGTAACCGCACAGGTGTTTACCAAATATACGTCTGCTTGATCTTTAAAGGAAACGATTTCGTACCCTTTGGCCCGAAAGGCCTCCATTAAAGAGGCCGTCTCTACCTGATTGACTTTGCAACCCAGGGTAGCAGCGGCTAACTTTCTCATCTAAACACTGAAGCGAAAGATGATAACGTCGCCGTCCTGGACCACGTAGTCCTTCCCTTCCAGCCGGACCTTACCGGCTTTTTGGGCCGCTTGATAGGAACCCAGGGCTGCTAGTTCCTCAAAAGAAATCACCTCCGCCCGGATAAAACCCCTTTCCATGTCGGAATGGATCGCCCCGGCGGCCTTCTGGGCGGTGGTCCCCCGGGGTACCGGCCAAGCCCTTACCTCCTTCGGCCCACCCGTAAAAAAACAGATCAGGTCCAGGATGGCGAAACTTTTCTTGATCAGCAGGGGCAAAGCGGGCTGGCTCAAACCGTATTCTTCCCTAAAGACCAGGGCCTCTTCCTCTGGAAGTTCCGCGAGATCCGCCTCAAGACGCCCTTTGATGGCCACCATCTCTGCCTGCTCCGGAAGTTTTAAAGATTGTGGTTCATCCTCCTCCCCCAAGTTTAAGACCACCAGAAGGGGTTTTATGCTCAGGAAAGCATAACCCTTAAGGCGGGGACTTTTACGCAAAGAAGGATTGACCCTTAAGGGTCGCCCCTCCTCAAGCAATCTTTTGGCCTCCCTTAATTCCTCCAGCTCTTTGGGATCGACCTGGCCACCTTTGCGGGCCTCTTTTTCCAGACGTTCAAGACGCCTTTCCACGATGGCCAGATCCGCCAAAATCATCTCCTGGTGAAGTTGCTCTAGGTCCTCCTGAGGAGAAGGGGGAAGACCAGCCAGTTCGAAATTACGGATTACCATGATAAGGGCGTCAGCTGGTTTAAGCTCATTTAAAAGGCGTTCCACCTCCTTGCTGCGCCCTTCCCTTTCCCGGAGGTCAAAAGAAAGATCCAGGTACTGGACCGTGGCCGGAGTCTTACGGGCCGAAGCGAAAATTTGCTGGAGGACCTCAAGCCTCTCCTCGGGTACCTTGACCACAGCCCGGGCTACACCGCCTTTTTCTTCTTGGTGACCGGCGTATTTTCCGGCAGCAGCCCGAAAAATGGTAGTTTTCCCGGCCTGGGGCAGGCCAATGATACCGATTTTCATGATTTATTGCGTGTGCTTCTGGCTGAAGGCCACCAGCTCTTCGAGCTTATCCATGGCCTTTCCTGAAGCAAGTATGTCAAGGGCCTTTTTCACCCCGGCCTTAAGGTCAATCACCGCCTCCGCCGCGTAAATAGCCGCCCCGGCGTTCAAAGCCACCATGTCCCGCCTGGGACCCTCGTCTTTACCCAGCAAGATCTCCCGGATAATGCGCGCATTGGTTTGGGCGTCACCCCCCGCGAGTTCTTCCGGCTCCTCGCATAATTCAAGGCCCACGTCTTCGGGATCCACGTAATAAGTAGTTATCCGGCCCTCCCGCAGCTCTGAAACCTTGGTAGAACCGGTAACCACCAATTCGTCATAACCCTCCTCGCCGAAAACTACCAGAGCTCGCCGGCAACCAAGGGCGTCCAGGGCAAAGGCCATCTTTTCCGTTAGGCGGAAATCAGAGACCCCGAGCACCTGGGTATTAGCCCCCGCCGGGTTAAGCAGGGGCCCCAGCAGGTTAAAAATAGTCCTGATACCCAGGGCCTTTCTTACCGGTGCCACCTGTTTAAGGGCGGGGTGGTAAAGGGGGGCAAAGAGGAAACAGAGCCCGAATTCTTCCAGACATTCAGCCGCCATCTCCGGAGGCATGTCCGCCTTGATATTTAAGGCCTCAAGGACATCCGCGCTCCCACATTTACTGGAGACCGAACGGTTCCCGTGCTTGGCCACTTTAATCCCGGCCGCCGCGACCACGAAAGCCGCCGCTGTCGAGACGTTAAAGATTCCCTTCCGGTCTCCCCCGGTCCCACAGGTATCTACCAGAGGTTCATTTGGGGGAAGTCGGTGGGGCACTTTCAGGGAAGCCTCCCGCAACACCCTGGCCGCGGCGGCTATCTCCTCCCAGCTCTCGCCTTTGGCCCGTAAGGCCACCAGTAAACCGGCCAGCTGGCGTTCGTCAACTCCTCCGGCGATAATCTGGCGGAAAATTCTTTCTGTTTCCTCGGCACTGAGATCCTTGCCAGCAATAAGCCGCTCAAGTACATCCTTAAGGTCTTCCATTCAGTCCGCCTCTTTTAAATTTAGCCCTTCAAAGGCTATACTTAGCCTCTTTCCGGGGGGCCGCAACGTCTTTTTTATTATAAAGAAACTGGATTAAATGTATATTTGGGCTGCTCTTTCTACAATCCGTTCCGCCTCAAGCCAATCATCCAGGGCCTTACCAGGAGCCTTACCCCGCTTTTCATAAAGCTGATAGGCTATCTTTTCGATAAGTTCCTTTTTCATCCGCTGGGCTTCCTCAGGCGGGCCGATGAATTCGACCACCACGTTGTCTTCTTTAGCGGATTGGACCTCAATGCCCCGTACGGCTCCGTTTTCACGCAAGACGTAAATGGCCCGGGGTGAACGCAGCGTATGGATAATATGGGCCGTGCGCTCGGAATCTACCCCACCCACGATTACCTCTACGTCTTTCTTTTTGGCCTCGTAAACCAGGCCCAAAAAGGGCAGCTCCCGGCAGATTTCGTGCCCCCCGACTAGTACACACACCGGTCGAAATTGCTGTTCTGCGTTAAACTTTTTCAAGAATTCCGGCCAGTCTTTCTTGAGAATCCTTTCTTTTTTCATGTTCTCAACCTCCTTTACGCTTTAAGCGCTAGCTTTCTCCTCATTGCAAAAGATAAACACTAAAAAGCTTTTTTCTGCCCTTTTGGGCCTTGCTTCTTAAAAAACGAACTGCTACCCAGGAAGAAATCCTCCCAAGGAGGTTTCATCATGGGCGAAAGAGTAGTGGTTATCGGGGCCGTAGCCGCTGGACCAAGGGCCGCCTCGCGTCTCAAGAGGCTAAAGCCTGAAACCGAGGTCATCATGATCGACAAAGACGATTTGATCTCCTACGGCGGTTGCGGAATCCCCTATTACATTTCCGGTGATATCCCCGACGAAACTGAACTCCGTAAGACCGCCTTCCACATGGTCCGCAACGAAGCCTTTTTTGAAAACGCCAAAGGGGTCCACACCCTTACCAAGACCCTTGCCACCAGGATAGACCGGGAAAAGAAGGTTGTCCACGTCAAATATCTGGAAACCGGTCAGGAAGATACCATCCCCTACGACAAACTGGTTATCACCACCGGGGCCTCGCCCTTTATTCTCCCTCTGCCGGGAAGGGACTTGGACGGCGTTTTTGCCATCTCAAACCTCCATTCCGCTGTGGCCATCAAAGAACGCATCGCCAAGGGAGAGGTGGAAAAGGTAGTCATCATCGGGGCCGGGCCCATCGGTCTTGAGATGGCTGAGGCCTTCCGTGATCTCTGGGGCCTTGAAGTAACGGTGTTGGAATATTTTGACCAACCTCTCCCCCGTATCATTGACAAACCCCTGGCGCGCATCGTGGCCCACCATCTGGAAGAAAAAGGGGTGAAACTGGTACTCAACGCCCGCACCAAAGAAATCGAAGGTAAAGACGGGCGGGTTTACGCGGTGATCACCGAAGACGGGCGCTACGAATGTGACTTGGTACTCATGGCCACCGGTGTAAGGCCCAACAGCCAGCTGGCGAGAGAGGCCGGGCTCCTGGTCTCCCCCCTCACCGGGGGCATCGTGGTCAACGAGCGGTTACAGACCTCTGACCCCAACATTTACGCCGGGGGAGACTGTATAGAAGTAACCCACCTGGTTACGGGCAAAAAATTGGTTTTGCCTCTAGGGTCTCTGGCCAACCGCCACGGCCGAATTATCGGCACCAATTTGGCCGGAGGAACAGAAACTTTCCGGGGCGCGGTAGGGGCCTTTGTAATGAAATGTTTTGACCTGGCCATCGCGGCCTGCGGGATTTCTTATAGCGTGGCCCAGGCCGAGGGTTTTGACGCCTTTTACGCCCTGCACAACCAGACGGAACGGGCCCACTATTACCCAGGGGCAGAATTTATCTTCGTTGAAATCGTGGCGGACCGCCGTGACCGTCGGGTCCTTGGTTTTCAAGCCGTAGGTCCCATGACAGACGGGGCCATGGCCCGGGTCAATTCGCTTGCCAAACTCTTAGAGTTTAAACCGAGGTTAGAAGACACCGCCTACATGGAACTGGCCTACGCCCCGCCCTTTAATACTGCCCTTGACCCCTTAAACGTGGTGTCCATGGTGGCGGGGAACTTGGCCGACGGGCTCTTTAAACCCATTACCTGGGACGAAGTAAAGAAGAGGCTCCTTGAAAACGACCCCGACACCGTTTTTGTAGACGTGAGACACCCCAAGGAAGCGGCTCCTTTTATGGAAAAATATCCCGGCCGCTGGATACACGTGGTCTACGATCAAGTCCGCCATAACCTCGATAAAATCCCCAGGGACAAGGACGTGATCCTGATCTGCAATTCTTCCATGCGCTCTTACGAAGCAGCCCGGGTCCTTTACGCCGCAGGCTTTGAGAGGGTCTTTGTCCCTCTGGGCGGGCTTAACTTCCCCCGCCGCTGGGGCTGGCAGGAACTGAGCCTCTAGATTTTTTGTGTCCACTTTTTAAAAGGGCTTTCCTTTCTGGGAAAGCCCTTTATTTTTTGGGGTCATGTTTAAGTTATTGCTGGTGGGACTCGGGGGTTTTTGCGGGGCGGTGGCCCGCTATCTCGTTTCGGGGTTTCTGCTCAAGGTCTCGACCCTCTTTCCCCTGGGAACGTTAGTGGTGAATGTCTCGGGCTCATTTTTGCTTGGCTTCTTGATGGCCCTGGCCACAGAGACCCTGGCTATTTCCCCCAACGAGCGGCTTTTTCTTGCCATCGGATTCCTAGGCTCCTTTACCACTTTCTCCACTTTCATTTACGAGACCAATTCCCTGCTTGAGGAAGGGGAATTTTTTCTAGCCGGGATTAACCTCTTTTTAAGTCTCCTTTTTGGCCTTTTGGGGTTAAGATTAGGGATATGGCTGGCCCGAATACTCTTTCTCTGAGTATAAGATGAGCTACCAAAAACTCTGCATTTACGTAGACGAAGACGACAAGCTCGGCAAACGTCCCCTTTACGAAGAAATACTCCGTTTCTTAAGGGAAAAGGGAGTGAAAGGGGCCACGGTCTTTAAAGGGGTCTTTGGCTGGGGACCAGACGGCGTGGTCCATACCGTGAGAATTTTGCGCGCCACCGGCAATCTTCCCCTTAAAATTGAGGTCATCGAGGAGGAAGAGACCATAAATAGCCTCCTGTCCGAGCTTGAAAGGCTTTTGCCCAAGGGCTTAATTACCGTCTCCCCGATCACCAAGATAATAAAAAAATAAAGACCGACTATTGGAAAGCGTTTCAATAATTAATCCATCGTAAACCTTCTCTTTCTGCTGCCTTGAGCAACTTTTGGTCGAACGCCCCAAAGACTACCTCACCTTCAACTCCCAAGATTAACGCCGAGGCCAGATGTATTCCGTCAAATCCCCGCAACCCGTGCCTGAATATCAGTTCTTTTGCCAGATTCAATACCTCGCCCCCTACTTCTACCACGGTATAACATTCCCAATCTTCATCAAAAATATGCCACACAGATTGGAATCCTTTTTGGGATATCCTTCCCTCTCTAAAGGCCCTGTTCAAAGCCGAAGCCATTTCCGCATACGCTACCTCATTGGTGGCGACCACATTTACCCGTTCAGCCCACCTCCTCACCAGATCGCTATGCCTCTCTTCCACGTAAAGCTTAACCAACGCCGAGGTATCCAGATAAAGGATCATCTCCGGTCCTCAAGGACGATTTCGGAAAGGGGTTTATCAGACCTGATTTTTATTTTGGCTCCCTTGGGTTTCCCTTTTCCCCACCTGATCGGTGCTTTTCGTTTGTAATCTTCCATAAGTTTAATCCTGATAAGGGTCTGATATCCTATACCTAATTCTGAGGCCTCCCTTTTTAAGTGTTCGATTAATACCTCTGGAAGAGTCAAAGTTACCCTTTTGGTCTTTGGCATCGCTTACCTCCTAAAAGGAGGATACATGTTTTAAGCATATAAATCAATGCTTAAAGGCATACATCAGATTTTTAAATTTTCTTTTCGTTGGTTGTTTCCGGGATTGCGCTTTTAGGAATTGCACGGGCTGCCGCCTCTTTGTGATGGAAGCCAGAAGTGATGCACGTCAAAAAATTAGAATCAAACCGGACCTTTAGAGGCCAACCCTAAACAGCAGGGTTGGTCCAATTTTCTAGTCTGAGCCCGGGGACCCTTCTGAATTCCCTCTCGTTGTTGGTCACCAGAACGGCCCTCTTAGAAATGGCATGGGCTGCGGTCTAGAGATCGTATGGACCTATAGGGCATCCTTTCTTTTCGAGTATAGCCCTTATTTCACCGTAAACTTCGGCTGCTTTTAGGTCAAAGGGATAGACAGGCAAAAGTTCAAGAAAATCTCGCACATAATACAAGGGGTGACGATCTCAAGAAATTGCTTCGTCCTCCTCTTCTCAAAGTGTAAAGGTTCCTTTTAACAATTTGAATCTTGTGAAAAATTTTGGATCAAAACGGAAAAATTTTTCATCTTGGACAAGTTTTTTCCTTATATTTCTAAAGAAATTTTTAAAAGTGTCATGAAGAAGAAAGATTTTTCGCTTTTTTATGCAAAAGTTT
>WGCA01000003.1 GCA_015494065.1 Thermodesulfobacteriaceae bacterium | reverse complement strand
CCCGATCCCGAACCGGGTAAGGCCTTCGGCGACAAAACCCCCCAGCCCCCCAATCCCGGCCACAAAGACGGTAGCCGCCCTCAACCTGGCCTGTTCTTCGGGGCTTAAGAGGGCCTTCTGGCGGGCGAAAATAGACTCCCTCATCCCCCGGCTCCTGGAGGAAAAATGACCACTGTGTCCCCGGGCGAAACCCGGGTTTCTAAGCCAGCCAGGTGGTGGATATTTTTCCCGTTAACCAGAATCACCACCCCGGGTTTTAGTTCTTTTCCCTCGAGGAGATGGGCCAAAAGCCCGGGATATTCCTTTTCGAGCAGGGCCAAAAGTTCGGCCAAAGGGAGGGAGTCCTTTAAAGGGATCTCCTTTTGCCAAGGGGTAAAACGCAGTCTTAAAGTGCCCAAGAGTTTTATTTTCACCATGGAATATGGTCTTTTTTAACATAAGACTTGACGCTCTCCCAAGACAAAGGTTTAAAGCAGCTAAAAGCAGAGGAGGTTAAAAATGGTTTCCAGCCGCATAAAGGAATATCTGGCCCAGGCCTCTTGGATCAGAAAAATGTTTGAAGAAGGGGCCAAGCTCAAGGCCCGTTTCGGCGCCGAAAGGGTCTGCGATTTTAGTCTCGGCAACCCCGACGTCCCCCCACCGCCAGCGGTACACCAGGCCTTGGAAGAAATAGTTAGGGAAGATAGCCCGGCCCTTCACGGCTACATGCCCAACGCTGGGTTCCCTTTTGCGCGCGAAGCCATGGCCATCAAGGTCTCAAAGGAGCAAAAGGTGGCGGTCCCCATGGAAAACGTGGTCATGACCTGCGGGGCTGCAGGGGCGCTGAACGTGATCTTCAAGGCCCTCTTGGACCCGGGGGACGAAGTGATCTTCCCCGCCCCCTTTTTCGTAGAATACAAGTTTTACGTGGAAAACCACCAGGGGGTCCCGAGGCCTGTCCCTTCCAAGGAGGATTTTTCCCTGGACCTTGAGGCCATTTCCGCCCAGATAAACGAACGTACCAAGGCCGTCCTCATAAACTCGCCCCACAACCCCACCGGGCAGTTGTATACGGAGCAGGAAATCAGGGCCCTGAGCGAGCTCCTGCAGGAAAGGAGCCAGACCGTGGGCCACCCCATCTACCTTATCTCAGACGAACCTTACCGCAACCTGGTCTTTGACGGCCTGGAGACGCCCCCCATCTTCCCCCATTACGAAAACGCCATCGTGGTCAGTAGTTTTTCTAAGGAGCTTTCTCTTCCAGGAGAACGGATCGGGTTTCTGGCCCTCCACCCGGAAGCCGAAGGCAAAGAAGACCTGATGGCAGGTTTTGTGCTGGCCAACCGTATCCTGGGTTTTGTGAACGCCCCGGCGCTGGCCCAACGCATTGCCGCCAAATGCGCCGAAGAGGTGGTGGACGTGAGCGTTTACGAACGTCGCCGTGACCTTTTCTGCGAGATCCTCAACGAAGCCGGGCTTGAATTCGTAAAACCCAAAGGGGCCTTTTACGTGTTTCCCAAAACTCCCCTTGACGACGTGGAGTTCTGCCGCCTCCTACAGGAAGAACTCATTTTGGCGGTACCTGGCCGCGGTTTTGGCGGCCCGGGACACATCAGGCTTGCCTTCTGTGTGGACGAGGTTTTTATAGAAAAGGCCAGAGAAGGATTCAAGCGCGCCACCGAAAAGGCCCGCGCATTGGCAAAAGGAGGTTAAGCCAGCAATGTATCAGCCACGCCTTGAAACCCTTCCCCGGGAAGAACTGGAAAAACTTCAGCTAAAAAGGCTGCGGCGTACCCTGCGCCATATCATGGAAAATAACGCTACCTACGCCCTGCGTTTTGAAGGCCTGGCCCCTGAAGACTTAAAGGACCTGAGTGATCTCAAAAAACTCCCCTTTATCACCAAGGACGAACTGCGTGAGGCCTATCCCTTCAAACTGGCCTGCGCCCCGAAAGAAGATTTTGTGCGTTTCCACATGTCATCAGGGACCACTGGCACCCCGGTTATAAACCCTTACACCCGGGCGGACGTGGAACAATGGGCGGAAATCATGGCCCGTTGCCTTTCTGCCGCTACCCTCACCCACAAAGACGTCCTCCAGATCACGCCTGGTTTCGGCCTCTTTAACGGGGGTTTTGGCTTCCACTATGGGGCGGAAAGGATCGGCTGCTTCGTGGTCCCCATCGGGCCGGGGCGTACCCTCATGCAGCTCAAATTCATCAAGGATTTCGGTACCACCGCTTTGGCCGCCATTTCAAGCTATCCCTTAAGGCTTATTGAGGTGGCTAAGGCCGAGGGCTTTGATCTGAGCCAAACCAGACTCAGAGTGGGTATCTTCGGGGCTGAGGTGTGGAGTGACGAGACCCGCAAGTTTATCGAAAGGGAACTGGGCATAGAAACCTTCGATATTATCGGCATGACGGAGACCGGCGGCGTGGGCCTGGGGATCGATTGTGTGGCCCACGACGGCATCCACGTCTGGGAAGACCACTATTTGATCGAGATAGTGGACCCTGAAACCGGAGAAAGCCTTCCGGACGGCGAAGAAGGAGAACTGGTGGTCACCACCCTGACCCGGGAGGGACTCCCCCTTGTCCGTTACCGCACCCGGGACATCACCCGCATCATCTCCAGGGGGCGCTGCGTATGCGGGCGCACCATGGCCCGCCTGGCCCGGATCAAAGGGCGCACCGATGATATGCTGAAAGTGAAAGGGGTCAATTTCTATCCGCGTCAGATAGAAGAGATCCTCATGTCCCACCCCGAAATCTTGCCAGATTACCTCATCAGGATCGGCAAAAAAGAAGGCAAGGATTTCATCGAAATCCTGGTAGAAAGCCGCACGCTGGACGAAAGCTTAAAACGACGTCTTGAAGAAGAAATCTATAATTACCTGGGCTTCCGCGCCGAAGTAGTTCTTCTTCCCAAAGGAAAGATCCCCCGCCGTGAAGGAAAGGCCGTAAGGGTGGAAAAGCTAGAAAAGAAATAGACGAGGGGGCCAGCGGGCCCCCTTTGGTTAGATCTTAAAGGAGGAGAGTAGTTCCTGGAGTTCTTTAAAGAGGCGGTTTAACTTGTGGGCTGCTTCCTTCACCTTGTTGCTACTTTCGTAAGCCTTGCCGCTACGCTGGGTGATACCGTCGATTAAACGGGTGGTCTCGGCCACCGTCTCACCCGCCTGCTGGGCGTTGGCACTGATCTCTCCGGTAGTAGCCGTCTGTTCTTCCACGGCACTGGCAATATTTTGGGCCATGTGGTTGAGCTCTTCTATCACTTGAAGGATCTCATTGATGGCCGTTACCGCCTGCTGCACGTCACCCTTTAAGCGGGTTACGTTTTTGTCAATCACTTCCACCGATTCGCTGGTCTTACGGGCCAGTTCCTTCACTTCATTGGCCACCACGGCAAAGCCTTTGCCGGCCTCCCCGGCCCGGCTGGCCTCAATGGTGGCGTTCAAGGCCAAAAGGTTGGTTTGCTCGGCGATATTTCCGATCAACTGGCTTATCTCGCCTATCTTCTCTGAAGCCTCAGACAAGTTTTTGATTATCTCGACCGCGTGGCGTGCCTTTTCCGTGGCCTCAGAGGTCTTTTCACGCGAAAGGCTAGTATTGCGTGAAATTTCCACCACCGCCCCGTTCATTTCTTCCATGGCCCGCACCACGTTTTCTACCATCTCGTTGGTCCGCTCCGCAGAAGTGAGCAGCGACCTGGCCCCTTCTTTGGTGTCCGTGGCAATCTGGCTCATCACTTCCGCTTCTTTGTTTAATTTCTGGGCCTCTAGGCCTACGTTTTCGGCGTGCGCTTTGGCCTGACCGATCATCTGGCGCATGCGGTTAAGAAAGGCGTTGACAAAAGAAGCTGCCTCCTCGATCTCGGTACGCAGGGCCTTTTGGTATACCCGACATTCCTCACAACCCTGATAATTTCCTTCAGAAATCTTGGGACAATCGGGGTCCAGGGAATAACTGCCTGAGACGTACCAACAGGGCACCTCCTGGCCGTAACTCCGGCACTCTGGGTAATCGCAACGCATCTCTTCGGAACAATTGATCTTTCTTACAGGCAGTTCCCGAGTAAGGTCCGCCTCTCCTACGGAGAGTTCTTTAAGTTTAGCACAAAGGGCCCTTATAGGTTTGATGGCTATCTTCTGAAGTAGCAGGGTCAATAGCAGCACGGAGCAGGCAAGGATCGCCACGGCCAGCAAACTAAAAGAGCGCACGCTCTTTCTCTCAATGGCTAGAGCCGGTGTAATGTCACCACGTACCAAAACCAGGCCCAAAACTTCTTGGGATGAACCGTGACAGTGAAAACAGGCCTTCTGATTTTTGATCAATTTCAGACCGAAAAACTCTCCCCGCGCACCCTCTTTTAGAATCTTGACCGTGGTGTCTTCACGGGTCTGAAACTGCCTTTTTCCCAAAGAGGCGATTTCTTGTGGGACCTTGTCCCACAGGTTCCGATCCTCCTCTCCAGGAGAAGGGGCATAGGTTATTACACCTTTGGGATCAGCAATGTAGATTTTAACCGCTGATTGCTCGCTTACGTTTTTTAAAAGCTCCCGGATACTTTCTTCATCACCGGTGGTCATGGGGTGTTCGATGGCCGCCCTGATGGAACTCAAAAGGGAAACCGTATTCTGATGAATGGTCTCATGGGCGAGATTAGCCATATAACGATGGTGCAGATACAGGAAAAAGACGGCCTCCATCACTAAAAAGAGGATGACAGGCAACATTATCCTGATTTTTATGCCTTTGCCGAAGCGTACCAAAAAATTGCGAATACTCTGGAACATGTTGGCCTCCTTGACTAAATAACAGGATTAATGAGCGCCACCATAAAGCAGAGGCCGGAAACGAAAGGCCTCTACCCTTTCCTTGGTATGGCAACGGACGCAAACCTTTCTGATTTGCTCCCCTGTCCCCCTGATGTCCTTGGGGTCTTCACTTTCCACGTGGGCTGAACCCGGCCCGTGACAGGCCTCACAACCTACGTTTTTGAGGGCCGGCGTGGTCTTCTCGTCTACAAAGCCACCAGGTTCTCCGTAACCGGTGGTATGGCAGCGGTAACACCTGCGCAACTCAGCCGGAGCCAGATGATCGCTCATCTTCTTAACCGCAGCAAAGGAATGGGCCTTTTTGGCATACTTCTGGTAGGATTGATATTCTTCCGCGTGACAGTCCGCACATACCTGAGAGCCCACGTACCTTTTCGCCGCCCAACCAGAGGTGGTAAAAATCCAGAAACACAAGCCAAGAAAGAGCCATAATCTAAGCATACCGCCCTCCCTCCGTGATATTTTGTTAATGACTTTCGGTAATTGGACAGATCTTCATTAAAATTGAACTAAATAAAGAAAAAAATCGAAAATTCTTGAATTTTTGCTAAATTGAAAACTGAAAGGGATTAAATGAAAATGAAAACTAATAACAGGCAATCTGCGCCCCTTATTGGGCTTGCACCCCTGGCAGGCTTTACCGAGAGCGCTTTCCGCCGGCTCTGTCGGGAGTTAGGGGCGGATTTTACGTGGACAGAACTGATAAGCGCAGATTTCCTGGTAAACAGAGGCTTAAACGGCCCCTTGTGTTACGTTTCCGCCGCCGAAAGGCCTTTGCGTTTTCAGCTACACGGAAGCCGGGAAAAGACCCTTGTTCAGGCGGCCCGGCTGGTCCTTGAGGAAATCAGACCCGAAGGGCTTGATCTAAACGCGGGCTGTCCCGCCCGCAAGATCGTAAAGGCTGGGGCCGGGGCAGCCCTTT
>WGCA01000002.1 GCA_015494065.1 Thermodesulfobacteriaceae bacterium | reverse complement strand
GAATTCCCAGCCCAGGGAGTTATCCACCCTCACGGTCATGAAGTTGATCCGGGCCCCGGTCATAAGGGTAGCGGCGTCCACAAAGCAGGGGCTATTTCTGGTGACCACCCTTATGTCCGTCCGGTCCACCTCTCCGTCGGGAAAGAGCTTTAGGAGGGCCTCTCTTATGGCCACAAAGGCAAAGGCCAGCCCGTCGCAGAGGTGGCCGTGGATGCGGGCCAGGTCCTTAAGCCCGATCTCCTTGGTCTTCAAGGCGTAACGCCCAAGCGGAGCCTCGGTATCAAGAACCTTAATGGGCTTATTATTAGGGGCTTCGGCCGCCCATTTGGGAAAGAACCAGTCCGGAGAATTGTCCGTAGCCCCCTCCCCGGCCAGGGCCAGGGTTGCCATAAAGAAAGCGATAAAAAATATGGCCCAGACGTGCTTCATGCCTAACCTCCTAAAAGGGTGTAAATCTTGTAAGCCGTCATCACCACGATAAGCAGGCCGAAAAGCTGTTTCAGGCGGTTGCTGGGGACGTAAAGGCTGGTGAAACGCGCCCCGAGAAAGGCTCCCACCACCCCTGCACCAATCAAAGAGGCCGTTAAGACCGGGTCCCACTTAGCGGTGCTGAGGTGGGGGATCAGGGCCGAAAAAGAAGGCGGCGTTACGGCAAAGGCGTTGATTCCCGCGGCCTTCTTGGGTTCAAACCCCAAAAGGATGAGGGTGGGCATAAGGAGGAACCCCGGGCCGATGCCCAGAAAACCGGCGAGCACCGAGATGGGAACCGCCAAAATAAGGGCCAGTTTAAAATTTTCTTTGCGGCCCTCCTCGCCTTTTACGGGCTTAAAGAGCCGGTAGGCCAGATAGCTTACCGAAAGGAGGTAGGCCACCCAGATGACCATTACCGGGATAAACCGGGTGAGAAAGGCCCCCACTGGCGCCGCGGCGGTGGTGACCACGGCAAGAGGGATGGCCTTTTTCCATTCCACGTAGCCGCTTTTGGCAAACCCGAAGGTGGCAAAGAGGGCCGTGAGCCCGTTTAGAAGGAGGGTCAGGGGCTGGACCTGGTTGACCAGGTCCGGAAGAAAGAAGGAAAGAAAGGGTACCGCGGCAAAGGCCACCCCCAACCCCAGCATCCCGGAGATAAAGGCCAGACCGAAAAGTCCAGCCGTCATGATGGTGAGAGACTTGGTCATTTGGCCCTCCTTATTTTCTTTTTTAAATCCTCAAAAAGCGTGTAAAAGAGCGGCACGTAAAGCAAAGTGAGGAGGGTGGAGACAAAGAGCCCGCCGATGGCCACTACCGCAAGCGGTGAGAGCCTTTCAAGCCCCAGGGCCCTTTCGGCAGCGATGGGGAGCATGCCGGTAATGGTTCCCGTAGCGGTCATGATAATGGGGCGGGTCCTGATCCTGATGGCCCCCTCGATGGCCTCCCGCCGGCCCTTGCCCTCGGCCCGGGCCTTTTTGATAAAGTCGATAAGCAGGATGGAGTTGTTGACGACGATCCCTGCCAGAAGAATCATCCCCATGGCCGCCGGCATACAGAAGTGCCGCCCCACGATCAAAAGCCCCCAGACCGCCCCGATGAGAGATAGGGGTATGGCGACCATAATGGTCAAGGGATCTAAGAACGATTTGAAAGTAGGCATAAGGGAGAAGTAAAGGAGCACCAGGGCAAAGATCAGGGCCTTTTTGAGGCGGCCAAAAGACTCTTTCATGTGCTTGATCTCCCCTTCCTGGCTTATGCGGTAGCCCGGAGGGAGGGGAAGGTCGGCCAGGAGCCGGTTAACCTGGCCCTGGAGGTGGGTGATGGCCGTAGTGTAGCGGTAACCCAGGACATCCACCACCGGGGAGAGGCCCTGGCGCTTATAGACGGTAAGGGTCCTTACCTCCTGGAAGGTAGCCAGTTCGTTTAAAGGAACAGGACCCTCATAGGTGGGGACCTTTAAGGTCTTAAGATCGGAAAGGCTCCGCCTTTCTCCTTCTGGAAAGCGCACCCTTATTACGTAGCCATCTTCCCCCGGCACCCTTAGCACCGAGGCCGCCGCGCCGCTGAAGGCCGCCCGGATGGTGCTGGCAAGTTCAAGGGGAGAGACCTTGTAACGGGCAAGCTTTTCCAGGTTGAGCACGAGCTCAATTTCCCTCTTCTCCAGGGTCCAGTTGCGGGAGACGGAGACCAGCCCCCGGACTTTATAAAGTCTTGCCTTTACCTCTTCGGCCAGCTGGTCAAGCACCTTCGGGTCCGGCCCGCTGATCATGACGTCAATCGGAGCGGCGATGGAAGAAAGCGGGGTGGCGCCAAAGTCATAGACGTGCACGTACTTGAGCCCCGGGATGCGCAGGAACTTTTCCCTGAGCTCTTCTTCGATCTGCCAGATGGTCTCCTTGCGGTGGAAGCGGTCTATGAAATGGACAGTGATGAGCCCCTGCTGAGGGGTCCTCTCCGCCCCGAAACTGATCACCCCGGGCTCACTTCCCACCATGGTGGCCATACGGATGAAGCCCGGGGTCTCGCGTATGATCTTCTCCATCTGGTTCACGATCTTTTCTGTCTGGGCAAGGGAGGTGTTGGCCTCGGTCTCAAAAGAGATCTTGATGATCCCTGTGTCCATGGGGGGCATGAGGTCCTTGCCCACCAGAGGCATCTGCTTGAGGCTCAAGACCAGAAGACCTATCCCCAGAGGCCCGATGAAAAGAAGCCTTTTGGTCACCGCAAAGTCAAAGAGGGCCACGAAGAAGTTTCTCAAGGGCTCAAGGATTCCTTCGCTTACGCGATAGAGTAGGCGTTCTAAGGCGTTCCGGCGGGCATCTCCTCTGAGGATCTTGGGCGAGAGAAGGGGGATCACGGTAATCGAGACGGCGTAAGAAGAAAGAAGGGCCAGGATGAGGACGGCGGCGAACTGCCTTAAGATCTTTTCCACGTAGCCCCCGATGAAAAGAATGGGCACCAGCACGGCCACGGTGGTGATGGTGCCGGCGAAATCCGCAAGCCAGATCTCCTTCGTCCCGTCCACGGCGGCCTGAAAAGGGGGTTTACCCAGGTGATGGTGGCGGTCGATGTTTTCGATGACCACGATGGCGTCGTCAAGGAGAAGCCCCACGGCCACGATCACGGCGGTCAAGGTCACGATGTTGAGCTCAAAGCCAAGGAGCCTCATCCCGAAAAAGGTCATGAAATAGGTGAAGGGGATAGAGATGGCGGCAAGAAGCGTCATCCGCCAGCGGGCAAGGATGATGAAAATTACCGCCACCGTAAGCACCACCGCGTCTCTTAAGGCGTCGATCATGTTGGAGATGGAGGTGCGGATGAGGTTTTCCTGAGTGTCCGCCACCTCAAAGGAGAGCTCAGGGAACATCTTTTTGATCTTGGGAAGATCCCGGTTAAGACCGGCCAGGGTCACCGTCACGTGGCCCTTTTCCGGGCGCAGGATGTTGATGCCGATGGCCGGCCTCCCGTTTCCGTGAAAGAGGCTTTCCCTTTCGGCGTAAAGGGTCTTAAGGCGTGCGATATCCCGCAGGTGGATCTCGCCGCTTTTGGTGCGGGCCACTACCAGGTCAAGGAGCTTTTGTTTTTCAAGCCTTTCGCCGGCCACCTTGATGAGGATCTGGTCGTGATTCCGGATAAGGAGGCCTCCTGGAATGTTGAGATTCTCGGCGTAGATGGCCGAGATGATCTGGGAGAGGTTAAGACCGTAGCGGGCAAGCTTATCCCGGTCCACCTCAAGGCGTACTTCCGGGAAATACCCCCCGAAGACTTCCACCTGGGCCACCTCCGGGATGCGGAGGAGGGCCTCCCGGAGCTCGTTGTCAGCGAGCTGGCGTACCTTGGCCAGATCAAGGGGCGCCCCGGGTTTGGGATAGACCGCAAGGGTACACACCGGGGCCGTGGCGTCACTTACCCGGAAGATGCGCGGGGGTAAAAGCCCCTTGGGGAGGGAGGCCCAGATGCGGTTTAAAGCGGCGGAGACGTCAACTTCTGCCGAATCAAGGCCCTTTTCGTATTCAAACTCCACGGAGACCGCCGCCACTTCGTCCCGCGAGGAGGACTGGACTTTGCGTACCAGGTCGAGGGTGGCGAGCTCCTTTTCTACCCGACGGGCCACCTTGTCTTCCACGTCTTCGGCCGAGGCCCCGGGCCAGACCAGGACCACGGCAATCTTCGGGTAGTTGGCGTCGGGAAAGAGGTTTAAGGGCATCTCCCGGAAGGAAAGGAATCCCAGGACCACGCCCAGGATGATAAGCGAAGTAATGAGATACGGATTTTTTAAATAACGCTCTACAAAACTCATGGCTTCTCCTTGAGTCGCCTTAAAAATTCCTGCACTGAAAGGACGGGCACCGGAGGGGCCGAGAGCCCCAAAAGATGCTGGTCCCCGCTCACCAGATAATCGGCCTTTCCAGAAACGGCACAACGCAAAAACTTGTCGTCTTCAGGGTCTTCGGGGACGTAGGAGGTTTTATCCGTGATATTCTCCACGACTTCAAACCAGGGAAGGATCTCCCGGGTAAGGAGAAAGAGGATCTCTTCTTTGGTAAGCTCAAACTTGGGGTAGGCAAGCACCCTTAGGTATTCGTCCAATATCTCCTTTGAAAGAAGGGGGATTATGCGCCTCTTTTTCCACCAAAAAACCAGCTCTCCCGGCCTCCCCCCAAAAAGAAGGGCCGAGACTACAACGTTGGTGTCGAGCACCACGCGGATTATCTTTTTCTGGCCCATTTTATGGCCTCAGCCACCGTCTCTTCGGTGATTCCGAGTTTTCTCATTTTTTTCCGGATTTCAGTAAGACTCAGAGAATCTTCCGGGATAGGGCGCAAAACGATGGCCCCGTCTTCCAGGGATATTTCAAAGTATTTGACCGGGGGGAGCTTCTCCAAAATCTTTTTGGGAATGGTGATCTGGTTTTTGGCCGAAAGTTTAGCCAGCATAAAATTTCCTCCTGCTTTATTTTCCGAAAATTTTACTATGCTGATTTTCCAGCCGCACTTTCTCCCCCTGGTGGAGTCTGAGGAGGGTGGATTCCTCGGCTACCACCACGAGATCACCCTCGGAGAGGGGGCCGGAGAGGGCGACCTCCTCTCCCGAACGGCCAAGGAGCCCGACTTTTACGGCTTCAACTTCTCCCAGGCCGGCTTTTTCTGGTTTTACCCGGAAGACGTAAGTCTCGTTTACGTTTTCAAGAAGGGCCTTTAAAGGGACGATGGCCCCTTCCACTTCCTTGAGGGTGAGATCTACCCCTACCCTGGCCCCGGAAGGGAGCTCAAAGGGGCGGCTGGGAAGCCTGATTTCTACCGTGGCCAGTTCCCCGGGCCCCACCGCCGGGTGTACCCGAAAGATCTTTGCCGAAAGCCGCTTTTCCCCTTCGGTGAGCAGGGCCCTGGCCCCGGGCCTGAAAGAGGCCGCCTTGGCCTGGGGCACACGGACGAACACCCGGTAACCCGAGGTCGGTTCCTCCAGGGCCAGGATGGGGACTCCGGGGAGGGCCAGCTCTCCAGGTTCCTTGAGCCGGGCCGTTACCACCCCGCTAAAAGGGGCCTTGATCACGGTGTAGGAAAGGTCGTTTTCGGCGGCGGAAAGTTCAGCCTCCAAGGTCTTGAGCCGGGCCTTGGCTTCCTTGAAGGCGGCCTCTGAGATTTCAAAGGCTTCCTTGGAGATGGCCTTATTCTCGTAAAGGATGCGGTCACGCTCAAAGATGCGCTTTTTGGTAAGGAAGCTCGTTCGAGCGGCTTCTATCTGGGCCTTAAGGGCCGAGATCCGGGCCCTGATGGGTTTGTCGTCGATCCTTGCCAGGAGTTCTCCTTTTTTTACCCGGTCTCCTTCATATTTGGTCACCGCAAGGAGGTAGCCCGAGATGCGGGAGCTGATCTTGGCCCCGAGTACAGGTCTTATCTCACCCAGGTAATGTTCAGTAACAGCCAATTTCCCCCACTTTACTTTGGCTACCTCCACCGGGAGAGGAACTACTTTCGGGGGCGGGAGCTTGGCCAGGGCCTCCTTTTTCTTTTTCACTAGGTGGACGGCCAGGGCCACCACTATGATCAAAATAAGCAAGACCAAAAGGATCTTAAGTTTTTTCATGTTTTCCTCCGCATCTTTGGTGAAGAAATTCTGCCGGGGGTAGAATTCGTGTTTGTTTTATTTTCTGGCCATAAAGAGGACCAAAATGGCGGTGATTGCCGGTAAGGAAAAAATCCATGCCGTAGAAGATGGCTGTTTCTAAGATAAGGCGGTCCTGAAGATGGAGGAATTCAAGTTGAGATAGTGTAAGTGGCCGATCCGGAAGTATTTTTAAGTGTGCAAGAATTTGGCTAAGAAAAGGTTCTTGACCGGGTTTTTTAAGGCGTATATTTATTAGAGTTTCTCGGTAAACGAGCTCAGAAATATAAAGTTCAAATTTACCCTCTTTGGCCAACTCAAAAAGGAGATAACTCCTTGAATGTTTCGGTCCTGAATAAACGATGGAGAAAAGCACATTGCTATCCAAGAAGATTTTTAACGCCACTTTTTAAGAATCTCCTCTCGTTCTTTTTCTCCTTTTAGGCGATCCTCTTTAATCCACTCTTTTACTTCCTCATCAGAAAATATCCTCACCTCTACCGCCAAAGAGGGTTTGAGTAGAATACCTTGGGGGGTTTCTTCGAGGATAACGGGAGACCGAACTTCAAAGCCGTATTTTTGGCGCAATCTTTTGGGAATGGTTATCTGACCCTTTTCTCCAAGAATTACTATTTCTTTAGACATTTTGGAGCCTCCTTGTTCTTACTTTCGAAATTTATGATATTCCAACATCCAAGCTTCAGCCAGCCGCGGGCGATGAGGGCGGTGGCCCGCTCGTAGGCCACGTAGGCCTTGGCCAGGCGGTAGCGGGCCCCGAGGTAGTCGGCCTCGGCCTGGGCCCAGGCCGCCTGTGCCAGAAGCATGTCGGTTACCGTACCGGCCCCGGTGCGGTATTTAAGGCTCTCTACGCGAAAGGCCTCTTTGGCGGTGGCTTTGGCAGCCTCAAAATGGGCCACTTCCTCTTCGGCCTGGGCGATGAGGGAGAGGGCGTCGGCGATCTCCCTCCGGGCCGAAAGTTCAAGGAGCCTTAAACGTTCCCTTTCGGCCAGGGCCCGGGAGCGGGCCTCGGCCACCCGGGCCGAAATGGTCCCCCCGCTAAAGATATTGAGCCGAAGCCGCACCCCGGCCTCCCAGACCTCTTCGGAATCGTTGAGCCCGGAACCAGCCCGTCGGCCGTAGCTTGAATAGAGGTCAACCCCGGGGAAGTGTTCCCGGAAGGCAAGCTCAGCCAGCTCTTCGGCCTTTTTCACCGCCTCCCTCTGGGCCAGGATGTCCGGCCGGCAGGAAAGGGCCGAATCAGGGTTTACCGCTTCGGGCCTTTTAGCAGCCTGAAGCTCACCTTCCAGGGGAAATTCGCTTTCAGGAGGCCTTCCGAGCAGCACGGAAAGGGCCTCCTTGGCCCGCCGGAGCCCCTCTCGGGCCGCGGCCAGGGCCGCCTCTTCAGCCCGCACCTGGGTCTTGATACGCATGAGGTCAAGGGGCGGGATGCGTCCCACCTTAAGCCTGAGTTCCGCTTCTTTTTCTTCACGCTTGAGGGCCGAAAGGGTCTTTTCTCTGGCCGAGACAAGTTCTTTGAGGTAAAGGCCCAGATAGAAGGTATCCTTCACGTTGGCTAGAAGGTCTAAGGCCGTCTGGTTTTTTAGGCTTTCCCGAAGCGCCATCTCTATTTCGGCGATTTTGACCAACTTCCGAAGGCGCCCACCGGCGTAAATAGGAAAGACCAGGTCAAACTCGGCCAGGTAAAGGTCCCGGCTGAAGGTAGGGAACTTACCCGGACCTTTGATGGGGACTACCGCCTGCGGGTCGCTTAGACGGCTCGCCTGAGCTAGGAAATTGACCTGGGGAAGGAGTCTTCCCCGGGCGGCCCGTACCCCACTCTGAGAGGCCTTAACCTCGTGGCCCCGGGCGAGAATCGCCGGGTTTTGTGCCAGGGCCTCGCGCAGGGCATCCTTCAGGGTCAGGGCCGGGGCGGACTTTGCCAAAAGGGCCAGAAGGAAGATCAACAAAAAGGGTATTAGCCCCTTAAGAATTTTCACCGTAAAGCCTCCTTCGGAAATACCAGGCAACGTTTACCAGGGAGATAAGGATGGGGACCTCCACTAAAGGACCAATTACCGTGGCAAAGGCCTGACCGGACTGGAGCCCAAAGACCGCTACCGCCACGGCTATGGCCAGCTCAAAGTCGTTACTGGCCGCTGTAAAGGAGACGGCCACGGTTTTAGGGTAAGAAATCCCCATCCGGTAGGCAATAAAAAAAGTCACAAACCACATGAAGAAGAAGTAACCCACATATGGAAGGGCCACCCGAAGAACGTGCACCGGAAGGTCCACAATAAACTGTCCCTTGAGGGAGAACATGACCACAATGGTGAAGAGGAGGGCGAGGGGGGTAAGCCAGGAGACCCGGGGGACAAATCGAGAAAAGTACCAAGAGTCGTCCTTTGTGCGGCGCAGGATCTGGTTGGTAATCAGGCCGGCTAGAAAGGGAATTCCCAGATATATGAAGACCGATTTAGCCACCTCGGCCATGGAAACTTTTATGATTACCCCTTTAAGACCCAAGAAGGAAGGAATGACATAAAGAAAGAAATAGGCATATAAAGAATAGGTTAAGACCTGAAAGATGGCATTAAAGGCCACTAGGCCGGCGGCTAGATCCCGGTCACCATCGGCAAGATCATTCCATACCAGGACCATGGCGATGCATCGGGCAAGGCCTACCAGAATGACTCCCATCATGTAATCCGGGTGATCCGGAAGAAGGAGTACTGCCAGTACAAACATGACGAGCGGTCCCACCACCCAATTCTGGATGAGGGAGAGGGCCAGCATCCGCTTGTTGGAGAAGACGATGGGAAGTTCTTCGTAGCGCACTTTGGCCAGCGGCGGATACATCATCAGGATGAGGCCGATGGCGATGGGGATGGAGGTGGTTCCTACCTGAAAACGCTCCAGAAACTGGGCCGTCTGGGGGACAAATTTTCCAAGGAGCACCCCGAAGACCATGGCTAGGAATATCCAGAGGGTGAGGTAGCGTTCGAAAAACCCGAGTCTCGAACGCTTCATCTTTTCTTCTCCTCATCAAAAAGATCTTTTAACTTCTGAAGTATCTGATCCCGAACCTCCCGGAAGGATTCTACATTTCCAGACTTTGCTGGATCAGGAAAAGGAAGATGGAGCCTCCTCTTGGCCCCGGGAAAGACGGGGCACTCGGCTGCGGCCGAATCACAGAGGGAGACCACCAGGTCAAAATCCTGCCCCTTAAATTCATCAATGTGTTTGCTTCTCAAACCGGAAGTCTCTATCCCGAGCTCGGAAAGGACTTGAAGGGCCAGGGGATGCACCACTTTGGGGCGCACCCCGGCGGAGAAAGCCCGGACCCGGTCCCCAAAAAAGTGGTTGGCAAGGGCCTCAGCCAGCTGTGAGCGGCAGGCGTTCTCCGTGCAGAGGAAAAGGACCTTTAAAGGAGTTTTCAGGCGCGGCTTTTCTTCCACTATCAGGCCTCTTTCTTGAGAATTTCTTTGACCTCTTCCACGGAGAGGACCTTGCCCTGGGAGACGACCTTTCCGTTCACCACCAGGCCCGGGGTCTGGACTACCCCGTGGGCCGCGATCCGGCCGAGATCCGTCACCTTTTCCACCTGCGCCTCAAGGCCTAAATCCTCAAGGGCCAGGATGACGTTGTCATAAAGGCTCATACACCTTGGACACCCTGGTCCCAAAACTTTGATCTCCATAATCTCCCTCCTTTACAATTTTTTCATCTTGTGGTTAAAATTTATTCAAACCATGAATAAATTTACATACCACCCCCGGGAACTTGCCCGACTTTTGCGTCAGGCGCTTTCTTTCTCGCCGGTGGTGGTCCTTACCGGGCCCCGCCAGGTAGGGAAGAGTACCCTTCTCCGGGAAGAGACCCCGTTTCGTGAGTGGCCCTATTTTTCCTTGGATGATCCGGAAATTTTGGTCCTCCTTCGCCGGCGGGCCCGGGAAATCCTTTTCGAAGAGAAACAAATGATCTTGGATGAGGTTCAACGGGCCCCGGAACTTCTCCTTTACGTAAAGCAGGCCGTGGATAGGGACCGTTCCCGCCGCATAGTCCTTTCCGGTTCGGCCAATCTCCTGCTTATGAAAGGAGTGGCGGAGTCCCTGGCGGGCCGTGCGGTGTATTTGGAACTTGGTCCTTTCAGTCTTTCGGAATTTCTTAGGCGCCCATCTGGCCTCCTTTCGCTCCTTGAAAAGGGCCTTCTCCCGAAGGCTGAAAAACCCCCTTTCTCTCTGGAGGAAATCCTCTTTAAAGGCCTTACCCCTCCGGTGGCCTTTATCTCTTCCCCGGAGGAAGCCCGTCTCTGGTGGCGGGGATATGTAGCTACCTATCTGGAAAGAGACCTGCGTGACCTTTCCCAGGTGGCAGATCTTGCCGATTTTCACCGTTTTCTTGAGGTCCTTGCCACCCGGATCGCTGCTCCCCTTAATATAAGCGAGGCGGCAAGGGACGCTGGGCTCTCTCAGCCCACTGCTTCGCGCTATCTCAACCTTCTTGAGACCTCTGGCTTGGTTTCTCGGTTGCGGCCTTACTACACCAGTCTCACCAAACGGCTCACTAAACGCCCCAAACTCTACTTCTTTGATTCCGGTCTGGCCTGTAATCTGGCTGGCTATCTCCACCCACGGGAAATACCCGAAAACTTCCTGGGGCGCCTTTTTGAAAATTTTGTCTTCCAGCACCTCCACGCTGCCTCCGTGCTCCTTTCCGGTGAACTCTATTTCTTTCGCAAATATGGTGGACGGGAAAAGGAAGTAGACTTCCTCTTGCGCCGGGGGAAACATTTTTATGCCTTTGAAGTCAAACTCACCTCGCATCCCGGCCTTAGGGAAGCAGAAGGGCTCCTTTCTCTTAAAGAAGAATTTCCTTCTTCTCCAAAGCTCTATCTGATCCATGCCGGGGAGGAGACCGGCACGCTTCCCGGAGGAATAAGGCTTTTCCCCTGGCATCTTCTCTAACCCCCGAAAAAGGCCCCGTAACCCCACCCGCAGAGGGTGGAGATGATCACTACGAGAAACACGTAGGCCGCGGTCTTTTTGGTCCCTAAAACCGAGCGGATGACGAGCATGCTCGGCAGAGACACCGCCGGCCCGGAAAGGAGAAGGGCAAGGGCCGGGCCCTTGCCCATGCCGGCTCCGAGAAGCCCCTGAAGGATGGGGACCTCCGTCAGCGTGGCGAAATACATGAAAGCCCCGGAGATGGCGGCGAAAAAGTTGGCCAAAAGTCCGTTTCCACCCACAAGCTCCGCCACGAAGCGGGAGGGTATAAAGGCCTCATGCCCAGGCCGCCCCAGAAAGAAGCCTGCCGCGAGCACCCCTATAAAAAGGAGGGGAAGGATCTGTTTCCCCAGCCAGTAGGAGGACTCAAGCCATTCCCGGGCCTCGCCCCCGGTGCGGTAAAGGAGAAAAGAAAGGAGCACTATTCCGACAAGATATGGGATCTCGTGCCCGGGAAAGATGAATTCGGCAAGCGTCACTACCAGGGCCACCAGGATAAGCCCCACGGGAGACACTTTGAAAAAGTGCCAGAGTTCAAGGGCTAGGAGAAGGGTGGACAGGGCAAGGAGCTGCCACTTGAAATGATAGATCCTTTCCCAGAGGCCGGTGCCGTGCCCCCAGGTGCCGAAGATCAGGATGGCCACCAGCGTGGCCATGAAGACCACCGTCTGCCAGAGGGGGCGCCCCGCAGGTGGGGCTGGCGCACTCTCAAAATCGGCAAGCCTTACCCTTTCTTCCTTGCGGAAGAGCCAGGCCATGATAAGCCCTATCACGATGCTTGCCAGAATGGCCCCAAGGGCCCGGGCAAGTCCCAGGCCAAAACCAAGGATCCGGGCCGTGAGCACGATGGCAAGCACGTTTATGGCCGGCCCCGAGTAGAGAAAAGTGGTGGCCGGCCCGAGCCCCGCTCCGTTAAGGTAGATCCCGGCAAAAAGCGGAAGTACCGTACAGGAGCAGACCGCAAGGATGGTTCCCGAGACCGAGGCCACCCCGTAGGCTAAGGGCTTCGGGGCCTTGGGGCCCAAATAGCGCATGACCGATTCTTTTGAGACGAAAACGCTTATGGCCCCGGCGATGAAAAAGGCAGGAAGCAGACAAAAGATGACGTGTTCTTTGGCGTACCAGTGGGCAAGTAGCACTCCTTCGGTAACGCCTTTCAGGAAACGGTCTTTTGCCGGCAGAAAATAGAGAACGAGGAAGACCAGAAGACCGAGGAGGATCTTAGGGATTTCCTTGCGCCAGTTCACTTCTTCCCCTCCCAAAGTTCCCGTTTGTCTGCTCGGGAAAGCGCCTCCTTGAGCAGGGCAAACTCGGGCGCAAGCCTGAGGCGAGAAAGAACCAGCTCAAGCAGGGCCGCGGCCTCATCGTCTTCCGGGGAAAGGCGGTAGATTTGGAAGGACCCCCGCCTCTTAACTTCTACAAAACCTGCGTCCACCAGGAGCTTTAGGTGGCGAGAGATGGTGGGCTGAGAAAACCCGATCACCTCGGCAAGCTCACACACACAACAGGGCCTATGCGCGAGTAAGGAAAGGAGCTTGAGTCTCGTTGCGTCTGCCAGCGCCTTAAGCCTTTTTTCAAGAACTTTCATAATTTATGACTATATAGCCAAATAGCTAATAAGTCAATTGTGTAAACTAAATAAAGGTAGGGCCGTGTGCGGGACGGACTGAGCTAAGGGGAGTACTTGAGGGCAACGGTGTTTTCGGGGTCCAGAATGAGGATGTCTCCGAAAAGGGCCTGGGCTTCCTTCTTATGTCCTGAAAGGTAAAGATCAAGGGCAAGTTCCGTGAGAAAAGAGACATCCGTGGGGTAGAGAGTCAGCATTTTACGGCAGACGGCCTCGGCCTGCCAGTATTTTTTCTGTTCTCTAAGGGCCAGGGCCAGGCGCAGGTTGCCGTAATAGTTATAAAAGTCGATCTTTAAGACCCGGTACATCAGCTCTTCTACTTTTTTCCAGTTTTTCTGGGCCAGGTAAGGGAGACTGAGGCCCAGAAGGGGCTCCACGGCCCCCGGTGCAGCCTCTACCGCTTTCTCATAATGCTTGATGGCGTTCCGATAGCGCCCTTCTAAGTAAAAGAGCCAGCCCAGGCGTAGATTTACGGTGTAGCCCTGGGGAAATTTTTCATAAACTGGAAGGAGGGCCTCCCGGGCCTTGGCGTATTCGCCCCGCCTTTCGAATTGGTAGGAGGTGTAATAGGCCCTTTTTATTTCCTTATAATCCAGAGAATAACCCGGGACCGCCCACAGCAGAACTAAAAGAAGGAGACCCGCACGCTGCATATCTAAAAGTTAAATCCAATAAAGGCGGTGACCACCGTCTGATTGACCACCTTTGAAGATTCCACTTCTTTATAAGTATTCCAGCTGGCCGTGATCCCGAGGAGGTAGTTTTTTATCCGGTAAGTAAGCTCACCACTTATCCCCCCTAGGTACTTTTCGGTGAGGTTGTAAACCACAAAGCCACCCTTTTTAACCGCAAAAATCTGCTGTCCTACCCAGCCGGAGAGTTTGCCGCTTAAGGCCCCCCGGGTACAGGTGGCTGCAAGCTCAAAGGAGTAATAGTTTTTCATGGAAACCCCCGCCGGTTCTTCGTCTATGTGGATGTAATAACCCCGGGCTTCCAGATAAAGGGAATAGTCCTTAAGTTTTAAAAAATATCCGGCGTGGGGAGAGAGCTGGAAAATATCAAGGTCTATCACTTCGTCATAGTTGGAATAAGCTGTTTCAAGCCCCACGTTCCAGCGGTAAGGCACGAAGTAAGTGAGGTCTCCAAAAAGGATCCAGCCGTCATCGGTAAGATCGTCGTCGGTGGAAATGTAATGTCCCCCAAGACGCAGGGAGAGGTTGGGGTGGAGGCTGCCGGTATTGGTATAGGCCAGGGTAATATCGGTCTGGTCCAGGTCGGAATAACCCGATTCGTAATTTAAGTGGAGCTGGGAGACGGCGGCCTCCAGGCCGTGATGCAGCCCGTCTCCGAGGCTGCCGTAGGCGGTGAAGGCGTAGCCGTCTTCTTTGATTTCAGAGTTGCCGTAATTCAGGTAGGTCCCGTAAACGGCAAAATATTTCTTAAGATCTGCCGCCCGGCCCCAACTTGGGTTCAAAAGGCCCAACACCAAAACCATCAGAAGACATTTAAAGACTACTTTCTTGTTCATGATTTGTCCTCCTTCTGAATGTGAGGTTTTCGTTTTCTTTTTCGATTTTTATTTCCGTAAAACCTTTGCCAGGGGCTAGTCTTACTGTTGTTTTAATATTTTCGTCATTAAAAGTAATTTCGCCCTTAAAGTCAAATCTATTTAATGCCTGATAGCGGGCTTTGAATTTTAGAAACGAGGGCCAGAAGGAAAGGATGAAGAGATATAAGCCTTTTTTAAGGGGGCCCAGGGAGACTTCCAGCGGTAGATAATCTTCCCAGGAGAGTCCCTCTTTCAGAAGGAGGGGAATCTTGGGGGCGGCCAGGAAGAAATAGCGCAGAGGAGAAGTTCTCGGACCCTCAAAATTGAGAAAATAAAAGGCCGAGCCCCTCTGAGCAAAATAAAGTTTTCCCTTCCCTTCGGTAAAATAAAAAGTCCCGTCCGGGGCCATTTCCACCCAGAGGGTAAATCTTTCATTAAATTCTTCGTTTTTAAAGAAGTCATATTCGAACTCCTGACCCAGGAGGAAGTTTAAAGTCTGCTTGAGTCTCCTTTCAGGAGGAGCAGGTTCTATGGTTTCACCTTCAGCGGGGAGGGAGAAGTCGTGAAATTCTCCGTTCTTGAGGTAAGCACTAAAGACAAAGGGCAAGGTGGGAGAGCCGATCTCCGGGCCGGACTGGAGGTGGAGGTGAAGATGGGGCTCGGGGGAATAGCCAGAACTGCCGCAAAGGCCGATCAGGGCCCCTTTGACCACCCAATCTCCCTTTTTCACCTTGAGGGTACCGGGGCTTAAGTGGGCCAGTACGGCGTAGAAACCACGCGGGTCATAGATGATCACGTGGTTGCCCCAGGGGTAATCCTTATTGGCCGAGCCCGGGGGTTCGTCTGGAAGACTGTCTACCACCTCTACTACCCTTCCGGTGACCGGAGAAAATACGGGTTTGTGGTAGGCGTAGTAATCCTCAAGCTTTAAACCCTCTCCGGCATAAGTGCGGCCGGATTCGTCAGCGACCACAAAATCTATGGCGTAACGCCAGGGTCCTTTGTGGGTAAACTTGCCGTCGGGCCCCTGCCAGACGAGCCACCTGCCGCTAACGGGAAGATCCACCTCCCAGGTTCGGGCCGGGAACCTCTTTTCTAGGGTCAAATAATGGTCAAGGGTCTTTTCGGGGGTGCCCCGGTAGTAGAGGGTGAGTTTTCGGTAGCCGGAAAGCCCGAGAGCGTAGAGGATGAGCATGGTAGTAACATTAAAAGGTAGGGCAAAGGCCGGGAGGCCGAATTTTTCCCAAAAGACTTGAGAGGCCTCGGTCAGAGGGACCGCTATAGCCGAAGCCACCAAGGCCATGAGATAGCTTTTGGGGGAGGGAATAAGAAAGACTCCTCCCAGGGCCAGAGCAATGAGAATGAAATTAAAATAGTTAAGGTTGGAAAATGCTTCCTGTAAAGAGCCCGTAAAAAAATAGGCGATCATGGTCCCCGTGGCGTAGCCCAAAACGGAGAGCAGGGCCATGATTCTTGAAGAAAGAAGGATGACCAGGAAAAGTCCCAAGCCCACCATGACCTGCGGCATGAAGAAGATGGCCCCCAGGGAACGCAAAAAGCCCTCAAGCCAAAGAGGAAGGGAAAAATAAGAAAAGCTCGGGAACTTATAGAGACTTTTTACGAAGAGGTTGGAGTAGTGGTAGGAGGCCAAAGCAGCGATGAGGCTTCCTACCACGAAGGGGAGACTCAAGACCGGAAGCCGAAAGTAATACCAGAAGGCCGAAGAGAGTCCGTAAGTGAGAAGGAAGGTAAAAATCCCCATCAGCACTAGGAAAAGCAGGCTCAAAGAATCGATTTTGAAAAAATAGCCGATAGAGAGCCCTACCAGCAGGGGATTGTAGATATAAAAGTCCAGGCGGAGGAAGTCTTCTTTAAGCCCCAAAATTCGGGCAAATACGTAGGCCGAAGAGACGCAAACCAGGGCTGATAGGCCCAGATTCGGGCTTATAAGGACCGTAAACAGGAGGATGGCCAGCCCCGCTGCCGGTCTGGCCAGGAAGAGGATGCCCGCATAGCTGTTTAGGACCGAATTTATTATCGGCTGGAGCTCTTTCATTTCAGGTGTTCGGGAATTTTTTCGCGCCGTACTATGTCTTCAAGGGTTTCGGCCTCACGTATGACCTCCGCGTTTCCATTTTCCGTCACAAGGACCACCCGGGGCCGATAAGTAATGAACTGCATCCACTGGGTGACGTTATAAGCGCCCACCGGAGAGAGAACAAGGCGGGTGCCACGTGCAAGCGGGGGAAGGAGCGCCGATTCCTCCACCACGTCAATATTCATGCAGAGGGGGCCGTAAAGGACGCAGGGTTCCGGTGGACCGGGTATTTCCCTTTCTACCTCCACCCGGAAATGGTACCAGAAGGCGGTGAAAAGCAGGTTTACGCCGGCGTCAAGGATGTAAGCCCGGCGGCCGTCAGGAAGACGTTTTAGCGCTCTTACGGTGGTAATCAAAAAGCCAGCCTCGTCCACTAGGGCCCGGCCGGTCTCAAGGATCAAGAGAGGATAATCCCCGGCAGGCAGTCTTGTAAGAAGCGCCCGGGCGATCTTTTCGGCGTATTCGGAGAGGGGAGGAACCGCCACCTCCGGAGGGAGGTACAAACCCTTTAGCCGGTTGCGCGAGGGAAAGCCTCCTCCGAGATCCAGATATTCTATGGTCCAGCCGAAGTCATTTTCGAGCTTTTGCGAAAGATCCACCAGTTTTTCTGCGGCCCGTCCGTATGCCTCGGGCTCAAGGATAAAGGTGCCCTGGTGACAATGTAGTCCCACCACCTCAAGCCTTCCCCCGGCGGCGATTCTTCGGGCCACGTTCAGGACTTCCCCGCTTTCGAGATTGAAACCAAAACGGTCCCAGCGGGGGTAGATACCGGTGTCCATGTTTACCCGGAGCCCTATCCGCAGCTTCTCTCCGGTCTCCCGGGCGATTTCTTCAAGGTCCAGGATTTCGTCCAGGGAATCCACGTTTATACGCGCCCCTTCAAGCACGGCCTGGCGCAGGATCTCCTTCGGCTTGTAAGGACCGTTGAAAACGATCTGATCTCCGGGAACACCCAGTCTTCGGGCCTTTTCGTATTCGAAATTGGAGACCACCTCGGCCGTGGCCCCTTCCTGGTGGAAAATGCGGCAGATGGCGTCCAGGTAGTTGGTCTTATAGGACCAGCTGAATTCTACCCGGGGGTAATGCCCCTCAAAGAGCCTCTTTAAATAGCGGAATTGTTCCCGGAGTCTCTTTTCGGAAAAAACAAAAAGGGGTGAACCGAACTTTTCTGCCAGTTCCGCTACCGGCACGCCGTCTATTTCCTGGCGCACCATACGCGAAAGACTGCTTTTCTTCTCCCGGAGAAAACCCACTTGGAGTTTCAGGATCGTGGGTTTTTGGTATGGCCTTTTCATCTTTCCCCCCTTGTAACCATACGCTGAAAGACTTCAAGATCCGTTACCAGGTCGTCGGTAAAACGGATGTAAAGTTTCCCTGCTGGATAGTCCCATGCTCTCTCGGGCTCCCCGCCCAGGGCGGCTTTGAGGAGCCTTGCGGGAAGATTGATCCCCACCCCTACCGCGAAATAGATCCAGGCCGGGAAGCGGGGGTTGATCTCTATGAGATAGATGTCGTCGCCTGAGACAATGGTTTCTAATTCAAAAGCTCCCCGCCAGCGAAAATGTTTAACGAAACTTTCCGCCGCGGTAAGGAGTCCCGAATGAGTCACCGTCACCCCTGTCCAGATCTTGCCCAGAGAGGTGATCCAGAGCTTCTTGATGGCTACCAGGCCGAAGTGGCCACCTTCTCCGTCTCCCACCCCCACCACGTTCATCTCTTCCCCTTTCACCACCTCCTGCACGATCACGGGATACCCCCATTCCGCCACGATGGCGTGAAAGTACTGCTGGGCCTCGGCCTGGGTGTAAGCCCTGAAGGCCTTATAAAAGAGACCCTTGACCATTATAGGAAACTTGAGCCGGGAGAGGGCCTTCATAAATTCCTCATAAGAGGCGAGTACCAGGGTATGCGGTGTCTTGATGCCTATGGCTTCGGCCACCTCGGGCAGGTGATCTTTGGCCCGTAATTTGAACTGTTTTTGCGTGGGCAAAAAAGTCTTTAGACCATACGAAGAAAGCCGTGCCTCAAGGTCTATGAAAAGCGGAAGTTCGGCGTCAAGGGCCGGAATAATTACTTCAAGCCCTTCCTTTTCCTTAATGTAGAGGAGGCGGTTCAGGAAAGGGGCCTCTCCTTCGGAAGGATAGGGCAGGAGGTAGGCCCGTTCGATGAGATCCGTAAGGTAAATCCCTGGTTCCATGGCGTCGTAAGCCAGCCCTACCACCGATACCGGGGTCTCCCCTTCCCGAAGCCCCTTGATGATGCCCAGCCCCGGGCCCGGGTTATCCACGGCGTTAATGCCTGAGACCGCGACTTTAACCATATTTTTCCTCCCAAAGACCAAATCTCGCCATGGCCTCCAGGAAATCCTGGATGTCCCGCAGGGCCTCCTCCCGGGAAATGCCATATTCTTCGTTCATTATCTCGGCGATTTCTTCCAGGCTGAGACCTTCCCGCAGCTTTTTCAGGATCAGGAGCCCGGTTTCATTTACGGTGTAACTGTTTCCGGTCTCCGGATCGAAGACGAATCCTTCTTCACTGATGGCCAGACGTTTGAGCTTCATTTTCGGGCCTCCTTGGCCTTTTTGAGCCATTCTATTATCTGACGAGGGGTTGCCCCGTGGGCAAAGGCCAGCTCCCGAAGAGGAACTTCCCAATCCGGTTGTATGCCGTGGTTCTCAAGGACTTGCTGACAAGTTTCGCGGGGCAGTTCCAGGAGCCGGCAAACTTCTGCTAGGGTCTTCCGACCAGGTTGAAAAATGGAGTAAGAAGAAACTGCGTTCTTTTTGGATTTTAAGAGCAAAAGGTAGAGATCAGCCGGAGTGGTACGATTTATACGGGCCAGCTCTTTAAGACTCATTTGAATAGAAGGGACTTTTATCCCGTGTTTCTTAAGAAAGGGAAGAGCTTTTTCCGCAGGTATTTTTTCCCTTTTTAAAAGGGCCTCAAGGCTCAGTAATTCCGCATGGGGTATGGGCGGAGGTACAAGAGGCTGCCCCCAGGAGGCCTTTAAATGGGCCCTTAAGGCCATGAGCCAGCTTGCCGGAGGAAGGTCTTTTACAGAAAGGGTAAGGAGCAATACGGTGGCCAGGGTCACAGAAACAAAGGCTCCCCTGGGGGACTTGAGCGAACCCAGATAGCGTTTAAAAGGTTTCCAGTTCAGGTAAAGGTGCCAGCCCTCAAGAACTATCATCAGGAAGCCGAAGAGGATATGGATACTTTCCCACTGGTCCTTATCCCATCCCAGAAAGCGCCAGTCAGTCCAGTAAGCTACACGCCCCGGAGGCATGAAGTAAAGTACCAAGCCGGTGAGGATTACTAGTGCCGTGGCATTAAAGAGAAAGAGGCTGATCCAGTGGCGCATGCGGCTTCTCCTACCTGGTGGCCGGACATTTCCGGAGATTCAGGGTCTTCCCGGTTTCAGGGAGCACCACCTGACAGGCCAGATATTCGCCAATATGGCGCGCTTTCCAGAAAGGGGGTTGCCAGGCCGTGATCTTCACCTGCTTCCCGGGGGTTAGTTCAGGATAAGCGTTCAGCCAGAGGGGAGAAATCCTTACGGTATGGATTTTTCCCTCTTCGGTCTTAACTTTGAGCACCAGCCATTTGACCTGGGGGCGTCCAAGACCGGGGCTAACCGTACGGGCCACGATTTTTCCGGAAAACGTATATCGTTTTACGCCCTGGCGCCAGCGAGGTTTACCCGGCCCTTTCCGGAGAACCAGAATCTCACCAGTGTCCAGGTTTTTGATCTCCGCCGCCACCAGCACCGGTTGTCCCTGAAAGGCCGCCCGGGGCGGAACCCAGCCTTTAACCTGCACGCGTTGCCCCACGGTAAAAGGGGGTTCAATCTTCCACCATTCAGGATAGAGCCGTACCCTAACCTTTCCCTCCCCAGTAGAAAGTATTGCGGTCACAAAACCGAATTTGGCCTTGGGGGAGGCCTTCTCCAGGCGGATTTTTTTTACGGTACCTTCAACCTCCTTCAGGGGAAGTGGGTCTTTTCCCAAAGCCGTTCCTGCCCAAAAAACAAGAAGCATCAGCCCCAGTACCTTAAATTTCTTCATGGTTTAAAACTCCTTGAAATTTGCGTTATTTAAAAAGCAAGCAGTGTGCCATGATTTCCCCTGTTCGCTCACAGCCCGAAATCTTTGGGATTCGCGGTTGGAAGGGGGATGGTGGAATGATGTCCGGTTTTTATCTTTCGGAAATTTTTCCGAGGGAAGCCCTCATTTTTCGGAAGGTTTTCCGAGGGGGAGTCTCAGGGTAAAAACAGTAAATCCGGAACGTATTTCCGCTTCCACCTTTCCGCCATGGGCCTCAAGGATACGTTTGACGTTGAAAAGGCCCAGGCCAAAGCCCCGGGGTTTACGGCTGTGGTAGGGCTTAAAGAGTTTGGCGTCCTCGGGAAGGAGCTGCGCCGAATCCGCCACTTCCAGGCGGTAAAAAGACCCTTCTATTTCCCCGCAGAGTTTGAGTTTTCGGGGAGGCGGAACTTCGGCTAAAGCTTCAAGGGCATTTCGCAGGAGGTTGCGTAGCACCACGCGCATCCTTTCTTTATCCGCTGGAATTTCGGCGGGGGCCAGCTGGGTTTCGACTTCTACCCCGAGGTCCGCGATCCTTTCGGAAAATTCCCCGAGCACTTCCTGGACCAGCGTATCGATCCTTAGCCCGCCGAGTTTTAAGGTGAGAGGTTTTCTAAGGTCCGAGACCTCTTCCAGATAAAGGGTCAGGCGCCTTATTTCTTCTTCAAGGATACGGGTTTCTTCAAAAGTCTCCTTCTTTTTAAGGCGGAAGAGCGCGAAATTGAGGTTGTTTAAGGCATTTTTGACTTCATGGAGTACGGAGGAAACGGCCAGAGATACGCTTTTTAGGCGTTCGGCTTCAGCCCTTTCCCGGGTCAGGCTCAGCCGACTTTCGTAATAACCCCTGAGGAGCCACAGGGTAACCCCCAGGCCTGCCAGGTTTAGAAGACACCACAGGGCCAGTTCGATATAAAGATGGCGTTTAATCTCGTAAAAGGTTTCGCCGGAAAAATAGAGTTGAAACCGGAAGGGTTTAAGTTCCATGGTGTAGATCAGACTCTTGGGCGGGATGGCTGAACCCGGCACGATGATAGTCCTTCCCGAAAGAACAAGGGCCGCCCCGGTGAGAAGGCGCGAACCTTCTATATATTCGGCCAAAGTCTCTACCGGATCTCCCCCGGCCACGAGGGTGGCTTTGAGGGCCGAATATAACCGCTGTTTTTCCTCATGCAGGATTAGATAAAAGAAGCCCTCCCATTCTTTTTTCAGCCGGTAGAAATTGTAAAGAAACCCTAGACCAAGGATCCAGAGAGCTAGCAACAAGAGTAACAAATAGCGTCTAGAGGCCATATTTTTTGCGCTTATAACGCAGAGATTTTTCGTCTATGCCAAGGAGCTTGGCGGCCCGGGTCTGGACGTAGCCGGTTCGTTCTAGGGCTTCCCGGATGAGGAGGCGTTCTACTTCCGCTACCATTTCGGGAAGGGTCTTCCCTAGAGGAAGACCTATGGTAAGCCCCAGTTTTTTCTCTTCAAGTCCCAGATCCTCCGGCCGGATCTCCTTCGGGCACACCAGGACCGCCCGGTGAAGCAAATTTTCCAGTTCCCGTACGTTACCCGGAAAAGGATATTCCGCCAGCCGGCGGGCGGCTTCCGGAGAAAGGGTGGCCTTTTTGCCGTATTTTCGGTTGAACTTTTCTAGGAAATAGGTCGCCAGGGGTAGAATATCTTCAGGCCTTTCCCTGAGAGGCGGTATTTTCAAGGTGAGTACGTTTAGTCGGAAATAAAGGTCTTCCCGGAATCTCTTTTCCGCTACCGCTTTTTCTAGGTCCTCGTTGGTGGCAGCCACGATGCGGGCCTGACTCTTCCTGATCTGGTTACTGCCCAGACGCCGGAATTCTCCCTCCTGAAGGAATCGCAGGAGTTTACCCTGTAGGTGAAGGGGCATCTCTCCGATCTCGTCCAGAAAAAGCGTGCCCCTTTCGGCCTCCTCGATAAGGCCGGGTTTGGCAACCTCGGCCCCGGTGAAGGCGCCCCGCTCGTAGCCGAAAAGCTCGGCCTCGAATATGTTTTCTGGTATGGCGGCGCAATTTACCGCTATAAAAGGGCCTTTGCGCCCGCTCTGCTCGTGGAGGTGGCGGGCTAGGAGCTCCTTACCTACCCCTGATTCTCCCAGGATGAGTACCGGGGCTTCGCTGCGGGCAAAGATCTCGGCCTGACGCAGGACCTCTTTCATGGCCTGGGAACGGTAAACCAGGGGGCCTGAATCCACCGGCCCCTTTCTCAGGCGTACCAACTCCCCGCACCGCCGGATCAAGTTGAGCAGCACTTCCGGTTCGTAAGGTTTGACCAGGTAATGGAAGGCCCCGGCCTTGATGGCCGAGACCGCGTCTTCAATCTCGCCAAAGGCCGTAATCACGATGACTTCCACCTCTGGTCTTTCCTGCTTAATCCGCCTGAGCAGCTCAAGCCCGCTCATACCAGGAAGCCGGACGTCAAGTATCGCTACCTCCACTTCCTCCTGGGCCAGGATGGGTAAGGCCTTTTCCGCGCTGGGAACACTCCAGACCCGGTACCCTTCTTCCTCAAGGGTCATCTTCAGGAGTTCACGGTGGACCTTTTCGTCTTCAACCACAAGGACGTTAAGAGAAGCCATGCTTTAAAAGATAGCACGTTTGGGAGGGTTTGCCGCCGAAGCTAAACCTTTTGGACGTGAAATTCAAAGGGGGAGGCCAATGTTTCGGCCTCCCATTCTCGTGCTGATTATCCCAGGAGCCATTTTCCAGGAGATCATCGGTATCCTTAAAATACTTTTCAAGCGGGTTACTCACCTCGGCCCCAAGTTGCATGTAAAGCCAATCTGAAAATTCGTCTCCGGGGTCGTCGGGTCCGGATAGGCCCTGGCTTAAATAGCCTTTTCGCCCCTTTCGCCTGAGCGGATCCTTACGGCCTCAAGCACCGGGTAAACAAAGATCTTTCCGTCACCTATTTCGCCGGTGCGGGCCGCCGAGGCTATGGCTTGGATGAGGTTTTCGACTTCCTCTTCCCGACAGACTACGCGAATTTCGGCCTTTGGAAGGAGATCCAGTCGAAACTCCCGGCCCCGGAATTGTTCTACGATACCGGCCTGGCGGCCGTGGCCCTCCACCTGATAGACGGTAACCCCGGGGGAGCCCGCTTTCTCCAGGGCGCTAAGTACTTCCTGCAGTTTTTCCGGTCTGATAACCGCTCTTATCTCTCTCATTCTTTACCTCCTGATGGTGTAAAATTCGGGATACGCAGGGGTGCCGTGTTCAAAGACGTCAAGTCCCTGGATTTCTTCTTGTGGGGAGACGCGAATGCCAAGGAAGAAATCAAGTAGTTTGAAAAGGACAAACCCCGTACCAAACGCCCAGACGAAGAGGGCCGCTGCTCCGATTAACTGGGCGATGAGCTGTTCTATGCCGCCTCCATAAAGCAGGCCCTTGACGAAGGGGGGTTCGATAGCGTAATTGCCGTAAGTTCCGTCGGCAAAAATTCCTACGGCGATAAGACCCCACAGACCGTTAAAACCGTGTACCGGAACGGCCCCAACGGGATCATCGATCTTTAGGGCCTCAAGGAGATATACCCCCGCCACCAGGACGATTCCGGCTATTATCCCGATGACCACGGAAGCCCAGCTTTCCACCCAGGCGCAGGGGGCGGTAATGGCCACCAGTCCCGCCAGCACCCCGTTTAAGGCCATACCCAGGTCGAACTTTTTGGTCTTGGCTAACACGATGAGGAGAGCCGTAAGACAGGCCGCCGCGGCCGCCAGGGTAGTGTTTACGGCTATGACCGAGATGCGTAAATGATGGGCCGAAAAGGTGGAACCCGGGTTGAAGCCGTACCAGCCAAACCAGAGGATAAAGACCCCCAGGGCCGCCAGAGGAATATTGTGCCCGGGGATGGCCCGTGGTTTACCGTTTTTGTCGAACTTCCCAAACCTCGGTCCCAAAACTATGGCCCCAGCCAGGCCAACGATGCCTCCCAGGGCGTGTACCACCCCGGAGCCGGCAAAGTCCAGGTGGCCTAAACCGAAAGGAATTTTGGAGAGCCAACCCCCACCCCAGACCCAATGGGCGTAAACGGGATAGATGAAACCGGTGATCACTAGGGAATAGAGGAGGTAGGCCTGAAATTTGATCCTTTCCGCCACGGCTCCGGAAACAATGGTGGCCGCGGTAGCCGCAAAGACCATTTGCCAGAAGAAGGAGAGGTACTGTCCGACATCATAGCCGTCTCCGGCCAGGAAAAAACCCGAAGTCCCCAAAAGGCCTTTCCAATCATTACCGGTGATCAGGGCAAAACCCACGGCCCAGAAGGCCAGGGCGCCTACGGCAAAATCCATGAGATTTTTGGTGAGAAGATTGGTGGTGTTTTTGGCCCGGCAGAAACCGGCCTCCACACAGGCAAACCCCGCCTGCATGAACATCACCAAGAAGCCACAGACCAAGACCCAGACGTAATCTACGGGTAGCCCCGGGTCCCCCTTCAGGGTTTCAGCCCCCGTAGGGTCACCGGCCAGGGCCGTTCCCGCAAGCACGGTGGCTAGAAACAACGAACCAACCAAAAACCGCCTACTCATCCTTGAACCTCCTCAAAATTTTTTCTTCCTGTAAAAAGCAACTTAAATGCCACTCATGTCAGAAAGCCTTGAAACGGTTGATAGGCAGAGATGTTTCTTGAAGGGACTTAAAGAGTTTGTCTTAACATTGCCATTTTTGTTAAGTTTTAATTTGACAAAAATGACAAAATATTGGTGGTGAGGATCACTTTTGCGGGGGGCGTCCTCGACGGGGGGTGATCTCGCGGTCTAGTCCCAGTTTTTGAAGGCGGTAACGGAGCTGACGAAAGGTAAGGCCGAGTTCTTTGGCGGCCCTGGCGATCACAAAATCGTGTTTTTCCAGGGCCGCACGGATTTCTTCAGGAGAGGGTTCCTTCCGGGGACGTAATTGGTGGCCGGGTTTGGTGGCCAGAAAACGCCGCAGAAATTCGGGGCGTACCGGTCCCTTGGCGGTGATAAGCAGTCTTTCCAGTAAGTTTTCGAGTTCCCGGATGTTTCCTGGCCAGTGGTACTGGCAAAGGAGTTCCAGGGCCTCCGGGCTAAAGCTCAGCCGCCGGTGATAATCTTTTTCAAGCTTGCGGAGGAGGAACTCTATTAGTCCAGGAAGGTCTTCCTGCCTTTCCCGGAGGGGAGGAAGCTTTATCGGGAAGACCTGGAGCCGGAAATAGAGATCTTCGCGAAAGAGCCCCTCCTTTACCAGGGTTTCAAGGTCTCTATTGGTCGCCGCGATGAGGCGTACGTCCACCTGGATGGTACGTCGCCCTCCCAGACGTTCAAATTCCCGTTCCTGGATAAAGCGCAGAAGCTTTCCCTGAAGGCTGAGGGGGAGTTCACCGATCTCGTCCAGGAAGACCGTTCCCCCTTCCGCAAGTTCCAAGCGTCCGGGTTTGGCCCGGTCTGCCCCGGTAAAGGCCCCCCGTTCGTACCCGAAAAGTTCGGCTTCCAGAAGGTTTTCGGGCAGGGCGGTGCAATCCACCTTGAGGAAGGGCCCTTTCCGGCGAGGGCTTAGTTCATGAATAAGGCGAGCGGTAAGGGTCTTTCCGGTACCGGATTCCCCGAGGAGGAGTACCGTGGCCCGGGTGGGCGCTACCTGGCGTACCAGGTTGAGGACTTCCCTCATCGCCGGACTCTTGGAACCCCAAAGAAAATCGCTCAAACGCGTGGTAAGCTCCGTGCGCAGGGCAAAGTTTTCGGCCCGCAGAGCCTTTTCACGATCCGCTACCTTGCGGGCCAGACCCACAAGCTGCCCCACAAAGAAGGCGATGACCTCAAGGAAGCGGACGTCTTCCTCAAGAGGTACCCCGAGGTGGAAGAGCCGGTCCACCCAGAGTACCCCGTGGGTCTCCTCCCCGAATCTGATGGGCACGGCTATAAAGGAGATCCTTTCTTTTGAAGGTCGGGCCCGGGTGCGGTTGAGGAAAAAGGGTTCTTGACGGATATCCGCCACCGCAACTGCTTCACCGGTCTCAAAGACCTTGCCCGTCACCCCCTCGCCTATCTGGTAGATCCCACGCCTTTCTTCTTGCGGGCTTAGGCCAAAGGAGGCCCGGATACGAAGATGACCTGCTTCCTCGTCATAGAGAGCTACCGCGGCCCGGGCCATCTCGAGTTTTTCCGCCAGGATGCGTAAAATTTCCCGCAGGGCCTCTTCAAGTTCCAGGGCCTGACCAATAAGGCCATGGGTGGCGTAAAGGACTTCTAGTTTTAGGGCCTCGATTTGCATTAACAATTTTGTTAAAAATTAAGAGACAATTTTTTCCTTGTTAGCCAGCTCCCGGAGCTCTTTTTCAGAGAGGGGACGGCCACATTCCCTCGACCTTCGACGTACTTCTTCCAGGAGTACTAAAAGTTCTTGGTGTCTCAAGCGTAATCCCAGGCGTTCCAGCATATGTTTAAGGGCCGCCCGGCCACTTTTGGCCCCCAGCCCCAGACGCCGCTCAAGACCGAACAATTCTGGCGGAAAGGGTTCATAAAGCGCCGGGGTCTTATAGAGGGCCTCTACGTGGAGGCCCGTTTCGCAATAAAAGAGCTTGCGTCCGACGATGGGTTTAAATTCCGAACAGGGGTCTCCGGCGTGCCAGGACACAAAATGGCATAGTTCCGGCAAGAGTTGGATTCGATAGTGGATTTTACCTTTTCGTAAATAAAGATAAGCTAGAATTTCCTCAAGACGTGCGATCCCGGCCCTTTCTCCCAGGCCGAGTACGCTGGCATCCACCCAGTCTGCCCCGGCTGAGAGGGCGGTAAGGGCGTTGGCGGTAGCCAGACCGAAGTCGTTATGAGCGTGGAAGGCAAGTTCCACCCCAGGGAGGCTCTCTTTAAAGGAGTGTACCAGGCGCATAACTTCTACGGGCTCAAGTATCCCCAGGGTATCGGAAAGGCGCAAACGCCTGGCCCCGGCGCTAAAAGCCGCGTGTCCCACTTCCAGGAGGAAATCTTTTTCGGTACGGGAGGCGTCCTCAAGCCCCAGGCTTACGTAAGGAAAGAGATCTGCCGCAAGCCTTACCACATGTTTCACGCGTTTAATAAGTTCTTGCCGACCAAGCCCCAGGCGCCGTTCACGCTGAAGAGGAGAGACTGGCACCCCAAGGTTTAGGCGCATCGCCCCCAGGGACATAGCGGCACGGAGATCCTCGGTTCTTAAGGGGGACCAAACGCTTACCGGCAGACCGGGAGACATTTCCCGCACGAAGGCCGCAAGTGCCACGAGGTCCTGATGACAGCCCACGGTCCCGAGCTCGATCTCTTCCACCCCCAAAGCCACCAGGCGCCGGACAATCTCGCGGCGCACTTTGGTTGAGAAATAGATCCCCCAGCGCTGTTCCCCCTCTCTAAGAGTAGTGTCTAAGACCGCCATCAAAAGGGTTAATTAGCAAGCGCCGTGCCTGCTGAGAAAACTTAGAAAACTGCCAAATTAAACCTCCCAAAACTACCAAGAGAGGTGACTGACCTAGGGATCAGCGACGCCCAAATCCTTGTTTTCCAAATGTTTGGGGAGATTGGCATCCGCTTTGCCGTAAAGAGCCCAAAAAGCAAAGGAGGTTTTGGGATGGGGACCCGCAAGATCGGTATTTATGGAAAGGGTGGCATTGGGAAATCTACCACCTGCCAGAATATGGCCGCTGCCCTGGCTCACTATTTCAACAAGAAGGTCATGATCCACGGTTGTGACCCCAAAGCCGACGCTACCCGGCTCATTCTCGGGGGAAAGCCTCAGGAGACGGTGCTTGATCTATTACGGGAAGAAGGGGAGGAGAACCTCACCCTGGACCGAGTAGTCAAGGTGGGTTTTGGGGGGATCCGCTGCGTAGAATCCGGTGGGCCTGAACCTGGAGTAGGCTGTGCCGGTCGGGGAGTGATTACCGCCATCAATCTCATGGAACAGCTGGAAGGCTATCCCGAGGATCTGGATTTTCTTTTCTTTGATGTCCTGGGAGACGTAGTTTGTGGGGGTTTTGCCATGCCAGTGCGGGAGGGCAAGGCCCAGGAGATCTATATCGTGGCCTCGGGGGAAATGATGGCCATCTACGCCGCTAACAACATCTGTCGGGGGATGACCAAGTATGCCCAGCGCACTGGGGTGAGGCTTGGCGGCATCATCTGCAATAGCCGTAAGGTGGACCGCGAGGAAGAGATCATGCAGGAGTTCTGTGAACGTCTCGGAACGCAGATGATCATGTTTATCCCCCGAGACAACATCGTCCAGAAGGCCGAGTTCAACCGTCAAACGGTGGTCCAGTTTGATCCGGAACACCCTCAAGCCCAGGCCTACAAGGAACTTGCCAGGAGGATCATCGAAAACGAGCATTTTGTGATCCCCAAACCTTTGACCATGCCTGAGCTTGAAGAACTCGTCGTCAAGTACGGCATTGTTTAAACGGAGGTGAAAAAGATGAAGATGATCAAGGCCGTTATCAGACCAGAAAAGACCCAGAAGGTAATAGACGCCCTAGAAGAGGCCGGATTTCTGGCCCTTACCAGAATCGACGTGGTGGGCCGCGGCAAACAAGGCGGTCTCACCCTAGGGGAGATCGTCTACGACGAACTGCAAAAGACTATGCTCCTCCTGGTAGTGGAGGATGAGGCCGTGGCCCGGGTCTGTGAGACCATTATGGAGAACGCCCGCACCGGGCGTTTCGGTGACGGCAAAATCTTTGTGCTGCCGGTGAAGGGGGCCTGGACCATCCGTACCGGACAACCCGAACTTTAGGAGGCAGACCATGGGCAAGCTCTGCGAAATTATGGCCATAGTGCGTCCGACCAAGATGTTGGCCACCAAAAAAGCCCTGGCGGAGATGGGGCTTCCCGCGTTCACGGCGCTCAAGGTCTACGGTCGGGGTAAACAGGGAGGCCGAATTCCGGAACTGGCCTACCGGGTAAGCGCAGAGATAATCAAACGTGCCGAAGAGGCCCCGATGGCCTTTATTCCCAAACGTCTCATCATAGCCGTGGTGCCTCAGACCATGGTGGAAAAGGTCGTCGCCGCCATCATCCGAGTAAATCAAACCGGTCAGCACGGGGACGGGAAGATCTTCGTCCTGCCCGTGGAAGAAAGTTTGCGTGTGCGCACCGGTGAAAAGGATCTGGAGGCCCTTTTCTAGGGCCCAGACAGAAAGGAGGTCATAAATGATTAGGCATCCTTGTTTTGATGAACAGGCACACCGGCTAGTAGGCCGGCTCCATCTACCCGTAGCCCCGCAGTGCAATATCCGGTGTGCTTACTGTGAACGAAAGATCGGTTGCCTTAACGAGTCTCGTCCGGGAATTTCTACCAGGGTGATTACTCCGGCGGAGGTCATGGCGGTGGTCTCCCGGGCCCTTGAACTTGAACCGAGGATCGAGGTGGTGGGGATAGCTGGTCCTGGTGAAGCACTGGCCAATGAGGAGACCTTCGAAGCTTTAAGGATAGTGCGAAAACACTTTCCTCACCTGCGGGTTTGTATTGCCACCAACGGGCTTGCTCTGCCGGAAAGGCTTCCTAATCTCCTTGCCTTGGGGGTGGAGTTCCTCTCGGTGACCGTAAGCGCTGCCACCCCTGAGACCGGGGCCAAGCTGGTCAAGTTTGTCCAGGATAGAAAAAGGCGCTTACTGGGGTCCGAAGGGGCTTTTCTGCTTCTGGCACGCCAGCTTGAGGGGATAGCCTTGGCTGCAAAGGCGGGCATCCGGGTGAAGGTCAACAGCGTCCTGGTCCCCAGGGTGAACGACCACGAAATGGAAGAAATCGCCCGCCTAGTGGCCGAAGCCGGGGCAAGTGTCATGAACATTATTCCCCTCATTCCCCTGGGGGACTTCCGGGGCCAAAAACCACCTAACGGGCAACAGATACGTAAAGCCCGTCAGACGGCTGCTCGTTTCATGCCCCAGTTCCTTTCCTGTAAACGCTGCCGGGCTGATGCCTTTGGTGTGCCGGGCCAGGGGGATTGTATACCCGGGGCTCTTTGTCTTTAGCCAAATTCTTGAGGAGGTGAACTCATGCCGTATCACCAGTTACGCTGTAACCTCTGTATCCCCGAAAGACTCAAGCACGTGGTCATCGTAGAAGAAGAACGCTCCACGCTGCCGCAATGCAACGCCCCTACGGTACCAGGCGATCTCACTGAACGAGGGTGAGCCTTTGCCGGGGCCCGCGGGGTCGTGGGCGGACCGATCGTGGACGCCATTCACCTGGTTCACGCCCCGGTAGGCTGTGGCTACTACACCTGGGGCACCAGACGCCACCTCGGGGACGGCTACAATTGGGCCCGCCCTGGGGTACTTGAAAACGAAGCCAACCATCGCCGCCACTGTTACACCACCGCGATGAGTGAAGAAGACATTATTTTTGGGGGCACAGAAAAGCTTAAACAGGCCCTCCTTGAAGCCTTTCGTATTAATCCCGGGGCCAGGGGAGCCATTATCTACAATACCTGTTCCACGGCCCTTATCGGGGACGACATCGAACAGGTGGCCCGTGAGGTCTCTAAAGAGGTGGGTAAACCGGTGTTCGCCTGTGCCTCTCCGGGGTTTTGCGGCGTTTCCCAATCCAAAGGACACCACGAGTTTAACTTCCAGTTTTACAAATGGCTCCTCAAATATCGTGAGGAACACCCGGAGGTCTGCCTCAAGGAGGAAGAAAAGACCCCTTATGACGTAAACATTATCGGAGAATATAACATCGACTGGGACGAAGTAGTCATTGTTCCTCTGTTTGAAAAGCTCGGGCTGCGGATCCTGAACGTCTTCACCGGCAATGCCCGTCTTGAAAATCTCTTCAAATTGCCGGACGCAAGCCTCAGTATCGTCCACTGTCAGCGGTCTGCTACTTATATCGCCGAACTCATCAAACAGGGTTTTAAGGTCCCTTATCTGCGGGTGAGCCTCTTCGGGATCGAACAGACGGCTAAAGCCCTGCGGGACGTTGCGGCCTGGTTTGGTGAAGACAAAATGCGACGCCGCGCCGAGGAGATCATCGAGGAAGAAATCACGGCCATCAAACCCGCCGTTGAATGGTATCGCGAAAGGCTTTCAGGCAAAAAGGTGGCCATTTACGTCGGGGCCCCGCGTGTCTGGCACTGGCCCAAAGTCATGGAAGAACTCGGTATGGAGGTAGTGGCCTGTATGACCACTTTTGGCCACCGGGAAGATTACGAAAAGATCATTCACCGGGTAAAACCCGGGACCCTGATCATCGATAACCCTAACGAATTTGAGATCGAGGAGATGATTGAGACCTGTAAACCAGACCTCTTTCTTACCGGGCTCAAGGAAAAATACTTGGTCCGCAAATTCGGGGTACCGACCCTCAATTCCCACTCCTACGAAAAGGGACCCTACGCGGGTTTTCGGGGATTCGTCAATTTTGCACGGGACATCTATCAGGCCGTGGCGGCTCCGGTTTGGCAGCTGGCCCGTCAGGATTTTTAGCAAGGGGAGCTTGATCAAAATCCTAAGAAGGAGGAAGGTTATGATTAACCAGGTCAAAGAGATCCCTATCGAGGGAATTACTTATAAGAATCTAAAGATCGAAAAGAAACCCCTCAGCCGGGAATACGTCCCACCGCCCCCAGAGCTGGTTCCCAGAGCCAACCGAGCGGTTTGTATTGATCCCGGGCACACCTGCATGCCTTTAGGGGCCATGTGGGCCACCCTCGGGGTGCACCGGGCTATCCCCTTTGTCCAGGGGGCTCAAGGTTGTACCACCTACGTACGTTATACCTTTTCGCGGATCTTTCGGGAGCCGGCTACTATCGCTAATGCCAGTTTTCACGAAGACGCGGCGGTCTTTGGGGGGCGTAAGAATCTCGTTCGTGGAGTACGCAACCTTGTCTGTCGTTACCAGCCGGAGCTTATCGCCATTGTGACCACCTGCTCCAGCGAAGTCATTGGAGATGATATTCATAGTTTCCTCGACGAGGCCCTGGATCTTATGGAAGAAGAATTGGGTCCGGAAGTGCGGGAGGCGGTAAAGTTCGTGGTAGTAAACACCCCGAGTTTTGCAGGTTCCCACGTCGAAGGATATAACCGCGCCTCCCGTGAGTTCCTTAAGGCCTTGGCGCGCAAGAGCGGAGAGACCAGGGAACACGTTTGTCTCATCCCGGGGATGATGACCCCCGGCGATATCCGTGAACTCAAGCACATGATGGAACTTATGGGGGTCTCCCACCGGGTCCTCTTTGACATTAGTGAGACCCTGGACTGCCCCCTGGTAGGTATGCCTGACCGCATTCCCTACTACCCACCGGGAGGCACTCCGGTTGAGGCCTTCGTAAGGGCCGGTGATGCCCAGGCCATTTTTGCCCTTTCCCCGGACGCCGGCTCTGCCGGGGCCCAATGGCTTGACCGACGTTATAAGGTACCAGCTTACGTCATGACTATGCCCATCGGTGTGAGAAATACCGACCATTTTCTAAGGAATGTGGCCGAGGCTACCGATCGCCCTATTCCTGATCGTCTCCGCTGGGAAAGGGGTATTTTCCTTGACGCCATGGCTGATACTCTGCATTACACCATGATGAAGAAGGTGGCCCTGTGTGGCGACCCAGATTTTGTGGCCGCAGCCACCTGGTTTGTTTGCGAATTGGGTATGGTCCCCACCTACATTCTTGTAGGGACCAAAAGTCGCCGGGCCGAGGAGGACATCCGGCAGGCCTGTGAGGAATATGGTCACCAGCCGGTGGTCATGAACGGCGGTGATCAGTTCGAATGGGAATACGCCCTGAAAAACGATATTCCGGACGTTATCCTCGGTCATTCCCGCTGTGTCAACATCGCCCGGGAAATCCAGGTGCCCCTGGTCCGTTTTGGTTTTCCGGTTTACGACCGGGTGGGTTACCAGCGGGAACCTATCGTCGGCTATCGGGGTGGGGAGCGGTTTCTGGCGCGGATCGTAAACGCCATCCTTGACCACCAGTATCCAGATGACCGGACGCATCAATAGGGGGTATTCATGTCTGCTCAACCCTTTGTCCCTTTCTGGCAAAATCCCTGTGGTCTTCCCAGCCGTCCTGGCCTCGGGCAGCGGGCCTGTGCCTTCTTCGGTGCTCGCTATGTCCTCGGCCCCGTAAAAGAGACAGTGCAGCTGGTCCATGGCCCTGTGGGCTGCGGTTACTACGGTCGCCTGGTCCGCATGGTCCCTTATCCCCTTTACACCACCGCCTTGACCGAGAAAGAAGTGGTCTTCGGGGGGCTTGATCACCTGGCCCAGGCCCTCAGGGAGGCCTTTGCCCTAAATCCCGAGGCCCGGGGGGCTTTCGTTTACCTTTCCTGTGTTTCCGGCCTTATCGGGGAGGACGTGGCGGGTCTGGCGCGGCTCTTCGAAGAAAAGGGGCTGCCCGTAAAGACGGTGGCCTGTCCGGGTTTCTCTTCCTTTTCTCAGGCCGGTGGGCACGCCCTGGCCTACGAAGTCCTTCTGGGGCTGGTGAAACCAGGACCTTTGGCCGAAGAACCCACGGTGAACCTTCTGGGGGAATACAACGTCGCCGGGGAGGCCCGGGTGATCAAAAGCCTCCTTGAAGGCCTTGGAGTCAAGGTACATACCGTGCTCACCGGAGAGACCTCCTGGTCTGAAATTAAAACCCTCACCCGGGCCCACCTCAATCTCCTCCTCTGCGGTTCTACCGCTGAGGCTTTGGCTAAAGACCTTAAAAGCCGCTTCGGGATGCCATTTGAGCGGGTTTCCTTTTACGGGCCGACGGCCATTGCTCGATCTTTAAAGAAGATAGCATCCTTCTTCGGCTTTCCCGGGAAAAAGGTGCTCGCCCGGACCAGAAAGGACGAAGATAAACTCCAAAAGACCTTGTCGTCTTATAAAGACTTGCTTTCGGGCCGGCGGGTACTCCTTCTCCTTGGGGCGGGCAAATTGGGCCCCCTTGCCCGCATGCTCCGGGAACTCGGGCTCGAAGTAGTAGCCGTCGGTTCTATCTTCGGTCGAGAAGAGGATCACCAAAAACTGCGGGCCTATACGGAGCTCGTCTCCGACAACCCTACTGAGGACGAACTGGAGTATCTCCTCAAGTTTCTTAAGCCGGACGTGGTCCTAACTAACGCCCGGGATCAATGGCGCCCTATAAAACTCGGTTTCCCCACCCTTTCCTTCCCTCAAACCGTAGACCGGGGTCCTTACACCGGGTACGAGGGCTTTCTCAATCTGGCCCGCGATCTCGTAAAAGTTCTCTCCGCCCCGGTCTGGCGCTTTCTTGGTCCGTGATCAAAGCTAATAAAAAAGATAATAAAAACTTGAATTATTCGGTTTTTTCCGATAAATTTTACCTTTTAACTATGAGAAATTATTTTAAACTATGTCTTCTGCTGCTATTTGCGAGCGGAATATGGTGGACGGGTGGGCCCGTTTACTGTTTTTCCCCTGGAAAGGGAGTAAAGGTTGAGAATCATTTTACCGGCTGTGAGTGTCCTTCCACCTGTAAACAAACCAAAGAAGACACCATTTTTACCAAACCCGGGGAACGATTCTCACCACCCCTGTTGTTAGGTATTACGAGGGCTTCCCGGCCCGGAAAGGAGCCTTTCACCAAACTTACCCTCCTTGTTAAGGCAGCCTTTTTGGCGTCCCTGAAGAACAATCCTCTACTTTACGTAAAACTTCTCTTTTAAACCCTTCAATTAGTAAGCGCTGGCTTAGTTCCTGTTTCTGTAAGCTTTCTGCCAGAATTTTGAAAAATTAGGATAGGAGAGGGCTTATGTTCCAAAAAATTGGCTCATTATGTATGATTTTAACCATTCTTGCCACTTCGGTAGCAGCTGCAGGGGGCCCTCTTTCCTTTGAAGAGGCCCTGAACCTGGTCTTTGAAAAACATCCTTTGCTTCGAACCTTTGAAGAACGCGAGAGGGCCGTAACCTTCCGCGCCGCGCAGGCCGCCCGGCTGGAGAATCCGGAACTCACCTTTTCCCTGGAGGATGTTTTCGGTTCCGGGGAGTTCGGAGGAACCCGTTCTTCCGAGACCACCCTTGAGCTCGCTCAGACTCTCCCTCTTTTCGGCAAACGCCAGAGGCGGCGCGAGGCCGTGCTCGCGAACCGTGAGGTCCTGCGGGCCGCCCTTGAAAAGGCCCGCCTCAGACTCTTTCGGGAGACGGCCAGGGCCTTCGCCGCAGCCCTTTACGCTCAGCACAAAGTGGAACTTTACGAAGAACTGGTCCGTCTTTCCCGAAAACTGGTGGAGGTTACCGGGGCCAAGTTTTCCGCGGGCAAGATCCCGGAGACGGAAAAGATCCGGGCCGAGATCGTGGCCTCGGAGACCGAGGTCCGGCTGAAAAACGCCCGGGAGGAGCTTGGAAGCGCCCTGGCGCGGCTGGCCCATCTCTGGAACGGCCCTCCACCGGCGGCGGTCTCCGGTAACCTTTTCCGTCTGGAGACTCTCCCCGCCGGGTTCGACCCTGACCGGCACCCCCGTACGAAGCGGTTTCGGGCGGAGATCCGGCGCCTTGAAAAAGAGGTGACCCTCTCCCGGGTTGAGGTCCTTCCGGACATCACGGTTTCGGCCGGGGTGCGCTGGTACAATGAGAGCGACGAGCAGGCCTATCTTTTCGGCCTGAGTCTTCCCCTTCCCCTCTGGAATCGCAATCAGGACCGGATAGCCGCCCTCAGACGGGAGATCACGGCCGTGAAGCTGGATCTCCGGAACGAAGAGCTCGTCTTAAAAAGGGAGTTCACCCGGATAGAGAGCGCCCTGACCCAGGTCCTTCGCCAGATCTCCAACCTGGAAAATGAACTTATTCCCCGGGCCCGGGAGATCTACCGGCGCAATCTCGAGGCCTACCGTTTCGGGAAAATGGAATTTCTGAGGGTGCTTGACGCTCAGAGGACCCTCTTCGAACTCAGGCTCTCGCGACTTGAGGCCTACCGCCGTTATCAGGAGCTGCGGGCCGAGGCCCTCTATCTCCTCGCCCGGGCCGAAAAAACATTCCTTTAGGAAGGAGGTTGAGTCATGCGGAAATACCTTCTGCTCCTTTGCTGGCTTCTTGCCGGGATGATGGTTCCGGCTCTGGCCCAGGACAAACACAGCCACGAAGAAGAACGGGTGGTGAAACTTTCAGACGAAGTCCTCAAGGAATTCGGGATCCGGCTGGCCGAGGCCAGGCTGCGAGAGATGCCGCGCACGGTGGAGCTTCCCGGAGAGGTGGTGGCCGATCCCGACCGGGTGGTCCACGTGGTGCCGGTGGCCCGGGGATTCGTGCGGGAGGTCTTCAAACGCTGGGGAGATCGGGTAGCCGCCGGAGAAATTCTGGCTATCATCGACAGCCCGGAGCTTGCGGATCTCAAGGCGGCCTATCTTTCGGCCCGAACCCGCCTGCGGCTGGCCGAAGAACTCTTCCGGCGCGAAAAGGCCCTCTGGGAGAAAAAGATTACCGCCGAGGAGTCGTATCTGCGGGCCAAACAGGATCTTGAACTGGCTCGCATCCAGGTAAAGACCCTGGCCCAGAAACTCCTGACCCTGGGCTTTTCGCCGAAAGAGATCCGAAGTTTCGAGACCGGGAAGCGCCCTCTGGGGCGCTACGAGCTGCGCTCGCCCATCTCCGGGCTGGTGGTGGAGAAACACCTAGTGCGGGGTGAAATGGTGGGGCCGGATCGGCTGGCCTTTCAGATCGCCGACCTTTCGGAGGTCTGGGTCCTGGTCTCGGTCTACCGGAAGTGGCTCCCGCACGTAAAAGAGGGCCAGAAGGTCCGGCTGGATTTCGGCCCTGAACTTCCCCCGCGAGAAGCCCGTATCGATTACGTAAACCCCATCCTTCAGGAGGACACCCGCTCGGCCCAGGCCCGCATTCGGCTCAAAAACCCCGGAGAAGTGCTTAAACCCGGGCTTCTCGTGAGAGTCCTGGTAGACCTTTCCGGAACCGAAAAGGCCCTGATAGTACCGGAAGGCGCCGTGCAGCTCCTTGAAGGCCGCCCGGTAATCTTCGTGAAAAAGGAGGAAGGCTTCGTCCCGCACGAGGTGAAACTCGGGCGCAAACACAACGGCTGGGTGGAGGTACTGGAGGGACTTTCCCCGGGGGAAATCTACGTGGCCGAAGGGGCGCTCACGCTCAAGGCGGAACTGGAAAAGGAAAGCCGGGGCGAAGGCCACGCTCACTGAATTTCCTGAAAATCAGCCCTCAAATTCAGGAAAAAGGAGGACGTCCCATGTGGGAGAAACTCATAAATTTTTCTCTCTGTAACCGGCTCCTAATGGTGGTCCTGGCGGTGGGAGTCATGGTGGCCGGATTCGCCACCTTTCGGGAACTTCCCATCGACGCCTTCCCGGACGTGACCCCGGTCCTGGTCCAGGTCTTCACCGAGACCGAAGGTCTGGCCCCGGAGGAGGTGGAAAAATACGTCACCTACCCCATCGAGACCGCCATGAACGGGCTTCCCCGGCTCAAGAAGATCCGTTCGGTCTCCAACTTCGGTCTCTCCCTGGTAAACCTCTATTTCGAGGACGGCACCGACATTTACTTCGCCCGCCAGGTGGTGAGCGAGCGCCTGGCCGAGGCCCGGGACGCCATCCCCGAGGGTTTCGGCGACCCTCAGCTGGGCCCCATCTCCACTTCCATGGGACTGGTCCTCTTCTATTATCTCGAAGACACCACCGGGCGCTACTCCCTCACCGATCTCCGGACCTTTCAGGACTGGATCATCAAACCCAATCTCATGAGCGTTCCCGGAGTGACGGAGGTCCTCGGGATCGGAGGTTTTGAAAAGCAATATCACGTCCAGGTAGACCCCGAGGCCCTGAGACGTTATGGGCTCACCCTCTCGGAGGTGGTTCAGGCCATCCGGAACAACAATTACAACGTAGGGGGAAGTTTCATCGAGAAACACGGCGAGGAATTCATCGTGCGTTCCGTGGGCCTGGCCCGGGGACTTTCGGATCTCAGGCGCATCGTGGTGAAATCCGTGGACGGAACCCCGGTTTACCTGGATCAGGTGGCGAAGATCAGGATCGGCGGGGCCATCCGCCGGGGCCTTCAGACCAAGGACGGAAAGACCGAGGTGGTGGCCGGGCAGGTCATCAAGCTCTACGGCGAAAACTCCTCCACGGTCATCAAACGGGTGGAGGAGAAGATCCGGGAGATCAACCGCATCCTTCCGGAGGGCGTGCGCATCGTGCCCTATTACGAACAGAAGAGCCTGGTTGAGGCCTGTATCTCCACCGTAACCTCGGCCCTGGGCCAGGGCATGGTGCTGGTCATCGCGGTCCTGATGCTCTTTACCGGGGGTTTTCGGGCCAGCGTGGTGGTGGCCCTGGCCATCCCCTTTTCCATCGCCCTGGCCTTCCTGGGCATGCGCAAGTTCGGGCTTTCGGCCAACCTTATGTCCCTCGGGGGTCTCGCCATCGCCATCGGGATGCTGGTGGACGGGGCCATCGTCTTCGTGGAAAACGTAGACCGTAAGCTTCGCGAAAACCCCGGGCGCTCGAAACTCTCCGTGGTGGCCGAGGCCTGCACGGAGGTAGGCCGTCCGGTGGCCTTCGCCCTTTTTATCATCTCCCTGGTCTTCCTCCCCATCCTTTCCTTAAAAGGCGTGGAGGGGAAGACTTTTCGGCCCCTGGCCTACACCGTGATCCTGGCTCTTCTGGGCTCGCTGGTCTACGCCTTCCTGATCACCCCGGCCCTTTCGTCCTATCTCATGAAAAAAGGTGAAAAGAGCGGTCCTTCCCTGGGCGAGCGGATCATCCGGGGGCTCGAGCGCCTTTACCGTCCATTCGGGCGGTTTTTCGTGCGCCATGCGCGGGTGGCCATCCTGGTGGCCCTGATCCTTATAGGGATCGGGGGATTCGTGGGCAGTCGCCTGGGCTCGGAGTTCGTCCCCAAACTTCAGGAGGGCACCATCGTCCTTCGTCTCACCATGGCCCCCTCCATCTCGCTTTCCGAAAGCAAACGCCTGACCATGCTGGTGGAACGCCGGCTCATGAAGATCCCGGAGATCCGGGGGGTGGTCTCCCGGATCGGCCGCGGTGAGGTGGGGGCCCACACCGATCCCATAAATAGCGCCGAAATGTACATTCTCCTCCATCCCCGCGAGACCTGGCGGGTCAAGGATCAGGAGGCCCTGGTGGATCTCATCCGGCGCGAGCTTGGCGAGATCCCCGGCGTGCTCACCAACTTCACCCAGCCCATCGAAATGACCGTGGACGAGCTCATGGAAGGCGTCCGGGCCGAGATCGCCATCAAGATCTTCGGCGAGGATCTGGACACGCTGAAACGTCTGGGAGACCGGGTGGCGGAGATCATCCGCACGGTTCCCGGAGCGGTAGACGTCCAGGTGGATCAGATTTCGGGGACTCCGCAGCTTCTCATCCGGCCGGACCGCGAGAAACTGGCCCGCTACGGTCTTTCCCTTTCCGACGTCCAGGAGGTGATCGAGATCGGGGTGGGCGGAAAAAGCGTGGGGGAGATCTTTGAGGGCCTGAAACGTTTCGACATTTTCGTAAGGCTAAAACCCGAGTATCGCATGGATCCGGAACGCATAGGAAACCTCCTGCTGCGGACCCCGGGCGGGGGCTTCATTCCCCTGCGGGAGGTGGCTGAGATCCGTGAAATCATAGGTCCCCGCCAGATCACCCGGGAGGACATCCAGCGTTTCATAACGGTCCAGTGCAACGTCTCCGGAAGAGATATAGGCTCCTTCGTGGAAGAAGCCCGAAATAAGATCGACCGCGAGCTCAAACTTCCTCCGGGTTATCTCATCACCTGGGGTGGCGAGTTCGAACTCAAGGAGGAGGCCAACCGTCGCCTGCGGGTGGTGATCCCCGTGACCCTGGCCCTGGTGTTCTTCATGCTTTTCATGAGTTTCGGTTCGGTGCGCCTTTCGGCCCTGATCATGGCCAATCTCCCGCTCGCCCTGGTGGGAGGGCTCGCGGCCCTGTGGCTTACCGGACAGTATCTTTCGGTGCCGGCCTCGGTGGGCTTCATCGCCCTTTTCGGGATCGCCCTGGAGAACGGCATGGTCCTGGTGACCTGCATCCGTCAGTTCCAGGGCAAAGGTCTTCCGGTGGAGGAAGCGGCCCTCAAGGGGGCCCTTCTCCGGTTGCGACCGGTGCTTATGACCGCCCTCACCAGCGCCCTGGGGCTCCTTCCGCTTCTTTTCGCCGCCGGCACCGGAAGCGAGATCCAGCGACCGCTGGCCGCGGTGGTCATCGGGGGGCTTTTCACCTCCACCCTGAACACCCTCTTTCTGCTTCCGGCCCTCTACCGCTGGTTCGCCCCCAGGGAGGCTTGTAAGTTCTAACCCAAATTCCAAAAATTCAGTTTTTGCAATGATTGCTTAGCAGTTTGGGTGACAAAATCGCTTAGCAATAACAAAACAAGTTTTTTGGTACTTGACAGGTGGGGGTAGAGGGCGTAATTTTGTGAAAGCCTTTTGGAAACGCTCTTTATTAAGGTAGAATTTATCAGCTCTGGCGACATAGGGCTTGACAGTAGGATTTTGTGTGTTATATTGTAAGTTGCTCTTTAGGGCTG
>WGCA01000001.1 GCA_015494065.1 Thermodesulfobacteriaceae bacterium | reverse complement strand
CCCCTACCCTGACCCCGATTTCCGGCCGCACAAACACTTTACTCCCGGGTTCTATCCCTCTCGGGTCACCAAAAGGGATCAAAAGGACCCGCTCGTCCCGAAATCCCACCACTTCAGCCACCAGGTTTTTGCCTTTCGGGACCTCGATTTCGCAAAGGCCCCCCACGCTTACGTTTGGCCCTTGCGCCTCGATCACCAGGCCCACTACCCTTTTTACCTGCCCGCAGATGGCCACAGGCTCTATTTCGGCCACGCTCTTAAAAAGGGCCTCAAAATCAGGAACCTTCATCTTCCAATCTTTTCAGTATTTCTTGCCATCTCCTTTCCAGCGTAGCGTCTACCAGTCCAAAGTCCGTTTCCAGCAAACACCCTCCCCTTTTGAGGTTGGGGTTGGGGACGATTTCAAAGTCTTTGATCTTTGAAAATTCTTCTCTGAGTTCCGCCAATATCTCTTCCAGGAATTCCGTATCATCCGGGTGGAGGTGGATCTTGATCTGCGTCTGTTCTACCACGTGTTTTAAGGCCTCCCTGAGCGAGGCCTTAATAGGCTGGGCGTCGGTGTTCACTTCTTTCAAGACCAGTTTTTCCACCATCAGTTTGACCAGGGTCAGGAGCTGGGGTTCGAGGGCCAGGACGTGTTCAGAAAGGTCTTTTTCCAGGTTCTTGAGGATTTCGGCCAGCCGGTTGGCCAGGGTCTCGTATTTTTTTCGGCCGATGAGTTCTCCATCTTTTTGCCCCTGGGCAAACCCTTTCTCGTAGGCCTCCTGTTCTAATAGGGCGAGCTTGGCTGATATTTCAGGGTGAGCCCGTAGCTCCTCAAGACTTAACTGGGCAAGGTCCAGGGGCGCAGGCTCAGCCGGTTCTTCCTGAAGGACCTCCTCCCTTTCTGCTTCTTTCGGTCCCACTTCTACTTGAGTAGTATCTTCTTGAGTAGTATCTTCTGCCACTTTGGGTTTGGTCTTTTCTTCAGTAAGGTCTCCCTCAGATCCTTTTTCGGCTTCGGCCAGGGCCTCTTCAGGAAGGAGGGTCTTTAAGGGGTTAAAGGTTTCTTCCCCTTCCTTCCAGAAGAAATTAAAAAATTTAGTATGGCCTCCCTTGATAATCTTAGACAAACTCCTCCTCCCCTACGGCTAGGACGATTTTCCCTTCCTGTTCTAAGCGTTTGGCCACTTTAATGATGTTTTGCTGGGCGGCTTCTACGTCAGAGACCCGCACCGGCCCCATGATCTCGAGGTCTTCCTTGAGGAGCTGTGCGGCCCTTTCACTCATATTGCTAAAGAATTTCTCGCGCAGTTCTTCAGAGGCCGTCTTGAGGGCCAGTTTGAGGTCTTCGGTAGAGATTTCCTTGAGGATGGCCTGGATAGCGGTATCGTCCACCTTGAGCAGGTCTTCAAAGGTGAAGAGGTGTTTCCGTACTTCTTCGGCGAGAGTGGGGTTTTCTTCCTCTACTTCGGAAAGGATCTCCTCTTCTAGATCGCGGCTCACGTGCGCCAGGATCTCCGCTGCCCGCTCTACCCCACCGAGCTTTTTGCTGAAAGTACCGCCCACGGATTCCAGTTCCTCTTCCAGGGCAGCGCTTATTTCCTGGATAATTTCTGGGTCTACCTTGTCTAGTTCTGCGATGCGGTAAATCACTTCTGGGCGCAGGTTTTCCGGCAAAAAGGATATTACCTGGCCGGCTTTGTCCGGGTCCAGGTGTACCAAAATAATGGCGATGGTCTGGGGGTGTTCGTTACGCAGAAAGTTAGCGATGGTGCGCGGGTCAAGCCGCCTTAGTTTTTCGAAGACTTTGGGGCCCAATTCCTGTCTTATCTCTTCGTAGATCTCTTTGCCACGGTCGCCGTAGGCCTTGACCAGGCTCTGTTTTAAGAAATCTTCCGGCGAGACGGTTATGTCGGCCAAAAGTTCTTTGCTTTCCATATTGGCCTCGTCAAGCACCTTTTTGACGGCTTCCGCGGGGATGTAATCCAGGCGGGCCATTTCGACCCCGATACGCTTTATCTCTTCTTCCGTAAGGTACTTGTAAACCTCGGCGGTAAACTCCTCACCCATGGTGAGGAGGAATATGGCCGCTTTTTGGGGACCGGTGAGATTATTCGGATCAACCTTGTACGCCGGCATGGGTTTCCGCCTCCTTCAGGGCCTTTTTCCTTTCCTCTTCGCTTTCTTCCGCCAGCCAGCGGCGGACCAGGACCGCCGCCCGTTCGGGCTGGTTTTGGATTATGTTAAGGGCTATTTCTTGAGGCAACGGGGTGGGCTCTTCGGCTTCAAGGGCTTCGGCCTCCTCCCCTTCAGGTAACGCCTCTTCAGGCGGCGGTGGCGGTTCGGGTTCCATCCTCTTGAGGAAGGTCTTGAGTACCGGCCGGATCACTAGCAAGAGGAAGAGTACCACAAGCAAGAATTCGATAAAGGGGCGGGCGAAGCGGTCGGCGTATTCCAGCCAGGCAGCCCGGGGAGAAATCTCCTTAAAGCCTTCAAAGGGCATGCTGATCACTTCCACCTGGTCGCCCCGGTCTGGATTGTACCCGATAGCCCCTTTAACCAGTCTTTCCACCTGGGCCAGTCTGTCCGTGGCAGCCTGGGCCTCTCCTTCCTTGGCCGCTGGCTTAAGCACCGCTTCGTCAAGTAAAACGGCCACGGAAATCTTTTTGATGGCCCCGGGTAAAAATTCCTGGGTGCGGGCCACCTTACTCACTTCGTAATTACGGGTAAGACTGCGGCGTACTTCTTTTTGACTTTGCGAAAGGCTTTTGGCGTTTCCTTCCACCTTGTTGACTACCGCCCCTTTGACCCCGGGCACTCCCCCTTCCGAAAGGCCCTCTTTCTGGCTTTCTTCCGAAAGTTCACTCCTGATAGCGATCCCTTCTGGGTCGTAAGTCTCTTCCTGACGTACTTCTTTGGTAAAGTCCACGTCTACGGAGACCTGGGCCACCGCGTGTCCGGGCCCGAGGGCCTGGGTGAGCAGGCTTTCTATCTTTTCCTGAAAGGCGCTTTCAAGCTGTTTACGAAAGGCAATTTGTTCGGAAGTAAGGCGTTCTTCCGGGGTTTCTTCCCGGTAAAGGACCCGCCCATTAGTATCTACCACGGTCACGTTTTCAGGGGTCAGGCCTGGCACGGCACTGGCTACCAGGTTAACGATTCCCTGGACTTCACGCCTGGTAAGCCTCTCCCCCTCTTTTAGTTTGACGAAGACAGAGGCTTTTGGGGGTTTTTCTTCGGTAATGAAGAGACTTTCCCGGGGGAGGGCCAGGTGTACTCTCGCCGCTTCCACGGCTTTCAGGGCAGTGATGGTCCTTGACAGTTCGCCTTCCAGGGCGCGTTGGTAATTGACCCTTTGTAAAAAGTCCGTAGCCCCCAATTGGTTCCGGTCAAATATCTCAAACCCTTCCAAGTTGGGGCTCAAAACCCCCTGGCTCGCCAGGGCCATACGCACTTCTGGCACTTTGTTTTTGGGGACCTTTATGGTCCCCCCGGCCTCTACGCGGTAGGGAATTTTTTCCTGTTTCAGGTATTCCAGGACCCGGGCCGCCTGTTCTTCAGGAAGCCCCCGGTAAAGGAGGCCCCAGTCCACCCGATTTAGGTAATAAACCAGCCCTAAAAGTCCCCCGAGCACGATGACCAAGGTACCCAAAAGGGCCAGCCGTTGCTGTTTAGAAAGGTTTTGCCAAAATTCTTTCAGTTGTCGCAAAAGTTCCTTGGGTGCGGGAAAGGCCATGGTTTAACCCCTAAAGTTGCATGCGCATAATTTCTTCATAGGCCTGGATAATCTTGTTTCGTACCTGAAGGAGGAAACGAAAACTGACTTCAGCCCGGGCCAGAGAAAGGGTAAGGCCTGAAAGGTCAGGATCCTGCCCGGTGGCAAAGGCCACCAGCCTTTTCTCCGCCGTTTTCTGGGCCTGGTCTACTTCCTGCAATTCTTTTTTGAGCCGTTGCCAGAATTCTCCTTCCTGAGGTTTCTTCTCTTCCTGGCCAAAGACTTTGGGGGTGGGGTAGTTTAAGTTTTCTATCTTCATCGTCTCCTCCTTGTTTACTTGAGAATTTCTAGCGTCTTAAGGGCCAGGTTTTTGGTGACCGTCACCACCGAAAGGTTGGCTTCATAGGCCCGGGAAGCCGCCAACAGGTCCACCATCTCCGTCAATACGTCAACGTTAGGGTAACGTACGATGCCCCTTTCGTCGGCGTCGGGGTGGGTAGGATCGTAGACCTCTTTGAAAGGGCTTTGGTCATCCACCAGGGCTATAACCTTTGGGGTTTCGAGCTTGTCGGCCAATTCTCCCAATTTGTCCGCCAGTTCCGGGGTGAGAGGGGCGGCCTGAATGATTAGGTTTTTGGCCCGGTAAGGGCCGCCTTCCAGGGTGCGGGTGACGTGGGCATTGGCCAGATTCATGGCGGTGACGTTAAGCCGGGTCCGTTGTACGCTAAGGCCGGTAGAGGCCAGCCTGAAAGCGGTTAAGAGTTTCATTAGCGCTTACCTCCTTCGGTAATGGCTTCACGCAATAGCTCAAGTTCTTTGATCAAGGCCTGTACGGTGGCCTGATACATGAGGTTATTTTCCGAAAGTTTGGCCATTTCTTCTTCCAGTGAGACGTTATTAGGAGTCCCCTCCTCAGGAGGAAGGGCCTCTTCTTCGGGGTAGGTGGGGGGTTCTAATACCGAAGGTTTCAGGTGCCGCGGATTGGTTATTTTAAGAGGGGGTTTTCCTTTTAAATAGGCCTCCATTACCTTTTCAAAGGGGATGTCTTTTTTGCGGTAACCCGGGGTATCCACGTTGGCGATATTGGCGGCGATCAGGTCGTGGCGGGCCAGACGGACTTTAAGGGACTTGGTTACCACCGCCCAGGTTCGGCCAAAAATTTTCCCCGCAAACATGGTTTCCTCCTAAATCAAACCGGCTTGCCGGTATAATTGCAGTTTGTTGCGCAGGGTCCGTACGCTAATACCCAGAATTTCGGCGGCTTTGGTGCGGTTACCGTTAGCCGCCTTCAAGGCCTTGAGGATCATCTCTTTTTCCACTTCTTTCAAAGGTTTTAAAGGGAGTCCCTCCCTGGCTTTGGGGCGGAATTCTTCGGGGAAGAGGTCTTTTGAGGTGATCCATGGGCCCTGGGCCAGGAGTACCGCCCGTTCGATTACGTTTTTTAGCTCCCTTACGTTTCCCGGCCAATGATACTGGGCCAGGCGTTCCAGCACCCCTTCGGCAAACCCTTTGATGGGTCTTTCGTAACGGTTGGCAAATTCACGACAGAAATGAAGGGCCAGCAATTTGATGTCCTCCGGTCTTTCCCTCAAAGGGGGAAGCTTGACCGGAATCACGTTTAGCCGGAAATAAAGGTCTGCCCGAAAACGCCCCTGGGCCACCTCGGCCTCAATGTCACGGTTGGTGGTGGCGATCACCCGGACGTCCACCTTGACGGGGTAGGCGCCCCCGAGGCGGTCGACCTCCCCCTCCTGCAGGACCCGCAGGAGTTTGGCCTGGAGGGCGAGGGGCATTTCGGTAATTTCATCAAGGAGGAGGGTGCCTCCGTTGGCTAGCTCGAATTTGCCCATCTTTCTGGTGAAGGCCCCGGAGAAGGCCCCTTTTTCGTAACCGAAAAGCTCCGATTCCAGCAGGTGTTCGGGAAGGGCGGCACAATTTATGGCGATGAAAGGACCTTTATTCCTCGGGCTCTCCTGGTGGATAAAACGGGCCAGGACTTCTTTCCCCGTCCCGGACTCACCCGTAATAAGGATGGTGGCGTCACTTTTGGCCACGTCTTTTAGGCGGAAAAGGAGGTTCTTAAGGGAAGGGTTAGCGGTAAGAAACGGGCCTTCCAAGGTTTGAGGTTTTTCAACAGCTACAGAAATAATTTCAGCCAGAGTTTCTGAAGAGGTGTTAAGGAGTTTATAGTCCAGCGCCCCGAGTTTTACGGCTTCTACCGCCTCTTCGAGATCGGCCTGGTCGGAAAGACAGATAACAGGGGTGAAGGGGGCCAGTAAAAGGGCCTTTTCCAGGAAACGAAGGCGGTCGAAACCTTCGGCCTCCAGGTTAAAGATAACCAGGTCGTTTTCTTCTTCCTGGAGCAGCTTTTCCGCCTGGGACGGCTCATGGGCCAGCCTTACTTCCTGGCCACTTGCCAGTAGCTGGTCGACCAGTCCGGCCAAATGGGCGTGGGTGCTGTCAATTATTAAGATTTTGGCCATCAGTAAATCTCTTCCCGCGTAGCTTCCACCAGTCTTGCGGCCTTAACGATCGCGGTGGCCAGAGAACCGAAAAGATCATCCCCCTGGGTCATCTTTCCCCAGACGGAAAGGGCCTTGGCCTCCTCCCCTTCCTTCTCGAGCCAAAGCCCTTTGAGCCACCGCACTTCCGGGTCTTTGGGAGACATTTTTTCAAGCGCGCTTATGACCTTTTGGGCCAAAGTGAGTTTTTCTTCGGCCAGCAGCTCTACGGCCAAGAGTTTATAGGAAGCCGCATCCCTGGGCTTGTTTTCCTTAAGGAAAGAGAAGGCCTCTTCAAAACGCCCTAATTTGACAAGGAGGTCCCAGTAGCTGCGGGCGGCGCGTTCTTTAAGCTCCTGGTCTAAAGCCTTTTCCCAAACGGTCTTGAAGTTTTTTAAGGCCGCGGCTGGCTCGGTTTGAGCCACGGCCCTTCCCTGTAAGAAAATGAAATAGGGCGAGCGGACAGTAGAAGGAAATTTCTTGGCGGTGGAAGCCAGAATTTGGCGGGCTAGCTGTTTTTCTTCAGGGCTTTGGGCTGAAAGTAGCAGATCTGCCAGGGTCAAGTAGTAATCAGGGGCCCAGGCTTCAGGAATGTCTAAGACGTAACCCTCAAGGAGGACGAGTTTGGCCTCCTCGGTGAGGGACAGGGCCAGGCAGGCTTCGGCGGCGAAATAAAAGCTTGCGCCGCAACGGGCTTCTTCAAATTCTTGCTGGTGTTCTTTCAAAAAGAGATAGGTCTCTTGGTATTCCTTCTTGGCCAGGAGGCCCTGTTCGAAAAGGGAACCCACTTTGCAGAGAAGCTCAAGTACTTCGGGCTTAAACCTGGAAGCAGGATACTTCTGGAGGAAGGTCCAGATCTTGGCAAGGCTTTCTTCCAGTCTTTTTTCTTCAAAAAGGAGGCGAGCGTGCAGGGCCAGGGCCTCTTCCGTTAAAGGTTCCTGAGGGTATTCCTTCTCAAGGCGGTTGCATATGGCTATAAGCATCCTTCTGGTTTGGGGGCTTTTATGTCCGATCTTTGCCTCAAATAAGTAGCGCATTTGATACAGCCTGAACTTGGCCAGGAGGGCCTCTTTTTGGTGGGGCCAGGAGGTGAGGATCAGTTCAAAGAGGCGACGGGCGGCCCGGTACTTTCGGGCCTGGTAATAGGCCTCGGCCAGGGTATAAAGGAGGACCGGGGCCTCCTTAAAATCCCCTGAATAATTCAGGTATTCAAAGATTTCAGTCTCAGCCTGGGTGATTTTTCCAACCTTTATGTGCCAGAGGGCCAAAACCTTTAAAATTTCCGGGGCGTAGCGTTTGGCCTGGGGGTTTTCCTCAAGAAAGGAAAGGACTGTTTGCGGCTCTTGGCCGGTTTGTAAGAGGAGAGATACGGCTTGGGCCTTTTCCTCAACGGTGCAGAAGGGAAGCTTTAGTACCCGGGTGGCCAAACGGTTGGCCTTTTCTTCCAGCTTTCGCTTAATAAAGATGCGCGCCGCTACTAGGTTGCCCGTACAAATCTCCTTTTCTTCCGGAAAACGCCGCTTTAGGTAGCGCAAATAGGTGAGGGCTTCGTCGTAGAGGCCGAGTCTTTCCGCCGCCTGGGCCAGGAGTAAAAAGGCCTGCGCCGGAAGCTGGTTCTCTTTTATCAGGGGCCTCAGAGTCTTTATAACTTTTTGGTATTCTTCCCGGTCAAAATAGATCCGCGCCGCCAAAACTTTGGCCCGGATGAGGACAGCCCTCTTTTCAGGAAAGCGCTTCTCAAGCTCAAGGAGTAAGGCCAAGGCCCCCTCCCGGTCTCCTTCCTGGTAGAGCAGCTGGGCCTGTTCATACCACCAGCGGGCCGGATTCTCCGCCCCGAGCACCTGGCTGACCCATACCAGGACTATCAGCAAAAAGAGAGTTTTTTTCATCACCATGGGTTATCAAGCAAAGGTTATGCCCAAAGATGGAAGTTTTTATTCGGCTAAAAGGGAAGCAAGAGCAGGCCTTAAAGAGGGCGCCGCCGGAAACCGGCCAAAAAATTGACACTAAAGGCTTTTGGGCGCCATGATTTTTTGTTTCTTCATTTTTTCGATCAAGGTAGTTCGGTTGATGCGCAAAAGCTTGGCCGCTCGGTTTTTGACCCAGCCTGTTTTCTCAAGGGCCTTTAAAATGAGGTTCTTTTCAAATTCTGCCACCAGAGTGGGAAGATGAACCCCTTCATCGGGAATGTCAAATTCTTGAACATAGGCGGTATTTTTAACCGTGCCCGTCTTCTCCAGGATGTATTCCGGTACGTCTTCAAGGGTCAGTTGTGGGCCGTTGGACAGGATCACCATCCGTTCTATTACGTTTTCAAGCTCCCGGACGTTGCCCGGCCAGTCGTGCTTCATAAGGCACTCAAGCGCTTCTTTGCTGATACCCTGGATCGGTTCTTTTTTACGGTTACTGAAACGGGCGAGAAAATGCTCCACCAGCAGGGGGATATCCTCTAGACGTTCTCTTAGAGGGGGCAGCTTGATCGGAATGACGTTCAGGCGGTAATAAAGGTCTTCCCGGAAGCGTCCTTCCTTGACTTCTTTTTCCAGATCCTTATTGGTGGCCGCAATCACCCGGATGTCCACCTTGATGGGTTTGGTGCCGCCTATGCGCTCAAAGGTACGTTCTTGAAGGACCCTAAGGAGTTTGACCTGGAGTTTGGGGCTCATTTCCGCAATTTCGTCAAGAAAGATGGTCCCTCCGTGGGCCAGTTCAAAACGGCCGATGCGGGTCTTGATAGCCCCGGTAAAGGCCCCTTTCTCGTGCCCGAATAGTTCTGATTCCAAGAGTTCTTCGGGAATGGCCCCGCAGTTGACGGGGATAAAGGGCCCTTCCCGCCGGTCACTGGCGGCGTGAATGGCCCGGGCTACCAGTTCTTTTCCGGTGCCTGACTCCCCTAAAATCAAGACGGTGCTTTCGGTATCAGCCACCTTCTCGATGAGGGCGAAGACCCGGCGCATGGCCTTGCTCTTGCCGATAATCTCCCCGTAGCCCCACTCCTGCCACAGTTTGCGGCGAAGATATTCGTTTTCGCGTCTAAGCTGTCTGGTCTCCAGGGCCTTTTCGATGGTGAGCAAGAGTTCTTCCAGGGCGATGGGTTTGGTAAGATAATCGTAAGCCCCTAATTTGATGGCCTCCACCGCGCTTTTTATGCTTCCAAAACCCGTAAGGATGATGCAGATGGTCTCAGGGGTGTTTTCTACGATATGCTCAAGGACCTTAAGCCCACTTACCTTGGGCATGGAAAGATCAGTGATGACCACGTCGTAGAAGTTTTCGTTTAAGCGTGAGATACCTTCTGCCCCGTCATAGGCCACTTCTACGTGGAAACCCTTCTGTTGCAAAAAATCTTGATATATTTCGGCTTCAGAAACGTTATCCTCTACGATTAGAATAGACTCATGCATCTAAAAAATGACCTCCACCCTTGCGAAACTTCTTAAAGAAAATAACTTTGGGAGGCAAGAAGTGTCAAACTTTTTCTGTCATAAAATTGACGGAGGTTCCTGATGCCCCTCAGCCCGCCCCATCCCTTGTTATACAAGGCTTTGGTGGTAGAGGCCTTAAAAGAAGACCTGGGTCATGGAGACGTCACCACCAACGCCCTTATCGAAGAAGGCCAACGGGGAGTGGGACATCTGCGGGCCAAAGAAGAATTGATCCTCTGTGGCCTTGAGGTGGCCCGGCTGGTGTTCCGGTGTATCGACGAGTCTTTGGCCTTTGTCCCTATCAAACGGGATGGGGAGAGAGTTTTAAAGGGAGAAGTGGTGGCGGAACTGAGGGGCAGGGTCAGTTCCATCCTGAAGGGGGAGCGGGTGGCCCTTAATTTTTTGCAACACCTCTCCGGAGTGGCCACCCTGACCAATAAATTTGTGGAAGCAGTAAAGGGTTTCCCGGTAAAAATAGTTGATACGCGCAAGACCCTTCCAGGGTTTCGGGTACTTGAAAAATACGCGGTGGTTTGTGGTGGGGGTAGCAACCACCGCTTTGGCCTTTCGGACGGGGTCCTCATAAAAGACAATCATATTAAGGCCTGCGGCTCGATAAAAGAGGCCTTGGCCCGGGCTCGGGCCTGCCTGCCCCACGTTTATAAAATTGAAATCGAAGTCAAGGATTTGGAGGAACTTAAGGAAGCCCTTGAGGCTGGGGCAGAGGCGGTTTTACTCGACAACATGGATCTGGAGACCTTGAAAGAAGCGGTAAAACTGGCAAGAAAAATCAAAAAAGACGTAATCCTTGAGGCCTCAGGCGGGGTAAGGCTGGAAAACGTAAGAGCCATCGCCGCTTCTGGGGTGGATTTGATTTCTGTCGGGCGCCTCACCCACTCTGCTCCCGCGGTGGATTTACACTTAAAAATCGTAGCGCTTTTGCCTTGAGAAAGACCTGAACTCGGCTATCATTAAAGCTTAATTTCCTAGCAAGGAGGTAGAAAATGCCGTTAGATGAAATCAAGATCAGCAGGGCCATTATAGAGCGGTTTTTCAAAAAATTGACCGACTATTTAGAGATGGACGTGGCGGTGGTGGGGGCCGGACCTTCAGGGCTTATGGCGGCGTACAAGCTGGCCCAGAAGGGTTTCAAAGTGGCAGTTTTTGAAAGACGTATGAGTATCGGTGGTGGCATCTGGGGTGGCGGGATGATGTTTAACGAGATAGTGGTCCAGGAAGAAGGGGCCCGTTTATTAAAAGAAATCGGGGTACGCGTTGAGCCCTGGAACGGGGGTGAATATTACACCGCCGACGCGGTGGAAGTGGCCTGTATCCTGGCGGCCCGCTGTGTCCAGGCCGGGGCCAAAATCTTTAACCTTATCATGGTGGAAGACGTAATGGTGCGCGACGAGCGGGTGGTGGGGCTGGTACTTAACTGGTCTGCCACCGAAATCGCTGGGCTGCACGTAGACCCTTTGGCGGTCAGGGCCAAGTATGTGATTGAGGCCACCGGGCACGAAACTGCCGTACTCCAGGTCATGCAGAGGAAATTGGGGGCCAAGTTAAACACCGAGACCGGCACGGTTATGGGAGAGAAGTCTATGTGGGCGGAAGTGGCGGAAAATCTGACGGTGAATTATACCCGTGAGGTCTATCCCGGGGTCTTCGTAGCGGGTATGGCGGCCAACGCCACCTTCGGGGCTTACCGCATGGGCCCCATTTTTGGAGGAATGTTACTTTCCGGCGAACGGGCGGCAGAATTGATTTCTGAACGCTTAAAAGATTTCTGAACGCTTAAAAAAAAGAATAAAAATAAAAAGGGAGGGGAACTCCCCTCCCTTTTTTAAAGCCCGCCCTGGTTTGAGCAACCCTTAGGGCATTTCTGGAAATTCGACCAGTTTTTTCACCTGATAGATGAGGTCGCCTTTTTTGCCGCTGATATAGTAGTAGACGTTAACGGCTATCTCGGCCTTTTCCAGATCTTTTTGGGCAAAGGTGAAGAAAAAGCGCTCGTGCTGGGTCTTTAAGGGCTGAAGGGTGAGATCAACGATTTCCTTAATCTGCCAGGCGCCATAGCGCATAAAACCATCCAGATCCAAACCAATTTCGAAATACTTACGGGTATCGTGGTAAAGGACTTTGCCGGTCTCAGGGTCTTTAGCGGTCACTTCCAGGACCACTTTGCCAGACCAGAGTCACCCGTCGGGGATGCGGTGCCCGGCCTTGTTAGTAAGGAAAGCTTCCACGTTAACGGCGGGGACCCATTTCCCTACCCCGTAACGGAAGGCGCGTATTTCCGCCTGAAAATCGATCCCTTCTTTCACAATTTCTAGGTCATGTCCTCCGGGCATCCGGTGGCCGCGCCCTTTGGCGTACATGTGACACTCTTGACAGGTCTTACGACCCCCCTGGCCGATATAGTTGTGCACGTAACTGCCAGAAAGCGTGTTACAATAGGTACTCTCTCCGTCAGGCGCGATATAGACCCCGTGACACTGGACGCAGAAAAACGCCCGTTTGAGGATCGGGGTGTGTTCGGTTTCGTGGGCGTCAGATTCCCCTTCTCCAGAGGTGTAGATCACGTTGGGATCAATGTGTCCGGTAATACCAGGGGCCGTGCCGGCGATTTTGATATTATGACACCCGTAACAGGAAAGATTCAATTTTTTTAGCTTGGCCCGGGCTTCTTCTTTTTCCTTTCCTTTACCAATTTTGGCTTTAATCATATAAGTGGCGATTTCCTGGGCCAGTCTTTCGGTGGCAAATTTGATCTGGGGTAAATGGCAGTCAAGACACTTTATGATCTCCTGTTTATTGAGTTCCTTTTCCCATTCTTTAGGCACGCCTACGGTGAAGAAGTTGGCGATTCCTTTGATAGAAGAAATCATGGAGCGAGAATGATAAGATTCTTTCCACTCTTCGTAAACATCTTCATGACACTCGGCACAACGTTTAGCGTCGTAAGTGGCCACAAAAGTGTCGAAATCGTCAATCAACTGATTGGGGAAGGTGAGCTTTTCAGCCATTGAAAACGAAGAAAATAAGAGAAAAATGAAGATACTAACCAACAATGCCATATAAAACCCTCCTTTGAGTTTTTTTATTAGAAAATCCATATCAGAAATCCCAAAACTTTGTCAAGAAAAATTCTATATATTTTTTAGATAGGCAAAGTTCTCGAACGGGTTTTTTAATTTTTGAGGGATAAATTGCTTTAAGGCGTTGGTCTTAACAAAGATTGTTTAATCCTTGGCGTGAGGGCGCGGGCGTCGCATCTTATAGGATCCGTTCCCATTTTCGAAGTTAAAACGGGAACGGATCCTTCAGTAAAGTGGCCAACGGGTACCAGGCCTAGGCGCTGACCAAGGCCACGGTTTGACGTTCCGCCAGGTGCAGTACGCGGGAAGAGACGCTTCCCAAAACCAGTTCTTTTAAACCGGATTTTCCGGTCCGACCGATCATGATGATATTATAATTGCCCTCGTCCGCGGCTTTTACGATCTCCTCGGCTGGATCACCAAAACGTAATTCCGTATCGATAATGGAATTAGAAACACCGTTTTTGACAAATTCCTTTTTGACTTCTTCCAGCATTTTTTTGGCTTCTTCGGTGGCTTCAAGCTGGTTGACATAAGCAACTTCCACCACGTGGAGAATCGTAAGTTTGACTACCCCTTTGGGAAAGGCCAGGGCCAAACCCGTGGCCTCCCGCAGGGCGTAACGGGCATAATCTGAACCGTCAAAAGGCACCAGGATTTTAGGTACCGGGCAGGTTTCCAAAAAGACTTCTTCCAGACCTACGATGTAGTCTGTGTGACGCCCCGGCCGGTGGGAAACCGCGTAACTGCAACTCCCCAAAACCCTTTCTTTAATGGCCGATCGCCTCCTACGCCCCATGATGATGGTATGGACGCCCTTTTTTTGGGCGTAATTAACAATTTCTTTGGTAGGATCACCTTCAAGGATCTCTTTTTTTATTTCGCATTTGACCCCGGCCTTGCGCAAAAAGGCCTCACTCTCTTCTAAAAAGGGGGCAATTTCTTTATTGATGTATTCCTGGGCCAATCTTTTAAAAAGCGGGCTTTCTTTTAAGGCGGCAAAACGTAAATCTATATTGGTGGCCATCTTTTCTATAAAAGATATCCCCAAGACGTGTAAAAGGATGATTTCGTTTACCACATCACAAGAAATGGGGGCCAAGAGACAGCCGGCAAATTTTAAGGCCCGTTCTGAGGCATCAGACTTGTCCAGAGGGATCAACACCTTTTGCATATTGGGCAAGAAATCTTTGGCTTGACCCATGCTTCTCCTCCTTTAATAGAAAATGAGCAGCCAGGCGTTAGCGATACCCACGCTAATGATCATATAAATAAAGGCCACTTTCATGAAACCAAAGAAAGTGATACGGTGCCCTGCGGCTTCGGCGATTCCAAGGGTGACCACGTTGGCACTGGCCCCGATCATGGTCCCGTTTCCCCCGAAACAGGCGCCCAGGGCCAGCGCCCACCAGAGCACCCCTGATTCTGCTCCCGGGATCACCTTCGTCAAATAGGCTGTGATGGGGAGCATGGTGGCGGTAAAAGGGATATTATCCACAAAAGCACTCATAATAGCGGAGACCCAAAGAATTAGACAGACCGCGGTCACCAGACTTCCCGCTGAAAGGTGAAAGACCCAGTCGGCAATCATATCCAATAACCCTACGTCTTCCACTGCACCCACCAAGATGAACAAAAAGATAAAAAATAATAGAGTGGGCCATTCAATGTCTTTCTCTATTAGATGAACAAGATCTATTTTCTTAGTCACCAGTGCGTAAGTGAAAAGGACACTTGCCCCGAACAGGGCAGCAATAGAAACCTCCATATGAAGGACACCGTGCAGTAAAAACATCAAGATAACAACGGCCATAATGACTAGACCAAAGCCTAATAGAGAAGCATCGGTGATACGATATTCCTGACGAAGCTTTTCAATAAAAGCCTGAATATCGTCAATTTTGGCCTTATGATATTCGCGGTTGTAAACAAACTTATTGTAAATAAAAAGGACGATCATTGAGATAATACAAACAGGGGCCAAGTTCTTAACAAAATCCATAAAGGTAAGGCCGGCATAGGAACCGATCATAATATTTGGTGGGTCACCAATTAAAGTTGCCGTTCCGCCAATATTCGATGCCAAAATTTCAGGGATAAGTAAAGAAAGAGGATTTATACCAAGGGAAAGGGCAATCTCAATAGTAACTGGAGTCAAAAGAAGCATGGTGGTCACGTTATCAAGAAAGGCCGAGGCCACCGCTGTGAAAGTCATCAAAATTATTGACAATAAAATTACATTTCCACGGGCCAGTTGATAGCATTTATAAGCACACCATTGAAAGACTCCTGTATTTTTAAGGATACCCACAATAATCATCATACCCATAAGCAAGAAAATGACGTTCATGTCTATACTGTGAATAGCGCTTTCATAAGAAAGTATGTGATATTCAGGGTTCCAGGTTCCCAGGGTATAGCTAATAAGAAGCATAATGGAAGCCCCAAGCATGGCAGCCAGGGTACGATGTAAAAGCTCAAAGGAAATCAAGACGTAAGCTAAGACAAAGACCACCGTCGCTATCCAAAAAGCGGGACCTTTGGTACGCGGGATAATTATTTCTACCTTGGCGTAATATTCTCCGTCTTTGACGGCAAAATCTTCAGGTTTTAAAACCAGTGTTTCCTTTTTATAGCTTGGTTTAAAAATAAGCAGCTTTATTTCACCGTTTTTAATGGTTTCCCGGGGAAGGTCCAGTTCCACCTGAAAACTGCCGTCGAATTCCGTGGTGAGGCCGCTTCCGTGAGGGGCGTGTCCGTGGGTAGGGGGTTCGATTTCTTGACCGTCAACGAAAATCTTTATCTCCGCATCCGGCACCCCCTTTTTGTGAGGGTTTAAGATTCGGCCAAAGAGGTTGAGGCGGGTCAAATTATCCGTGGAACTTTCCAACTTTCCGGAGGCCCATGCGTATCCCCCTAACAGCAGACAGAATCCCAAAATAAACAGCCAAAGCCCCCGTTTCATCATGAATATCCTCCTTGTCTAAAGATGGCTCTTAAGTCTTATCGGTCAGCGCTGTGAACTTATTAGCGCAATTTCGGAGCTTTAAAAAATAAAAAGCCCGGCCGAAGCCGGGCTTTAAGAGAGAAAAGATAAGATCAGTGTCCACCTACGCCAGGAAGGATGATGGGTTTAAAAATGGCAAAAAGGTATTCTACTACCAGAATTAAAAAGAGGAGAGCAAGCACTTTATGCGTAGCCCCCACCTTGGGCCAGGCCGCCAATATACCGGCCAGAGGAGCCAGGGCCAAAATACAGATTCCTAACATGGAAAGACAATCCATTTTAGTCAAATTTTTCAAAAACCAATCGTATCCCGAAATATGAATGCCCACCACTTCGTGCCAGAATCTTTCTACAGGCAGGTGCCAGTGGGCGATGGCAGCCTTCATGTCCACAAAGGAAGAAAGACCGAATAAATAGAGCAGACCAAAAACGATCATTACTGCAATACCTATGTAAGTTACGATTTCCATGGCTTTGGCGAAAACCAAATTAGCCGGATCGACGTGGACTTGGTTTTTTTCCGCCATTTTTTCCTCCTTTTCAAAGATTTAAATTATATGGAGCCCCTTAAGGCCTTTGATGATATTTAAGGCTGCGGCCAAAAGCATAATCCCCATGACCAGGATCTTAACAAAAGCCGGCTTGGCCTTAACTGCCAGTTTGGCCCCGATCCGGGCCCCGATAGAAATTCCAAGCACCGATGGGACCACGATTTTCGGAAGGACCGCCCCCTTAGCCAGATAGATCCACGCTGCCGCGGCGTCGTTAATGGAAATGATGGTCATACTGGTGGCCACCGCTACTTTGATCGGGGCCCCCATGATCAGATTGAGCACCGGGACGTTGGCCCAACCAGCGCCTAGACCGAACATGCCGGCAATGAAACCCACCGCCGCAAAACAGATAAGCCCGATGGGCAACCTGGTTACTTTGTATTCTAAGATCTTTCCCAGGGTAGGTTCGTACCAGCTACCGGATAAGTCAAGGGCCCGGGACAAGGCGTCCTGTTCTTTGACTTCGGGGAATTCTACCCTTTTAGAGGTTAGCATGACAAAAAAGATCAATAACAGGACCAGGCCCAGGGCGATGGTAATGTAATATTTCCCCGCCGGAAAGGCGTTGGTAATCCAAAGACCGACGATACCGCCGAGGATCGAAGTGACCATGGACACGCATACGAGAGGGGCCATGATACGGATATTGGCCAGACCTTTACGAATAAACTGAGGGGTGGCGGAAAGGGCACTGGTTAAAGCCATGATAAGCCCTGCACCACGGATGAAGTCTACACTGAAAGGAAAAAAGGCCGTGGATAAAGGTACGAACAAGACTCCGCCACCTACCCCAGAAAGGGGCGCGATGATACCGATAATAAAAGTGAAACCGAAGAGGATCACCGGCCAGAGCCACCAGGGAATATTCGACCCCTTGGCGCCCGTAGCAGCCACTGCTTCTTTGGCCGCTTCTGCTACGGAAGGCTCCCCTGCCATAAGGTGATTCGTAAAGAATAAGACCAAAAACAGACTCAAAAATAAAAAAAACCAACTTCGCCCAAAGCGCATTTTTGAAACACCTCCCATTACGATTTTTTGAAAAGCGTTAATCAACCGACCCATAACTCTCTCAAATTTGGTTGTCAAAAAGGATTTGAGGTTAAAATGTGAGCGTTGGCGCCCTTTAGCTCTCTCTTAAGGCCCAGATTAGCCTCACAATTAATCAAGCAAACTAATTTGTTATTTTAACTATCCTTATAAGGCCTTGGCGGAAAGGCGGGTAAGGTGTTCTTTGCGGCCCAACAGGTACAGTTCTTCGTCTTTTTCGATTACGTGATCAGCTGGGGGGAGCAATAAAAAGCGACCGGTCAATTTATTACGGACGGCAATGACGTAAACATTAAATTTGCTGCGCAAATGGAGTTCTTTAAAACTCTTGCCTATGAATTCAGGCGGGGGATCAATTTGGGCGACGGAAAAATCAGGTAGCAAGGGCAAAAAATCGATGATATTGGGGGTAACTAAAAGCTGGGCTTCCCTCAGGGCGGAATCCTTTTCGGGAATTATGACCCGGTTGGCGCCCACCAGGGAAAGGATGCGGGCGTGGTCTTCGTCTCTGGCTTTTGCCACTATATGTTTAGCGCCCAGTTCTTTTAGGTAAAGGGTGATCAAAATGCTTGCGGTAAGGTCTCCCGTAGCCACCACCACTTTTTCTGCTTCGGAAACGGCGAGATTTTTTAGGACCTCCTTCCGGGTGGCATCCCCTACCAAGGCTTCCGGTACGTACTGGCTAATCTCTTCCACCACCCGTTCGTCCTTGTCCAGGCACAGAACTTCTTGCTTTTCTTCCGCTAGTTTTCGGGCCAGATAAAAACCAAATTTGCCCAGTCCAATCACCAGGAAGCGTGCCATTAGCCGATCATAACCTCCTCTGGAGCATAGTGGAAAGGCTTGGGTTCTTTCACCTGAGTCAGGAGGGAAACCAGGGAAAGGAATCCCACCCGGCCCCCAAACATCAGCACTATAATCACCAGCTTACCCAAAGGGTCAAGCTTGGGGGTAAGCCCGGTGGAAAGCCCCACCGTCCCGAAGGCTGAGACCGCTTCAAATAAAGTGGCCAGGAATTCACCGTGAGCCTGGTAGAGGGGAACGCTGGGTACCGAAAAAGTCAAAACAAAATGGAGAATTACAATCACCATAACCGCTACCACCAATAAAACTATGGCTTTTAGGACTTGGGCCTCCGGGATGGTCCGCTTAAAGGCCACCGTACGGTAATAACCGCGCATACGGCTGAGGGCCGAGGCCCAAATCACCGCCAGCGTGGTCGTCTTAATCCCTCCCCCGGTAGAACCCGGACAGGCCCCTATAAACATAAGGAGGACCAAAAAGTAGAGGCCATGTTCGGAAAAAGAGGTCAAATCCAGGGTATTAAAACCGGCGGTCCTGGCACTTACGCTGTGAAAGAGGGCGGCCAGAATCCGTTCCGAATAAGAGAGGTGTGCCAAGGCCCCGTTCCATTCCAAGAAAGCCAAGATCAAAAAACCAATAACTATTAAAAGAAAATGGGTCAACAAAGTCAACTTAAAATGGAGGCTAAACCTGTGTTTTACTTTTCTTAAATATTCCACCGCTTCATAAATAATGGGAAAACCTGTATTCCCCAAAAGTACGCCCAGCATAATTATGACCGGCACGTAAAAGCTTTTTTGATAAAGTATGAGACCTTCGGGAAAGGTGGAAAAGCCCGCGTTACAAAAGGCCGAAATGGCGTGAAAAACTGCATGAAATAAGGCATCTCTCAAGGGAAAATTCATTATAAACGCGAAAAATAATAAAAAGGCCAAAATAAATTCTGAAAAAAAAGTATAGATAACGATGGTAAAAATCAGGGTGGAAAGATCGGTCAGTCGGTAAGGGAGGAAGGTTTCCTGTACGATGAGACGGCTTCTAAAGTTGAGGGTTTTTCTTAGCCCCAGGGAGATGAGTACGGAAAAGGTCATGACCCCCAGGCCGCCGAGCTGGATCAACAAAAGGATGACAGTCTGGCCCAGCCTGGTAAAGACCTGGGCGGTGTTGACCACCGTAAGCCCCGTCACGCATATCGCCGAAGTAGAGGTAAAAAGGGCATCAATCAGGGACAACCTTTGCTGGTGCGCGAAGGGAAGCCAGAGCAAAAGGGCCCCTACCAGGTCTGTTAAGGCAAAAGAAGAAACTATTAAAAGCGCCGGATTGGCCCAAAGTCGGGAAGATAAAAACTTGGGGCGCATATTTTACTGATTGAGCAGCCTTTCGAGCTCTTTTCGGGCCGCCTCAAAGCCTTCCTCTTCAAATAAGGGGCGACAGGCGGAGAGCTCTGCTTCAGCGGTGGAAAGTTTGGCCGCAAAGGCCAGACAGGTGGCCTCACCACACTTGCCACAGTTCGTCTTAGGCAGAAGCTGATAAATCTTTAAGGCCGGGGGCAAGGTGCGGGGTTCGTGACGAGGGGTGATTTCGGCGCGCTTGGTCCAGATTTCTTCTAGATAAGCCACCACCCTTTCCCTAAGTCTTCGCCCTTCCTCAATGTCAGGGACATCAGAGATCCTCACTTCGTGACGTCTAACAGCGACCTTTCGTCCGTCAAACTTAAAGACAAGGACCGGCTCTTCGGGATCATAAAAGACCACCCGGGCCACAGCGTTCAAATAGGGCATAAGGGGGGCGAGGTCCATTTCTGCTGGCACGATAGCTTTATACCTGGGGCAACGGGCGTCTACGTAACAAGAGGCCGGCTCCAGCCGAAAATCTTCCCGCAAAAGTTTCTCACTCATGACCCTCTCCTTTGAGCATATTATTGTAACCCTCCAGGCCTGTCGGCTAAATTTTCCCTTAGTCCATTAGGTTACCAAAGTAAAAAGATCCAAATTTTATTTACTCTCAAAAATACCTTTTTGGAAAGTTTTGCCGGAAGAAATGGGGGCTTTTTTGCCGTAGTTTTCCATTTTAAAACTTGGCAAAGGCCGTCTTTCTGGGCTATTTTTAGACGGGTCTCAAATACCCTCTTTATGAAAGACCCAAGTCCAAAATACAAAAGGAGGTTAAAAATGGCGGCGATTGTAGTAGGACACAAAAACCCGGACACGGATTCCATCTGCGCGGCGATTTCTTTGGCTTATCTTAAGAGCAAGCTCGGCGTAGAGGCCAAACCCGTGGCCCAGGGGGAAGTAAATCCTGAGAGCAAGTTTGTCCTAGAAAAGTTTGGTTTCCAGGCCCCGGAGATCGTAACCGACGCCACCGGGCAAAAGATCTTTCTGGTAGACCACAGTGATAAGGCCCAAAGCCTTGACAACCTTGAAAAGGGCGAGATCCTCGGCATCGTTGACCACCACAAACTCGGTGACATCACCACCCCTAACCCCATCGAGATCTGGGTCTGGCCTGTGGGCTGCACCTGCACCGTGTTAAAGGGCATGTATGATTTTTACGGGGTGGAGATCCCCAAGGAGATTGCGGGGATTATGTGCTGTGCCATCCTGAGCGATACCGTTATCTTTAAGTCCGCCACCTGCACGGATCAGGACGTAAAGGCGGCCGAGGCCTTGGCCAAGATCGCCGGCATTGATGACCTCAAGGCCCTGGGTCTTGAGATGTTCAAGGTAAAGAGCGCCATTGAGGGCACCCCGATTCGTGACCTCATCTATCGTGACTACAAAGACTTTGACATGAGCGGGAACAAGGTCGGTATCGGCCAGCTGGAAGTGGTGGACCTCTCTTTGGTTGAGCCCATCAAAGACCAGCTTTACGAAGAGCTCAAAAAGATCAAAGAAGAAGGCGGTTACCACAGCATCTTCTTCATGCTCACCGACATTATGAAGGAAGGGACTGAGCTTCTTATTGTCTCCGATGACCCGAGCGTGGTGGAAAAGGCCTGGGGTGTTAAGCCTGAAGGCAACTCCGTGTGGCTGGCCGGTGTCATGAGCCGTAAAAAACAGGTGGTTCCCAACCTGGAAAAGGCCTTTGCCGGTTAGGCCAAACGTTTGGGTAGCTTTAAAGGCCCCGCTTCAAGCGGGGCCTTTTTATTTTTACCACCTTTCTTCCAGAGATGAGACCGCCTGAGGTGGGGCCTCTTTAAGATTCCGGACAGCCAGCAGCTGGCTTATACGTTCAAGAAGCGGGGCCAGGCTTTCTTTGTTTAAGGCCGAAATGGCTTCGGCCTGGTAGCGTCGCTTAAGGATTTCCACTTCCAGCGGATCGATGAGATCGATTTTGTTAAAGACCAAGAGGACAGGCTGATAAAGCCCCATTTCTTCAAAGATCTTTTCCACGGCGAGGATCTGTTCCTCAAAATAGGGATTGGAAGCGTCGACCAAGTGGAGGAGAAGGTTAGCCTCGTAGAGTTCTTCTAGCGTGGCCCGAAAGGCCCGTTCCAAGTCTTTGGGCAGATCCCTGATAAAACCTACGGTGTCGGTAAAGATGGCAAAGCTTCCGTCAGGGAGCCTGACCCGCCTGCTTGCAGGATCAAGCGTAGCAAAAAGCTTGTTTTCCGCCAGAAGATTACTTTGAGTAAGTTGGTTTAGCAGGGTGGTCTTTCCCACGTTGGTGTAGCCCACGATGGCCACCACCGGTAGCCCTTCCCGCTTGCGGCGTTTGCGCCGGAGCTTGCGTTGGGAAGAAATACTTTTGAGCTCCCTTTCCAGCCTGGCGATTCGGTCTTTGATGCGCCTGCGGTCAACCTCAAGCTTGGTTTCTCCCGGACCACGACCACCGATCCCACCGGTGAGGCGGGAGAAGGCGTCGTCACGGCTGCGAAGTCTGGGCAAAAGATAGCGCAATTGGGCCATCTCCACCTGGATTTTACCCTCGCGGCTACGGGCCCGCTGGGCGAAAATGTCTAGGATGAGCTGAGTCCGGTCAATGACCCGAAGTTCCGTAACCTCAGTAATAGAACGCATCTGGGACGGGGTAAGTTCCTGGTCAAAGATGAGGAGGTTGGCCGAAAGTTGCATGGCCTTGATGATGAGTTCCGAAAGCTTTCCTTTCCCCATCAGATAGCGGGGGTCTATTTTGGCCCGGCGCTGGATTATGGTATCCAGGACGGTGACCCCGGCGCTCCGGGCCAGTTCTTTAAGTTCGGCAAGACTTTCTTCGGCCTCGTGCTTGGCCCGGGTGGTCACGCTGATCAAAATGGCCCGGTCCTGCCGGTCCCCAACTTCTTTGGCCGGACGTCTCCTTTCAAGCTCGCTCTCCAGAGAATTGATGAGTTCCTGGAAATTTTCTTTAAGCTCCCAGGGAAAGGCCGGAGCCAGGTAGGCGTAGTGGTTGCCGTTTTCCCCGGTGGGTAATAAGTGGGCCAGATATAGCTTTCCGGGGAAACCGTCCTCCTTTACCATTTGGGCGCCCATCAGGTCCAGCCGCAAAAAGGCCAGGTCCAACAGATCGTCCTGGTCAAGGCCTTCGTGGGAGAGATGGGTATGGATACAGCGCAGGCCTCGCAGGCGGCCGCTGCTTTCCCGGTAGCGGGTAATGGCTGGTATCACTATTCTTCCGTGTTCTCCCACTATGACAAACTCAATCTCCCCCCGCCGGTTAATAAGGAGCCCCAGCTGACGGTTCAACTCCCGGGAAAGGGCACAAATCTCTTTGGCCAATTCGTGCGAAATGATCTGGTTAGGACTTACGCGCCGACGATAAAGGCGCTCAAGCCTCTTTATCTGGCTGGGTTTCAGACCACTTAAATTTCCGTGCAACGTCTTACTCATCTTTTTTGAGCGTTTTGGCTAATTTCATTAATTTTTGAACTAATTGTACCACAGATGCCTTTTTGAGGAAAAACTATAGGTGACCGTTAAAGAAGATCAAGTTAGTTTGAAGGCCATGGAGATTCCCACCCTGGTGATCGGAGCAACCCGGAGCGGGAGTGGTAAGACCACCTTGGCCTGCGGGATTTTGGCCGCCCTGCGGCAAAAAGGGATAGCGGTACGCCCTTTCAAGGTGGGCCCGGACTACATCGACCCCAGCCATTTGGCCCGGGCCGCTAAAAGTCCCTGTTACAACCTTGACCCCTGGATGACCGGAACCTTGGGGACCGTAAGGAGTTTTGCCAGAGGGGCCTGCGGGGGAGATTTGGCGGTCATTGAGGGGGTGATGGGGCTCTTTGACGGGGTGGCAGGAGGCCTTAGTTCTACCGCCCAAATCGCCAAATTATTCAGGGCTCCAGTCCTTCTGGTCTTAAACGCCCAAGGCGTGGGGCAGAGTCTGGCGGCCCAGGTGGAGGGCTTTTTAAATTTTGATCCGACGGTGTCCTACCTGGGGGTGGTGGTTACCAACGTGGCCAGCCCAAGACAAGAAAGGATGTTAGAAGAGGCCTTCTCCTGGACGGGTCTTAAGTGTCTTGGTTTCCTTCCCCGGCTCAAAGATTTGAGACTGCCCAAGCGGCACCTGGGCCTTTTTCTGGCAGGAGAAATTAGCTCTTCTTTTTATGAGAAATTGGGGCGTTTAGTAGCGGAAAACGTAAATCTTGATGAGATTCGGGCCGGGGCCCGCAAGGTGGCCTTCCCTCCCCCTCCCCTCCGGCCGAAGTCCTCGAAGGCTTCTATCGCAGTGGCCCGGGACGAGGCCTTTTGCTTTTATTACCAGGAAAATTTAGACCTGCTCAAGGAGGCCGGCGCCTCCCTCCTCTTTTTTTCTCCCCTTAAAGAGGATTTGCCCGAGGCCCAGGGTTATTATTTCGGAGGGGGGTATCCGGAGCTTTTTGCCCCCCAGCTGACCAAGAGGGAAAGCCTTTTTAAGGCCTTAAAAGAGGCCTACCGGAGAGGCAAACCAATTCTGGCGGAATGCGGTGGCTTTATGTTCTTAAATCAGCAGCTCACGGTAGAGGAGAAAGCCTTTCGCCTCTCCGGTGTGCTACCAGGCAAGGTAGAGATGACCAACCGGTTAAAGGCCCTTGGGTACCGCAAGCTTCGGCCTCTGGTTCCCAATTTTTTGAGCCCCGCCCCCTTGAGGGGGCATGAATTTCGTTACAGCACCTTAAAAGAACCCATGCAGCATGGCTTTGAAGTGGTGGATGCCTGGGGAAAAGGGGTTTCAACCTTCGGGGTGGTCAAGGAAAACCTGTTTGCCAGTTACGTGCACGTTCACTTGGGCAGCTTTCCGGAAGCGGCGGAAAATTTTGTGGCTCGGGCCGCGGCTTGCCAACTTTAGACTTTTTCTAAATCTGTTAGCAGATTATTTTTGTTTGCAGTTTGGAAACAAAGGAGGCCTTATGTCTTTTTTTCTGGTCTTGTTTCTCGTGTTGGGCCTTTTAGGAAACGCTTTGGGAGCCAAGGACCCCGAAACTCTGAACAGGATGGCCCGGGTAACCCTTAACGCCCGGTTTAATCCTGCCCAACACCTGGTCACCGGAGAGGCCCAAATTGAACTTCCCCCCCGCAAGGTGGTGTGGATCAAAACCCAAGGTCTGACCCTTAAAAGGGTTTCTCTCTCAGGCCGGCTCATTGAACCCGCCATCGAAAACGGCCGCTTCCGTATTCTGGCCACCTCCGCCAAACAGAAGCTCAAAATCGTCTTTGCCGCCCGCTTTAAGAACGCGGAAAACTTGATTTCTCGCAGGGCGATCGTCCTTACCGGGACCTGGTTCCCGGCGGTAGAAGACCTAGCCTATTACGATCTTCGTGTCCGCGTACCAAGCCGGTTTCGGGCGGTGGCCCCGGCAGACGTCATCAAAGTAAAGAGGACCCGTAAATTTGCCCAGTACCATTTCGTTTTTAACCATCCCCAGGAATCCCCACCCCTCATCGCTGCCCCCTATCATTATTACGAAAAAAAGTTAAGAGGCCGCACTTTGGCGGTTTATTTACTAAAGCCGGATAAGAAACTGGCCCAACTTTATCTCAAAACCGTAGAGAAAAAGCTTGCCCATTATGAAAAGCTCTTTGGCCCTTACCCTTACCAACGTTTTGCCGTGGTGGAAAACGTCAACCAGACGGGCTTTGCCTACCCGACCCTTACCCTTATCGGAAACCGCCTCCTGCCCCTGCCTTTTATCAGGGAAATTTCTTTACCCCACGAACTGCTTCACAACTGGTTTGGTTGTGGGGTCTATCCCATGTGGGAGAAAGGCAATTGGAGTGAGGGGCTGGTCACCTATCTGGCGGATCACGCCGTTTTCGAAAAAAAGAAAGAAGGGGCCCTTTATCGTCACCGTCTGCTTACCACTTATGAAAGCTACGTCCGTCCTGAAAATGAGTTCCCTTTAAGGGAATTCCGTTTCCGTTATAACCGGGCTGCCCAGGCCATTGGTTACGGCAAAGGGGCCCTGGTCTTTCACATGCTAAGACAACGTTTGGGGGATGAGCTTTTTAACGCTGGGTTGCGCCTTTTCTACGAAAAACACCTGTTTACCTATGCTTCCTGGGATGATTTACGACGATCCTTTGAAAAGGTAAGTAACAGCAAGCTTGAAAGCTTCTTCCGCCAGTGGATCGACCGCGCCGGCCTGCCCCGGCTTTCCTTCCAGCGAGAACGGATCATCCCGGTGGGCGACCACAAGTATATGGTGGGCCTTTTAGTGACACAAAACGAGCCCTATTACGAGCTCACCCTGCCTTTGAAAGTCGTTTCCGACCAAGAAGAAAAAGAAACCCTCCTTTATATTTCAGGGCCCAGGGCCAGGATAGACGTAGAGATTAAGGGCAAACCCCTGCTGGCCGTGCTTGACCCCGGCTACGACGTGGCGCGGCACCTGACAGAACCGGAGTTTCCCCCGGTCATCTCCCGCCTCCTGGGGGCCGAAGGGGGGTATCTGGTCTTAACCCCCAAGAGGAAGATCAACCTTTATCGTCCATTTCTTTCCTTTTTTAAAAAAAGGCATTTCCGTTTGGAGACCATAGCCTTGCTTCCCAGCGAAGTCCAGCGGGACCTCCTCTATCTGGATAGCATCCCGGAGAAGGTAAAGATCCTTTTTCCTGAGCTGGAGGGGGACTTTTGCCTCTCGGTCCAGGAAAATCCGGGCCGTCCTGACAAAATCATTGCTTACGCCCGGGGGGCCTCTTCCCAAGAAGTGGAAAGGGCCCTTTATAAACTGATACACCTGGGTGATTATCAGAACGTCTGTACCGCAAACGGAAAGATCGTTCTAAAGGAGAGGCCACGTTTTACCGCCGGCATCCAAATCAAGCTCAAGGGAGACGTAAGGGGAACCTCTCTTAGCAACCTCTTTCCTTTAGAGACCATCGCCCGGGCCATCTCCTTGCACCAGGTAATTTTCTTGGGAGAACAGCACGACCGTTACGAAGAACACCTGGCCCAGCTTGAAATTATCAAATGGTTGAACGAAGCGGGCCATCGCCTGGCCATCGGTCTGGAGATGTTCCAGCGTCCCTTCCAGAAAGTCCTTGACGCCTATATCGAAGGGAAACTGAGCGAGGAAGAGTTTTTGCGGCAGAGTGAATATTTTAAGCGTTGGGGGTTTAACTGGAAACTCTATAAGCCCATTATTGATTACGCCCGCCAACACCGCATCCCGCTGGTAGCCCTAAATATTCGGGCTGAAATCACGGACAAAGTGGCCAAGGGGGGGCTTAAGGCCTTAAGCTCGGAAGAACGGGCCCTGTTGCCTCCGCTTGACAAGTCCAACCAGGCCTACCGGGCTTATCTCCGTCTAGTCTACGAAAGCCACCCGGAAAACCGGAAAGAAATCAAAGATTTTGAGACCTTTTACGAGGCTCAACTCCTCTGGGACGAAGGGATGGCCGAAAGCATCGCCCGTTACCTGGCCCAACACCCGGAACGTCAGATGGTGGTCATAGTGGGGCGCGCCCACGTGGCCTACGGATACGGCATCCCGTCCCGCCTGGCGCGGCGCGGTTTCCGGGATTACGTAATCGTATTGCTTAGCCCTGGCCAGAATCTTAGTCCGGCCATGGCAGACTACGTCCTTTTCCCAGCCCCTGAAGCCCCACCCTTTACCGCCAGACTGGGCGTTTTGGTAGAAGAAACCCCAAAAGGGTTGGTAATAAGAAAGGTCTTGCCCGGTCGTCCGGCAGCCAAGGCCGGTCTTAAAGAAGGGGATTTGATCCTTAAAGCAGACGGCAAGCTCATCGAGTCCGTCACTGACCTCAAACTGGCCCTCTATTCCAAGAAGCCGGAAGATAAGATAAGACTCGAAATCTTAAGAGACGGGCGTAAAGAGAAAATCACGGTAGGCCCGTTTCAAAGCCGGGAAGGGGTTAAATAATGCAATTTACCGTGGACAAATTGACCAAAGAAGAAGTCAGAAAGTTGGAAGAGGTCTTACAGCGGGAAACCCAACCCTCGGCAGTGGGGGGCCTTTTCTGGGTCAAAATCCCTGAAAGATATTTGGCCCCTGTACAAAAGGCCCATAAAGAAAGCTGCGGGCCTCACTATTTTGCCATCGAAATAGGGGAAGACTTTATCAGTTTTGAGTTTTTGGTACGCAATTTTAACCGAGTACGCTGTGATTGTATTAGTCCGGCCACACCGGAACAGAAGATCTTTTTACTGGACCTGGCTAAAAAACTGTTTGCCCTTGCAGGGGTAAAAATGGAAAGGAGGGGCTAAAGCCCCTCTGTTTTTTAACTGATAGCCTCTTCCAATTTGCTTCCCGGCTTGAATTTGACCACCTTCCGGGCCGGAATTTTTATCTGCTCCCCGGTACGCGGGTTACGCCCCATTCTCTCCGCCCTTTCTACCACCATGAAGGTTCCAAAACCTACCAAAGTCACCTTGTCCCCAGCCTTCAAGGCCTCGGTTACGGCTTCCATAAAGGCGTTGAGGGCTTTTTCTGCGGTAACTTTGGGGAGATCCGCGATTTCAGCCATTTTGTTTACCAATTCCGCCTTATTCATAGACTACCTCCTTAGTGAAATGTTCGAATGCTTTTAAAATAAAGACCTTTACAGTTTCTTAGGTTAAAAGTCGGGTTAGGTCAACTAAAAATTTAGTCTTTGAAGCTCCCGAGGGAAGATGGTAAGCCTCTCCGGGCCCGAGGAAGTGATCAGGTAAGTGTCCTCCACCCCGATAACCCCAAGCCCCGGGACGTGACACTTGGGTTCTAGGGCGATGACCATTCCCTCTTTTAGGGGAACATCCACCTGAGCGATAGGGGGCCACTCGTCAATTTCAAGACCTACTCCGTGTCCGACAAAGGGTACCTTTTCCGGACCGTGAGCCATAAAATACGGGGAAAGACCGGCTTCGGTCGCCAAAGACAAGGCCTTCTGGTAAATTTCTGCCCCTGAGGTCCCGGGCCGCAACATTTTTTCTATCTCTTGCAGGATGAAATCTATCTTTTCGTAAATCTCATGGGCCTTGGGGGGCAATTGGCCGAAATAAAAGACGCGGCTCTGGTCCACCAGGTATCCCTCAAACCAGCCCGCGTAATCGATAAGAATGGGCTCGTTAAGGCCGATCTTTTTCTCGGAAGGCCCCTGAGGGAAACCCCAGACCCCAAGTCCCCCCTGACCGGTGGTGGTATAAGCAGGCACGGTGGCCTCTTTTCCCGTAAGCAGGTGCCCGTAAGCGAGTTCCTGGCCAAAACCTGACGTCCGGGTAAAGCCCGGGTGCCCCCGCCTGCGCAGTTCCACCTCCAGGAGGCCGGCGGCCTCTAACTCAGAGAGCCCGGGTTTTAGCTGGGGGAGAAAGGCCGCCAGGGCTTCGGCCAGGAGCCGGGCCGCTTGTTTAAGGCAGGAGATTTCGTAAGGGCTTTTTACGCTGCGGATTTGTCGCACCAGTGGGCTTACGTCTGCCAAGGAAAAATCCGTAAGGAGCTGCTGGTATCTTTTGAAAAGGGCGTGCGGAAGCCTTTCCTCTTCCAGGCCCAGTTCATTAAGCCCGAGGTCTTTTAAAAAAGCAGGCAATTTCCTTAGAGAACGGAAGGGGATCTCTTCGGCTACGGGGCTTTTTTCCGGCCGTCCCAGGGTACGGTAAACCAGCAGAAAGGCCTCGGCCCGGTCGGTAATTACCAGATGCCCATCTACAAAAGCCCCGGTGAAATAAAAGATATGAAGCGGAAACCGGATAAGAGCGGCGTCAAGCCCGGCCTGCGCCAGAGCGGTGGCCAGTTTTTTTATGCGGGCCCCAAGTTCTCCTTTATCCGCCGGCACTACTAAGCCTTTCCGCTATCCTGAGGACGGTTTCCGCGTAAGGTTGGCTGTGGTTATAGGTCTTAATAACCCTGAGCTTGGCCTCTTGGTCTACCGCCTTCTGCCAGCCGTGAGCGGCCAAATAATTGGCCATACTGGCCAGGGCGTCTTCCAAGGAAAATAAGTCTACTTTGCCGTCTCCGTCCCAATCATAGCCGTAATGTAATACGCTTGAAGGGACGAATTGGGGCAGGCCAAAGGCCCCAAAGATGGATCCCTTGATAGCCAAAGGATCCAGACCATTATTACGGCAATAGGTGAGGAGTGCCGCCAGTTCCTTAAGGGCCCATTTGGCCCGGCGCGCCATAAAGGCCCTAAGCCGGGTCTCCTCCTCGGCCGAAAGGCCTGCTGGTAGATAAGACCTTACCTGTTCCCAGTTGCTCGAGAGGGCCATGCTCGCTAACACGTTAAAAGTGCGGTAACGGCCAGGATAACGCCCTAGGTCAGTTTCTACCAAAAACATGGCCACCAGGACCTCTTTGGGCACCCCGAACCTGTCTTGCAGGGCGGTGAGAAGACCTTGGTGCTTATCAAGAAATTCTTGGGCCCTTTTTAGGCGTTCAGGCCGTAAAAATTGGGCGTAATTTAGTTTGTATTCGTCGTGCAAGAGCTTCTTGGGCATAATTTCCGGCAAGAATCTTACTTCTTGGCGGGAAAAAAGTTGCTTTAAATAAGCCTCATCGTAGCCCCGGGCTGCCAAGGCTGAGATCAGGGGAGAAAAATCAGCCCCCCAAACCGGGGTGTTCCAGAGGAAAAATACTAGCCAGGGCCAAATATATTTCCTCATCCAAAGACTCCTACCGTCGTTAAAGTTTTTTGCAATTCTTCAAAGGTGACAGGTTTGCGCAAATAATAAGCGTGCGGAATCTTTTGAGCCCGTTCACGGGTCCCTTCATTGATCAGTCCGGTTAGAAAAATAATCGGAGTTTTGGGCTCCTTTTCCCTTATTTTTTCCGCCAGCGTGAAACCGTCCATCTTGGGTAGTCTAACATCCAAAACAAAGAGAGTATATGGTCCTTCTTGGAGGGCTAAAAGGGCCTCTTCTCCGTCCCGGGCCTCTCGAACAGAAAAACCCAGTAAACCGAAGAATTCTGTTAAAATTTCGAGAACGCTTCCCTCATCCTCTACAATTAGAACCTTTTTCATTTACCAGCCCCTCCCGCAAAATATAACACGATTTGGGTTAGGCCTTACTAAATTCCCTGGAAGGAAGCAAACCTAAAAAAGAGGGCTAAATCAATATTTTTGAGGAATTTACTGGGACAAATAGAAATCAAATTTTTGTGCTTAAGGTCTTTGAAAATTTAGACCTAAAAATTATTTAATTTTTAGGTTTATTAAGACGCAACTACCCAAAACTCCTTGCCCATCCGTAAAAGTTTTCCCTTTCCCTAGATTGCGGTACAATCTTGACTTCGTGACGGAAAAGGAATTCTACCAATGGTTAGTTGACATCAGACGGCGCCTGCACGCCCATCCTGAATTGGCTTATCAGGAGTACCGCACCAGCGCCCTGATCGCCGAAGAACTCGAAAAGCTAGGGCTTCCCTATCAAACAGGGTTGGCCAAGACCGGGGTGGTGGCGGAGTTAGGCCAGGATGGCCCCCTCGTGGCCTTGCGGGCGGACATGGACGCCCTGCCTTTATCCGAAGAGACGGGGCTTCCTTTTGCTTCCCGCATCCCGGGGGTTATGCATGCCTGCGGACACGACGGCCACGTGGCCATGTTGCTCGGAGCCGCCTATCTTTTAAAAAAACATCCCCCTCCAGGCAGGGTGCGTCTCATTTTCCAGCCGGCGGAAGAAAAGGGGGCCGGGGCCTTAGCCATGATCAAAGAAGGGGTTTTGGAAGAGGTCTCTTTTATTTTCGGGGGGCACATTGATCGCCACTTCCGGGTGGGTGAGATCGCGGTAAACGAAGGGCTGATCTGTGCCTTTACCGATACCTTTAAAGTCCGTATCACCGGTAAAGGGGGACACGCGGCCTGGCCGCACGAGGCGGTGGATGCCGTGGTCTGCGGGGCCTTGCTCGTGATGAATCTGCAAACCATTATTTCTCGGGAGATAAACCCGGCCCACCCTTCGGTGATCACAGTGGGGCGTTTTCAGGCGGGTACGGCCCACAACGTGATCGCCGAGGAGGCTGTCCTAGAAGGCACCATTAGGTCTACTGATCCTAAAGTAAGGGAGCGGATCATCAAAAGCATCAAGCGTATGGCCCAAGGGCTGGCCCACCTTTATCGGGCCCGGCTGGAAGTAAAGATAAAAGAAGGGTATCCCCCGGTGATCAACGATGCAGAAGCCGCTAAAATAGCCAAACAAGCCGCGGTGGCAGTGGTGGGGGAAAAGGGCCTGCGGCAGCAACCGCACCCAAGCCTTGGGGGAGAAGATTTTGCCTTTTATTTGAAACACGTACCGGGCTGTTTCGTGCGTTTCGGGGCCGTAAAGCAAGGGCTGGAAAATGTTCCGGCCCACAGTCCCAAATTTGATTTTGACGAAGCCGTCTTACCTATCGGGGCCAAATTTTTAGCTGAGGTGGCTAAAACTGCCCTTACCCACTTACGAAAAAATAGACTTTAAAAAGAGCGCCCCCTTCACTTTAGGGGTGGAACTTGAGCTTGAAGTTATCGAAGCCCACAACCTGGCCCTCACCCCTAAAGGCCCCGCATTTTTGACCTCGTTGCCCCCAAAGCTTAAGTGCTGGGTCAAACCTGAGGCCTATCAATCGATGCTGGAGCTGGTGACCCCGGTTTGCCGGAATCTGGACGAGGTGGCCTCTTTTATCGAGAACGCGCTTAAAGAACTGGCCGCCTTGGCCCAGCAAAAAGGACTTTATCTTTTGCCCCTTAGTCTTCACCCCTTTTCTCTGACCAAAGAACAACGGGTTTGGCGCAAAAAACGCTACCTTAAAATTTTTGAAGAACTGCAACTGGTAGGGCGCCGGTTTATCGCCCAGGGACTGCACGTTCACGTGGGCATGCCGGACCAGGAAACCGCCCTTAAAGTTTACAACCTTTTACGCCCCTATCTCCCCCTCTTGTTGGCCCTGAGCACTTCCTCTCCCTTCTATGAAGGGGAAAGGACGGGCTTTCATTCCTACCGTACCAAACTCTTTGAAGTGCTTCCCCTGGCGGGGCTCCCCCGAAGTTTTGGTTCTTGGGAGGAATACGAAACCCTGCTCAATTTTTTAAAAAGCCGGGGTATTATCTCATCTTTTCGTGATCTCTGGTGGGACATCAGGCTTAAGCCCGAATTCGGCACGGTGGAAGTGAGGATATGTGATGTCCCCGGTCGTTTCGAAGACCTCCTGGTAATCGTGGCCCTCATTCAGACCCTGGCCTTCTGGCTTTCGGAAAGCAAACCACCGCCCGGTATACCATACGAAGCCATAGCTTACGGAAAATGGCAGGCGGCCAGACATGGCCTTGAAGGTTCCTTGATAGACCCGAAGACCCTGCGTAAGCTGGGTTTTCTCTCTCTGGCCCATGAGTTTTGGCAAATCCTTGCGGCCCCGGCGCAAAAATTGGGCACCTGGACTTATCTTAGAAGGCTTGCCGTCCTTGCCGAACGTAAACCGGTTTCGTTTTTGATGCTTGCACATTTCCAAAAGGGCGCTACCTTTCCCGCCATCATAAAAGAGGTGCTTGAGGGGTTTTGGCGGTGAAAGGAGCCGTGGCCTGTGGCAACACCTATACGGCCCAAGCGGCGGTTGAAATCTTTGAAGCCGGAGGCAACGCCTTTGACGCCCTCTGTGCCGCGGCCTTGGCCGCCGGCGTGTGTGAAGCGGCGCTCACCAGTCTTGGCGGTGGGGGTTTTGCCACGATATTTCCCGCCCGAGGCAAGCCCCTGGTCTATGATTTCTTTGTAGATACTCCGGGTAAGGGGCTTACAGGGCGTCCGGCTAAACTTGATTTTCGCACGGTGACCGTGAAATTTCCTGGTTCTTCTCAGGACTTTCACGTGGGCCTGGCCTCGGTGGCGGTGCCTGGTACTTTAAAAGGCCTTATCCTATTGCACCGGGAAAACGGCCGCCTTCCCCTTAAAGAAGTAGTGGCCCCGGCCGTCAGGTTTGCCCGCCACGGCTTTGTGGTGGACGCCTTTCAGGCCTACTGCTTCAAGCTGTTGGCCCCCATTTTCACGCTAAACGACGAAATTAAGGCCATCTTTTGTCCCGAAGGGGCTCCGCCCAGAGAAGGTACTCGCCTCAGGAATCCGGCTTTGGCTGATTTTTTGGAGGCCCTCCCCGAAAGCCTTAGAGATTTTTACGAGGGCTCCATAGCGGAAAGCCTGGCCCGTCTAATGCGGGAAGGAGGAGGCCTCCTTACCAAGGAAGACCTTTCTTCGTATCAAGTCTATAAACGCGCTCCCCTCCATTTTGCCTTCAAAGGGGGGCAAATCTTTACCAACCCACCCCCTTCCTTCGGGGGTCCTATGGTCTGTCTTTCCCTCAAACTCTTCGAAGACCTTTTTGAGGGAGGGCCCTTTCTTTCTCCGCCTCACCTCTTGGCCCTGGCGGAGACCTTGGTCCGAGTCCATGATTTGAGAGAAAAAATCGTGAGGGAGGACCCCTTCCGGGTCCTTGAACTCCTTGATAGACCCTTAGCCAGCCGGGGGACCACGCACATAAGCACCGTGGACAAGGAAGGCAACCTAGCCGCCCTTACCATGACCTTTGGAGAGGCCTCGGGCTTTTTGGCCCCGGGGACGGGAATCGTCTTAAACAATATTATGGGGGAAGACGACCTTCATCCCCGTGGTTTTTTTGCGGACCCTCCGGGCAAAAGGGTTTCTTCCATGATGGCGCCAAGTATCGCCTTCATAAACGGGCGCCGGGTAGCCCTGGGGAGCGGAGGCAGTAAGAGGATCAGGTCCGCTATTTTCCAGGTCTTGATAAACCAGGCTTATTTCTTTCTCCCGCCGCAGGAGGCGGTTTCCGCTCCAAGGCTTCATTTTGACGGCCAAACCCTCCAGGTGGAACCAGGTGTTGACCAAGAAATTTTTAGCCAGTTTCCCTACCCCGTAAATTTCTGGCCGGTAAAAGACCTCTACTTTGGAGGGGTACACCTGGTAGATGATTATTTTGAAGGCGCCGGCGACGAGCGTCGGGCCGGCACCTTCAAAGTCGTTTAGGTACGGAAATGGCTCACCAATGCTTCGATCTTTTGTGAACAGGCCTTTAATTTGCGGCTGTCTTCCCGCAATTTCTCCACGTTTTTGGAGACCTGCCTGATGGAAGCCTCAAGGTCCGGTACCGTCACGTCAAACTCCTGGGTTTTTTCAGCCACCTGCCCCATGCTCTGGTTGATCCCGCTGACCGTAATCGTCTGTTCCTCAACCGCCGCCGCGATGGTACTGGAAGCGTCGTTAATCTCGCCAATAATATTGGTGGTTTCTTCCATGGAAGAGACCACCTTGTTTATGGCCTCCTGGATCCCGTGAACCTTTTTGGTGATATCCTCGGTGGCTTCTGCGGTCTGACGGGCCAGGTCCTTTACCTCTCCGGCCACCACGGCAAAACCCTTGCCCGCCTCGCCGGCCCGGGCCGCCTCAATGGTGGCGTTTAAGGCCAAAAGATTGGTCTGTTCCGCAATATGGCTGATAAACTTAAGCACTTCCCCGATTTCCCGGGAAGCCGCCCCAAGCTCATGGATGATGTCCTGCACGTGACTTACCTTTTCCTGGGCGTGGTGGGAAACCTCGGCGGCCTTGCTGGTATGGGCCGAAATTTCCGTGATGGCCTTCTCCATCTCTGCAATCATCCGGTAAACATCCTGTACCTGGGTTGAGATGGTCTTGCTGGTCTCGGCGATGGTCTTGCTCTTTTCTTTCAAGGTCTGAGAAGTCGTATCGAGTTCGTGGCCTGCGCCCTCAAGCTCCGCCGCGGTGGCTTTGATTAAATTGGTCTCTTCTTTGCTGTGGTTTATAAGTTCCTTGATTCGTTCCACCAATTGGTTAAAGGCCTTTATCAATTTGCCTATCTCATCCTGGGTCTCTATCTTTAGGGATTGTGTAAGATCAAGGGTTTGGCTAACCGCGGTGATGCCGTTTACCACCCCCAGGATGTGCTGGGAGATCTTCCAGGAAATCAAGACCAGGACGGCCACGGTGACCAGCGAGGTCACGAGCAGGATACTTACTAGTTTTAAAATAGTCCGGTTTAAGGCGGTCAGCTTGGGTTTCTGGTCGTAGGCCACGAGATAGGCCGCCTTTTCGTTAAGAGGGCTTAAGGCCACGAGATAGGCGCCCCTTTGCATAATTTGGGCGGACCAATCTTTTAAGTCCTGGACCATGGTCTGGAAGGTTTCTGTCCCAGGTGTACCTCCCAGGAGAATACGCCCCCCGTCTTTCGCCACCCAGGCTAGTTCAAGGTTTGGGGCTTCCTTTTTGATTTTGGCAAAAAGATCTTCTGGTTTAGACAGCAGGGCCACGTAGCCGGCCTTCTCCCCGTTATATTCCACCGGTTTGGTCAGCAGGAAGACGAGCTTCTTCCCTATGAGGATCGGGGTGAAATCTTTATCTCCGGTCTGCCATTTAAGGTGTTGGTATTCCTGGCCGGTGGCATAAAAGACGTTTCCTTTTTCATCAAAAAAGACGAGTTCTCCCTTAAGGAGCCTTTGTTCCTTTAAAGTCTTAAGGAGGGGCGCTGTCAGGTTGGCCAGGATCCCTGGGTCTTTTAGCGCCACCCCGAACTGAAGGTCGGTGTTGCTGGCTAAATTACCAAGAATAAATTGGCCAAGGCCCTTGAAGCTTTCGGTTTCCTGATAGAGACGCCTCTTAAACATCTCCAGCTGGCTCAAAATTTCTTTCTGGCCTTCTTTTTTGATACTCAGATAAAGCCAGCCAGAAGTGAGAACCGAAGAGAGAAAGAGCAGGCAAACGACTGGCAAGATCAATTTGTGACGTAGAGAAAGCCTCGCCCACATCATTCACCCCCTACTTGACTGGAAAACTCACGCTGATGGCCCCGCGCAGTTCACCTTCCTTGTAGCCTTCCTTGATCCGGCCTGCGATGTCCCGGGCCCCTTTGGGTTCCCCGTGGCACTTGAGGCAGGCCTTTTTGATGTAGATGGGGCGCATATAACGGTATTTGCCGTTGACAAAGGCCCCGTAACCTTTCCCTTTGGGCCAGTTAGGGTCTTCGAATTTCTTGAGCACCTGCCGTTCAAAAGGGTCCGGCTGGTTATAAGCGTTACGGTATTTAAAGGTGGTCTGCTTGATCTGAATATTACAGCGGGCCTTAAGGATTTGGCCGGTCTCCCGGCCGAAGACCGCTGGGATATAACCTTTGAAACCTTTACCCGGTTGATTGATACGCTTCTGGTTCATCTGCACGCTCATTTTGGCGGCGGCAATCACTTGCTCCACCACCGCCCGGGCCTCCGGGTCAAGTTCGGAGATGTCCTTGCCGGTCATCTGGCGGAAACGCTCCCGGATAAGTCTTTCTACGTATTCAGGGGTGAAGCCCTTTTCTCCTTTTTTCGGGTCATTAATGAGATCCTGGTGTTCTGCGACAATCCCTCTCCCCGCTACGATGACGTCGGCAATGTAACGGGCTATTTCTTCGGCCTTTTCCTTGGAGATAGACTGACAGACCCCGGCGTAGACCAGGCCAGCGGCCCAGAGGACCAAAACCAAAACACCCGCAACCCTCCCGCTAAACCTCTTTTCCATCTCTACCCTCCCCTTTTTATTTTTCTTTCTTTATCGGCAAAAGGGAAAAAGGGTTAAGAACGCCTAAAAACGGTAAAGAGCCAAAGAGATCACTAGAAGTCTTTAAAAAATTTCTTGTCATGATTCTTCTATTCCTGTAGGTTTAATACAAGTTTAGAAAAATTTTAGATATTTTTGACTCCGAATCATAAAAAAGGGGCGAAGCAGTTTATTTTTTGAAAGGAGCAAAGGCTTTATGGAAAGAGTTCCCACGGGGGTTGCCGGGTTAGATCTTATCTTAAAAGGAGGTTTTTTCCGCGGTTCTTCCTATCTCATTGTAGGAGACGTGGGCACGGGGAAGACCATTTTGGCCTTGCAATGGTTACTTGACGGAATAAAAAAGGACGAGAAGGGACTTTATGTCACCCTGGCCGAAAGTGCGGCTCAGCTACGCAAAAATGTCTCTGGTTTCGGCTGGGACCTTAGTTCCCTCAAGATCCGAGATTTTTCGCCTCAACCTTCAGAGCTAAATCACGTCGGTGATTATGAGGTCTTTTATCCGGCGGAGGTGGAAGAAGAATCTTTTTGGCAAAAATTATACCAAGCGGTAGAGGAAGAAAGGCCGGACCGTTTAGTATTGGATTCGGTCACCGTATTTCATGACCTTTCCGCCAACGAATATGCTTTCCGGCGTCGTCTGATCGCCTTCATTAAGTTTTTGCTGGCAAACAATTGCACCACCCTTTTTCTGGCAGACGCTCAGGAAATAAAAAGTCTGGTTTCCATCTCAATGGCGGTGGATGGCATCGTACGCCTCCGTTTAAGGCCATCCAAGGCCCATTTCACAAGCTCTAGAAACCTAGAGATATTAAAATTCAGAGGCTCTGACGTCCTTTTGGGAGAACACTCTTTCCGGATAACTTCTTCCGGAATCAAGGTCTTTCCTCACCTCATCGAGAAGCCGGTCCATACCCTTAAAGATCGGCGCGTCTTTAGCAGTGGCATAAAAGAGCTTGACGAGATGCTGGGAGGTGGCATAGAGGCGGGCACCGTAACCCTTATTACCGGCCCATCCGGTTTGGGAAAATCCACCATAGCGGCCCAGCTTATTATCCAGCTGGTGAAGGAAGGAATTTCCAGCGTTTATTATGCCTTTGAAGAATATCTGGAAATGATGCTTGCTAGGTGTGAGAAGCTCAATATTCCCCTGGCTCAAGCTTTAGAAAATGGTTTGCTCTTTGAGAGGATAAACCCGCTTGAGCTTTATCCCGATGAATTTTTAGAAATGGTTCGTCACCACGTAGAAAAAGGGGTAAGGGCGGTCGTTAATTGATAGTATGCGAGGCTACATGTTGGCCATGGAGGAATTTAGTAACCTCAGATCCCATTTTTATAATCTGATAGCTTATCTTACTTCCAAAGGAGTCACTACTTTTGTCATCAATGAAATTGAAAATCTTATCGGCTCTCTAAAAATAAGCGAAATCGGTATTAGCAATCTGGCAGATAATATCATTTTGCTGCGTTATGCGGAATGTCGGGGTAAAATTATCAAAGTGATTAATTGTCTTAAGAAAAGATTTGGTTTTTGCCAACCGGAACTGAGGGAGTTTGAGATTTCTTCCCGGGGCCTCAGAGTTGGCGCTCCGCTCACACATCTTAAGGGAGTTTTGTCGGGTATCCCTCAGGTGGAATAAAATGAGCCCCAATCGTCACACAATCGTCCTGCTACTCTCCCGGCGGGGTGATACCTTTTTAGTAAGCCGCTTTCTTAAAGCGAAGGGGTTCCAAGTACTTCAAGAACTGCCAAAGCCCGGGGAGCAAGAGG